>NZ_JBDNHC010000022.1:0-34630 GCF_041689005.1 Sneathiella sp.
GAACACAGAGCCTTCCGCGATGTTTGCCGCAGGTTCGCGGAACAGGAAATTGCACCGTTAGTCACTCAGGCAGAGACCAGCGGTACCTATCCCCGTGAACTGATCAAGAAAGCGGCCAAAAATGGGCTGGTTGGGCTGACCGCGCCGGAATCATTGGGTGGCGCCGGCGCCTCGTTGTGGCTTCAGTGCATCATGATCGAGGAATGCTCCCGGATCTGCGCGGGTCTGTGTACAGGGTTAACGGGATTGGGGCAGCGGTTACTACCTGAAATGGGCACGCCGGGGCAGATCGAACGCTATCTCGTGCCGACTATTCGAGGGGAGAAGGTGTCCGCCTTCGCGATGACTGAACCCGGCGCCGGTTCCGACGTCTTATCCATGAACGGCAAGGCGGTGCGTGAAGGCAATGGCTGGCGCATCACGGCCAATAAACTCTACATTACCGGGGCACCCATGAGCGACTATATGATCGTTGTCGTTTACACGGACCGGGACGCGCGCCGGAAGGGGTTGAGCCTGTTTCTCGTGGATAGCGATACGGCGGGCATTGAAATTCAGAAAATGGATAAATTGGGACATCTCTCAATGGAGACCGGCTCTGTATTCTTTGATTGCTGGGTTCCCGCCGAAGCCCTGTTAGGTGAAGAAAACCACGGCATGGAATATGTCATGTCAGTCCTGGAGGAAGGCCGGATCACCCACGCAGCTAGAAGTCTCGGCGTGGCCCGGGCCGCATATGAAGCCGCCGTTGAATATGCCGGAATGCGGAAGACCTTCGGTAAAGCAATAAATCAATATCAAGCTATCCAGATGAAACTATCGCAGATGTTGATCGATATTACTTCCGCCAGCCTGCATGTTTATTCCGCCGCCGAACGATACGACGCAGGCCAGTCGGCCGAGGTTGAAGCATCCATGGCAAAAGTAGTCGCGAGCGAAACCGCTGTTAGCGTTAGCGATCAGGCGATGAGAATCTTTGCTGGCGTGGGCTATATTAACGACGCGCCAGTGCAACGGTTTTTCCGCGATGCCCGCCTATACCCAATCACGGAAGGCACCACTGAAATTCAATTGCGTACCATCGCTCGGGCCGCCAAGTTGATTTGATGGTGGCGCCCACGGCGGGCGGTCGCTGAAACAAAAGATACAGTGCGTCCGGTAATGTCGGTTATCGGGCGCGTTTTCTTGGGCGCCCGATCAGGGATCGATCCTATGTTTGAAGCCGATGGTGTCACAGCCTTCCGCGCGCTCAAGGGTCTTTAGAATGAAGGGCCGAGTTTCCAGGGGGGCAATGATGTCGTCGACAAATCCCATGCCGGCGGTCGCATAGGCGCTTGCCTCCGCTTCCAGTTCCGCCAGGATTTCCTGTTTCCGTGACGCTGGATCGGCGGCGGCGGCGATTTCCTTGCCATGTACTAGTACCACTCCAGCTTCGGGGCCCATGACATCAAAAAACGCCGTCGGCCAGGAAACAATGGCGTTGGGGTGACAGGCCCGGCCGCACATAGCGATATAAGCTAAGCCGACGGCCTTGCGTAGGACAATGGTGATTTTTGGCACGCTGGCCGCTATTAGTGAATTCAACAGACGGCTGGCGAGACTGACCGTGCGGTGTCGTTCAATCATCGGTCCGATCAAGAATCCCGGTGAATCAGAAAAGAAAATCAGCGGGATATGAAACGCATCGCAAAGGTCAATAAATTTGCGTGCCTTAACGGCCGCCTTCTCATCCAGCACCCCCGCGTTCTGGGAGGGATTATTGGCAATGATCCCCACGGACTGACCTCCCATACGCGCTAGCGTTGTGACCAGGTTCTTGCCGTAATCGGGGCTGATTGGAAACATGCTGTCTTCGTCAGTGATCAGATGAAGCAGTTTGACCATGTCATAGGCTCGGCGTTGATTCTCAGGCACCAGCTTCATGAGCGCCTGCATGCCCTCGGGGCTTTCGCAGGGTGCAGGCCGGGCAGCAACCCTGGGCGGCGTCTGCTCGGCGTTACTTGGAAAATATGATAGAAAGCGCCGCAATGAGGTGATTGTATCGGCTTCGTCGACGCCAACATAGTTAACTTGGCCGTTGATTTTCGTCGCCATTTCCACGCCGCCTATTTCTTCGGCTGAGTGGTCCACTCCAATCCCAACTTTGACAATTGGGGGACCCGACATGCCCATGAAGCCGGTGCCTGCCACCATCGCTGTGAAATCGCCTTGTGCCGCAATAAATGATGGTCCGCCGAAACTGGGCCCTAACATGGCCGAAACCTGGGGCACCAGGCCACTCATCTGGAAATGATGCTCAAAACCCAGTCCCAGTTCGGCACAGAGCGCACCCCGATTTTCCTGTACGCGAGCGGCACCCGCCTCATTGAGGGAAATGAATGGCTTTTTTTCCTGCAAAGCCAATTCCCGTACGCGGGTCATCTTCACCTCGGCCACCCGGCCGCGGGTGCCGGCCAGCACCGTCGGGTCATCAGCACCAACGAAAACCCTGCGGCCATCGATCTTTCCGCTGCCGACCACCGTGCCGTCCGCAGGCGTTCGATTTCGCAATTCATCGTTCTGGCTATGGGCAAGAATACCGATCTCTTCGAAGCTACCCTTATCAAGCAATAGATCCAAGCGTTCCCGCACCAGCAACTTACCTTGGGACCGTAGTCTGGTTACTTTGTCCTTGCTGCCGCTTGCTCGTCCCGCGGCCCTCTTGGCCTCCAGCTCCGTAACTACCGCATCTTCCACTTGAGAATACTCCTCGTAACATACGTTTGATATTGATTTTGCCCTGGTAGCTTACTACCGCTCTATAAACCATGCTTTCAGCTCAACCTTGCGGACCTTGCCGCTTGCCGTCTTTGGCAATTTATCCCGCATGAAAACATGGCCTGGAATTTTGTAAGATGCGATCCGCCCCGCACAGAATTCCCGCAGGTCTTCAAGCTCAATGGTCAACCCGTTGTTGCCAACGACAAAGGCGGCGCCAATCTCCCCCTTGCCTTGGTCGGGAACACCCACGATGGCCACTTCCGCGATCGCGTCGTGACTGGCTAGATAGGTTTCTACCTCTTCGGGCGCGAAATTGAACCCGGAACATTTAATAATATCATTGGCCCGCGCCACCCAGGTCATTCGGCCCTTGGCATCCCAGCGACCGATATCTCCCGTATGTACCCAGCCATCATCATCAATGGTCCTGGCGGTTGCCTCTGGGTTGTTGAAATAGCCAATCATGTTATGAGGCGAACGTACCAGGATGGCGCCATTCTCATCCACCGCCGCTTCACGGCCGTCCTCCGTCACCAATCGAACCTCGTCGCCAGGCACTGGTTTGCCATCAGAGGCCATGGAATCTGGATCAAGGTCGGCGACGAAGCAAACCGGTCCACAGGTCTCCGTCATGCCATACCCGGTGGATGCAGCTTCCAGTCCAAATCGTTTCAAAAGTTCCATGTGCTCCGGGCGGCGAGGAAAAATGCTAGCAACCCTTAGGCTATCTATCTTTGCAGTTTTGAAATCAGGCAATGCGGCAATTTCGCTCAAAACATTCGTGATACAGCCAATGATCGTGCAACGGTGCCGCTCGATAAGCATGAGAGCTTCGACCGGTTCGAACCGCTCCTGCATGACAACACAGCCGCCATGCAATAGCGCGATCAATACTGTGTTGTGACAGCCTGTAATCGCAAATAATGGATATATCATCATGTTGACATCGCCATCGCGAAATGAACGAGCCATGTTGATGGAATTGTTGAGGCTGGCATGGCTTAACATGACGCCTTTGGGCAGCGACGTTGTGCCCGAGGTATAGAGGATATAGGCCAGCTCCTTAGGGTCCGTAGCTGGTCTTGGTGTCGGATCCCCGTCGCAGGCCCCCTTTATAAAGTCGTCCCATGTACCGAATGGTTCAGCCATTGCCCCTGTCGGGCGGGTCACCACCACATGGCGCAACGTAGTGTCGGGCCCGAGGGCCTCAAGTATTTCCTCCATGACCTTCATATAAGAAAAATCCATCGAGGTGTCTTGGGTAAACAAAACAGTTGCGCCACAATCGCTGATAATATGCGCCATATCATCGACCCGCAGCCTGGTATTGATCGGTGTCAGCACGGCCCCAATCCGCGTGACAGCGAATTGCACGACGATCCATTCCCAGATGTTTGACATCCATAACGCCACCCGGTCCCCTGGCCCGACGCCGAGCGCGAGAAGGCCACGGCTCGCCTGGTCAACAAGGGCCTCCATTTCCGCAAATGAAATATGAGTGCCATCGGCCACCACCAAAGGCCGCTCGGGCCAGCGTGCAACAGCGCGACAAAACATCTCATCAATCGTCGTCTCGTACAAGCGGACGTCCGCTAGCGGGTCGTGCGTAGACTTCATAAAGATATCCCTCCTGTAATGCTTGGATCCAGCCAACCTGGTTTTCGGCCCATTTTTTATTCGCCAAGCGCGCGTTGTCTGTATGTGCGCGCGACCGAAAATGCCACAATCACATACAATTATTTTAACAGCCTAAATTCCTTGACGCTTTGAATGCAAGAGAAATACGATAAGCCGATCATGGGCATTATGCATAGGGTCGATCGCTTGTCAAAACAATCGGAACTGCAGTCAAATGATTATTACCGACAATTTTCAGACTAAGTGATTTTCCGAAAAAGCCGGCTGCCCTGAGTGTGCCAGATCAAAATTCCTATTTTAATAGTCTCGCTTTTACAACAACACGTTGGGTTTGGCTAAACTTGGAAAAAAGGCGTCCCAGCCAAGACTCTATGGCAATCCATGGCGATGCCGCATTCGTTATACAGCGAGGTCTCGCGGCCGCAATATATTCCTCCGCTCAAATTGCTAAATCGCGCTATCAGGCATACGCCTGACACATGTGGGACGGCCTCAATGGCTTTTCCTTTAACTTGCAATACATATTGAATACAAATAGAATATCATCGGCGCAAAACACTTTGGTTATCGCGCTATTTGTTGCAGGTTAGCACACAGACTAAAACGGTTTGACTTTGGAGAAATCATGCATGGCCAATAGCGCGGATGAGAAGAAAAATGCGACGGGTGGCTCGGATGGAAGCAGTAGTAACATGCCGCTTTCTGGGGTCCGAATTCTCGAGTTTGGGCAGTACGCCGCGGGGCCGTTCGGCTCCATGCTGCTCGGCGACTGGGGCGCGGAAGTTGTTAAGATAGAGCCTCCAGGGGGAGAAGATTTGCGGCGTTGGCCACCGCAAGTATCCGGACCTGACGGCGATTATAGTCTTAACTTCGCCTCCATCAGTCGTAATAAAAGAAGCATTACGGCGGACCTAAAAGATGAGAAAGATTGCGCCAGAATACGGCAGCTTATTAGTAAAGCCGATATTTTGCTGGAGAATTTTCGCCCTGGTGTCATGGACCGCTTGGGTTTTGGTTATGGCGACGTGATCAAGATCAATCCCCGTATCGTCTACACCTCGGTATCTGGGTATGGACATTTTGGTCCCTATTATGGCAAAGGCGCATTTGATATCGCGATCCAAGGTGCAAGCGGCATTATGAGCATCACCGGGGAGGAGGATGGCCCTCCCGCGAAGTGCGGTGTTCCGTTCGGCGATTTTGCCAGCGGGCTTTTTGGTGCGCTTTCTTGTATGGTGGGACTGCATTCAGCGCGCCGAACCGGCAAAGGCTGCCGCATGGACGTGCCGATGCTATCCTGCATGCTAGCCTGTTCGGCACTGCAAACAAGTGAATATTGGGGTACAGGAAATGTACCTTCTCGCATGGGGTCAGCCCATCCGCGCAACGCACCCTATCAGGCGTTCCAGGCGGGTGATGGCGTTTACTTCATTATCGCCGCCGGCAATGATCGTCTCTATAGTATCTTGTGCGATACAATCAATTGTGCTGAACTCAAAACGGATCCACGTTTTATTTCGACTAAACTGCGCGCTACCAATCAGAAGGCATTGCAAATTTTGATTGAGGAAGCGTTGAAGGCAAAATCAGCAGATGAATGGCGGGAACTGATGGACCTGGCGGGTATACCCACTGCGCCGGTTCTGAGCTATGCCGAGGTATTGCAAGACCCGCAGGTAATAGCAAGTGGCATTATTCAGCCTATGTCATTGCCAAATGGGGGTGAAACCAAAACCATAGGAAATCCAGTGCGGATGTCAGGCTATGAGTTCGAGATATTTCAGCAACCGCCGTTAGCTGGGGAACATAATGACGTAGTCATCGAGGAGTGGCTGGATGACCGTAACGGCTGGTAAATTTTTGGAAACACCAAAATCCATATCGGTCCACATTTCTCAACGTTAGTACTATCGCACTGTTTGTGCGGGGAATCCGGTTTCACCGGGCCGAACGTGACGTCAATGTCTTCTTTTTCGGGTCAAAAATCCAGCATACGAGTAATCAAGGCCATTAGGAACCCCAAGCCCTACAAGTTCATTTTTGGCCTTGGCCCCACGTGAATTTTCTTTGAATAGAAAATTTACGTGGTCTCCTGAAGCGCAAAATAAACCCGGCCGAAATTAGAATCTCGGAACACCTCCGCCGGACTACCGTCAGCAATCACACTACCTTCTTCGATTAGAATCGCCCGGCTAGCCAATCGTTCGACGATCGATAGGTTATGTTCTACAACCAGCAGCACAGTGCCTGATGCTTTCAATGCCTCAATTACTTCGAGCATAATTTCTAGATTGACTTTGTCCAAGCCACTGGCAGGTTCATCCAGCAACACCACGCTGGCGCGCGTTATCATCACTCTTCCCAGGGCAACCAGCTTACGTTCAGCGTAAGACAATTCGCGGACCCGGCGATCTGCGACATCAAGCAGATTGAGTTGTCGCAACGCCACCTCAATCTGCTCATCAATATTATCACTACCCGCCACGAAACGCTGCGGCGCGGCGCGGCGATATCGGGTAATAGTCTGGGCATAGACTAGCATATTTTCATATACGGTCATTGCATCGAATAGCTTCAAGTCCTGGAACATACGCGCAATACCCAACCGGGCGATGTCTTGAATGGTATGACCAATTAGCAAGGTATCCTGCCACATTACGTTGCCGCGGTCAGGCAGCACCTCGCCACAGATGATATTGAGCAGCGTGCTCTTACCGGCCCCGTTTGGACCGATTATCGAGGTGCTTGTGCCCGGCGTGATCTGCAAGTTTACGTCATTACAGGCAATGACGTTGCCGAAGCGCTTGGAGACATTTTTGATTTCGAGTTTTTGTTCTGACATAGTGTTCATTTTCCCCGTGGAATTCGGACCAACCGGTTCTCTGGGAACAGGCCGCTGGGCCGCAAAATAATCATCAAGATCATGATTAGTCCAAACAGAATCTGCTGTATGGCGGCTGCCGAGCTAGCACCGATGTCAAACTCTTGGACCAATGCCGGCAGTGTAGCGATGACGACACCGCCAACGAGTGCCCCGTAGGGGTTTCCCAAACCGCCAATAACGACCATGCTGAGCATCGTAATCGAGACGTGCAAAGTAAAAGTCGTTGGGTCAATGAAGCCGATGACACCGGCGTAGACCGATCCCGCAAGAGCCGCGAAACCTGCGCCGGAGGCGAACATGATCACCTGCAGGCGACGTACGGAAATGCCGGTAGATGACGCGGCGACCGGGTTCTCCCGTGCTGCGCGTGTGCGCAGACCAATTGGAGATTTTAGGATCCAAACCGCGTAGCCCAAGGTCAATGCGATCAGCAATACTGCAAAAACTAGCCTTTCATTTACAGTATCTATCTCCCAAGGCCCGATCTCTGGCCAGGGGATACCGGCTATGCCTTGTATGCCGCCAGTAACAACATCAAGATTCAATAGTAACGAGGTGAAAATGATCTGGAGCGCAAATGTCCCAATGATCACATAATGCTCGTCAAGCATCGTGAAGACCCACCCCAACACGGTAGCAATGAGAACGGCGACCAGAATTCCAGCCAAGGCAGCAACGGGGAAAAGGCCACCGTCTCCGGTTTGGAACCCTATAATCCCGTATGCATAGGCACCAATCGAGAAAAAAGCAGCGTGGGCGATCGACAACAGGCCGACATAACCGACGCAAATATTATAAGAGATTGCTAGTGATCCATAGATCAGTGAAAACGTTGCTACGGTTAACCAATAGGTCATCGACGGTCTCCTAAAGAGAAGGGAATTGGTGATCGCGAATTATTTTTTTGCTAACGATTATTTTTCGTCGCCTCAAGTAGGCTGGCTTCCCTAATAATACGCCGGCGCTGCATTGCTGGCATTATAATGCGAAGTATGACTACCGCGGACATTAGCACTGTTTGTAGCACCACGTCGTGCCAGCCGCCGCCAATAGTGGTTATGGTTGCGGCATAGACGAATGCGGCCGCCACTGCAATTAGCCACCACACAAGCACATTGGCTTTCGGCAGCATCATCGCGATCAGCGCCCCATAAATGACGATTGCCAAGCCATCGTGCGGCAGCGTGGGGTGTGTCATGATGGCGAGAACGCCAGCAAGGCCAGCAAACAAACCGGTCGCAAAAAATATCTGCAAGCGGACCGCTCGTTCGGAAATACCGACGACGCTTGCGCCTTCCGGACTTTGTCCAAGCGCGAGGGCGCTGGCGCCGGTACGGGTTTTGACAAGCCAAAGTGCAAAGGCCGCAACCGAACAGAATGAGATCAGGATTTTCACCAAATTCCATACCAGAATACGTGAGGTGCCGATTGTCGCCACGCCCCAGTCAGGTGATTCTATAAATAGGGGAATTGAGCCAAACCAAAGCTGAATACAATTCTGCAACACAATCAGCACGCCAAGTGACGCAATGAACGGTGAAAGTCGATCAACCTGTCGCTTGCCATATAGGCCGGTAACCGGTTGGTAGACTGCCAAGTCGATCAACGCACCGCCCACGCCTGCCAGCAAAACGCCGATGATTGCACCAATGAACAACGGCATTCCCAGCTGTACGGTAAAATAATAGCAGCCATAGGCACCAATGGCGTAGATGCCACCTAATGCAAGATGGAATATGTTTGTTGTTCGGGCGATAAACCCGAAACCGGTGGCGATCAACGCCCATTCGGCACCCGTGTAGAACGCCTGTATTATAATATCAAGCAATTGCGACACTGCTACAAACTCCCCTGCATATCTATAGAATTAAAACAACGACCAGAGATTTTCCATCGGCAATTCAGAGCGGTGGTAAAGGCCAATTACTTCGCCGTTGCGTAGAATCATAAAATGGTCGCAAACATTTGCGGCGAGACCGACGTTCTGTTCTACAAGAATGGTAGTTTTGCCCTCGCTTCGCAGCCCCTTGAGAAACTCCACCAACTCGGTGACGGCAACACCCGACAGGCCGATTGATGGCTCATCAACCATTAGCAGGTTTGGTAATGATGCCAAACCCCGAGCATTGGCGACAATCTGCTGCTGGCCGCCACTAAGTTTTTCAACGTGAGTCGTCTGCCTTTCTGCCAGCCATTTCCAGCGTTCAGACAAACTGTTCCAAGCCTGAAGAGCCTCGCTTGGCGTCTTTCTGAATGCGCCAAGCATGACGTTGTCACGGATCGACAATTCACGGAATAGGGCCCGACCTTGCGGCACCAAGACGATGCCCTTCTTGACGCGCTGGGGAATGGACCAACGACTAATATCCTCCCCGTCATAACTGATCTGACCATGCGTTGGCGCCAGCAACCCGGCGATACAACGCAGTAGGGTCGTCTTACCAGCACCGTTGTGGCCAAGGATGCCAAGGGTCTCGCCGGGTTTGAGCCGCAAATTGATATCGCTGAGCACCTCCCAGCCACGATAACCCGCTCTGAGCCCATTGATCGTCAATAGCGGTTCCTGCTCGATGTCTACCTTAGAGGAACTGCTTGATGATATATTCATTAACGAATACTCCCGTATTTCCAAAGCTACGCGGCCCCGATGCCTCTGCCCACATAAATATTCTCACTACTGGAATATAATCGCAGGCTTTTTTTTGGCAGGATGTGGCCGGGTTCACGTTGCGTTGTAGCGCACCGTGGGCCCGGCCGCCGACCAAATTATTTCTCGATCAGGTCTTCTGGAAGAACCTTGCCAACGGCAACACCTTTGCCGTCCTTTACTTCCATCATCGTCATCGGTTCCACGATGCGCCCATCCTCAAGAAAGCTGACTTCGCCCATAATTGTACTGAACTTGCCCGCTATTTGAGCCTTGATGAAATTGTCGCCGGACCATTCGAGGCCCATTTTATCCATCTGGGCCATAACGCCCGCCACGACCTGGCCTGCCTGATACCCCAAGAAGAGATACTGGGTTGCTTCTTTGCCAGTTGCGTCCATGACGGCTTTGGAAACACGGATGAAGTCTGGGTTATCTTTCTCGTATGCGTAGGTTGGATAAATTGCACCTTCGATAAGATTCCCACTTCCCGCGCTGATAATGGCGCCCAATTCGCCATTACCTATGATTTGGCCCTTATAGTCCCGCGTATGCAGTTCGCGTACTACTGGTATGGTCTGGGCCTGAATTCCGATGGGAAATACTGCATCGGGGTTTGTTGCAAGTGCGGCGGTAACTTGTGCCGCAATGTCAGTAGCGCCAGCAGGAATCTCTTCTGAAGCGACGACTTCGCAGCCAACCTGCGGACAGGCGACATCACGCAGATTTTCCATTGCGGCCACAAACGCCTCGGAATTTTCATAGATCACAGCGATTCGTTTTAAACCGAGTTTTGACACGGCGTATTTTAGTACCGCCAGTCCCTGCATCGAATAGGGCGGCAGAGTACTGGTAAAGTTCTTCCCGAGTTCGGTTACCGGGCCTTGGGTAACATTCATCATCCCGGTTTTATCGCGTATAGCCTGAGGCGCCGCCGCCTTGGCAACACTGGTGTAGGTCAGGACTATAACCTTAACCTCATCGCGGGTCACCAGGCGCTGATAACCTTGAAAACCCATCCTTGGATCAGCTTGTGAGTCCACATAGATGACGTCGATCGAGGGCAGACCTTCCGGCAGGTTTTTATGATATTCGGCTAAGGCCAAATCCAGGCCCTTGCGAAGTTCTACGCCAACGAAACCGGCGTTGCCAGTGAGAGGCATCAACCCGCCAATCTTCACTTCTTTCGGCAGAGACCCGGCCTGTGCGATACTAGCCGCCATTAGGACACTCAGCCCTAATGCAGCTATTCGTTTTGTAGTTTTTAAAAGTTTCATTTTCTTTTACTCCCTAAATTTTCCAGGCTTACGCCTTATTAGTTACAAGCCAGCGGATTTTTGACCGCTCGCCCGTTTAGCACCCACTGATACATCCGCCTTCAATATAGATTGGCAGTTTAGCAATGGAGATACGGCCATTAATGCGCCGAATTGCAAATTTATAGATACTTTTTGTTTACACTAAAACCCAGCGTTGCATTATATGATCTAAAATAAAACCTCCCGATCTTATAAAAATCAATCATTTTTTTGTTTTATATCAAACATATATGAAAATTAATACACCATACATGAAGCTTAGTATAAAACAATACATGAAACCCGAAAAAACTATACATGAAACTAAAAAAAACAATACATAAAACGTAAAAAAATACATGAAAATTAGACAATTAACTCATAAGAGAAGTGCAAATTCCGTATGACTAGGCATTACACTTGAGATATGAATCCGCTGGGTTAAAAGTAAAAAATGTCAATATTTTGCAAAATATCTAAATTACGAAGTATATGTTATAAGTATATCGAAATATTAACTCCATTTTACTTGTAAATATTATATTTATTATTGCTTTTGTAAATTTTTTTACCTATGTTTGACAACTTAATCCGTCAGGCCGCGTCGGCATTGCGATGCTTGGTCTGACATGTAATTTCATGACGTATCGAGGGAAAAACCTATGCCTATGGATAAATCTGAAGATTTGGTGCAGCGCGCAGTAGAGCTGAGCCCAAAATTTGCCGCTCGCGCCGCCGACTATGACCGTAATGTTCAGTTTCCTACAGAGGACTTTGACGACCTGCATGCGGCGGGTCTGCTCTCCACCGCTGTGCCGCACAAATTGGGCGGTCAAGGTATCGCCATGAGCAACGGCGATCCGTTGACGCAATGGCGGATTACAACCGCGGTTGCCAAAGGTGACCTTTCGCTTGGCCGCTGTTACGAGGGCCATGTCAACGCCGTCGACATGATAAACAAGCACGGCAGCGAGGAACAGCAACAACATTATCTGTCTGGTGTCGTCAACGGAGATATGCGTTTCGTCATATGGGGCAGCGAGCCTGTGCGCAAGGATGTCAGTGACTTTAACTTGAAAATTGCGTCGCAAACCACGGTCGAGCGTGTCGACGGCGGTTGGAAAATGAACGGCATTAAGGGTTTTGCAACGAGTGCTGGCGCCGCGACCCACGCTTTGATCATGGCTCTTTTGCCTGATCCTGAGCGCGAGCTGGCAGAGCAGCAGCACATCTTTATCGTTGATCTCAATCAGCCCGGTATTATCATCGACAAGGATTGGTGGAAGGTGCTCGGGATGCGGGCCACTGTCAGCCACATGGTTACCCTGAAAGACGTCATAGTGCCGGAAGACGGCAAATTGATGACGGTGAAGGAGTATCTGGACTTCAACTGGCAGGCTAGGTTCATCCCGCACTTCACCGCAAGTTTTCTCGGTGCGTCGGAGGCGGCATTCGAATTCGCCAAGGACTATATCGCTGAACGAGGCAAGGGTGAAGATCCATATGTCCAGCATCATGCAGCGCGTATGCGCATAGGTATTGAACTGATGCATGGTTATCTTGCCCGGACCGGGGCGACCTGGATGGCTGATCGTCCGACCGAGGCTGCGGTGATGTCGAATATCTGCCGGGTAATTGGTCAAGAGCAAGCTGAAATGGTCGTGAATGAGGCCATTCGCGCCTGTGGGGCCAGCGCACTGTTGGAAAAATATCCGCTGGAGCGAATCTTCAGAGATCTGACCACTTACGTCCAACATGAGAATATCGATCGTATCCTCGGCACCATTGGGCGGGCTAGCCTTGGTCTCGAGTACGACCCGAACTGGTCTAACCCGGTCAAATAGGCCGGTTGCGCCCCAGCCCCAACCGTTTGCCAATGCGGCCGGGGCGCAACCTACCATGTCCAACCCCGGTCAAAAGGACTACGCCATATGCCGGTTTCGGCCAGCAAGGGCAAAATGTCTGACATATGGCTACGTAAGATTTCCGGGCTCCATAGCGGCAATGAAAAAGCGATGCCTCTACAATTGAAGTCGCGATGCATTTCAACAATCTTCTCCACGACAGTGCGCGGTGAGCCGAATAGCGGGCGCGCCGCCCCGCGGGAGCCAACACGCAGCAGCCGCTCCCGCTCTTCGAGCGAACCAAAGTTTTGACGCATGGTGTCCATGCCGCCCATCAGCTCTGAAACAAACTCACGCGCTCCTTCCAGATCAACCTGGGATTTTATTTCTTCGGCAGCGGCTTCAGCTTCATCATCGCTTTCACGCACGATAAGGCTTGCGTGCAGCATGACCCGAATGCTTCCTTTCGGCCTACCGAATCCCGCAGCCATATTGTTAACGTTTTCGATCTTGTCGGTCATTTCCTTGGAGTCCGCTGCACTCATAAACATCCAATCAGCATGTTTTGCGGCAAAAGCCTGGCCAGCCGGGCTGGCGCCTGCGGAGATGACCAAAGGCTCGCGTTGAAGAGGTCGTGGGCTGCCAACACCGGGCGGCACGTTATAGAATTGCCCCTGATAGCCTGTTAGGTCACCGGACCAAAGATGCTTCATGGCACCAAGATAATCGTCCGCCATTTCGTATCGGCGGTCATGCTCGATTTGCCCCATCCCGAACAGGCCTGCCTCGTTGGGACTAAATCCTGTCACGATATTTATACCCCAGCGTCCGCCTGAAAGTTGGTCGATCGACGCGCCCATCGCAGCGATATTCCCAGGTTCGTGGTAGGTCGTATGAGCCGTGGTGACAATGGCAATTTTGCGGGTTGCCGCCGCCAATGCGCCGGTTAGTATCGGGGCATACCACATGGGGTCCTGAAAGCCATTGGCTGTGCAGCGTTCGCCGTATGACGCCCACCGATCGGCCACGAAAAGGTAGTCTAATCCGACCTCCTCGCAGGCTTGCGCTAACCGTATTTGGACATCGGGATCGAAGGCATCGGGATTGCGTTCGGCGACGGTGCGCGAAACGACATGCAAGCCTGTCGTCGAAGGATAGAACAATCCCAAGCGCAGTCCCTCATCGTTAGTATGTGCCGATGTCATCCTTCAGCACTCCATTCCGATGTCATTTGCGGTGGTCGACGGCCGTAGTTGTGGAGCCAGGCTTTCGGCAAATAACCTGATTTCGTTGGTAGTCAGAGCTGGAAAACTGACGACCAGATTGCCGGTGTTGGCCTTCGCCATAAGGTCCATCAGTTGATCACACACGGAATCTGCGGTACCGGCGATCGGCCGTCGATCAGCTGGCAACGCTAATGTGTCGACAATGGCGTTCGCCGCCATGGTCGTGTCGCGCACAACGACGGGAGAGTGCAAAAGATCTTGCATGCCGGCACTGGATTTGACATTACCGGATTCGACGACAATTCCCGAAATACGGTCGGACAGCGCGCCGGCATATTCAATCGCCTCCGGTGGCAGCTCGATCAATATTTTGGGTAAGGGATCTTCCGGCCGGGGGCCGACAATGCGGCCGACCGAACGAACAAAATGTCCGTCATGATCCACCGGACCGCGCCAATGCCCGTGAATGGTATCGATCACCTCAAACGCAAAGTCCGATAACTCCGCCATGGACGGCGCGACAGCAGCATAAGAAGTATCTGCGAAGTCCAACAGAAGTTGCCAGCGACCGCGCGAGAGACGATCGAGATTAGCTCCGATGCGCGCGATGTGAGCAGGCTTTAAGCACCAAGGACTGAGCCGCGTGATGATGTTGATTTTGGGTGCTAAGACACAAAGTGCACTAGCCGCCACGGGAACCACGCTGGCGCCTCCGGAAACATCAATAAAGGTTTCGCCGGGTGCGCGCCCGCCAAGGACAATAAAGTCAATGCCCAGCCGTTCCAACGGCAGTCCCATCAAGTTTCCACCGCTGCCATGCGTGAGAGTGAGATCGGACAGTACTTGCTTGCCGTAGAGTTGAATGCCCAATCGCCCTCCAATCGTCATGCTGTCAATCCGTATCCATGAAGCGTTGACGTAACGTGCCTGGTGAATACGCTTTGCGAAACACGCCGCGCCGCTGCAATTCGGGGACGACCAATTCAACAAATTCTTCCAGACTACCGGGCAGCGCATGGGTCACCAACATAAAGCCGTCACCATCGGCGGCATCATGAAAAGCTTCCAATTGGTCAGCTATCTCTGCCGGACTGCCGACCACATGGGGCGCGATCCCCGCACCAAAGCGTGGTGCGAGCTGCCTCAGGGTCATGCGGTCACTGTAATCTTCAGCGATCGCAGCCATGCTGCCCCGAACGCCCTGTGCGCCTTCCACATTTTCGAGCGGCTCGTCCAGCGGCACCTTAGAGAGATCGACCCCGAAATGCCCCGACATCATTGCCAAGGCCGCCTCAAGGGGCACATTCTCGATCAATTGGCGCTGTTTCTCCACTGCTTGTGCATGAGTCTCTGCGACAATCGGCATGATTCCCCAAAGAATTTTAGGTCGATCTATTCGGCCAATTTTTGCCAACTCTGCATCAAGACTTTTGCGATGGCTACGCATGCCCTTTGCATTATGGCGAACAGCAAAGCAGACTTCGGCATGCTTTGCCGCGAAGGCCAATCCGCGGGGTGACTGGCCAGCCTGAAGCATAAGTGGCCGTCCCTGTGGCGAGGCCGGCACATGCAAAGGACCTTCACAACGGAAATGATCCCCGGCGAAGTTGATTTTATGAACTTTCGAAGGATCGGCATAGATGCCGTGCTCCCGGTCCCAGACGACGGCATCTTCGTCCCAGGATGACCATAGTTGATTGCACAGATCGACATATTCTTCGGCAACCGCGTAGCGATCGTCATGTTCGAGCATCTGGTCTAAGCCAAAATTCACCGCTTCGCTGCGGGCATAGGACATTACAATGTTCCAGCCGATGCGGCCGCCAGTCAGATGGTCCAGGGTAGCAAAGTGCCGGGCCAGCCAATAGGGCGGCAGAAAAGTCGTCGACCCTGTAACACCAAAGCCAAGCTGACGCGCCACCCGCGACATCATTGGTATCAGGGGCAATGGGTCGAGTCGCGGGTATTGCACAGCGTAGCGGATTGTGTCGTCGGGCGTGCCCTTATAGACATCGTGAAGCGAGTAGGCGTCGGCAAAGAATACCATGTCGAACAGCCCGCGCTCTGCCGTGCGTGCCAAATGTTCCCAGAACTCCGGATCAGTAAAATTGAAACCTCTGTACGAACGTGGCAGGCGCCATTGCCCGATCGTGTGCGGCGATACAGAATTAGAAATCAGCAATGCTAGATGCATGTTGGCGTTCCTCATGGGCGCCAAGCCCGAGGTCGTCGCTGCCGTGGAAATCGCAATGGATTCAGCGGCGACAGCATCGTCACCAGCCTCCTACTTGCATGTGCCATTGGTGGTCTCCCAGTGCCGCCGATCGCGAAGCTTCAGCAATTGATACAGTAAGAATACTAATCGTATTCAATAGGTAAAGCAAGATCCGCGACGCTTATTTTTGATTTGCGCCAACGGCACTGAATCCGCTAACATGCCTTTGGAATAAACGGCGGCTGTAGAATGGGGAGTTTGTGCCAATTTCTAACTTGAAAACATGGAATTCCGATGGAACTGACGCGCAAGAAGAGGATGGCTCTCTTCGTCTCGATGTTTATCGGCGTTTAAAAAGTGATATTCTTAACCTTGAATACAAACCTGGACAAACCGTTTCCATTTCTGAAATGGCACGGCGGCTGAATGTTAGCCGGACGCCGGTTCGGGAGGCCCTCAATCTGCTTGAAAGGGATTATTTGGTCCGAGTAGTGGGCAAGCAGGGCGTGCTGATCCGCGAGATGACTCTGGACGAAATGATCCACATTTTGCAGTTGCGGGAAGTGATTGATGGATTGGCGGCCCGGTTGTCGGTGAACAGTATCGAAGATTCGGTGCTCGACGACATGCGTGCCAGATTTGAAGCTCTAACCGCCAACGGAATGCAACTTGATCCTGACATGCAGGCCAGCCTGAGTGACGAATTGCACCGCTTAATCGCGTCGTCGTCCGGCAATGATTATCTATTGTCGCAGTATGATTGTTTAAGCACGGCGTTTTCACGGACCAGCCAAATGGGCTGGCAGGTATGGAAACAATCGAGCCGGCGTGACATTGTAAATCATGCTCGGTTAAATGAGCATTTTGCATTGATCGATGCGATAAAGTCTCGCGACCCGGAACGCGCTGAGATGCTGGCGCGCACACATATTGTGAATTCTCTGCGTGATTTGCTAGATGTGGTCAACGGTCTGCCGCTTGGCCGCGAAGTGATCGCCGACGCAAATCGAGAGTTGGCAGGCCGGTGAGTGATCCAATTGGCTGCACCGCCGGTCAACATCTGTTGTGATTAATATTAAATGGGGTAGGCCAGTAGCAACGAAATGTATCTGGCGCTTACTTAATTTCGCAGCATAATCTCATGCCGCTGATACCGATTTGCAGCAGCGTGACAGAGCATCTTGGTATCGCGGTGACCGTCCAACACGTCATTTTCGCATCCATTTTCCTTGGCGAGGCATTCCGCGAGGTGCCGCCGCCTTGGGCCCAAAAGCGGGCGCAAACTACCGCGCCTTCGCTACGAGCTATACCACTACACCCGTCTCCCGGCTTGTCCACGCCCGTCTCGGCGGCACCCAGTGTATCGAGGGTTGGACGTTTGGCTGCGGCTACGACCTCTTCGTGCAGGTCCTTTAAAGCGTAATCCCTACAAGTACCAGCCAATCGATCAGCTATTAAGTATAGTTGGCTATCGTCTGTTCGGGGCGTCCGGCAGGTGCACGCTGGAATTCTCCAGGACGGGTTGAATAATTTCCATTTTCATTTTTTATAAGCGCGAGCGCAATGGGACATTAATTCGAATGCCGCAAATTGTTGATTAAGCGATACTCAATAACGGCATACTAATTGAATGCAGGCGTCCTCATTTATGCATATCCGCAATAAATATATGGAAGATATAAAATTCAATGCTACTGTAAACGGGCCAGGGAAATAGAGGAAATTATAAAAATGAGCGTGCGGATCGGCCTATTTTATCCAAATACACCTACAATGCATGCGATTTCGCATGAGGTCGCTGAACGCAATTTGAATGCCATGGAAATACAGACACATGTAGATGTTGCCCAGGCGGCGGAAGAAATCGGGCTCGACTATCTGTTTATGGCCGATGCCTGGGGCTCTTATGGACCAAAAGCAACGGAAGCCAATGTACAGGATCCCATTCTATTGGCGCCTATTCTGGCGGCCGCGTTAATCCCGGTAACGAAAAAAATTCGACTGATCACAACCATTCATACTTCTTGGTTCGATCCGCTGGCAGTCGCGCGCATCGGTAGCGCGCTGGACTGTCTGAGCAATGGACGTTGGGGCGTCAATATTGTTTCCGGCACAGGCTTCGGGGGACATTTGGCCAATCGCTTGGCGCCCGAATTTGATCATGACGCCCGTTACGAGCGGGCGGCTGAATTCGTCGAGGTAGTGACGCAACTCTGGTCGCAGGGCGAGGTGAATTTCACGGGGAACTATTTCGCCATAGAGGGCGCAATCGTGGGTCCTCAGACCGTGCAACAGCCAAGACCATTGATCGTCAGTGCTGGCGCCTCGGATGCGGGCCGCGAATTCGCCGGGCAACATGCCGATTATATTTTCATGCCCGGCCGCACGCCGCAAGAAGAATGCGCAAAACGAACAGCAGATATAAACCGCATTGCCCGCGATGCCGGCCGGCCGGAAGGTGCCGTTAAATTACAGATGCACGCAAGTGTCCTTGTTCGCGAAACAAATGAAGAGGCTATAGCGGATTCCAAGGCGCTGGCAGATGCCGTCGATTTGGATGTCGTGGCTGAATATTTAAACTCCGTACGCGGCGCAATTTCCACCTACGATGACATCTATGCCTCGTTGGGCGAGTTGCAGATGCGGCAAATCGGTTCCGTATCAGGTTCGCGCAAAATCCATGGCGGCCCCGACGAAGTGGCTGATCAGATAGAGCATTTGGTGAAGGCATTTGGCTGCGACGGGATTGCCATTACCCTGCCGGTGTGGCGCCCGGAAGAAATTCGTCGGTTTGGCGAATTGGTCCTCCCGCGCCTTGAAAGTCGAGGTCTATGGCAGCATCCAAAGACCCGGAATTGGTCCTGGTAGTGGTATTTAGACTGAAAGACCGTAGGGGCTAAACAAACATAAAGCATTCTGAAACAATATTTTTAAAACGGAGGTTATGCTATGGGTATGGAGAATTTGGCAATAGGGAGCCTACCGGGAGTTAATCCAGAACAGGTAGCGATCCGGCGGTTGACCGGGGCTATTGGCGCTGAAATCAAAGGGATAGATCTTGGCCAAGGCTGGGACGACGCCGTGTTCAAGGTGATTTACGACGCCCTCATGGAGCACGGGGTGGTCTTTTTACGAGACCAGAGCTGGACCGTTGATCAACAGCTGGAGTTCAGCAAGCTGCTTGGCTCGCCCGCCTTTTCCAAGAAGCTTCCATTTTACGACGGTACGTATGAATATGTCTCGGTATTGGAGAACGATGGAACCCAGCTCGTGGTCGGCGACGTGTGGCATAATGATAATACGGACTGGGTAAGTCCGCCCATGGGTGCGGTGCTGCACAGTGAGGAAATGCCTGAATACGGCGGCGATACCTTATGGGCCAGCACTTATGCTGCGTACGACCGTTTGTCCGCGCCCATGAAGCAGATGCTGGAGGGCATGACGGCGATCCATGACAATTCCGTTGTTGCCGCGATGTACAGTAGTACCAAAAGTCTTCGTAGCGATGGATTGCAAGCCGACGAGACGGTGGAGCACCCGATCGTGCGTACCCATCCCGTTACAAAGCGTAAGGCGCTGTTCGTCAACTCCGTCTATACCCGGCGCGTAGTGGGAATGGGGGCGGATGAAGGTAAAGCCCTTCTTGAAATGCTGTATGAGCAAGTGAAATATCCCGAGACCCAAGTCCGATTTCGGTGGGAACCGAACTCCGTTGCTATTTGGGACAACCGTTGCACCCAGCACTACGCGGTTTCTGACTACGCGGGTTTCCGGAGAAAAATGCGACGCGTTCAGATCGAGGGAGACCGCCCTTTTTAGCCAGTGGTGAGAGATGGGAGAAATAGATGTTCCGACTGAGCCTGTTTTATCCGAACGCTCAAACCGTTTATACCGATATCAAAGGCGGTCGCTGCCATGACTCCGGATGTGCGTGTGCTTGACACCCACAAAGGCGTGGCCCGCCCGGTCCTTTGCACCGGGCGGGCGGCTGTCACCAACGACATTTTCGCGATCAATACCATTCGCTCCTTGATCTAACATCCCCTCTAGGTCGTCCGTATAGGAGCCGTCATTGACTGGTTATCAGGGGGGCGATAGGGCACGCAGATTTTCGTCAGCAGATGTTTTCCTAAAATCCATCCCGAACCGTTCCAAAGAACTCAACGAGTATTGCTTCTCTTTTTGAATTATTTCCCCCGGATAGACCATGCCGATTAATCGTCTTATACTACAGTAAAATAACCAGATGAATGATACGGGAAGCAACTCATGGGCCCAATCTCAAATAGCTATATTTCGCAACGTATTAAGCTCAACTATGTGGATTGGGGGAACCCGAAGGCACCGCCCTTGTTGCTGATACATGGGGGGCGTGACCATTGCCGGAATTGGGACTGGGTGGCGGAAAAATTGCGTCACGACTGGCATATCATCGCGCCGGACTTGTGTGGTCACGGGGACAGCGGATGGTCGACTGATGGCAATTACAACATTCAGAGCTATATCTATGATATTGCGCAGCTTATCCATCAGAAGGAATTGGGCCCGGTAACAATTGTCTCTCATTCCATGGGGGGCAGTATAGCCCTCCGCTATACAGCGCTTTATCCGGAGAATGTCAGAAAGCTTGTTGCTATTGAAGGTCTAGGGTTCTCCCCTAAAATGATCAAGGAGTCTGAAGCCGTTTCACCTGCCAAACGCTGGCGCGACTGGATTGAGAAAAAACGTGCGGCAAGTGCCCGTACGCATCGCCGATATGAAACATTTGAGGATGCCCTTGGGCGTATGAAGGCTGAAAATAAGCATTTATCCGACGACCAGGCGTTGCATCTGACAACTCACGCCGTCAATCAAAATGAAGACGGTAGTTTCAGTTGGAAGTTCGATTACTGTATGCGCATTTGGGGGCCTTTCGAGATCAGCTCTGAAGACACCCAGAAACTATGGGGAGAAATTACCTGCCCGACAATGCTGTGTTACGGTAATGACAGCTGGGCTTCAAACCCGGTAGAAGACGGGCGTATAAAGTATTTCAAAAGCGCAATTGTAAAAAACTACAAAAATGCAGGTCACTGGTTACACCATGACCAGTTTGACGAGTTCATCGCGGACTTAAAAGAATTTTTGTGACAGCTTGAAAAGGGGTGTCCGGGGGCAGATTTGAACCACCGACATGCGGATTTTTGGTCGGCGACAGTCGTTTCTTTAAGAGCCATATGAGATAAAGAATACCACCTTCCGTATTGAAGGGTGTAAACAGCGCGGGCAGCCTTTCTCCGGTCGCATCTGTCAATGAAATGACTCTTCCACGCTCCGGCAGATGTAGTGGATCCCGGCGGCAGTGCTGCAACTTCCTGAGAGCGTTGAGAGCGCATACAATGCTCTTGCAGTTTCCGGATACAGCTATATATAGATAGCTGTAATAGTTCATAATTTTTTTGTTTCATCAGGACATAGCTAGAGACAAATTGGTGTCTTTGATCCGGCATAGTTCGGCGATGCTATGTTCCCCGCGTAATCCTTTAGGCACAATACGGATTTCCCCCCAATGTTGTCACTTTTATGGGTTACTCGGCATATGTCTTTAGCTGTTTTTTCGGCATTAGTCTTTATTGCTGGATTTTATAGAATGTTTACGTGCCATCTCTTTTCCGTCGTCACTACGTTGAAACCAAAACACTCTTTTATCCATTATCCCTATTTAATCCGACTTGATATGACGGGTACAGAGCAGTCCACAGAGAATAGAAAGCTTATGAAAAAGAAAAACTATGTGATCCCGACGGCGAACAGCATCGCTATCATCGTGTTCCTTACATTGGCACCGGGCATGGCGTTGGCACGGGACGCCAACACAGATTCCAAGTCCGCCACCCGGTCCGAGCCCGCTCAGCCAGTGCAGCCGGCCGAGGTGGAAGCCGTGGCGCCGGAGAAGTTGTTCAACACTGTAGTGGAGAAGGCGCGCGCCCAGGCGGCCAAACCTTATGCGGCGCCGACGCAGATTCCCGATGATAAACTCGGCGATCTTACATATGATGAATTCCAGAAGATCCGGTTCCGCAAGGAAGCGGCGCTGTGGCATAACCAGACGCTCTTCGAAGTGCAGTTTTTCCATCCCGGATTCCTGTTCAAGTCAACGGTCGACATCAATGTACTGGAAGACGGTAAGGTGGCGCCCCTGCCGTTTAATAAGGCCTCTTTCCGCTATGACGGCGAGGGCGTGGAAGAAAAGGTGCCGGACAACCTGGGGTATGCTGGGTTCCGCATCCACTATCCTCTTAATAATCCGGAATACAACGACGAAATTGCAGTATTCCTCGGCGCTTCCTATTTCCGTCTGTTGGCGCGGGACCAGTATTACGGCCTGTCTGCGCGCGGCCTGGCAGTGGACACGGCTCTGCCCAAGGGAGAGGAGTTCCCTGCTTTCCGTGAATTCTGGCTGGTTAAGCCGGCCGAGGATGCCACGAGCATGACGGTCTTTGCCCTCCTTGACAGCCCATCAATCACCGGTGCCTACCGTTTTGTCATCACGCCGGGCACACGTACAGTAGTAGATGTCGACACCATGTTATTCCTGCGCAAGGACGGACACCAGATCGGCATTGCCCCGCTGACCAGCATGTTCCTCTATGGAGAGAACAGTACGCGGCATTTTGACGATTTCCGACCGGAAGTGCATGATTCGGATGGTCTGCTCATGCATACCGGCAACGACGAATGGATATGGCGTCCACTGACCAACCCGAAACAATTGAGTGTCACAGCCTTTCTGGATAATAACCCCAAGGGCTTTGGCCTCATCCAGCGGGACCGGGATTACAACAACTACATGGATTTCGAGACCCATTACCATCAACGGCCCAGCCTGTGGGTGGAACCACGCGATGGAGGGTGGGGCAGCGGCAGCGTGCGGTTGGTGGAGATACCGTCAGCCGAAGAAGTGAATGACAATATCGTCGCATTCTGGGTATCCGACGAAGTCTTTAGCGTGGACAAGCCCGTGGGGCTGGCCTACCGAATGACTAGTATGAACAATGTAGATGAAACCAGTCATTTGGCGCGCGTCCTGCGCACGCGAACAGGTTGGGGGGGCATCCCCGGCACCAAGCCGGTAGCGCCCAAGAGCATGCGGCGCTTCATGATTGATTTCCAGGGTGGTGACCTCTCTACGCTGCATGCGGAGCAGCCTGTCAAGCCCAACATCCAGACAACTAAAGGCGAAATCGACGATCTGGTTCTGCATAAGCTGCCCGGGACCGATATCTGGCGTTTATCCTTCCGTTTGCACGGCGATAGGGAACAATCTGCCGATATGCGCGTTTACCTTACACTAAGGGGGAAAAGCCTGACAGAAACCTGGAGTTATCTCTATGAGCCTAGCAATGCCGAATGATCTGAAGACGCAAGACGCCGCCTCGACGACGGATCGGCGAAAGGACCGGTTTTCCATGCCGTTTAGCCTGGAACGGCGCATCCTGTTCTTCACATTAGTGGCGCTCACCGCGGGTCTGTCCTGCCGTATGATGTTCGAAATCTTGGTGGCGAACGGCATGACAGTGATCGAGTTGATGATCCTGACCCTTTTTACCATCACTTTTTCCTGGCTGGTGTTCTCTTTCTGGTCGGCGGTGGCGGGCTTTGTTTGCCATATCTTGGGGATCGATCCGCTGTCTCTCCGTCGTCGCATCAAGGCAAAAGATATAATCAGGCGCCCCCTCACGTCGCAGACCGCCGTGGTGATGCCGGTCTATAACGAGGATCCACGGCGCGTGTTGGCGGGCCTGGAAGCGACCTACCGGTCACTCATGGAGACCGGTGAGGGCAAGTCCTTTCATTTCTTTCTCCTGAGTGACACACGGAAGGAAGACATCGCACAGGTGGAAGAGGCCGGGTGGCGCCAACTGGTGGCGCGCCTGGACGCCGACGGCCGCATCTTCTATCGCCGCCGCGAGGACAACAGCGGCAAAAAGGCTGGCAATATTGCTGATTTCTGTCGCCGCTGGGGCCGCGCCTACGATCATATGCTGGTGCTCGACGCCGACAGCGTGATGAGTGGGGAGACCATCCTGACACTGACCCGTGCCATGGAAGCCAATCCGGACGCCGGTATCATCCAGACAGTGCCGATGCCGGTGCGGCAGAAGACATTCTTTGGCCGTTATGTGCAGTTCGCTTCCCGGCTTTACAGCCCTATGTTGGCGACCGGCCTTAGCTTTTGGCAGATGGGCGAATGCAATTACTGGGGTCATAATGCCATTATCCGCCTCCAGGCCTTCATCAGCCACTGCGGTCTGCCCTCGCTGCCGGGCAAGGCTCCCCTTGGCGGCGAGATCCTCTCCCATGATTTCGTGGAGGCGGCGCTTGTGCGCCGCGGCAACTGGCATGTCTATCTGATGCCGGAGCTGCGAGGCTCCTACGAGGAACTGCCGGGTAATCTACTGGACTATGCCAAGCGCGATAAGCGCTGGGCGCAAGGCAACCTGCAGCATCTCAAGCTTTTGGGTGTCCGTGGACTGCACGGTTTCAGTCGGCTTCACTTTACCCTGGGTGCACTGGCGTATGTGTCGTCGCTTCTGTGGCTGCTGCTGCTGGTGGTGACAACCATCGACGGGGTGATGCGCGCTGTTATTCCGCACGACTTCTTCGCTAACGGCCGACAGTTGTTCCCCGACTGGCAGGTGGTGGAGTATGACAAGATCGTTTCCCTTTTCACGCTGACCGTTATCATGCTGATAGGCCCCAAAGTGGCCGGCTTGGCTCTGACCTTGTCCAACAGCCATGAGCGCCGAGGCTTCGGCGGCGGTATCCGCCTCGTCATCAGCGCCGTCATGGAGACCGCTTTCTCCATCTTTCTGGCCCCGGTGATGATGTGTCTCCACGCCTATTTTGTGCTCACCACGCTGGCAGGCCGCGTCGTGCCCTGGGATGCGCAAAACCGCGAGAGCATGTACTTGCCTTACAAAGATGCAGCAGGGAGCCTCTGGGTGCCAACTGTAGCGGGTGTCATCTGGGCGGTTATCGCGTGGATCTGGGTGCCGAGCCTTTTCTACTGGCTGTTGCCGGTAACGCTGGGTATGATGATCGCTATTCCTCTGGCCGTCTGGTCGTCACGCACTGGTCTGGGCAATAGCCTCCGCGCCCACGGGTTTTTGGTTACGCCCGAGGAAACCGACCCTCCGACCGTGCTGAACAAGCTGGAGCAGTGCCTTGATAGCCCGATCACCGACGGATTTATTGCATCTCATCCTGCTATAGTAGCGCCGCAGGAGCTGCAGAGCGAGATGCACCCCCAGGCGATCTCTTACTACAGCCGGGATTTTGCTAACTGGATATGGCAGCTTATCTCCGGCCGTCGGCGTGAACGCCCTGCAGTGAAGATCAAACGCTAGCGAAGTTTGCCGCCCATATAACTATCATTTGGCGATCTGGAGACTTACAGAAAATCGGGATTGACGGCGAAAAATACCCTTATGCTGCCGTTCAATCCTGATAGATTTAGAAAAAGGATGCCCAAGGGTAGATTCGAACCACCAAGAGGTTGATTTTCAGTCGGTATCAAAAGAGAAAATTTCATTCTTTATAGCCTGCTAACTGACTAATTTCCATCTTCGCCATTTGTGCAACATCCTCTTCCGGATCACGAAACGGCTACTCTTACGCATAAAAAACATGTTGATGGCGGAATGACCAAGCAGCGCCTGGACCTTCTTAGCCGTCCAGCCGCGCTCAATAAACTGAGATGCAGCAGAATGACGTAGAGGATGAAACCCGAACTGGGGCTTCCCTTCTGCATCGACGATCTCACAGCTAATCATCAAAGACTTGAATATCCAATGAAAGATATTTGTCTGACCTTCGGCATTTCCCGCCCCTTTGGGAAAAAATAAGAATAGATCCTCTTTCAGGCATAGCGTCTTGCAGTCAAGCTACCTACTGGCGACCAACAGGAATGTCCAGAACACGCTGTATTATTCAGCAAAAGAAGTTACGTCTGGAAAGCACTTTTAGTTGTAATTAATTCAATCAATGCAATAGGTTGACGAAATTCTTACTGTGCTTGCAAGTGTTATATTGCAAGCATATCATCAATATCAGCGGACATTCGGTTGCACACCAATCAAGCGCTTTGATAACAGGAGGGATTTTTGTGACGAAAATTAAAGTTGGCCCTATTCTGGGAGTGGAATCAGATACCCTCTATACCCTCTGTTTTTCCACGGAACCGGACGTGAAATCCGCCGATTGGGTTATCGATGGAAATTCCGTCAAATGCAATCAGGTGGCGGAGACCCCCTCCTCTGTTGTCTGGCGGGCGGAGCATAAAGTTACCGCCGTCAAGGACGCCAAGACTCTTACCTACCAGGTCCTCGCCGATGGAGATGCCGCGCGCTGCCAGAACGACCGGACCGAATGGACCTTTTATTCACCGGGAAAATCGGAGCAACCAAAATTCGCCTACATGTCCTGTAACGGATTTTCGTCCCTCGATCTCATGCACAAGACGCAGGAGCCTTATCTCCTTTGGCAAAAGCTGCAGGCGGAGCATGTGAAGACGCCCTTTTCCATGATGCTCATGGGGGGTGACCAGCTCTATGCCGACAGTATCTGGAGTTCCGTCACGAAGCTTAAAGAATGGAACGGCCTGTCCCTTGACGACAAGAAAAAGCGCACGGCGACCGTCCCCATGCGCGACCAGATCGACAGATTCTATGACACGCTCTATCAGGAACGCTGGAACGATCCGTCCATGAGCCTGATGCTGGCGACCGTACCTTCGGTGATGATGTGGGATGACCATGACATTTTCGATGGCTGGGGCAGCTTCCCGAAGGAATTGCATGAATGCGATGTGTTCCAGTCGATATTCGGGTTCGCAAAAAAATATTTCGAGATTTTTCAGATCCGCTCCAAAAACAATACGTCCCTGCTCGACAAGGCCGCAGATCATTATGCCTTGGCCGTGAAATTCCGCGGCTACAATATTCTGGCGCTGGATAACCGCACCGAACGCACCTTGGAGCAGGTCATGAGTTCAGAGCGCCAATGGCCGACGGTGATTGAGTATCTCAACGGTGTGAAAGACGGGCATTTACTCGTGCTCTCAGGGGTTCCTGTGGTGTATCGCGACTTTACGTTTACGGAAAATGTCTTTGACGCCACGCCATGGGAGGAAGAACTGACCGATGACCTGAAAGATCATTGGCGCTCGAAAAACCATCAGGGCGAGCGCGCCCGGCTGATCCATTGGCTGTTGGACGCTGCCAATAGGCGGGACGTGAGCTGCAAGACGGTTATTCTGTCCGGCGATGTCCATATCGGCTGCATCGGCGTCATTCATGACCAGGCACGGGACTGCAAGGTCCATCAGGTTGTCTCCTCCGGGATAATCCATCCGGCTCCAAGCCGTCTGCAATGGATCGGCATCATGGCCGTGACCAACGACCGCACGGAATATCTGGATGAAATGAAAAACATCCGCATTTCCATGCTGACGCCGTTCGCCTCGGATCAATATATCCGGCAGAGAAATTATGTAACCCTGCTGATGGGAACCGATCACAAGCTGTGGGTAAATTGGGAAAGTGAAGGTAAGGACGAGCCAAACTACCCCATCCAGTAAGGGGAACACGAGGTCGGCTCGTTAGGTTGGAAGGGGCTTTTCTCCCAGCAGCATTTGCGGCTGCTGATAGGCGGAACCAGCTTATGTTCAGCATCAGGCACCATATCATCTAGCATTTCTCAATGGATCAGATAGTATCCTCCCAATAGGGGGCATTTCATCGTGGAACGCTGGCTTGCCGCCATATTAGCTGCTGATGTCGTCGAGTATACTCGGCTGATGAGTGAGAACTAAACAGGTACGCTTGCCGCGCTCCGGCAATTGCGGACGGAGATATTGGGCCCCGCAGTTGCCGCCAATCGGGGCAATTTAATCAAGAGCATGGGGGATGGATGGATCGTCGAATTCCCGTCAATATCTGACGCGGTCGCTTGCGCAATTGAAGTTCAAGAGGCATTAGCCGATCATGATATCATCCGATTGCGGTGCGGTATCCATATTGGTGATGTGGTGTTTGAGGATGAGGACATATTCGGCGAAGGAGTAAATGTCTCCGCTCGGCTGGAAGCCCCGGCTGAACCCGGACAGATTGCCATTTCCGATATGGCCTACAACAGCCTGGACGGCGCGGCTGGCCTGCAATTTTTCGGAGGTGACACTCATAAACTTAAAAACGTTGTCCGCCCTGTCGGCGTATGGCGCTGGCCGACAGGGTCGCAAACTATTCTTGAGGCTCAACCGGTTGAAGAAGAGCCTATTTTGGCGTTGCCTGACAAACCGTCCCTTGAGTCCTTCCCTTTGATAACATGTCTGCGATCCGGAACAGGATTACTTCGCGGACGGTATTGTCAAGGATATTATTGCGGCATTTTCCCGCATAAAATGGCTGCTCGATAGTATCACCCGTAATTCCAGTTTTACTTACAAAAGAAAGGCGATAGACATAAAACAGGTCGGTCGTGAGCTCGGTGTTCGATACGTTCTTGAAGGCAGTGTCCGCAAGGCGGGAAACAGGATACGTAGTACAGGTCAGCTTATCGACGCATCGACCGGCACCCATCTTTGGGCGGATCGCTTCGATGGTGAAGTTGAGGATATATTCGATTTACAGGACAGGGTTACCCAGAGCGTTGTTGGGACCATTGAGCCAAAACTGGTACAGGCGGAGATAAACAGAGCCAGACACAAGCCAACGGATAGCCTTGACGCCTATGATTATTACCTTCGGGGGATGGCGGCGTTTTATCTGTATGATAAGGCGGCTAATGAAGAGGCAATTCTCATGTTCACAAAGGCCTATGAACTTGATCCGGAATATGCGGCAGCCTATGGCATGGCGGCGCGCAGTTATGCGCAATGAAAAGGCTTTGGATGGGTGGTTGATAGTGAGCAAGAACGGACAGAGGGATTAAGGTTAGCGCGGATTGCGGCCCGGTTGGACCGCGAAGATTCAGTTGAATTTCTGGGAGCGGGCTTCGCTATGGTAATATTTGGCGAGGTCCTGGATGGAGACGCCTTTCTGGATCAGTCATTAAAAGTAAATCCAAACCTTGCCGGTGCGTGGCATATCAGTGGAATGACCAAGGCATGTATAGGCACGCCGGGGCTAGCGGTTGAACATGCGGAGCATGCCATGCGATTGAGCCCGCATGATCCGCAATATTTTGTCATGCTGTCTTCCGCTGCACTTGGTCACTACCATCTTGAAAACTATGAGAAAGCGCTGGCGCTTGCTGAAGCGGCTCTGCGTGATAGACCAAATTTCCTGCTCGCCGCGTGCGTTTTTGCCGCCAGTGCCGGTAAATTGGATATAAATTTGAAGATTGAGACGGCAATAATACGCCTCATCGACACTGAACCCGGAATGCGTGTTTCCAATGTTGGTAAGTGGTTGGCTTTTCTGCAACCCGAAGATGCCAAGCGTTGGAGTGATGGGTTGAGAGCGGCTGGATTACCAAATTGATTATCTTTTATTAGGTATATTTACATGGCGTTAGAAATTATTGGCCCGGGGTTTGGCCGCACAGGCACCAATTCATTGCGGCTCGCTCTTGAACAGCTCGGCTTTAGACCATGCCACCATATGTTTGAAGTGCGCGACAACCCGCATCTGTTGGCGGATTGGCAAGCTGCTGCGGATGGAAAACCAGTTGACTGGCATCAGGTATTTCAGATTGGGACGCAACGCAATCCGCTTACTGTCGAGCCCGCCGGTCGCAACCGGTTCTGCGACCACGAGTTTCCAGTCGACGTGCGGCAGATCATCGGCAAACGTGCTTTTGGGCGTCAAATTGTAAAGGTTCACCATACCTTTCTCTCCGGAAATCGAAATGGTACCGCACCCGGCTAAGATAAACAGTAACGTTGCGACGATAATTGATATGGAGTATTTGGGTTTCATCATTTTGCCTTGAACTCTGCTTCCCGTTCGCCGAACAGAAATCTGGAAGGATCGCTTACAATACGATCTGTAATGCGAGTCATTTTCGCAACCAGTTGCCGGGATTCGGCAAGAAAATACCTGAATTCCACAACCGCCGCCTCACCATCGTTCCCGATTAGATTGTCCACACCCTGGAGACATAGGTTAGGCTTTCGGCCCTTTGCAAGAACAGCCTTTACGCATCGAGAAATAACGCCCAGGGGCGGATTCGAGCCGCCGATAGTCAGATAGCACGTCGGAATGCTCTGTGAATTAGGCACTTGCGGCCATAATAATGCGGGTTCTATAAAATGCCAAAAGCGGACGTTCGCCAACGTACAGCTTCGTTTTGATTTTACGAAATTATATTGCCCTTTGGCGATCATACAACCTGTTTGGCCTGTACGGCAAACGGGCTCAATCCTAGCCATAGCTGCATTTTGCCTACTATGTCTTTGTCACCTATCAACAACAAGCGATCATCGGCGACTGCTTTTACTACAGTGTCTAACCCCATCCAGATCGCAGTCATCGTCCGCAAATCGCTGCGCGTAAACAGATCGACATCAAAGCCGGGGTCTACTGAACACAGGTCAACCCCATGCTTCGGATCAACCAATAGCCACCAATTTTGCTCGGCTTCGGTTAGCTCGGGATAAATAAATTGGATGATAATCCTGCGCAGGGGCAATGGCGTAACATTCAGACCGCGCCTCATATCCCACATTAATAATCCTGGGTCGAGATTCTCCAGACTGGGGTCGGTTTCTACCCAGCGATGGCCCCAAATACCGATTGCTTCAACGACCGTTCCAAGTTCCAGCCCGGCTGGTGTCAGCCGGTACTCGAACACTTCCGGCTTTTTCTGTATAAGCGTTCGTTCCAAAACGCCATGCGCTTCCAATTCTTTCAGTCTTTTGGACAATAGGGCGGGAGACATGCGTGGCACGCCCCGCCTTAGGTCATTGAAGCGTGTTGAACCTGCACAAAGTTCGCGTAATAGAACGATCGTCCATCTATTGCACAGTATCTCCGATGCCATGGCGACAGGGCAGAACTGTTTATAGCTTGCGGCTGCCATTTGTTTCTCCCATTCATGATAACTCGACACTAGGCACCGACAACCGCGATGACTAGTACTGAAACTATACTTGCTTGGTACAGTTAGGGAACTGGATACTCCGCATTGTTTCAGTGTGAATATGACCGTAGCAGAACGTCAGTACGGCACCTCAGCAAAGTACAAGGAGCATCAAACATGAAAAAATATGTTATCGAACGCAATATTCCGGCCGTTGGTAAAATGAACGAGGCAGAACTTTCCGGGGCGGCGGCGGCCTCCAACAAGGCGTTGGCGGAGCTGACTCCAAAAGTGCAATGGCAACACTCTTATGTAACGGCTGAGAAAACCTTCTGTGTTTATCTTGCAGAAGATGAAGAAGCGATCCGCAAACATTCGGAACTTAGTGGTTTTCCGGCAACGATCATCACCGAGGTAACAAGTATTATCGACCCCACGACAGCCAGATAGAGAATTGTGTGCCTTGCGCCTAACCAATCGGGATGGCGCAAGATACATTTCGCAGTTCAGATCTATTGATCCGACTTTTGCGCAGATTGTCTGTTGAGAAGGTTAGATAGATGTTTCCTATTGGTTACTAGCAGACCATTTAATTATACAGACATTTCGCCCGCTTTCAGTTCAATAGCCAGCACATTGTATGACAAGCCTAAACAGCGCGGCTTTGAATTAGCCGTTCAATCTCGATGTATTTTGAAAAAATGGTGCCCAGGGGCGGATTCGAACCACCGACACGCGGATTTTCAGTCCGCGTGGATATACCGATAGAGCGGTGGGGCAGACAGCAATTTCGCTGATCCTATCGGTATTTAAAACTTGGCGCTGTCCGTTCATCGCTTGCTCACGCCGCCAGCAGATCACTCTCCATCTTCGCCATCTGCGCAATATCTTCCTCTGGATTGTGAAACAGATGCCCATACACGTCAAATGTCATGTTGATGGATGAATGACCGAGCAATACCTGGATCTTCTTGGGCGTCCAGCCCTGTTCGATAAACAGAGACGCAGCTGCATGTCGCAGAGAGTGAAACCCGAACTTCGGCTTTCCTTCGATGTCGACAATCTCACAAGCAATCATCAATGGCTTGAAGATCCGGTGAAAGATATTGGCATGACCCTCGACATTGCCCGCGCCATTGGGAAAAACAAGATTAAGATCACCTTTCGGGCATCGTGTCTTCCAGTCAAGCAATGTACTGGCAACCAAAGGTGACATTGGGATCGTGCGAATACCAGCCCGGCTCTTGGGAACACCGATCGCATTATACCGATCTGCTCGTTGTTTGATGAGGATGAGGCCCTTATCAAAGTCTACTTGGGCCCAGGAAAGCCCTCTAAGCTCGCTGGAGCGCATTCCCGTGAGTAGAGCAGTGATGACGAGCGGCTTGTGACGGGCAGGGGCCCTGTCGATTAGCTGCCGGATTTCATCTTTCGAAGGTATGATCCGCTCTTTGTCATTTCGGCTATCGCGCCGGAGCTTGATCTCCCGCGCCACATTCTTGTCGATCATTCCGCGTGACTGGGCGGTTGAGAGAATGGACCGCAAGCTTGTGAGCACCTTCTTCGTCATCGGGCGGGAGATTTCCTCAAGCATTTCGTCGATGAAATCCTGCACATCAGCCGCAGTGAAATCCTTGAGCAGTCGACCCCCGATCTTGGGCTCGATATGATGCGTGAAGTGCCCTTTATAGGACCGAATAGTGGCTCGTTCCAATCCGTCGAGCTGGCAGCGTTTCAGCCAAAGAAGGGCGGCGTCTTTGATGGTTGCGTTGGCTTTAGTCATCTGTAATTCCTGATATAATTGCGATAAACGCTATTATATGACATGCGGATTCTGGTGTCGGGCGTTATTCCACGTCCTCATGCATTATTTTCACTCCAATATTAGACCTAAGGTTCTCAACCTATTTAGATCGTACAATAACCATTCATATGCATGGATATTATACGAAATAGACTCAAAATGCACTGATCTAGGCGAATTTCAATTAAAAACGCATTGTAAAACAGAGGCTTATGATTTTATTAATCCTTTGTTAAGAATAAGGATGCATCAATTGACTATAATAGACACAAGACAAAGCTTTCTTACCTTTAACGCAGGAGCCGCGATGACAATAATAGCCAAAGAGGACAATGCCAAAGCCCTAAAGAAAAGGGGTTGGGCCCTTATTAATCAAGAAGATAAGGCTAGGCCTGGGACAACAGTCACGACCCCTTCAGTAACTATAACTTATACTACTACACCTCCTCGTGTTCTTGCAGTTGAGGACGTTAAGCCGTTAGAAGGGGAAGAGAGGATAGAGGAGGAGAGTAAGAGCCCAGAAAGCAGCGCAGAGAGTGATAAGCTTATAGGAGGTTTAGCAGAGGCAGAGGAGAAGGCCTTGGGCTATATGCTTGGAAGTCGAGGGTGTTCAGAATTCTGTGTCACGCTCATAGGTTAGATATCCAGTATATCATCTAAGCGGCCTTCAAAATAGATGGCTAGCTGCGACAGTGTCAAATTCCAATTCTGGATAGGCATGGTCCATTTTTTTGTGGCGTTTTGGATACCCATATAGAGCAGTTTGAGAAGACTGTTCTCGTTGGGAAACGCGCCCTTTGTTTTGGTCAGCTTTCGGAACTGGCGGTGCACGGCCTCAATGGCGTTGGTGGTGTAGATCACCCGGCGGATATCGGGCGGGTACTTGAAATAGACCGACAGATTGGACCATTTTCGCCGCCATGATTTGACAACAATGGGATATTTTTCTCCCCATTTTGCCTCCAGTTCGTCCAGTGCTGTCTCTGCGCCTTCAAGGGTTGCCGCTTTGTAAACCGGCTTCAGGTCCGCCATAAATTCTTTCTGGTTTTTTGACGCCACATATTTGAGCGAATTGCGGATCTGGTGGATGACGCAGAGCTGAACCTCGGTGTTTGGAAAGATACTGTTGATGGCCTCAGGAAAGCCGGTCAGCCCGTCAACACAGGCAATCAGAATATCGTCAACACCGCGATTATTCAAATCCGTCAGGACCGACAGCCAGAAGTTTGCCCCTTCACGTTCAGACAGGTA
>NZ_JBDNHC010000023.1:0-4780 GCF_041689005.1 Sneathiella sp.
AAACCAACCGGAAATTGCGCGCGATGCATCCCGAAATAATCAAGTCGGTGGTTGAGGGCATAATGGGGGCGGGCGGAAATGTCGCGCTCGATCCGGTGACAGATCTTCTGACGATAAACCGGGAGTTCACAGCTTCTCTCACGATCGCCAGATGCTTCCAGACAAGAGCTGGCAGTCTGCGCTGGAAGCTCAGGCTGGATACGCCTCTAAGGCCGAACCTGACTGTCGCAGTCCGCATGGATCAGGCAACCAGCAAGCCGCTCGACTATTACCTTCTGCCGCGTCTCGATATGAGGGAGGCGGTTCTCCGGCTGGCAGAATATAACGGCCTTTCTCTCGATGCCTATCGGTTCGACAGCCTTGCACCTTTCTATCAGATGGCAGCGCGCACCAGCTTCAGGGCAGCAGCCTGATGCCTGCCCGGCCCGCCCAGCGTGTAGAGATGATTCCGGTCGGCCGCATTACAGTAGTCAATCCGCGGGTGCGCAATCAGCGCAATTTCAGGGAGATCGTCGACAACATCGCAAAAATTGGCCTCAAAAAACCAATTACCGTAACCCGCCGGGCCGAAGCTGGCGGGCCATTCTATGATCTGGTCTGCGGCCAGGGCAGGCTCGAAGCCTATATCGAACTTGGTCAGAGCGAAGTCCCTGCGCTCGTGGTGACCGCCGATCCCGAAGACAGCCTAATTGCCAGCCTTGTCGAGAACTGTGCACGCCGTCAGCACCGGGCGATTGATCTGCTTCAGGACATCCGCGGCATGGAAGAGCGAGGCTACTCGGCCACTGAGATTGCGCGAAAGACCGGACTTACGAGAGAATATGTCAACGGTGTTGCGCGCCTGATTGAAAAAGGGGAGCAGCGACTGCTTCGCTCGGTGGAATCCGGAGTGATTCCTCTTAGCGTCGCTGTCGATATTGCTGAATGTGATGACCATGAAGTTCAGGCTGCGCTTTCCGCCGCATATGAAAAGGGCCTGCTCAAGGGACGCAAACTCATTCAGGCCCGGAAGATCATCGAAACCCGCAAACGCCGGGGCAAGGGTCTCGCGACCATCGACCGTAAAGAACGCCAGCGGGTTTCGGCAGACTCTCTGGTCAAGGCATATCAGGCGGATGCGGACCGCAAGCGGTCTCTGATCCAGCGATCTCAAGCAACGCGAGACAGGCTTCTTTTTATCGTCGAGGCAATTCGCCGTCTGGCCGGCGATGAAAGCTTCATGGCTCTGCTTGAGGATGAGGACCTGTCGACACTACCAGCCAACGTCCCAATGAGACTGGATTCTTCAGCCGGGACGGCTTCATGAAACATGATCGCCAGAAATCTCTTCCGCAAGCATTTGAAAGCTCAACACTGCGCATTCCGATCGCCGACATATTACCGCTGCGCGATCTTCGGCCGGTTATCCGCAAATCGCAAAAGTATCGGCAGATTGCCTCTTCCATCGTCGAAGTGGGTATCATCGAGCCGCCAGTCGTTGTTCCAGACCCGCTTGCAAAAGACAGGTTCCGCCTGCTGGATGGTCATATCCGCCTGGATATCCTAGCCAGCCAGGGTGTCAGCGAAGTAGTCTGCCTCATTGCGACCGAAGACGAGGCTTTTACCTACAATCGCCGGATCAGCCGCATCGCAATTATTCAGGAACACCGGATGATCCTCGAAGCGGTCAAGCGCGGCGTCTCCGAAGAAAGGCTTGCGCGCGCTCTCAACGTCAACATCGATCTCATCCGCAAGAAGCGGAACCTGCTCGTGGGCATCTGCCCTGAAGCGGCGGATCTTCTGCGGGACAAGCATGTAGCGCTCAACGCGTTCACCGAGCTCAGGCGGCTTAAACCCATGCGCCAGATGGCGGCAGCCGAAATGATGATTGCTATGAACAGATTTTCGCTCAGCTACGTAAAGTCAATTGTGGCTGCGACACCGCCCGATGAGTTTGTGGAGGGAAAGCGTCCGGTGAACCGCGGGCTCACGCCGGAGCAGATCAATCTGATGACGCAGGAATCCGTGCGGCTCGACCGCGATTTCAGGCAGATCGAACAGAGCTATGGGGCTGACCATCTCGATCTGGTGCTTGCGACTGCCTACATCTGCGGCATGCTCGATAACGCGAGAGTGGTACGTCATCTTGCTCAACATCACAGCGATTTGCTGACAGAATTCCAGAAGATTGCCGAGCTGCAGATGGCGGCGTGATGGGGACCCGGACCCAATAAGCGCGGGGACCGCGGGAGACGCCGCACTGTGAGGCGGATCAAGCGTGGCGGTGGGAATGGCGGCGAACCCGCAGGAAGCCCACCCGGGAACTTGATGTAGTTTCCGAATGCTGTGTGCCGGCTAGCGGCTTGGCCGGTACGCAGCACTTTTTTCGTACAGAAGCGCAACTCCGCAATGGATTTGACAACGAAGTTCCAAACGTCATCGAAACGATGGCGCATTTTCATACGAATACGCCGAACTCTTGAACAGTAACGTCAAGACACAAATAAACTATAGAAGTTATCTCCGAACATATTAGAGAATTAATCGACGAGTTTATAGGCGAATTAACAAGCGAAGTAATGAGCGAACATTAGTAATTTAAATAAAACATTTATTCGATAATTATTTAATATTTATCTTGCGCCATCTGTAATCGCCAGATAGTTATTAGTGCACCCCAAGCGACTCCGGAGCACGCAGGGCTGAGGCAACTGCCACATTGGCGGACTGCCTCACCACGCACATTTTTTTGATCATGCGGTGAGGTGAGAGCCCTTCCCGCAGCGAAGGAGCACGTCATGAAATCAACAATCCTCACTTTCGAGAGCATTCCGCTTTCGGATATTGCAGAACACAGCACCAACCCCCGCCTCCATGACAAAGCCCAGCTGAAGCGGATTGCTGCGAGCATCAGCGAGTATGGTTTTACCAATCCGGTCTTAATCGACGAGCAAAATTGTCTGATAGCGGGGCACGGCCGACTGGGAGGTGCGAGCCTTGCAGGCCTTTCAGAAATACCGGCCATTCGAATTACAGGTCTTACCAAAGCTCAAAAGCGCTCCTTGCGCATAGCGGACAACCGAATTGCCGAACGATCGACCTGGTCGTCCGAACTGCTTGCCCACGAGCTGGAGGCATTGATCGAGCTGGATTTCGATCTCGAGATGACCGGCTTCGACATCATCGAGATCGACGGGCTCATGGCCCTCGACGACACACCAGTCGCAGACGATCCGCCCTTGGCACCGCCGCCAGCAAAGCCTGTTAGTCAGCCAGGCGATCTCTGGGCCTGCGGAAATCACCGGATCTTCTGCGGCGATGCCCGGAGCGACGAAGCCTATCGCCTGGTCACTGGCGGCAAGCTCGTGGATCTCGTGATCACCGATGTGCCTTACAATGTCGCCATCAAGGGTAATGTGAGCGGCAGCGGGCGGCACAGCGAGTTTGCCATGGCGTCAGGCGAGATGACGATCGAGCAGTTTCGCGGGTTTCTTCTCGAGGCCCTTGGCCATGCCCGCAATGCATCGCGGGATGGTTCACTTCACTATGTTTTCATCGACTGGCGGTCGATCGCCGACCTGATCATGACTGGACGCGAGCTTTACTCCAGCCTCAAAAACGTCATCACCTGGGTCAAACCCAATGGCGGAATGGGCTCGTTTTACCGTTCGCAGCATGAATTCATCGCTGTCTTCAAACACGGCGAGGCCAGCCACATCAACAACATCCAGCTTGGCCGGCTCGGCCGATACCGCACCAACGTGTGGCAATACCCTGGCGCCAGCGGCTTTTCGAAAACCCGCAAGCAGGATCTGGAAGACCACCCAACCGTCAAGCCAGTGAAGCTGATCGCGGACGCGATCCGTGATGCGAGCGGTCCGGGTGATCTTGTACTTGATCCCTTCGGAGGCGCTGGCACGACGATGCACGCCGCAGAGTCCGTCGGGCGCAAGGCCGCGTTGATCGAAATCGAACCCTCCTACGTGGATGTTACCCTGCGCCGTTATCAGGAGGCAGCGGGAATTGAGCCCTTATTGTTGATTTCCACTGAGAGTTGACCCGGTAGGGGCATAAATTTCCACTGAGAAGTGACCCATGTTTGAACCGCCTTCAACGGATTGTTTGGAGGTAACATGGAGTGATCGACATGGCATTATTGAGTGTGATTCGGCGTTGGCATTTTCGTGAGAGGATGCCGATCCGTGAGATAGAGCGGCGGACAGGATTGTCGCGCAACACGATCCGTAAATATTTGCGAGCCGGCACAGTAGAGCCGCAGTTCAGGGCAACCGAGCGGCCGAGCAAGCTGGACTTGTTTGCCGAGAAGCTGTCAGGCTGGTTGCGGGTTGAGGCTGGCAAGTCGCGCAAACAGAAGCGCACGGCGAAGCAGATGCACGCCGACCTTGCGGTTCTGGGTTATGATGGCTCCTACGGGCGCGTCGCGGCCTTTGTGCGGGCATGGAAGGCTGATCGCCAGCGTGAGCAGCAGACCAGCGGCCGCGGCACCTTCGTGCCCTTGGTCTTTGCTCCGGGCGAGGCCTTCCAGTTCGACTGGAGCGAGGACTGGGCTGTTCTTGGCGGCAAGCAAGTCAAGCTGCAGGCCGCGCATACGAAGTTATCCCACAGCAAGGCCTTCATCGTGCGGGCCTATCCGCTCCAGACCCATGAGATGCTGTTCGACGCGCTGACCCAGGCGTTCCGCGTAATCGGCGGCGTTCCTCAGCGCGGGATTTTTGACAACATGAAGACCGCGGTTGACCGGATCGGGACCGGCAAGGCGCGGCAGGTCAACGCCCGGTTC
>NZ_JBDNHC010000024.1:0-17471 GCF_041689005.1 Sneathiella sp.
GTTCATAATGGCTCCTTCTACTCAAGAGTGGGAGCCTCCGGCAATCCCGGGGCGGTTCAATATCAAGCTTTATATTTCGCATTTGATACGGTTACGTCTGCCGCCGACGAATGAGCCAAGCCCGCTTGCGGGGGCGATACAGGGACTTGGCCTGTTGATTGCGACGGGTATGGCGACCACCGGTACAATCATTTTCTTTTTCACGCCGGACGATTGGCGGATCACTGGGATGCTGCGATGGGTATTTGAGATACATGAGTTGCTGGGCAATTTCATGTGGGCCTATCTCGCCGTTCATGTCGCGGCAAGCATTGCCCATCAGGTGTTAGGCCATGGCGGCATCATGCCGATCCTACTGTTTTGGCGGAAAAATCCGGAGAATTAGGGGCCTTATGATACCTGCGCGCCGCGGAAGCCCGGCGTTTCAAGCGACCATCTGTTCCTGACGGCGCGGGAAGGTCACGGTAACCGTTGTCCCTTTTCCAAGCTCGCTGTCAATTGTCAGCGTTCCGTTTTGGGCGTCGACGAAGGATTTGACAATGGAAAGCCCGAGCCCCACACCCTCGCTCGTCGTGTGGGAATCGCTGTGACCCTTGACGAAAGGTTGGGTTATCGTTGACAATTGCTCTTGGCGGATGCCCTTGCCGGTATCAGCAACGGTGATGGCGACATCCTCCCGTCGAGCACAGACCGTCAGGGTCACGGTGTCGCCGGTACCGGAAAATTTTATAGAATTTGCCAGCAAGTTGAGAAAGATTTGGCGGAACGCGGTTTCATCTGCAAGGATGATAGGCAAATCCGCTTCTGCTTCCATTTTCACCAGAATACCCTGAAGCCGGGCGCGATGTTTTACGGACTTGATGCAATCGTTGAGTACCGCGGAAAGAATTATCGGTTGTTGAACCAGCTGCCGTTTTCCGAGTTCAATGGCCGAAATGTCGAGAACTTCATTGATCAAGGCCAGCAAGTGGGTCCCGCTATGATTGATATCTTTCGCATATTCCTTATATTTTTTATTGCCGAGCGGACCAAAATACTGGCTCGCGAGAATATCGCTAAAACCGATAATGGCGTTTAACGGTGTTCGCAGTTCATGGCTCATCGTGGCGAGAAATTTTGATTTGGCCTGGTTCGCCTCCTCCGCCTTGATAAGCGCGATCCGCAAGTTCTCCTCGGTCTTTTTGTTGGCACTAATATCCGTGTTAACGCCCCCAATGGCAATGACATCGCCGAAATCGTTCATGATCGGGAATTTCTGAAGCAGGGACGGGAAAAATTTCCCTTCGGACAGAGAACTCATATACTCCTTTTCCACAGGTTCCTTTTGTGACACGACAAGGGCTTCCTGCGCCGCAATTTCGCGGGCGTGTTTCTCTGAAAAGAAATCTTCGAGAGACTTTCCCGAAATGTCGAGGCCCTGCGGATTGAACCACTCGTGCCAGCGCGTATTGGCGTGTAGATAACGTCCCTTGGCATCCTTTATGATGATAGCTGAAGGGGAGTGCTCAATGAACGTGCGAAATAATTTGTCTGTCGCATATTGCTTCTGTTGATGCTTCATCGCCAGATGTATCAGAACAGAAATAGCGGCAGTAAGCACCAGGAGAATGATGAGAACCAATTCATCGACGATCGAGCTATGGGCGTTGATAGTGCTCGCTGTCGGCATGACAATTATTTTCCAACTCCTGTTAGCGACCCTTATTTCCTTGTCGAATCCCTTTTCCGCCCCAGTGGGATTTTCGGTCGTCTGATAGAGTAAATCCGGTCCGTCTGTAATCTTCAAATCATATCGTCCCAGAATTCCGTCGCGCAAGGCAGACTTGACCAGCGGCTCGGTGCGAAAAACAATATCAATAAATCCTGTTATTTTTGCTTTTTTCAAAACTGGAATATAGGCGACAAAGCCGATGCCGCCCTGTGTCAGGGTAATGGGTGTGGTAATCTGCAGATGTCCCGTCCGCTCGGCTTCGGCGAGGGCAAAACTTGGCGCGGCCAGCGTCTTGACATTGAGGTCCTGCACCTCCTCATTCCCTTTCAAAGGAACAACCCAGCGGATAATGCCATGCCGGTCGACCCAGTTTATCGCCTGGAAATCAGAAAATAACTCATAGGTGGATTTTGCTTCCAACAAAAAGGCGGCTTTGCTGTTGATATGGCCATTTTCCAGTTCGTTGGTTAATTGTTCACCAATTGCCAGTCGCGTCATAATATGGGCTTCGAGTTGCGCAGAAAAATTGGCGAGGTTGCTACGGGTTTCTGCCTTCAGGCTCTCGTTATCGCTCGGCGGGATCATCCACCATGCGAGGAAAATAAACCCGAACATGGTTAGGCACACCAGGAGCGGCACGACAATCGTGTGTCTGGCGAGGCGTACAGGTAGTTGGCTTGTCCAGCTAGGTTTTAAATTATATCGCATGATGCGAAATTATAGAAACAAGGTCCTAACAAAACTTAAACTAGATTAGAGGTAGCGAGAAAATCCAATACGAATTACTTATAAATATTAGCCATTGTTGTAGAATGGATTTGCCCTGAAAGCCGATAGCAAATTTTTTATTTTTAGTATTTGATATTTATAAATCAGAAAAATAGAATCTTGGCTCCGCATCAGGGCCAGATATTTTTGGCGACACAGACCGGATATATGCGAAAGCAGACTTGGATGAAGGCAAGTCGTATAGTTTCCGGTGCAAACATCCAAAAACACCAAAAGCCGCTATCCGGACTCCGGAGCGGCTTCTAAATTTGAGGTGTCAAGCGCGTATGACCGGGACGGGGAGGCCCGGCGGCGGTGTCTAGCCTTCGCGCTGAACGCGTTTACGGGCAAGCTTGCGAGCACGACGAATGGCTTCCGCTTTCTGGCGGGCGCGCTTTTCGGACGGCTTTTCGTAAGCGCCGCGAAGTTTCAATTCACGAAAGATGCCTTCACGTTGCATTTTCTTTTTTAGCGCACGGAGCGCTTGGTCGACATTGTTATCACGAACAGAGACTTGCACAGCTGGTAGTGCTCCTAATCTAATTCTTGAGTTAAGTGAACATAGAACGGCGACGGTTTAACACGCCTTGTCACCCCTGTGAAGAGGCAAACTATTTTTTTTAAGGTGAAATCCTTAAAGAAAAGAGTATTTAACATAGAAGGAGCGAAAAGGAAAGGACATATGGCAGTCAAGGATATTCTCAAAATGGGCAATCCGGTTTTGCGGAAGATCGCAGATACCGTTGAGACGCCCGGCTCACCGGAAATTGCGGCGCTCGTTGCTGATATGTATGATAGTCTTCACGATGTCGGCGGGGTCGGCCTTGCCGCACCGCAGATCGGCATCTCACAGGCAGTTGTCATTTTTGAGGTGCCCGAGGCCCGCGTTCAGGCAGAGGATGGGCTGGACGCCCGGGGCGTCGCGTCGACCGTTCTCATCAACCCGGTGATAGAGCCGCTGTCCGACGATGTCAGCCTCGGCTGGGAAGGGTGTTTATCCGTGCCCGGTTTGCGCGGCCTGGTTCCGCGCTACACACATATTCGCTATCGCGGGCTCGGGATGGATGGGGGCGCGGTAGATGTTGAGGCACGTGGCTTTCACGCCCGGGTTGTTCAGCATGAGTGCGACCATCTGCTCGGCATATTATATCCGGAACGGATGACAGATATGCGTCTTTTGGTGTATGAATCGGAAGTACAGGCGTTCCTTGCGGGCCTGCGTGAGGCCGCAGACGAGGATATGAGGGTGACATGACTGACAATCACGATGCACAAAGCGATCCTGGCAGGCAGTCCCGGTTATTGGAGGCTGTGCTGCCGCATGTCCTGTTCGATGGGTGGTCGCACAAAGCCATGATTAAGGCGGCGGAGGATATCGGTGAAGATATTACCGTCTTTGATCTCGCCTTTCCAAACGGCGCCACGGATATGATCCGGCTGTTCGTTGAAAATGCCGACGACGAGATGGAGGCTACGCTTGCGAACCGCGATGTGCTCAGCCTTAAAATCCGCGACCGTATTACGCTCGCGATCCGCGTCCGGCTTGAAAATTACACCGCCCACAAGGAGGCTGTGCGCCTTGCCGTCAATATTCTCGCGCTCCCACAGAATGCGGCTCTTGGTCTCAAGCTTACAGCTGGCACAGTCAGCCGAATGTGGTGGGCGACCGGCGACAACTCCACTGATTTCAACTGGTACAGCAAGCGGCTGACTTTGTCCGCCGTCTATGGGGCGACGCTCCTCTATTGGCTTGAGGATAAATCAGAAGGCAATGCCAGAACGTGGGATTTCCTAGACCGCCGGATTGAAAATGTTATGCAGTTCGAGACCGCCAAATATAAATTCCGCGAACGCCTCAAGGAAAAACCCGACTTCCGCCATCTCCCGAGTCCGAAACGGTTCTGGCGGAACCTGACGTCACGGTAAAGGCGCCTCTGTCTCGAATTCCCTAAATATCAGAATATTGTAAAAAAGGCCGCCCGATGGCATGCAACGGACGGCCAAGTTGCAGGTGAGGAAGGGGAGACCTGTCCTGAGTCCTGCGGGAGAAAGAAACGCCTAAGGCGTTAGAAGGATTTCGATAGTGCGACCGAGAAGACGCCGCAGGCGGAATCACATTGGCTCTTGTCAAGATCTGTATCTGTCCATCCCGCACTGAGGCCGAAGCCAGCGACTTCAGTGGAAACACTGACGCCCCAATCCGTATAGTCATCGGTGCCGAAGGCCGCGTTGTCATCAATGGTCTGATATCCGACATTTCCGCTGACGGTGAAGTATTTCCCGATCGGAATGTCAATGTTGGCATGGGTATAGGTGGCATCCCCGCTGTCACCGAAATATTCGGGTGAGTAATTGACGCCGGCCCCCAAAGACATAAATCCGAAATCATAGCCAAGCGACGGCGCAATTTCGAAAAAGTCATAGTTGAGGCTGCTGGAAGCCCCGGGGTAGGTGTAGTAAATTCCCGACACATCCCAGCTGAAGTTGTCAACCGAGCCGCCGACGCCAACCGTATAATCAATCTCAATTGTTGCATCGGTGAACTTCACGTTTGATCCCCAGATGCCGGCATGAACCCCGGCCGGCCCAAAATCATACGAATAATCAAATCCGCCCTGAATGGCTGCTTCGTTATCGGTTTGTGAAATGCCGCGGAAAACGTAATCAGTTGCCAGAGCGACATTGGCGGAAAATTCGCCAGGGATCGCACCTTCCTCAACAAGCGGGTCAGCGTGCGCGGCGGTGCTGATACCGAGTGCAATCGCCGAAATTGCAAGATATTTGGACATTTTCATCGCTGTGTTCCTTAAATTTTACTGAATGTACATTGCAGCACAGCAAAGGGCGTGCCAATTCATAAAATATATACAGAACAATGGCTTATGTTATTTGTATGAGTTTGCTGATAGCTTTTCGCCTAAAATATAGCCAATTTCTATTGCGACGCAGCATTTATGACTGTTTTTTATACAGGAAGCAGATGACAAATGGCTCGTCTTTCGTTTAATCTGCGCGGACGGAGAGATTATGCGATGCCTATTGATATAGCTCAGGACCTGGCACGGGCGACGAAGCTGCAGCGGCAGGGACTTGCCGAACAGGCTGCTACTATATTATCGGCAGATTTTAAAAATTAACAATAAAATCGCGCCTGCGCATTATAACCTGGCGCTACTGCTTAAAAACCAGGGCAAGCTGCAAGCAGCGGAAAAATCTCTTAAGGCGGCCCTTAAATGCAACCCCGACTATGGCCTCGCATGGCGGGCCCTTGCGCGACTGTCTGGCGACCGCGGCCATCATCGAGAGGCCGTCAGGGAGATAATACGGGCAGCGGAACTGGCGGACTATTCCGGCGCAAGCCTGCAGGATGTAGCGCATCAGCTTGAACTGGCGGCAGACGCTGACCTTGGGGCGGCGGGTGATGAGGCGATGAGGCGATGCCTGTCCCGTGACGACGTTCTTTGCGATGGCCTGATCGTCGCGGTACTTGCTCGGCTCAGGCGGAATGTGGCATTCAAGCGGGTGCTGAAGCCCGGCGTGACGGAAGAAAAGGTTGCCGCAGAACTTGAGGACCCCAGCCGACGGCAGACGCTGCTGATTGCCCTGCAGGATCCGTTTGTGGCCGCAGCCTTTGCCGGTCTTATCCTCCCGGTGCGGGAAGTTGGCATGCTGATTGACGTGTGCCGGACCGCTTTGGCCGGGCGCGATACGGGTATGGAGCCGGAAGCGGTAGCCTTGCTTGCGCTGCAGCTGGAACTCACAGAATATGCACTGGAAATTCCTGCGGTCATTCCTGTCGTGACGGAACAAAGCGGGCTTGAGGAGTGTTTGTATGCCGCTCTTTTTTCCCCGTTGCCGCCGGAGGTTGCAGACGCGTTGCTCACCCGTTTTCCGGTGGAACTTTTTGCGTGCCCCTGGGCCCGCGAATTGCTGGTCAGGTCAGGACCACAGAAATTGCGAGAGAAGGCCCTCGCCGCGGGTCTGCCAAAGTTGAGCCTGAGTAAAAGCGATAATGCGGTTTCGCTGGCGGTCAGGGCACAGTATGAGGAAAGTCCCTATCCGCGCTGGCGCGGCTTGCGCAGCGGCAACGAGACGACCTTACCGAAGCTGGTGAAATCCCTGTTCCCGCATTTGACGCTGGCGGTCACCCAATCGCCGCCGCGCGTGCTGGTTGCGGGGGCCGGCACCGGACGTCATGCGCTGCGGACAGCGGTGCGCATAAACGGGGCGGTGGTAACGGCGATCGACCTGAGTCGCGCCTCTCTCGGCTACGCCGCGCGGCAGGCTGAGGTGCGAAACATCACCAATATTACGTTCGCTACTGCCGATATTCTCGACCTGCCGGAGAGCCTTGGGGTCTTCGACCTCATCGAGTGTTGCGGCGTCCTGCATCACATGGCAGACCCCGAAGCTGGCTGGAAGGCCCTGTTACCCCATCTCGCCCGCAAAGGATTGATGAAGATCGCGCTCTATAGTGAGGCCGCGCGTCAGGACGTGGTGACGGTGCGGGACCGGATCGGGGCCGGGGTTACCGATCTTACTCTTGATGATATTCGCCACCTGCGCCGTCAATTGCTGGAATTGCCCCGGGAGGATCCAGCGGCAACGGTGACCGAAGAGCTTGATTTTTTCAGTCTAAGCGGTTGTCGCGACCTGTTGTTCCATCAGCAGGAACAACACTTTGACATATCGCGCGTCGGGCGGGCACTTGTTTCCCTGAATCTGGAGTTCCTCGGCTTTGAATTCCTGAATAACCAGACGATGAGGAATTATCATGCGCGATATCCGGCCGACCGGGAGGGCCGGAACTTGGCCAACTGGGCGGCCGTTGAGGCAGAATCACCAGAGCTTTTTCGGGGCATGTACCAGTTCTGGTGTCGCGCTCGCTAAGGGCGGACAGTTGTTTATCCCTTAATTTCGTCTTCCGGCGACACTGGTCATTATCGCAAAAATATGACATTATTATCCTGAACTCAGGCTGGGTTGGCCGAAGAGCTACCAGGTGGATATATGGAACGTCGTCTTGTCACAATCATGGTTGCCGACGTTGTCGGCTATAGCCGTATGATGGAACAGGCGGAAGAAAAAACCGCGGGCCATCTTGATATCTGCCAAAATCTTATAACGGAGACGGTGACCGGTGGCGGGGGACGTATTTTCAACCGCGCAGGGGATGCCGCCCTTGCCGAGTTTCCGAGCCCGATCAATGCGGTCCGAGCGGCAGTGAATATTCGCGAAGGCTTGGCCGGACTGGCCCCTGAAATTGCTGAAAGCATGAAAATGCGCTTTGGCCTGCATCTCGCCGATGTCATGGTGTCAGGGGATGATCTTCTTGGCGATGGCGTTAATCTGGCCGCCCGTATCCAGCAGCAGGCGGAACCAAACGCCATCCATCTGTCGCAAACCCTGTTCGAGCAGATCAAGCGCAACTCCCCGTTTTCCTTCGATGAATTGGGAGAGCAGCGCTTCAAGAATATTTCAGACCCGATCCGGATTTACCGCCTGCGGGGGCATATGGATGCCCATTTGTTTCTGGCGGCACCGAGCCTCAGCGTGGCACCGGAGCATCCCATTCACCCCAATTCGGTTGCCGTCCTGCCGTTCGTCTCTGCGGGTGGGGATGAGGGGCAGGGATATCTTGCGGATGGGCTGACGGAGGAGCTCATCTTGGAGCTGGCTCGTTTCAAGAAACTGCATGTCGCCTCCCGAAGTGCCAGTTTTAGCATGCTGGACAAGAAGGGGGACCCAGCGCAGGTTGCACGAGAACTCGGGGTGTCTTATGTGCTGGAAGGGCAGGTTCGGCGGATGGGGAATAAAATCCGTTTGTCCCTTGAATTGACTAATGGTGCAACGGGTCTCAATGTTTGGGCAGACCGGATGACCCGGCAGTTTGACGACCTTTTCGACTTGCTTGATGAAATGACTACACGGATTGCGGCCACTATCCTCGGCCGGGTTGAGGCGGATGCGATCGAGACTGCACGGCGAAAGCCGCCCGAAAATATGAATGGTTATGATTTCATGTTGCGGGGCCTTGATTTGCACCGGGTCGGCGGCATCACTTACGATAATACGCGGCAAGCCGTCGGCTGGTTCGACAAGGCTATCACAGAGGACCCGACTTATGGGCCCGCCTATGCTTGGCGGATTTGCGCCTCGTCGTGGCTGCCGGAATTCGATGTGCAGAAGGAACGGTTTTATATCGAACGCGCCCTTGAACTGGATCCCAATAACCCGGAGGCGCAACGGATCATGGGCTCGGTCATGATGCTCGAAGGGAATTTCGAGGCGGCCAAATATCACCATGAAAGGGCAATGTTCCTGAGCCCGTCTGATGCCTATATCCTTGCGCGCTCCGCCGCCTTCTACAGTTTCGACGGTCAGCCGGACAAGGCGCTGGAACTGCTGGAAAAGGCGGAGGACCTGGACCCGCTCCTGCCGGTCTGGTGTATCGAGGAGAGAGGCATTGCCCATTTCAGTGCGGAGCGTTATGAACAGACAATCCATGCCCTGAATGAACTGCCTGCACAAACCTCTCGCAGCCACCTTTATCACTGCGCCGCGTTGATTGCGCTTGGCCGGCAAGCGGAGGCGGAGGCCGTTATGCTGAAAGCGCTAGCGGTCAACTCCGAGCTGACCGCGGCCGAATTCTTCAAGAAGGAAAGCTGGCGCAACCCGGCCATCCGTCACAAGCTGCGCCGTGACCTTGTTGCTGCGGGCTTGCCGAAGTAGGGACGCGAACGGCGCCAACTGGATTATACTGCACTGCAATATAATACTTTCCTTTACGGGGTGAATGGGATAGGGTCCCGCAAATTTTAACTCTCCCAAAATACGGAATGATATCACGTGATCAAGCCGACGCTTGCGGCCGTTGCTGGCCTTTTTTCTTCTCCCTCCGGGAAAGATCCGCAGACTATCCGCTTTACGCCCGCACGTATCAAGACGGAGCTCCTCTCAGGGTTGACTGTTGCCCTCGCACTGGTGCCGGAGGCAGTCGCCTTTGCCTTCGTTGCCGGAGTGCATCCTCTGGTTGGTCTCTATGCCGCGTTTATTGTTGGTCTGATTACCGCCCTATTTGGTGGGCGCCCGGGAATGATTTCCGGTGCAACCGGGGCACTGGCTGTGGTCATGGTCGCGCTGGTGATGACCCACGGGGTCGAATATCTGTTCGCGACCGTGGTTTTGATGGGCGTGATGCAGATTCTGGCGGGGCTCTTTCACTTGGGAAAATTCATTCGTCTCGTGCCGCACCCGGTCATGCTCGGCTTCGTCAATGGTCTCGCCATCGTCATCTTCATGGCGCAGCTCACCCAGTTTCAGGTCGCGGGCCCCGAAGGAACACATGCCTGGATGAGCGGCTGGCCGCTGATCAATATGCTGGGCCTCGTCGCTGCGACCATGGCGATCATCTGGCTGGTACCGAAGATTACGACCATCATTCCGGCCCCACTTGCCGGAATTGCCATTGTTGCCGGTATTGTCATTGCCTTTGGCATCGACGTGCCGCGGGTTGGTGATCTTGCCTCAATCAAGGGCGGCCTGCCCGAATTTCATCTGCCCATGGTTCCGCTCAATCTTGAGACCCTTGAGATTATTTTTCCCTTCGCACTGATCCTTGCCGCCATCGGCCTGATCGAAAGCCTGCTCACGCTCAATCTGGTCGGCGAGATTACCGAGCAGACCGGCGGTGCGTCGCGCGAATGTATCGCGCAAGGCACAGCCAATACAGTTACCGGCTTCTTCGGGGGTATGGGCGGCTGCGCCATGATCGGGCAATCGATGATTAACATGAAATCCGGCGGGAGAACCCGACTGTCCGGCATTTCCTCGGCTCTGTTTCTCCTCATATTCATCATGTTTGCTTCCGGCTTGATCGAGCAGATACCACTGGCCGCGCTAGTTGGCGTCATGTTCATGGTGGTGATCGGTACCTTTGCCTGGCAGAGCCTGCGTATCATGCGCTTGATCCCACTGTCCGATACGCTCGTCATCATACTGGTCACAGCGGTGACGGTGTTAAGTGACCTTGCAGTGGCGGTTGTGGTCGGTGTTATCGTCTCGGCGCTTACCTACGCCTGGAACAATGCCCGCCGTATCCATGCCCATATCGAGACAAACCCGGATGGGGCTAAAGTCTATAAAATCGAGGGGCCGCTATTCTTTGGCTCGACCGATGGCTTCGCCGAGCTTTTCGACCATAAGACCGATCCGGACCTGGTTATCGTTGACTTTATGAACAGTCGCGTGGTCGATCAGTCAGCGTTGCAGGCGATTGAGGTCCTTGCTTCCAAATACGAAACCGCCGGTAAGGCCTTGCAACTGCGGCACCTGTCGCGGGATTGCCACCGTCTCCTGAACAGGGCAGGGCAGCTGATGGTGGATTCCAACGATGATCCGCAGTATGGGCTCGCGGTCGATTATTCCGTGATCACTGGGATTTTGGGCGGAAAACACTAACGCCGCTCTCCGAAGGGATGACTGAAAACAGCCTTACGGCTTTTTATTGAGGGGCAAGAGTTTTGTTACATGCCCCATTTTTCGGCCATCCCGTGGCTCACCCTTGCCATAAAGATGAAGGCTATTGTCAGGATCCTGAAGGATTTTCGGCCAATCGGCAATATCGTTCCCGAGGAGATTTGTCATGACCGCGTTAGCGTGACGGACGGGGGAGGCAAGGGGCAATCCACAGACCGCGCGGATGATCTGCCGGAACTGGTTGGCGGCGCAGGCCTCGATGGTCCAGTGACCGGAATTATGGGGACGCGGGGCAAGCTCATTGACCAAAATGGTATCGTCCTCGGTGACGAACATTTCCACGGCAAGCAACCCGATAAGATCAATTTTTGTCGCAATCTCCACGGCAATTTCCTCTGCCCGGCTGGAGAGCCGTTTTGAAATATCCGCAGGCGCGAGAGTGGTCGCGAGAATGTGGTTTTTATGACGGTTCTCGACGGGGCAGTAGCAGGCAGTTTCGCCATCGACCCCGCGGGCAACAATAACGGAAATCTCCATCCGGAATTTGACGAATTCCTCCAGAATGGAAGGGGCGCCCTGCATTTCCTCCCAGATTGGATCGATCGCACTGGCCTGATCAATACGCGCCTGCCCTTTGCCGTCATAACCGAGCCGCCGTGTTTTCAGGATCGACGGAGTACCGATATGGCTAATCGCCTGCACCAGTTCGTCAATGTTTTCCACATTGGCAAAATTGGCGGTCCCAATCCCGAGATTGCTGATAAAGATTTTCTCAAAATATCTGTCCTGGGTGATTTCCAGAACTCTGGCGTTCGGGCGAACGGGTACGCGTTCACTTAAATAGGTGAGGGTCTCGGTCGGGATATTCTCGAATTCCAGTGTGATCACGTCAACGGAGCGGGCGAAGGCATCAAGGGCGGCTTTATCAGTGTAGTCTGCAACAGTTGAACGATGGCTTACCTGCGCCGCCGGGCTGTCTTTTCCAGGACCGAAAACATGCACGAAATAGCCCATTTCAGCGGCAGCCATGGCCATCATGCGGCCAAGCTGGCCATCGCCAAGAATGCCAATCCGTCCGCCGGGTGCAATTGTCGTCATGAATGGATACCTTGTAACTGTCAGGATTGGGGGTCTTGGGCGACGGCATCGCGCTGCTGTTCGCGCCAGAGCGTGATCGCCTTCGCATAGGTCTCGTTCGAGAGCGCCAGAATTTGCGCCGCCAGAAGCGCGGCGTTGATTGCCCCGGCGCTTCCGATGGCAAGTGTGCCAACCGGGACACCCCCCGGCATCTGAACAATCGACAGCAGGCTGTCGAGCCCTTTCAGGGTTTTGCTTTCGATGGGAACGCCAAGAACCGGCAGCGTTGTCAGGGCTGCGGTCATGCCCGGCAGATGGGCGGCGCCGCCCGCCCCGGCGATAATAACCTTGATGCCTCTATCTTTGGCATGGGAAGCGTATTCATATAGCCGGTCAGGCGTTCGGTGCGCCGAAACGATTTTCGTTTCGATCGGAATCCCGAGAGCATCGAGCGTATCCGCAGCATTTTTCATGGTTTCCCAATCGGACTGGCTTCCCATGATAATGCCGATATCGGCGGTCTGACTACTCATCTCATATTCCTGATTTTATGTAACAGCTTCATTGAAGGAGGGGATTATAGGCAAGCTTTTTAAAGACGCAAGGGAAGCCTTCCGGGATATCTTGAAGAGAATATTGTAAAAATGCGAAAGAATATTATAAAAAACCGGTTTTATTGTTGAATGATTGTCTTTTTTCAACGAATACCTTAAGCTTGCAGTTAGTAGTGTACTTTGTAGTAGGAGGGGGCTCCCAGTGAAAATCGGTTCAGTCACACCCGCGAAGGCGGCGGGTCAGACAAGAGGCTCCAGAAAATTCCGTAAATCCGGTGATGAGGAAATCATCGTTTCAATGCGGGATATCGGTGACAACACCTCTATTTTAGGTATCCCGGAAGCAGAACTCACCCCTCATGTCCGACACGCCATACTTGCCCTGATGGGAGAAGTGGAAAGCCTGCGTAATTCCCTGAAACATATGTCTCAGCGTCTCTCTGACGTTGAGCAACTTGCCGATCAGGACCCGTTACTGCCCATATATAACCGGCGGGCATTTGTTCGTGAATTATCCCGGGTGCAGGCAGTCGTTGCCCGGTATAAGATCGATGCCAGCCTTGTCTATATCGATCTAAACGATTTCAAATCAATCAATGATATGTTCGGTCACGAGGCCGGGGACTATGTTCTGTCACAGGTCGCGCAGCGGTTGCAGGACTGCGTAAGGGATACCGATATTGTCGGGCGTCTTGGCGGGGATGAGTTTGGGATGATCCTGTCCCGCACCACACCGGAAAAGGCCCGTAACCTGATTGACAGATTGCCGCGTTTATTTGCCGCGCAACCCATCGTCTGGAAAGGCGCTGAAATAGCCGCCAGCCTGTCTTCGGGTGTTGTTGCCATTCTCGGTGACAGCGACGCGGAAAAAGCGCTGAGTTCGGCAGATGTTGCCATGTATCTGAAGAAGAAAAACCCCAATTAACTCATGCGCTGACTGAATTTTCAGGCGATAATATCCGGGAGCAACGAGTTCTTGGTGGCAAATATCTGGTCTTTCAGGACAAGCTTTCGCTTCTTAAGCCGTTGCAGTTGAAGAGTGTTGTAATTGCCCGATTCGATCAATGCGTCGATTGCCCGATCGAGATCTCCATGCTCGGTTTTCAGATATTCCAGTCTCATTTTGAGCATTTCCTGATCGTCAATCTCCGCCATGGTCAAAGATACCCCAAACTGATTTTTTTGTGAAGTGACAGAGATGCTTCCCGCCTGCGGGGCAGCCTCTCTTGGTGCTGGCATTTTAGCACTTTTTGTTCAGAAATCATAGGACCGGTTCAACAAAGGGGCTCAGAAAGCTGACCCCTCATATTCTCATTTTGTTCACACAAGCTAGCAGATTTCCGCAGCGTTGGTGCAGACACTGCTGACACGGGAAATCAGGACCCGACAGGCAGGCCGGAGCAATGTGCGGCAACCGTTGGAAATCGCGCATATGACAAAATAAAGGGTACGAAATAACTTAATGTTGCCTCCGCCGGTTCCGGGCGGGTATCTTGGCGAGATGGAGACCCGCCTGATCCGGCGTTCGAGAGACCTAAGTTAAGGGGGCCATCTGTTTGGCAAACTATTCCGCTGCCGTTTTCCCACCGAGCCAGTTATGGGATTTCGCAGTTAAAATCTACAGCGACCGGGACGTGGCGGCGGCTTGCCTCCGGCTTCAGGATCGGCGTGGGCTCGATGTCAATCTGCTGCTGTTCTGTGTCTGGGCGGCGGCGAGTGGTCGCGGGCGGCTTGACCGGGGCGAGCTTGTCGCCGGTATCGAGGCCGGGCAGGTTTGGCAGGCAGAGGTCGTGGCGCCGCTCCGACATATACGCCGCTACCTGAAAGGGTCAATCGCACCAGCAGATGCCCGGCTCGGGGCCGAGCTTGGCCGGGTTATTGCCGAAAATGAGCTATTCTCCGAACATATGGAAATCCAGATCTTGACGGAGATCCTGTGGCGACCGGCAACCGGGTCCTTCGACCTTCAGGATCGGGGTGTTGAGGCTGCGGATAATCTGCAGTCCTATATGATACTTGTCTGCGGCGAGATCGACGAAGACGACGTCTATGATGCACATGTCATATGGCAAGCGGCCTTTCCAGGGGCAAGAGCCCGCTATACTGACCTTTTTAAACCTTACCTGTAATGTGAAATGGAGTGAAGATGAACCTGATTGGAAAGAGCGCAGGGGTATTGGTGTTGGGGATCTTTATGGCTGTGATGGCAGTCCCTGCCGGTCCGGTCGGGGCGGCGGAGGCACTTGACGCCCAACTGGTGCAGCAGGGCAGGTTTTGTATGATCAAAAGGGATGAAGCCTGTGCAGCGGTCTGCGTTGCCGCCATAAAGGCCAAGACCGATGCAGGGCTGACGGAGAAATGCAATACTGAGTATCAGCGCGTCAGTGCCGCGTTTGTGCCACCGACGCACGCGGAAGATAGTATGTCGCTGGAAATGCGCATTGCGCTGATGAAGGACAAGGCGGCCTATTGCCAATCGAAATATAGCACCAAGCTACCCCGGGCGACCAGCAGGTCCGTTGATATATGCCGGAAGAGTTGCGTGGACAAGCGTGCTGCAGATACGAGCTATCCGGTGGCGCGGCGGGAAGATATGGTCACGAACTGTGAAACGGTCTATTACGGCGTGGTCAAAAAACTCGGGAAATAAAGCAGGCTCGGTTATGCCCCGTTCTTCAGTCCCGACCATTCCCGCGCGAGGTCATTCTCGATACCCATCAGGCGGAGCAGATGGCCGGTGAACTGGGTGACGAGATCGTCTATGCTTTGTGGCTTGGTGTAGAAGGCGGGCACCGGCGGGACGATGATTGCGCCCATCTCGGAAAGCTGGGTGAGAGAGCGAAGATGGCCGGTATGTAGCGGTGTTTCCCGTATTGCCAGTATCAGCTTACGCCGTTCCTTTAAGGTAACATCTGCGGCCCGGGTCAGCAGACTGCTGGTAACACCGGTTGCGATTTCCGACATCGAGCGAATAGAGCAGGGGACGATCACCATGCCAATTGTCTGGAACGAGCCCGAGGCAATGGCGGCCCCGATATCAGCCGCTTTATGATAGTGATCCGCAAGCGCCTTAACATTTGACAGGGTGGCGCTGGTTTCTTGGGAAATCGTGACTTCGCCGGCTTTGCTGATAACCAGATGTGTTTCGAGGTCGAGGCTTTTGCAGGCCTCCAGTAGGCGCAGGCCATAGCAGGCGCCTGAGGCCCCGCTAATGCCAATGACAAGCCGCTGCTTTTCAGTCATCCGTCCTCAAGCTTTCAAAAAATAGACCCTTGCAGGCATTGATTCATATTCATCGGCTTCATAAATCTGTAATATGGACTTGTCCACCGTTGGCATCCAACGTCCTGTCGTTTTAAACAAAGGAGAAACACGATGAGCACAGCAGATCATGTTACACAGCTGACCGAAAAGCACCACCGGATTGAAGAAAAAATCCAGAATGAAATGGCCAGCCCGTCAGCGGATCATGTGCATATAAGTAAACTCAAGCGTGAAAAACTCAGGTTAAAGGAAAAGATATCAATGTTATCGTCGGAGGAAAATCTCGCTCATTAGACAATGACTTGAGCCGGATTATTCATCCATTTTGGATGACTGCATCGAAGCGCTGAAATTTATTTCGGCGCTTTTTTTATCCTGATTTTTTTACCTCTTCCCAATCATTTTTTTTACCGCATTTGATAAAACCGGGTTTCCCCGAAGGCGAGAACAGGGTAGGGTTTTATTCGAGAATATCCAGCCGTGAACCCCGCGAAATCGGGCCGGAATTTCAATCTCTCGATTCGCACAAAAGTATTTATAAAAATTATGGACAATTTGTTGCCGCCTGTTATAGGCTATTACAAGATATAGTGGCTTTTTGCTGTCAAAAGGTGTTTGACATACAAGGGGTGACCTGAGATACCGTTGGTTTTTGGAGTTACACGGAATATTCTTGCGAAAATACCGTATAATTATTGCAAATAAATGGCAAAGTGGACGTAATTTTATTTCTTTGGCACGTATCAGATGATTCCGGCTAATGAGAGAACGAAAAAGGAAAAGATTAAGATGCTGAATACGGTCGATATGCTGACAGATATCGTGCAGGTAAAGGATGGCGCGCGGGTCCAGATTGACCATAGTCGCGACAAGTATCTGACCGAATTCGGTAAAGCCGTGCTGAAGGATCGCTACCTTTTGCCTGAGGAAAGCTTCCAGGACCTGTTCGGCCGGGTCGCCAGCGCCTATGGCGAAGGCGATTCCCATGCACAGCGTATCTATGAATATATCAGCAAGCTCTGGTTCATGCCCTCAACCCCGGTGTTGAGTAATGGCGGATCTACGCGTGGCCTGCCGATTTCCTGTTTCCTCAACGAATCCAACGACAGCCTGAAAGGCATCGTTAATCTATGGACCGAAAATGTCTGGCTCGCCTCCAAGGGCGGCGGGATCGGCAGCTATTGGGGCAACCTTCGCTCCATCGGCGAGGGGGTCGGCGCGGTTGGCAAGACCTCTGGCGTCGTTCCTTTTATCCGTGTCATGGACAGCCTGACACTGGCCATCAGCCAGGGGAGTTTGCGTCGGGGCTCGGCGGCCGTATATTTGCCGATCTGGCATCCGGAGATCGAGGAGTTTATCGAAATCCGCCGCCCGACCGGGGGCGATCCCAATCGCAAGACGCCGAACCTGCATCATGGCATTCTCGTCTCCGATGCCTTTATGCGCGCGGTTGAAGACGACGCTGACTGGGCGCTGACAAGCCCGCATGATCACGCCGTTGTCCGCACCGTCAATGCCCGCAGCCTCTGGATCCGCATCCTGACCGCCCGCGTTGAGACCGGTGAGCCTTATATCATCTTCAACGACCGGGTGAATTCCCTGATGCCGGAGCATCACAA
>NZ_JBDNHC010000025.1:0-6187 GCF_041689005.1 Sneathiella sp.
GCATCGGCATCCGATCAGGCAAGCCAAACGCGATGAAACAGACGCCACCAACCACCGCGCCATATGCTATCGAAAAATACGGATATGAGCCTCAGCCGTTGCAAAAATTAGGCTCGTGAATAAGATGGGTTAGAGCAGGAGTTTGGCTTCAATATAAAATCCTAGGTGAGGCAGCGGATCTGCATCCTTGGTTCGGCGGATTTAACGGCATCACTACCAGATCACTTGCTGCGAATTATTGGAATCGCAAGAATGCGGAAATGATAGAAAGCGGAACACTCGTGGAAACATTGGCCAACGAAGAAGATGCGACCAACATCAGAAAGAGCATTTGGAATAAACGCCGTCCTGTTTTGCATATGGCGCTGGCTGCAGGCAATGAGATAGCGAATGCTCACACCCACCGGCAGATACCTTCGAAAAGGCTCACCGAGCTGCAGGATGAGTGGCAGGTGATTACGCCGGACTGTGAACGGGCAATAGCGAACGGCGATGAGCAATCCGCTGCGATTAGCGAGTGGAATAGACTATCAAAGGCCATCAGCGAGGAACGAAAGAGCAGCGAAAAGCCGATCGAACTTGAAGAAATTGTATTTGACCCAGTCTGGGTTGAGCCAGCTTTAAAGCAAGCCGAGGAATGGGCGGGTACAATGCAGAGGCATCAAATTGTTCCGAAAAGTCAGATTTGGCGATTCACGCGATAAAGGACAACTTTTCACCCCAAGAAAAAGCTGCAGACTGTGGCAAATCCTTCCCACAACGTCCGAGCAATCCTGCCGGTACCTTGTGGGAAAATAGAAAATGAACTTTCCAATTACACTCCAAATCCCGGAAGCTGTTCGCGCTTCCGGCATATCGCGTTCCTGTCTCTATGAAGCATTGAAGCGTGGCGACCTTCGCGCTGTTAAGGCGGGCAGACGCACCCTGATCCCGGTCGCTGATTTGCAAGAATATCTCGCGAACCTTCCGCAGTATCGAGCGGGAGCATGAGTGATGACTGCACAAATGCAAAACCCGGGGCTGGCACCCCGGGCTTCGCGCGATTGCTTTGGTGGGCCGTCGCAATCTTTCCTTACCGCATCGGAAGCGCGGGAGCAAATGCTTGCTTTCCGTTTCTGCCTGTCTCCTTCGATGGCGCGGGATATTGCGCGGCTTTGCTTTGGGGAGGCGCAAAATGATTGAAGGCCCCTTCTTAAATCACCGCGCGGCGGCTTTGGCGTTGCTTAATTGCGACTACCGATTGACCCGCAAAGCAGGGCAGTTTCTTGGACAAATTGCAGTCGATTCGACTTCGCTAAGTCAATCTCAGTGTGAATGGTTGGCAAAGCTGCTGGATAAAGCCGGGTTGCCGTCGTTAGCCGAGGGAGAGCCGGTATGACCTATCCCAATGAACCCGGCCATCGCGGAATCGATACATCCATTGCTGCCGCCATTGCACTTGCCCCTAAATTAGGGAGGCTTCAGCGCATGGCGCGCAATGCAATCCGTGAAGCAGGCTGGTTGGGCCTTACTGCCGACGAGCTGGCCGCACGGCTGGGAATGGATCGTTGGTCGATCCAGCCGCGAACTAGCGAGTTGAAGCGCAAAGGACTTATCCGGGACAGCGGACAGCGCAGGGCGAATAGCACCGGCAAGCTGGCCATCGTTTGGGTGGCAGTCTGATGTCTAGCGTCATGCTAGATCAAAATCGGCATGGCGATGCTTTGAAACTTCACCGGAGCAGCGTTTTCGGTGAAGTTCCAATGCCCACGTCAACGCTCGAAACTGCCGGAAAAATGCCATTGCCGGAAACTGGCACGGCTCATGCAATTAGTTACTTAAGACTAGGTGTGGCAGCCAATTCCACTCGCAGCACCGGCAGAGGCGGTGCGCGCAATCGTTCCGACCGAGTAAGTCATGCACTGACAGCGGCACAAATCGTCAGTCTAAAGGCTGCTGAGAGCCATGCGGCTGCAATTGGCCTACCGTTCACCCGGATGATTACAATGCACTGGCAAGCGGCTGGATTGCCATTAGAGGCAATGGCGTCGGCAACCGGGCGCTTCACGGATTTGATGACCAAAGCGATGTCGAGGCATGGCAGTCGGACAACATGGCTTTGGGTGCATGAGAATGGCGACAATAAAGGCGGACACTGCCATTTGCTTGCCCATGTGCCTGCCGAGCACGTTAAACGCCTGAGTGCGCTTCAAATGGGCTGGTTGCGGCGCATAACGGGGAATGCCTATCGGGCGCGGGTTATCTGTAGCAGGCCTATCGGCGGGCGGCTGGGATTGGAAGTCGGCAATCCTGAATTGCACGCGGTCAATCTGCGAGCGGCGTTTGGATATATCTGCAAGGGAGCGTCACAAAGCGTGCTCGATACCAATGGAATTGACCGGCGGCATGAGCCGGGCGGGCGCATAATTGGAAAGCGGTGCGGAACCTCACAAAACATTAGCGCAAAGGCGCGCAGAAATGGAGCGACGGAATGAGTGAACAAAAATGTAAGGACGGAAAGCCGAAGGCGGCGAACGTGCTGCAAATCAAAACTAAGCCGGGTGAGGTCGAAGGGACATCGGTCGCGAGAGCTTCATTCGATCCTGTCGGAAGGCACGCCAATCTGGCGACTTGTATTGTTGGCAACACATTTGTCGACAATCGAAAACCGACAATTATGGCGAGTACAGAAGCGTTGCAATCTATCTTGTTGGAAGCCCAAGCAGGTGACATGAATATGGCCAGCCGGTTGCTCGCTTCTCAGGCCATTACATTAGATACGCTATTTACCGAATTGACCGGGCGGGCAGTAAGCAATTTAGGCCATTATCCCGATGCTGTTGAGCGTTATTTGCGAATGGCACTTAGAGCGCAATCGAATTGCAGAACGACAGTTGAGGCGCTGACAAAATTACACCAGCCGCGCGAGCAAACCGTTCGCCATGTTCACGTTAATGAAGGGGGGCAAGCTGTGGTGGCCGAGCACTTCCATACGCACTCAGAGGGGTCGAAAAATGCCAAATCAAACAAACAATCCCATGCAACCCGAACGGCTGGCGAAAGCTCCGCGATGCTTGGCGCAGACCCGCACGGGGAAGGCGTGCCAATCTCCAGCAGTGAAGGGGCGAAGGCGGTGCAGGATGCACGGCGGGACTAATCCTGGTGCTCCAACGGGCAATCGCAATGCTTGGAAGCACGGGGCTTATTCTGCCGAAATGAAGTTCGCGGCGGCTCGGTTAAATGCTATTGCGCTAGGCGACCAAACCCGCGAGTTTATATATCCGGCGACTTGGGATGGCGAGGGCGAAAAGAAAGAATGCTAGATGCAATCCCGCCAGAAGCCGGTTTGAACAATACCGTTAGCCTGCCTGACCTCTATCTTGGTGCCAGCATCATTACCAATCAGGGTGATGGTAGCAAGCGGCGCGCCATAGCCGTTCGTCATGATGAATACAGGATGGCCTGCCTCGTTAGTGATCGGTGCGGCTGCTGACTTATACGCGATGCACCTAGACACTTCATCGATTGGCTTGGTTGATTGACCAGACCTATCAGGCTCGGACGATTGAAGATCACCGACGGAAGCGCATCCAGCAAGTAGCGTAAAGGCCAAGGGAATATATCTCATGGGCAAACATGTATAATAAATAATACGCGGCGACAAGTAGGCGAAAAACCACGATCAAACGGACAATACGCTTATGTTATGGGGCGGGATTCAAAACTCTCCAGCCGCCAATCCGGAAAGCGTAGCCAGTGCAAATTCCTCGCATTCACAGTTGAGACTTCGGGGGGGCGTTGCAATCTCTGGAGCTATTAAAACCGGACACCGGGTGGATAGTGCAGCGATAGTGCTAACACAGTTTCTCGCTCGCGCGCGCGAGGGACAATTGACTACTGCTCGGGAGCTGTCGTAGTTATCGTAAATAAATGGCTGTTAGAGGTGACTGAAATGGGGGAAATATATCCGGTCGGTATTGTAGGCGAAAGTAATTATCAAAGAGCAATTGGTCGAGCGCGTGAAGGAGATTCCGTCGGGATATTTAGGGAATTGAACAACCCTTACTCCAATTCCGGTTTGGCGGTGCGAGTTGACAATTCGCACGGCGAAACAATCGGTTATATTGCGAACGATCATTGGCTAAAGGATGCAATAAACAATCAAAAAAAAGGTTGTGACGCCCGCATCCTTGGGATCGAGGGGTCGCCAATGGGCGTAGTATTGGAAGTTCAATTAACTGACGAAGAAGCGCCAACAATCGAATTTGGTAAAAAATCGACCCCTGCTAAAACCGAACCTAGCTCAATTGCTTCGATAGCCAGAAACTTACTCAGCCGCCTTAGCTAGATAGGACGATCAAATTTGCAAGCGATTCAGCCCCCTATTTTCCATACTCATTCCATACGCATCGGGCTGTCGATAGCTAAGTCATTGAAATAATGGTGCACCCGACAGAATTCGAATCTGTGACCTCTGCCTTCGGAGGGCAGCGCTCTATCCAGCTGAGCTACGGGTGCTGAGACGGTGTTCCGCCGAAATCAGCGACTTTCGACCGCTGAAGTTTCCCACTAGAACATAACGAATTAAGGAGCAAGAGGTGTTCTGTGTGTCACGATTGTGTCACGGTTGTGTCACGGGTTAAGCCCATCCATCGCTTCAAGAGACCGCCATGAGACCACATAGACAGCTCTGAAAAGTAATGTTGATAACCTACCGTCTCCAGCCCTGTTGGAGCAGTTTCGCTGTGTGTTGGAAATTGCAATATCGTACTACAATCTGACAGGACGCTGATAATCACAAAACCGTACTGGCCAGAGCGCGGGCAGAGCCGCCTGTCTCTTGCCCTATCAGCCTTCTTCACGCGCACGTCAGCGGCTGGGTTCCGTTGGATGGGAATGCCCCAATCCAGCCGTGCCACTTCAAGAATGCGATGGATGAGGGAAATCTCTCTCTTTACCGTCGCTGGTGTCACCTCAGTTAGCCTGTAGTCTCGGTAGGACGCTAGTTTGGAGGTCGATAAGTCGCTTAGTGTCGTGAGGCAGACGTTAGATTGGCGCATTTTGTTGAGACGGTATCGCTCAGCCGACGCGCCTCTCTTTTGAGGGGTAACGACCCTCACGTATCGATCAACTAATTCTCCGAGGGTTGTATTCCTGAGGATGCTGGTTGATGTAGCAATTCCGCCTTTGTCGATGATTGCCTCCTGCTCCCTCGCCCATGCCTGAGCATCGGCTTTAGCCTTGAAGGTCTGGTAGAGCGGCTCATGCCCCTTACGCCGCACTTGAGCGAACCAATTGCCTCTTCTTTTGGTGATTGTAGCCATGTTCGAACTCCGTGTGTCACGATTGTGTCACAGCGTTCGAAAGGTAGTTCTGCATACAAAGCCAACGAAAGCCTATCCTATGCAAACCTCTGATTTACTTGGCGTATTCCCTACCACCCTTAGTAAAATTACTGACCCCTAATGCCAAAGTAAGCCTTCGGAGGGCAGCGCTCTATCCAGCTGAGCTACGGGTGCTGAGACGGTGTTCCGCCGGGTGCGCGTTTAGCAGCGGATTTGCCGCTTTGCCAATAGATTATTCGACGCCCGGAAAACAGCTCCGCCCCGGGCCTTATTCTTCGCTGTCATCCTTGCGAATCTTCTCGATCTGCTGGAATTTGCCGAGGCCGCAGGCACCGCGGGTGTCGAGCTGGCCGCCGGTCTGGGTCAGCACGTGGATGATATCGACGTTGCACAGTCGGTTGGTCGACGTTTTATAGGAAAAGGCTTCTTCAAAGTTGAGCCCGCTGCATTTGCTCGGCAGATTGTTGCGGTAGATATCACCATTGATCATTTTGAAATCGATCGTCTGGTCGTCGATCACATCAGTGGAGCGGATGTGCGAGCGCATGACGCAGCTTTTTGGTTCGCCGATGGTCTTGATAACATATTGGTCATCCGCGGAGACTTTGCCTCCCATATCGGTGCCGGTAGCGGCACAGCCGCCAGTGGCAAGAAGGGCAGTGATCATGATGGGAGTGAGGATGCGCATGAAATTTCTCCGCTTATTGAAGGATCGTCTGAATATGAGAGGTGGCTCGGTTTGTCTGCACAGTGATTGGCAAAAGATAAGTGGATCGTCTGCCGGTTGTTTCCTCATTATTCCGATATGGGGTGTCATGCAGGGAGGGCGTAGCCCGACCGGAATGACGCCCCATATCAGCGGC
>NZ_JBDNHC010000026.1:0-21137 GCF_041689005.1 Sneathiella sp.
ATTTCGTGGAATTCGGGTTCGTCCTTCATCGCGTAGCGAAGCAGCGCGTTGGGATCGGTTTCGAAGGGATGGAACTTGCCGGAAATGTCGGTGACACCTTCGCCGACAAATGGCTCAAGGACTGACAGGTCCTGCGTGCGCACGAACTGGCCAATTCGGTTGTGATATTTGCCGACGCGGCTCGCATCATCGAAGCCGGGAACAGTGATCGCACTTATGTTTGTGTCCTTGATGATCGGGACGCGGCGCGGGCGGCTATCAGCAAGCGCCCACCGGCGACCCTGCTTTATGCCCATATCCTGCGAGACGATGAAGCGTCGCAGCCGTTCAGGCGAGACCCGCGCGTCCTTGGCCGAACGCGTCAGGCTCTCACCATTGTTCATGGCCAGGATCGCGGCTTCTATGCGCGCGTCTGATTTGACTGCGCTTGGCTTTGGCTTGAGTTGCGTCTCGGACGCTTTGGCGTGGCCGCGTGCCTGGGACCGGCTCAGCCCACGTGCTTTGCCGCGCGCTATGCGGCGGGCGTATTCTGCTTTGTGGTCGCGTTGGCGGGCCAAAAGAAGTCTCCTGTCATGCAGGCCCGCCTCATGACGGACCGATGCAACAGGATTGGCGTCCTATTTATTCTCTGTACAAAGCCTATAAAAACTATATTTCGATAGCCGGTTTGTAGGATAAATAGGAGCGCTAGATCTTCGTTTCTTTTCGATATTTTGTTTCGTATTTCTCGATAGTCTTCACTGAGAATCCGTCTGATCGAGTTGGATCGAGATCGTGGGCTTCCTTTATTCGTGCATAGTATTGTTTGCGCCGATCTTCTTTGGGGATGGCAGTCCACCAGTTAGTTTTTGCAGTCGCGAAGTGAGAAATGGCCGACGAAATCATGTCGCCTTTTGACGGGCGACCAGTACGATTTGTTTCAGCTACATTTGTCGGCAGACGACTCTCGCCTTCCATCGACGAAGGACTTTCTTTGCGAACATCGTCTGGAGCAGATCGAGACGACCTGTCCCCTGGGCGATCCCCGAGTTCTTGTCGAAAGTCGTGGCTGGGCCATTCTGCTTGGATGACGTCAATGTTGGCCTCAAATTCGAGACCGATATAAGTTTTTCCTAAAACCTCAATTCGGTCTTCACCCCAAAATGGTTGAAAGCCAGACAATCGCGTATTGAATAGCTCGCAGCTGATTTGCGTTTTCTTATTTTCGTTGTCCACAGCAGATATTTCGCAGCCGTAGACGCGAAAGAAACCGTCGGGAATATAAGAAAGAAATTGCTGCTTCAATCCGTGCTCGGTCTTATCCAGCAACCAAATGCGCTTTTCGGTTTCTTCTCGCGTTTCATCGCGTTTTCCCACGCGCAATTGCAAAAGCTTTCCGCGATGATTCGAACCTGGAACAATTAAATCGGCAAAAGTTTCCCACGCATTTTCGAACCTTTCACGCTTATTTATATCTATTTTCGGAATATATTTCATGTTAAAAAAAGCATACGTTTCAAGGGGCTAAATTAAGTGACAGCGACGGAAAAAGTTACATCCGATTTAGACGCCAAATGGGCTGACCGTTGCATTTACTGGAATAACTTATCCGAAGCCAATAAACCCAAAAGGATGCGCCGAGAAAGGCAATCACACCCGCTTATATTAACCGGGCATGGCCTTTCAATTACCGTAGATAAAAAGCGGCTCGTAATTAAAGACGGCAATACACATTACCCGTCAAAGCCAAAGGTCTGGGAGTTCTTCAAGGGTGATCTGGAGTTACCCCCTCGCATCGTAGTTATTGATGGCTCGGGCAATATAACGCTCGACGCGTTGGACTGGCTCGCGGATCAAGGCGTTCCATTGATACGGATAAAATTTGATGGCACCGGCACGACCGTAATGAGCCCTAGCGGATTTGCGGCCGATAGGAAAAAGGTTGCCTGGCAAAATGAAACACGGAACGATTCGGACAAGAAGCTAGCGTTCGCGATCAAGATCACGCGGCAGAAGCTGGAAGCCAGCATTGAAACATTGGAACAGTTTGTCCCGTCGTCCAGGCATCAGGAAAGAGCGGTAGAGGCAATACGTGACGATCTCGCCTTCATCGAGAGAGGCGACGCTGATACGCCTTCAAAGCTCTTGGGACAGGAAGGCAAGGCCGCGAGCTCGTATTGGCGAGCGTGGCAAGGTGTAGAAATCAATTGGAGAGCGACTGCACGTCATCCAGTCCCAGACGACTGGCGGACATACCTCTCACGCTCCTCAATTCTCACTGGCGTAAACCCGAAGAACAAGAACGCTTCGCATCCTATCAACGCGATGCTGAACTATGCGTATGCTGCACTGCTCACGAAAATGAAGATACAGGCGATTTGCGATGGCTATGATCCGATGATTGGAGTTCTTCACGACCAGAGGCACAAGGAAAAAGATCTGACGCCGTCTTTTGCGCTGGACTTGATGGAGCCTCAGCGGCCAGTTGTGGATCGGGTCATTCTGAAAGTGATTGCTGAAGAGACGTTTAGTGGTGCGGATTTTGATATTCAGAGCAATGGGGTGTGCAGATTGAATCCGGAGTTGGCTCGGACGTTGGCGCTATCGACGCTGAATATCGTTGGAGGTTCGCACCTGTGAAGTCGGACTTTCAAACGATCGTGCTTCCGGCCGTCCGAGAGTATTTCGAGGCCGAGGTTGAGCTCTCTAGAGCGAAACTTGACTGCGCCAACGATCTCGATTCTGTGCGAGAACAAGTTATTCGCCGAGCCAGAACAGCATCCATTGAGTTGCATCAACTAGCGGACGCTATTGGCCACGGAGACCTAAATGCGATTAAACTGATCCGAACGCAGGTCGAAAGCAAATGCACCTATCTTAGAACCACCGCTCTTCAAGCAGACATAGCTCTCCTGCGTGATGTGGCTGAAGCCTTTAAGCACCGCGAACTCAACCGTAGTAAAGTACGGGTTTCTTCACAAAAAGCAGTCGCGACGGTTTCATTGGGTTACGGTGCACTCCGATTTGGCGAGGGCAAATACGGTGGTGGTGAGCAAGTTATCGTCGAGCAGATCGACGGCTCCCAGCGAGCCTTGTCGAGCATTCTCCAGAACTGTGTCGACGCTTGGCGTCGATACTTCGCTCTCCCTCTACCCGAACTCAGCCACTTTTAGGCTACGATAGTATATTCTAGAAAATTGTATCGGCTGCCGGATTGGGAGTAATCCATGAAATTGTTTTTTGGAATTATTGCTGGAGTTCTTGCAACACTGGTGATTTTCGCTGTCATATGGGTCCCTATCTATCCACAATGGTTTGGATTTTCCTCTTCGGAACAGGTGGTGAATTGGAGTCAAGAAAGTTCCGTCTATTTGGCAACATTGATGGCGACTCTGACCTTTTTGGGCTTAATCGGACTCGGAATCACGATATTCGAAACTATTCAGGGAGCTAACGCCGCTCACCAACTATTGATGCTTGAGCGCACCCCATATCTTACGCTTAAACCAAGGGACGGTAGGTCGGCGACCTTGCGCGAGGGAGAAATCACCGAAGAAGCGGCTCTATGCTTCATTGAAAATACTGGACGGGGTGGGGCAGTAGTTACAGCCATTTATCGTGATTGGGTGAAATGGCCGGCTCAGGCCGCTCCACCTCCATTTGATCCGGATAATCTCGGTCCAAATCGTACAAAAACTCCCTACTCACTCTCAATTGGCGGCGAGAGCCGATCTGACAACATGAATTCCTTTGCACTTGATAAGACCAGTATGGCGGTCACTGCCGATGAATGGGTCTATTTCATGGGCTTCGTCGAATACCGAGACATCGCGAAACAGCAATCGTTCGTTTCTGGATTTTGTTATGTGTTGCGCGGGGACCAGCCCAAACTCGGCCTTCACGTTGCAGGCCCTCAACCCCAATCCGATAAATACTGGTACAATACCAAGACAAGCTAACCAATTAATCGAAACCTATAGCCCCTTCGAAGTCCCTCTCCGGATTGCGGCGGGCTTTTCTTATGCCCCAAATTCAGGCATGAAATCAGGATGGGACGGATTTTAGCTTTTCTCGCGGGATTGTTCTTGGTCGCCTACCCTGCCCTGACTGCCAAGGATTGGCGCGACATTGCCCTGGCGGTGCTGATCTCGGTGCCGTTCTGGCTGATGGCGTTCGTTCGCCGAGACAAGCGGGAGATCGCCGCCGAGCTTTCCCTACTGCCAGACGCCAAGCTGAGCGGTGCACCGGTGCGAATTTACCGGGAAGGGCCGGACGGCGAGATCTACCACGATATGTCAAAAGATCTCCAGGAAGTGACCTGATCCTCAAATAGTCCCACATCGGAATGGAGCGTCTCCGCGGACTGCTCGAATCTAAATTTCACCAAATTTGACAAGTGCAGAAAGTACGGCATGTCGGACTAGTGAGCACGCCTCGTCAAACGTTGCTGGACGACTCGGCTTATGCGCACGGGCATGTCTATGCCAATTTGCTGTCGTTCTTGCGTTCTTGAAATCGGCTCCCCCACCTTGGAGCAGTGCCTGCAATTTTTGTTCGCTACCCGCCAGTTTCTCAGCCATTTCTATGGCCTTGTACAAGTCGAACCAGTTATCGGCGCGTCCGACGAATGTGAGTAGATCTGCAACATCATCGTTTCTGATTGCGGACTGAATGTATCTTTGCGCTTCTGTGGGAGACGGCGGCCTCGGCGGTTTTGCTGTCCCGTCAAGGGTCGTCACCGTGGCCGAAGCGGTCAAGATTGTACCTCGTAGTCGACCGTGAGCTTCCCCAAAAACTGCGACAACTACTTCTCCGTCGTCCAAAACTTCAAGAATTTTTCCGCCTCGAACGTGTTCCACACCAGAAGTCAATGCCACAGCACCCTTCAGAAAATTGATCAAGATAGCAGCACGATCACGGACCTCTAGCGCCGTCTGCAACGTGTTGAACTCGCTGCTTCGAATGGCATAGTCGGCGTGGGGGCTTTTTCTTTCAATCCATGGATCGAAATCTGGGTTCAACGCTCGCGTGATTTGATCGAGGTCCACAGCTTCGCCAAGAATTTCGACTGCCCAGTAGCTGGCCATTATTCCAACCTTGAATTCGATCCGATACCTAGAGCTTGGCTCTTTAAGCCGACTGCATCTTCAATAGCTACGAAATTGATTAATCCCCGTCGTATGCGCCACAAGCACGCTTCATCCAGTCGAACAGTCACTGGCTTGCAGATGACCGTATCCTGCAAATTGCCCCTAGGCATTTATTATCTGACATCACTATACCCCCTCTCCCGGGAGGGAGGGGGTATAGTGATGTCCGGTAGAAAATATCCATGATCTCAATAATACAAAAACAAACATCAGCCCTCAGGAATCACTCTGTCAACAACCGCAGACTCCTGGGGGCCATCGGGCACATCCCACCGGCAGAAGCCGAGGCCAACTACTATGCCGCGCTGAAGGAAACCGCTATCGCTGCATGACCCCAACCAAATTGCCGCCGGGGTTACCGGGGCGGTTCAAAAGAGCATCGGTTCTGTGATGAACTACCAACGCATTCAGAGGCATTCCGCGCGGCCGTATCCGATTTGTCGGCTCTCTTCTCATGGTGGGATTCCAGAAAAGCGCAAGGTGCTACCGTGCAAGCGCTCGTGGACCTTCTTGCTCCGCAGCGCGAACAGCTTCTGATCTGAGATCCTCAAGTCCCTTCGTCATCTAGAGCGTCTGGCCTTTTTATAGACCGATGTTCTGTGTTGGGATGACCGAGTTGGAGAACGGGGAGGACATTGGTGGTGTTGGAATGCCTGTGTTCAGGCCTGACCAGATCCGCCCTCAATCAAGACCGAAGATTTCGATTTTCAAGCCCAATAGTCTCTAGGATGATTACCGAAGGCTAAAGCGACGCTTGTCAGGCCTTTTCCCCTGTACTGGCAAATGGCTGGCGTAAGCGTGTCGATGTTGTGAGCTCATCGGCAAAGCCATGGTTCACATCGCGGTGCTCCATTTCATCTGCTCGAACAGCGATGACGACGTCGCGCAACGTCGCGTCCGGTGAAAGCTTCCAATAGTCGATCGCAATCCGCGGCGCGAGCGGATTGGCGAGCTCGCCGGAATCGATGGCCGCAAGATAGTTGGTATAGCTGACAACGGCTTCCTCCTCAAAATATCCGACTAGCCTATGAGCCGTACGCGGAGCGAATAGGTAAAGTAAGAAAAAGGCATTGAAGAAGGCGCCCTGAGCGAAGATTATCAGCGCGCGCTCGAACCAGGATGGCTGCGCCACCGCGACGAAAGTCATCAGGTGCATCCGCTCATTCTCGGCCTCCGCAAGCAGGGTATGGATCCAGCCTCTGTCATCCTGCATCCGGCGCAGGCTTTTCAGGTGGTTCAGCATGCCGCCGACCATGCCTGGCACGGCAGCCACGGTTTCGAGCGTGACCGCTCGGTGGCCATAGCGTTTGCGAAAGAAGAGGTCGGCAAACAGTCTTGGGCCTTTGGTGAGGCCGAGTGCAATCTGGTCAGACAGATCGCGCGGTGTCCTGTGGATTGCTTCGGTGCGGGTTTCGGAAGTTTGGATGCGGGCCATTGGGGTGTCCTTCCTATAGGAAGTGGGATGTCGTTGACCGGGCGCAAAGCGGCAGGGCGCCGCAGCCGGTCGGGTCGAAAGCTGCACATACATGCAGTTCGACCCGCGCGAGGTGTCGGGCTGTTGGCACTGCGACATCAGCTAGCTAAAAATGGAGGTTAGCGCAGCCAGTCTGTGGTGATCGGTTGGGGGAAAGTGGGCCTAGCACCGAGTTTGGCCCTTAGTCGTTATTCGCCAACCATCCTCGGAGCGAGAGACGAACGCCACATTGCAGAAGAACCCAGAATTCTAAAGCGCCCAAAACAACACCCCGGCGTTTGGCTGCATCACGTCAGAACGGGGCTTATGGTTACCAGGTCGCCCTGGTTTAACTCGGACTTGACGTGCCTTCCGAGCGGCGCGCGTAACGTTCTGCGACGTAATGTCGCACGCCTGCTAGTTGAAGGTTACATGATTGATCTACCTCCTTCTGTGTCCTTAGAGGAGGGATCAAGCAATGGAAAATCTATCTGTTGGCCAATATGATTTGGTCTACAATGCATTCTCGTTCGGTTTTGCGACCCTGGCAGCTGCCACAATCTTTTTCTGGCTTGGCAGGAGTCAGGTCACAGCACGCTACAAAACCGCCCTGACGATAACGGGCCTCGTCACATTCATCGCGGCCTATCACTATTTTCGTATTTTCGAGAGCTGGTCTGATGCGTATGTGTATGTAGATGGTACTATTCAGGCAACAGGAACGCCGTTTAATGATGCCTATCGATACGTTGACTGGCTTCTGACGGTGCCATTGCTGCTGATCGAGCTAATTCTCGTAATGGGGCTCAGCCGTTCGGAAACGCTCTCGCGCGGAACCAGACTGGGTGTCCTGGCGGCGTTGATGATCGCCCTCGGCTACCCAGGTGAGATAGCCTCAGCCACGAGCGGTCGCTGGCTCTGGGGTGGGCTGGCGATGATCCCGTTCCTTTGGATCATCTATGAATTGTTCGTCGGTCTGTCCAAGTCCATTGAGGGCCAGCCGGAGGATTCCCGCGGCCTGATCAAGATGGCAAGAAATGTAACCGTCGCTAGCTGGGCATTTTATCCGGTTGTTTATTTTGCTGGAGCAATCGGACTTGGCGATGCATCGTCTGATGTCATTATCCAGGTCGGCTATACGATTGCCGATATCATTGCCAAGGCTGGATTCGGCATTCTGATCTTCCTGATTGCGGTTCGTAAGAGCCATTATGAACAGGAAAATGAGACGCTGACCGTCCCAATTAAATAGTAAACAGGACCGCCTCCATATATGGGGGCGGTCCTTTTTTTGCTGTACGGAGCAGTGTGTCACGAGACCTGGTATCAGGGTCTTGCTATTCCATGACCAAAATTGTTCCTCACTTTGACCGATGCAACGCTGCACCCCTTGAAAATAATACGGACCAAATTCCGGACCGAAAAGTTCCGGATCTTTCATCCGAAACGTGAGTAACATAATGATCAAGCCATTTGCAGTTCTAACCGCCGTTCTGGGATGCAGCTTGTCCTCTGCCTATTCGCAGGAAAGAGCCCCCGAGCCAACAAGGTTCGATACAATCACTGTGACCGCAGACCGGTTTGCAAGCCGCGACAGCCTCAAAGCCGTTAGCGTCGATACGATCAATGCCGACAAACTATCGAGAGTTTCGATAGTGCGGGCAAGCGATCTGTCGGCCCTCTCTGCGGCCCTTACACAACGATCGATCTTCGGAAGTTCTGCCCCTCAATTCTTTGTCCGGGGTATCGGATCGAACGACATTAATCCAAGCGCGAATCCCGGTATAGCGATCTACCAGGATGAGGCTTTCATCGCCTCTCCGCTGGGACAAAATCTAGACCTGTTCGATATTGTCTCGGTATCCGTTTTGAAAGGCCCGCAGGGAACCCTGTTTGGACGCAACGCGACCGGGGGTGCGATCATAACTGAAACTCAGGGCCCGGGCGAAAATGCTAGCGGTTACGCCCAGGTCAGTCTCGGAGAGCTAAATTTTAAGGGGGTCGAGGCGGCATATGATTTCGGCCGCTACGGGCCGCTCGCGCTGCGCATCTCCGGTATGTCGCGGAATTCCAATGGCTTTACGCGCAATACCACAACAGGTGACCGCGTAAACGGCCTTGACGAATGGGGCGTTCGACTGCGTGGTGATCTTCAGCTTTCCGGTCCCTGGGCCGCTGACATAACCGTCGGCTGGCTCGCCGACAGATCAGACATGACAGCGCATCAGGGGCTCGGACTTTTCGCCCCGGAAAGCCTGGCCCTCGGTAGTGCGCCGCAGCTGTGCGATCCATCGCGCATATCGACCGGAACCTGCGTCAATATACTGGGCTATGGGTATTCTTCCGACCCATATGAAGGCGCGTATGATCGACCGACCCAGGAGATGCTAGACGTCGGGCATGGCTCACTTGTGATCTCCCGCGACGGGCCTGTCCGGTTCAAGTCTGTCACTACCTTTAGAATGGCCGACCGGGAAATATTTGAGGATACTGATGCCAGCCCCCTTTCAATAGCCAACCTCGATTTTCTGAACCAGAGCGAGGCCGTGACGCAGGAATTCAATCTCAAGGGGCGTGTCGGCGACGTCTCGTGGACGTCAGGCCTATTCTTTCTCGACGAGCAGCTTGAAACAACCAATCGCTATGACAATCTCGGTGCCCTGCGCGCAGTCGGCGTCCCGTTCTCTCCGGTCGACTTTTTCCTTGGGCCATTTCGCCTGCAGCAGGATTATGTCCAGGAGGTTCAGTCAACGGCTCTGTATGGCGAGATGGATTGGCGGGCGACTGACGCGCTGACGCTGACGGCGGGTCTGCGATACACCGTGGAGCAAACCGATTTCAGGACGCAAACGGACTTCAGAGAGGCCCTGCCTGACACAACGCTATCCCCGCAACGCGCCGATAGTGTCGAGGATGATGCCCTATCCTGGCGGCTTGCTGGTTCATGGGCGTTTGACGCCGGTAGCAGTGTCTTCGTCTCGGCCAGTCGCGGCTTTCGATCAAGCAGTTTCAATGGCGGCGCACTCTTTCCATTCGATACACTCGGGCCCGTGCAACCAGAGAAAGTAACCGCACTTGAAATCGGCATGTCGAAGAATTGGGGGCGTTCCCTGAGCGCCAGTGTCTCGGCGTTTAATTATAAATATGATGGGTTGCAGGATTTCACCTTCAGGCCAACACCTCCGCCAACGCGCCAGGTGCTCGACAGCGCCGATGCAGAAATCAATGGGGTTGAGGCAAGCTTAGCCTGGACAGATGACGGCGGGCTCTCATTTGATGCTGGTCTCGTGCTGCTGGATGCGCATTATACTGATTTTATCGACGCAAACGGGATTGATCGGGCGGGCGCTCGCCTAACCGCTGCCCCTGAAATGGCCCTTCGCCTATCCGGTCAGAAACGATGGGCACTTAATCCATCCCTTTCTCTTACGTTCTCGATTGATGCCGATCACCGCTCGAACATATTTTTCGATAGTTCAAACAGTGCTCTTCTCTCCTCGCCCCAGCGCACCCTGTTTGATGCCCGCCTCGTGCTTGCGCAGAACAGCAAAGGGTGGGCGCTCGCGCTGGAAGGATCAAACCTCACCGATGAGACCGTCCTGGTTGACGCATTGAACATCGCTGAATACGGCCTGATCCAGCAGACTTACAATACGCCAAGGCAAGTCTTTGTGTCGGTGCGCAAGTCGTTTTGATGCCGGGAAAGAGACATCATAAGCGTCCTTTTTTTGCCCCAAACCGGACCCTCGCAAGTTTGAACCCACCGTCGCATTGCGGCAGATTCTGTTGAAGACAGCAGGGCCAGGCGATGTCGTTGTAAAGTTGAAATGACAAAATTAGTGATTACAAGGACAACGAATAGATTGCATACGGATTACTTGACCGATTTTACTGTTTTGGGACTTTTTTCAACAGTACCAGCGGGTTCCTGCCGGTCACTCAATCTATGTGCAATGACAGAAATTGGTATTTTGGAGGCCGCTAATTTTTTCTGCTGGACATCACTAAGCCCCCTCTCCCCGTAGGGAGAGGGGGCTTAGACGGTGGGGGTCTGGGGGGTGGTGAGGGGGTGGTAAGTCCCTATTCCGCCTTTGGCAGGACCATGTTCGGGCCGAGCAGCTTGGTCAGCAGGCCAGGCAGCGGCACATTGTAGGTGTCCTGGATCTTGTCCATGAAACCGAAGACCAGGATGATCGCGATGAAGGGCGGCACGAACCAGCGCATCAGGAATCGCCAGGCATTCATGATCATGCCTTCGCCCAGTTCCGAGGTCAGCATGTCGCGGCTGAGGATCCAGCCGGCGAACGTGGCCGTCAGCAAGCCCCCGAGTGGCAGGAGCAGGCCTTCAGTCATGAAGTCCATGAAGTCGAGATATTCGAGCGAGAAGACGTAAGCCGCACCGATCATGAACATCGAGAAACCGATGCCGAGCGCGGCGCCGAAGCGCGTGACGCCCTGGCGTTCCTCAAGCCATGAGACGCTGACCTCCATAAGCGAAATCGACGATGTGAAGGCCGCGAAAAGCGCGAGCGCAAAGAAGACCGATGCGAAGATTTCCCCACCCGGGATGGCACCGAACGCGACCGGCATCGAGACGAAGAACAGGCTGGGCCCGCCGGCCGGATCAAGCCCGGCAGCGAACACGATCGGGAAGATGGCGAAGCCCGCGATCATCGCGACCAGCGTGTCAGACCCGGCGACGATCAGCGAGGAGCGCGGGATGTTGGTGTCTTTCGACAGGTAGGCCCCGTAGGTGACCATCAGGCCGACACCGACACCAATCGAGAAGAAGGCCTGGCCGATGGCGGCGAGGAACGTGCCGAAGCCGACATCTTCCCATTTCGGTTCAAGGATGAAGGAGGCGGCGCGGGCCGTGTCGCCATTCATCACCGCAAACCCGACGACGATGACAAGCATCACGAAGAAGGCCGGCATCAGGATCGTCGAAGCGCGCTCGATCCCGCCTTTGACCCCGCGCCCGACCACGAAAACATTTGCGCCAATGAAACAGGCCAGGAGGAAGAGAATATACCATTTCGAGCGAAGCGGATGTTCCCCCTGCCCGATCATGTCATTGAAGTTCTGGCCGGACGCTGCTGCATCCATGCCGGAATAGCCGCCAAAGGACTGGATGAAAAAGGCCAGGAGCCACGCCGAGATCACGACATAAAATGTGCTAATGAAGAAGGCTGTCAGCGTGCCGATCCAGGTCGCGATGCCCCAGTTCTGGCTCTTGCTTTCGGCGCGGGCGAGCGACTGGAAGCCTTCAATGGCCGACATGCCGGATTTCCGGCCCATGGCATATTCCGCCATCAGGAGCGGCAGGCCGATCAGGAGGACGCAGAACAGGTAGATCATGATGAAGGCGCCACCGCCCTCTTCGCCTGCGGTATAGGGAAACCGCCAGAAATTTCCGAGACCGACCGACGAGCCAATGGCCGCCATGATGAATCCGAAACGCGAACTCCACGTATCTGTCTTGCGACCAATGCCAGCCATATGTTCCCTCTCCCCGGGGTAGATATTTTCGCGCGACCCTAGCGTTCGCGGCATAAAAATCAATTCTGGGTTCTGCTAGCGGGTCAGATGGGCCCCGTCGAGGACAGTTTTTCATCCCTGTGCATGTGCGCCGCCAGGATGAGGCCGAAGCAGGCCATGGTCGTGAGCATGGCTGTGCCGCCATAGGATATCAGCGGCAGGGGCATGCCGACGACCGGCAGGAGGCCGATGACCATGCCGACGTTGAACACGATATAGAACGCAACCGTCGCCGCTGCGCCGGCCGAGGCGAGGCGCCCGAACCAGCTCTGCGACTGGGATGCGGAATAGAAGGCCCAGCCCAGAATCACCGCGAAACCGAGCAGGAGTGTCGTCGTGCCGAGGAAGCCGAATTCCTCGCCTATCACGGTGAGGATAAAGTCGGTATGCTGTTCGGGCACATAGTCCTGCTGGGACTGGATGCCCTGGAGCCAGCCCTTGCCGTTGAAGCCGCCACCGCCGATGGCGATCAGGCCCTGTTCGATCTGGTAGCTCTCGCCCAGCGCATTGGTCGACTCGCCTGACATCTGGGCGAGGAACGTATCGACGCGTTCGCGCTGATAGTCGGCCAGCACGAAATAGATGCCCGGCACGGCGGCGATACCGGCAATCACACCGAACAGGATGACGCGCAGCGACAGGCCCGCGAGGAAGATCACCACGCAGCCCGATGCGACCAGCGCAAGCGTGGTGCCGAAATCGGGCTGCTTGAAGATCAGCGCGGCCGGAATCAACATGATGACGAGCGCACCGATATGGATGAGGATTCGCCCGGATGTCGGCGTAATGACGCGGTCATAATACCAGGCCAGCGCCATGGTCGTGGCGAGCTTGGCGAATTCCGACGGCTGGACTGCGACCGGGCCGATTTGCAGCCAGCGCTGCGCGCCGCCACCGGACACACCCATCACTTCAACAAGGATGAGCAAGACAATGGTGAAGGCGTAGGCCGGGATGGCCAGGGTGCGCCAGAGCGACAAAGGCAGCAGGGCCAGAACCAGCATCAAGACAAAGCTCATGCCGAAACGCGTCAGTTGCAGGTACCAGAGATTGGACTCACCCGGATTGGTGTGCGCCGAAGAATACAGCATCGCGACGCCGGTGAGCGCCAGGGCAGCGATCAAAAGGATGAAGCCCCAGGGCAGTTTCGCAAGCTTGCCGAGCGCCCCCACATTCTCGAACGAGAGCGACCGGGCCGTGCGCGTGCGGGCTTCGCCGCGACTGAAACCGGTATAACCTTCGCGGCTCATGTCGGCTCTCCTGCCCCGGCCGGCGTGATCGATGCCGTCTTGCCGTAGACCGGCTTGCGGCGGCTATCATTCTTGAGGGCGAAATGGAGGATGTCGCGTGCCAGAGGCGCGGCGGTCGATGAGCCGCCTTCGCCATGCTCGACGACCACGGCGATGGCGTATTTCGGATCATCAGCCGGTGCATAGGCGACGAAAAGGGCATGGTCGCGCAATTCGCGTTCGATATTGACGCCCTTGCGGATACCCTTGTCGCGTTCGGCTTTGGTGATGCGGCGGACCTGGGCGGTGCCGGTCTTGCCGGCGAGGCGCGGCCCGCCAAGGCCAAGGTCGCCCGAACGATAGGCCGTGCCCCCGGCTTCGGACGTAACGCCAAACATGCCGGCCTTCATGCGCTGCATGATCTCGGCATCAAGCGGCGCGTCGAGCACGCCGTCGCCATCCGACTTGGGGCCAACGCCAACCAGTTTCGGTTTGAAGCTGCGGCCCTCATTGGCGATGCGCGCCGTCATCAGGGCAAGTTGCAACGGGGTGACGCCAAGCTGGCCCTGGCCGATGCCGAAGTTCAGCGTCTCGCCCTCATACCAGGGCTCGTCCATGACCCGTTGTTTCCACTCGGGATCGGGCACGAGGCCGCCGCGCGCGCCGGTCATGCCGAGCGTCCAGGCTTCCCCGAAGCCGAACTTGCGGGCGGTGGCCGCGATCTGTTCAACGCCCGTGCGCCGGGCTGTCTCGTAGAAATAGACGTCGCACGAGTGCTTGATGCCATTGTGCATGTCCATCGAGCCGTGGCCGTCCTTTTTCCAGCAGTGCCAGGTACGGTTGCCGAAATGATAGTAGCCGTTGCAATTCACACGGTCGGTCGGCTTGACGGCGCCGGATTCGAGCGCGGCCGTTGCCACCACCATCTTGAAGGTCGAGCCGGGCGGATAAACGCCGCCATGGGCGCGGGGATAGAGGGGCGAGCGCGGATTGTCGCGCAGTTCGGCATAGGCAGTGCCCGAAATACCGTTGACGAAATCATTGGGATCGAAGGCCGGCGTGGAGACCATGGCCAGCACGTCGCCGGTTTCAATATCGAGCACGACAGCCGCGCCGCTCTCGTCGCCGAAGCGCTCGATGGCGGCGCGTTGCAGCTCGGAATCGATGGTGACGTAGAGGTCCTTGCCCGATACGGGTGCGAACTTCTCGTCGGGAATTTCTTCGATCACGCGGCCATGGGCATTGGTGACCAGTTTGCGGAAGCCCGGCTTGCCGCGCAGCCATTCCTCAGCAAAGCGCTCCATGCCCTGGCGACCGGTGCGCATGTCGGGATGGCGGAACAGTTTCTCGAGGCGTTTGGCTTCGTCTTCCACCATGCCGGACGACAGGCGGGTGAGATCGTCCTGGCTGGCGCGGGCCACATAGCCCAGGACGTGGGCAAGATCGCGCCCGCGCGGATAGGACCGGGTCAGCGCCATCTCGACCTGAATGCCGGGGATCTCAGCCGCATGGACGTTCATGCAGGCAAAGTCTTCATAGGTCAGTTCATTGGCGACGATCACCGGCACGAACCCGGCATTGCGCCGCCGGCTGGCCGTGATTTCGCGCGTGATCTTCTCGATCCGGTCATCCGGCAGGTCGATCAGGGCAGCAATCTGGGCGAGTGTCCCGGCCGGATCATGCGTCTGCTCCGGCACGATCGACACGCGCCCGGCCCGCCGGTGAGACGCCAGCGGCTTGCCGAACCGGTCGAGGATACGTCCGCGTTGCGGCGGCGCCAGAGCGAGCTTGATATGGTTATCTTCGGCTGCCGCCTGGTATTTCTCGCGCTCAAGCACCTGGAGCTGGAAAAGACGTGCGACCAGACCGGCCCAGACGACACCGCCTGCCCCCGCCGCAAGGACCATGCGGCGGCTGAAATCATCCTCGATGCTGCGCTTGGACTTCATGTCGTTTGACCCACAGGCTGGCCGGGCGCGCGGCCAAGGTCGAACATCTTGTGCACAATCGCGTAGATAACGCCTGTCGTCAGGAAGGCGGCCACCAGCGGGGTGGCACGCACGGCATGGTCCTCGAGCGCGCTGGCCATCAGCCAGAGAACAAGGAAGCCCGAGATGAATTGCAGGACCGGCGCGATCACGGCGACGAGCGGCTCATGCATGACATCGAACATGGAGGCGATCCAGGCGCTGAACCCGTAGACGACGAGATTGACGATCACGAAGCAGCCGAGCGGCGCGTTGAAGCTGATGTCCTGGATCAGGCCGAAGATGATGAGGAACACCATGGGCCGCAGGGACAGGCCGACACGGCCCCAGCCGACGGCGCCCCAGAGCGCGGCATAGGGCCAGGCGATGGACAGGCCGAACAGGGTTTTCGGCGTCAGGCCGAGCAGGCCGATCGCGGCAATGGCGAAGGCACCGAACAGGAGGCGGGGCGTGGGGCCGGTTTGCGACCAGAGGCTCTTGCTGGGACGACCGGACTTGCGGCGGGCCATTACTGGCGCACCCCCTGGGCAGCGCTGGCCTGGGCCGGACCGCCTGTTGCGTCCGCCGCGGGGATATCTTCAACCGGGGCCGGCGTCTCGATCAGCGGCGGCGGCACCATCTGGACATAGCCGCCCGACCGGTTGGCCATTCCGAATTTGACGCGCCAGTCGCCGCCGAGGAGACGGGCCTCGCCAACGACCAGACCGCGCGGGAAGGCCCCGCCTTCGGCGGAGGTGAGAATGCGTTCGCCCTCGATGAATCCGCTGCGCTCGGGCAGGTCGGTCAGGCTGCCGAGGCCGTCGCGGCCCCCAAACAGGATCGCACGGACTCCGCTGACTTCGCCCATGACCGGAATGCGGCTGTTGAAGTCGGTGATCAGGAGGATGCGCGAGGAATATTCGCCGAGCTGGATGACGCGACCGACAAGGCCGCCTTCATTGAGCGCGATAGCGCCGGGGTCAACGCCCTGCGCCCGACCGGCATTGGCTAGCAGGGTCTGCGCGAAGGGGCCGTCGCTCTCGGCGGTGACGCGGGCGGTGACGCCGCGCACAGGGGGTTCGCCCATCAGGTTGAGAATGTTTTCGTAGGCCTCGAGGCGTTCGGCCATCGAGATGGCCGCCGCCTTGTAGCGCGACAGTTCGCGCACTTCGGATTCAAGGTCGCGGATACGGCGTTCGCGCGCCGCCTGGCCGCTGATGCGGGCCCAGAGGCTGATGCTGTCGCTGCCGCCAAGCTGGTCGCCGGCGGCGGTGCGCACGGGGTCGAACACGTGACGGATCTGCGGGGCGGACTGGGCCACAACGAGGGCGGCGGCGCCGAAAATGAAGACAAAGAGAATCAGACGCTTTGCAGAGCGTTTGCCTGGTTTCTGACCTGAGCGGCTTAGGCGCGCCATTCGCCCTGTTTCCTTGCCGTTTTTTCGGCCTGTTCCCCTAGACTTCCGGAGACAGGACCGTTTTCATTTTGGAGTAGTTTTCTAGCACATATCCGCAACCGTTCACGACGCATTTCAGCGGATCGTCTGCAATCATCACAGGCAATTGTGCCTGCTCGCGTATGACCGTGTCGAGGTTGCGAAGCAGTGCGCCGCCGCCCGTGAGCACGATGCCGCGATCGACGATATCGGCGGCCAATTCCGGTGGCATGGCCTCCAGCGCGATCTTCACGGCGTCGACAATGTCTGTGACCGGCTCGCGCAGGGCTTCGGCAATCATCGCCTCGGTGATCTCGGTCTCCTTGGGAACGCCGTCCAGCGTGCCGCGGCCGCGGACCGTCAGGGACATGCCCTCGCCGTTTTCCGGCGCCATGGCCGTGCCGATCTCTTTCTTGATGCGTTCAGCCGACATTTCGCCGATCAGGATTTTCTGCTCGCGGCGAAGATAATTGACGATCGCTTGGTCCATCTTGTCGCCGCCGACGCGCACGGAGCGCGAATAGACGATGCCGCCGAGCGACAGGACGGCCACTTCTGAGGTGCCACCGCCGATATCGACGACCATCGAGCCGGCAGGCTCGTCAATCGGCAGGCCGGCACCAATGGCAGCGGCCATGGGCTCTTCGATCAGTTCAACCTGGCGGGCACCGGCGGCAAGGGCCGACTGGTGGATGGCGCGGCGCTCGACGCTGGTCGCGGAGCTGGGCACGCAGATAATGATGAGGGGCGAGACGAAGGCGCGGCGATTGTGCACTTTGCGGATGAAGTGCTTGATCATTTCCTCGGCGACTTCGAAGTCGGCGATGACGCCATCACGCATCGGGCGGATGGCTTCCATGTTCACCGGCGTCTTGCCGAGCATGTTCTTAGCCTGCTCGCCGACCGCATAGACGATCTTGCGGCCGCCCTGGGTCATGTAGGCAACGACCGAAGGCTCGTCGAGCTTGACGCCCTGCCCCTTCACATAAACCAGTGTGTTTGCCGTGCCGAGGTCGATGGCCATGTCTGTGGACAACATGCCGAGGAGGCTACCAATCATGACGTCTACGCGCTCTTTCTGATGCGTAACGGACCTGCGATCCGCTACAATTGTGCAATTTCATACACAGCCCCTATACATCATGTGCCGTTAACACCCATTTAATGCAAGGTACGGTCGGCACATAAACGGAACGTTGCGTACACCCATTGAAAATCAACGGTATTCATTGGAGTTTACCATCAGAACTGCTGTCGCTACTGGTGCATAACGGAACGGATCGTTCCGAAAAGGTAAACAGATTCCGGGTGCTTGTTAACGCATTCGGCTTTTTCGATGATCAAACGCACCGTTCCGAATTCTGACCAAAACAAAAAAAGCGGAAAAACCGCTTATGCCGGGCCGATGAGCGGCACATGAACGGGCCGTTCTGCCTCGGTTCGGCGACGGTCTTCCATACAGGTGAGGCAGCACCGCTCTGGCCCAGAAGGCGCACCTTCAAACCCATCACCCGCCGACGGCTTGATCCCTCCTCCCCTGGCAAGCCCCAGCCGGTACTGCTCTTCTTCAGACGGGGCCTTCCGACGGTGTGGACTGTTTCGTGCGTTCTGCGTGCGCGCGAAACGTTGCCGGATTGGCCATGACCGGAAACACGATATGGGTCTCGCCCCGGCCATTGATCGACAGGTGTCCGAACCCGAAAATGCGCCCGAACACGCCCTGCCGGATCGAACTGCCTTCGATGGAATCGAGCGTGATCTCCTGCACATCGGCAGAAAACAGGCCCTTCTTGAGCACCACCCGCCGGTCAGTGACGGCAAATTCTGTCGTGCGCAGCCGAATCTGCTCTGCAATGAAGAATACGATGCCGAAAATCACGATGCCGAGCACGATCAGGGCGAGCCAGGCGCGGAAGTGGGAAAGCCAGTGGAACTGGCCCTGATAGCGGAGAGTTTCCCGTTCATAGAGCCGCTTTTCGATGTAGCCTGCCATGATCTGCCGCCATCCCCCTTGGCCATCCAAGGCCGAACGGGCTGGCAGGTCAAGCAATCAGGCGGCGATGACGAATGTCGCGATGACCTTCTTGCGGCCGGTCTTGTCGAAATCCACGGTCAGCTTGTTGCCCTCGGAAAAAGCTACTTTGCCGTAGCCGAACTTGTCGTGGAAGACGCGGTTGCCGGCCTTGTGCGTGTCCGGTCCGCCGGATGTGGCGGTGAGGGGACCGGCGTCGGACGGGGGCCGCGAGGGGGTGCGCGAAGCGTTCTCCTGCAGGCGCTTCCAGCCCGGGCTGTCATAGGACGAGCGCGCGCCAAGGTCTTCCATCGAGCCCGAAAACGCCTCTTCACCGCCCGGCATACCGGAAAAGCCGGTCTCGCTCATGGCATCAACATGTTCGTGGGGCAGTTCATCGACGAAACGGCTCGGCATGACGCTTTGCCAGCGGCCATAAATCTGTCGATTGGCGACGAAGGAAATATAGGCGCGGGCCCGGGCGCGGGTGATACCGACATAGGCGAGGCGGCGTTCCTCTTCGAGGCCTTTCAGGCCGCTTTCGTCAAGACTGCGGCGCGACGGGAAGACTTCCTCCTCCCAGCCCGGCAGGAAGACCATCGGCCATTCGAGCCCTTTGGCGCCGTGCAGCGTAAGGATCTGGACCTGATCCTCCCCTGTTCCGCCGCTGGACGCATCCATCACCAGCTGCACGTGTTCGAGGAAGCCGGCGAGCGTGTCGAACTCGCCCATGGCGCGGACCAGTTCCTTCAGGTTGTCGAGCCGGGTCTGGGCCTGCGGGCTGCGATCCTTCTGCAGCATGTCGGTATAGCCCGACTCTTCGAGGATGACTTCGGCCAGTTCGGTATGCGGCAGGCCGTTCGCCAGCTTGTCGCGCCACATGTTGATATGGTCGATGAACTGGGTGAGGCCGCGCTTGGCGCCGCCTTTGATCTCGTCGGTCTGCAGCACCATGGGCGTCAGCGTGTAGAGGCTGCGCCCGTCGGCGCGGGCATAGGCCTGCAGCTTGGCCAGCGTCGTGTTGCCGACGCCGCGCTTGGGCTCGTTGACCACGCGCTCAAAGGCGAGGTCGTCATCCGGCGAGCGGATCAGGCGGAGATAGGCCATGGCATCGCGGATCTCGGCGCGCTCGAAGAAGCGCGGGCCGCCGATCACGCGGTAAGGGATGCCCAGCATGATGAAGCGTTCCTCGAAGGCCCGCATCTGCCAAGAGGCCCGCACCAGCACAGCACAATCGTCATGCTTGCCGCCGCCCCGTACCCAGCTTTCGATATCATCGGCGATCAGGCGGCTTTCCGCCTCTCCGTCCCACAGACCGCGCACCTTGACCTTTTCGGCATCGACCGTGTCAGACGGGCTGTCATCGCCGACATAGAGTGTCTTGCCCAGACGGCCCCGGTTATGGCTGATGACGCTGGAAGCGGCCGCGAGGATGTGCCGGGTCGAACGGTAATTGCGCTCGAGCCGGATGACCTTGGCGCCCGCGAAATCCTTCTCGAAGCGCAGGATATTGTCGACCTCGGCACCGCGCCAGCCATAGATCGACTGGTCGTCATCGCCGACGCAGCAGATATTGTGGCTGCCCTGGGCCAGCATGCGCAGCCAGAGATACTGGGCGACGTTCGTATCCTGGTACTCATCGACGAGGATGTATTTGAAGCGCGCGTGATAATCCTTCAGGACATCAGGGTTCTCGCGAAACAAGGTGATGTTGTGCACGAGCAGGTCGCCGAAGTCGCAGGCATTCAGCACTTTCAGCCGGTTTTGGTAGATCTCGTAGCACTTTATGCCCCTGCCATCGGCAAACAGGTGGGCATCCTCAGACGGCACGCGGTCTGGCGTGAGCGCGCGGTTCTTCCAGCCGTCGATGAGGCTGGCCAGGAAACGCGGCGTCCAGCGCTTCGGGTCGATATTCTCGGCCTGGATGATCTGCTTGCAGAGGCGGACCTGGTCGTCGGTATCGAGGATGGTGAAGCTGGACTTCAGACCGACCAGTTCGGCATGCTGGCGCAGGATCTGCGCGCTGATCGCGTGGAACGTGCCGAGCCAGCGCAGGCCCTCGCCATCCGGGCCGATCAGTTTCAGCGCACGTTCGCGCATTTCGCGGGCGGCCTTGTTGGTGAAGGTGACCGTCAGGGTCTGGCTGGGCCAGGCTTTCTTGGTGCCAATTATGTGGGCGAGGCGCGTGGTTAGCACGCGCGTCTTGCCGGTACCGGCGCCGGCCAGAACGAGTAATGGCCCGTCAGTGTGCAGCACGGCCTCGCGCTGTTCGGGATTCAGGCCCGCAAGGTAAGCAGCTTCGCCCGCCGCAGCAGGTGGACGCGCGGCAGCCATCTGGCTGATCGAAAGGCGATTCGGATCGGAACTCATGGAGA
>NZ_JBDNHC010000027.1:0-50789 GCF_041689005.1 Sneathiella sp.
CGAATATGCTCCGGGATTTCCGCAATCTCAACGGCGAGCGGCAGGTTATCTGCTGTCAGCTTGTCGCAAAGATCCCGCATGGTCGTTTCATATTCGCCGACCAGGGCCCGTTCCGCCTGTCGTTCCGCCGTCTTGCCGAAGGGATCAAGCGGGGTGCCGCGCAATCCCTTGAATTTTGCCAATACACCAAAGGCCTTCATCATCCACGGACCGAATTCCTGCTTGATCAGGTGTCCGTTTTCAGGGTTTTTCTTGGCGAATATTGGCGGGGCGAGATGGAACTTGAGCTTGAAGTCGCCCTCGAACTGCGCGTTCAGTTTTTTGGTGAAACTGCCGTCCGTATAGAGCCTTGCGACCTCATACTCATCCTTGTAGGCCATCAGCTTGAAGAAATACCGCGTGACCGCCTCGGCAAGCCGGGTTGAGCCCGGTGCGACCCCGGCCTCCGCGGCCCGTGCCATTTCCACCAAATTCACATAGCGCTTCGCATAGCGGCTGTTCTGGTAGGATTTCAGGAAGTCGCGGCGCCGGTCGATCTTCTGCTCAAGCGTCTCGATCTCCTTTCCCTTGTCCGGGGCATTGGGCTGGGCGATTTTCTCGACGGCCTCTTTCGCGGCGGCTGCTTTGCGGCCCCAGGCGAAGCTGCGCTTATTGGATTCAACCCCGATGCCATTAAGCTCGATCGCTGTCTCGATGGAATTGAGCGATAATGGAATGGTGCCCTTCTGAAAGGCAAAGCCGAGCAGGAACAGGTTGGCTGCGATGGAATCGCCCATCAAGGCCGTGGCGAGCGTCGTGCTGTCAATAAACTCCGCCTGTTCGCGGCCAAGGCTTTCAGCGAGCAGGCCGGTAAGCGACTCCCGGTCCATGGCAAGGTCCGGCGTCAAGGCGAACGCCGCGACCGGCACCAGATGATCGTTGATGATGGCCCGCGTGCGGCCAAGATCGTAGGTTTGCAGCGCGTCACGTCCTGCTGCCACAACAAGGTCGCAACCGACAACCACATCCGTCTGGCGATTGGGAATACGGGTGCCGCCAAGCTCGGCCGCACTGTTTGCAATCCGCACATGGCTCATCACGGCGCCGTTCTTCTGGGCGAGGCCGGTCTGGTCGAGGATCGAGGCGCCCTTGCCCTCGACATGAGCGGCCATACCAAGCAGCGCGCCGACCGTGATCACGCCAGTGCCGCCAATGCCGGTGACGAGGATATTATAGCTGCCGTTAATGGCGGGAAGCGCGGGTTCGGGAAGCTCTGCCGCCGGGTTTTGAATGTCGATCTCGCTGGAGGTGACCGCCTGTTTTTCCGCCTTGCGTAGCCCCCCGCCTTCGACGGTGACGAAGCTCGGGCAAAAACCCTTGACGCAGGAGAAGTCTTTGTTGCAGCTCGACTGGTCAATGACCCGCTTGCGGCCAAACTCGGTTTCCAGCGGCTTCACCGAAACGCAGTTAGAAACAACACCGCAATCACCGCAGCCTTCGCAGACAAGGTCATTGATAAAGGCGCGCTTGGCCGGATCGGGGAAAGTGCCACGCTTGCGGCGACGGCGCTTTTCGGCGGCGCAGGTCTGGTCATAAATCAGCACCGTCACGCCTTCCACCTCGCGAATGTCCCGCTGGACTTTATCGAGGTCATCGCGGTGATGGATGGTGACGCCTGGTGCCCATTTTGTGGCACTGTCATATTTGTCGGGCTCATCGGTCACGACAACCACCTGCTTCACGCCTTCCGCATGGACCTGCTGGCTAATCAGCCACGGCGAGAGCGGCCCATCGAACGGCTGGCCGCCGGTCATGGCAACGGCGTCATTGAACAGGATTTTGTAGGTGATATTGACATTGGCAGCGCAGGCCGCGCGAATGGCGAGCAGCCCGGAATGGTAATAGGTGCCGTCGCCGAGATTCTGGAAGATATGCTTCTCGTTAGTGAAGGGCGCCTGACCGATCCAGTTGGCCCCCTCCGCCCCCATATGCGTATAGGTTTCGGTGCGCCGATTGGGCATATAGACAGCCATGGTGTGACAACCGATCCCGGCCATGGCCCGGCTTCCTTCCGGCACATTGGTGGAGGAATTATGCGGGCAGCCCGAGCAGAACCAAGGCGAGCGGGTGACCGGCGACGCCGGCATGGAATTACCGTCCTCGCGCGCCTCAGCAAGGCTGATCCCTTCCAGTACGGCCTCCGAGATATCACGAAGTTTAAGTCGCGAGGCAATGGCGCGTGCCACTGATGCCGGGGTCAGCTCGCCGTCCGAGGGCAGCAACATCTCACCCTCCTCGTCTTCCTTGCCGACCAGCATGGGATGCGCTTCAAGTCCATAGAGAATCTTCGCGACCTGATCCTCGATCAGGCTGCGTTTTTCTTCAATGACCAGAATTTCATCCAGCCCGATCGCAAATTCAACTAGTCCTTCCGGCTCCAGCGGCCAAGGACAGGCGACTTTGTAAACGCTAAGGCCAATCTCCTCGGCTTCATTTTCGTGGATACCAAGATCACCGAGCGCCTGCTCGACGTCAAGCCAAGCCTTGCCCGTGGTAACAATACCGAACCTGCGATCTGTTGAGTCTTGCGTAATGCGGTCGAGCTTGTTGGCACGAATAAAAGCCTTGATCATCGGCAGCTTGTGCCGGACGAGCCGTGTTTCCTGCGCGAGGGAGTTATCCGGCCAACGAATATGTACCCCGCCTGCCGGTGGCTCGATGTCTTCGGGAATGACCACATTCACCCGGTCCAGCCCTACATAGGCAGTGGCCGAGCTTTCAACTGTATCGGTCAGGCATTTCATGGCAACCCAGGCGCCGCTATAGCGTGACAAGGCAATACCGTAGAGCCCGTAATCGAGATATTCCTGAACCGTCGCGGGATTGAGCACCGGGATCATGGCGGAGATCATCGCCTGCTCACTCTGATGCGCAACCGTGGAGGATTTGGCCATATGGTCATCGCCCATCAGGACGAGGACGCCGCCATTCGCGGAACTACCCGCCATATTACCATGCTTGAAAACGTCGCCAGACCGATCGACCCCCGGTCCCTTGCCGTACCAGATGCCGAATACGCCATCAAAATCGGTCTTGCCGAACATAGGCAACTGCTGCGATCCCCAGATACTGGTCGCCGCCAGATCCTCATTAACGCCCGGTTGAAAGTGGATGTCATTATTCTTGAGAAATGGCTTGGCTTTCCACAAGGTCTGGTCGTACAGACCAAGAGGCGAGCCCCGGTACCCTGAGATAAATCCGCCGGTCTTCAGGCCCGCAGCTGTGTCCCGTTGACGTTGCATGATTGGAATGCGCACAAGCGCCTGTGTGCCGGTAATGAATACCTGGCCGGTTTCCAAATCATATTTATCGTCAAGACTGATATTGGTCTTGTGCATTTTCTATCTCCCGCGCCCCGGGATGTTGATTTCTGCTCAATCCTCGAGGAAAGCTCCCAGAACTTCCGACCGACTTAACCCGGCCACCTTGATTGCGCATCGTTCCTTGGGCGTTCCTGTTTCTATCATATGACTGCCGCCGGGAACATACAAGCGCTGTTCAGGATCAAGCCTGCCATGAAAATATTCAGCGATCGACATATATTTGAACATATCTTTACATTATCAGTTATATCCTAGGCCGTCCGAAGGATGCGCGCGATCGACAAAGTGAGTTCAGGGAATGGCATGATGCCGGTGACGGGTTCGAGCAGGAAAATAATATTGTTGCTGATCGGCTGGTTTTTTGTCGGGCTGGGCACGCTGGGTATTTTTCTGCCCGTATTACCGACGACGCCCTTCCTGTTGATCTCGCTTTGGGCATTCTCACAAAGCTCCGAAAAGTTTCATAACTGGCTGTATCACCACCGGTTGTTTGGCCCGCCCTTGCAGGACTGGTCAAAATACGGGGTTATTCCGCTTCGTGCCAAAATAATCGCCCTTGCCACCATGACGCTGAGCGCCACGTTGGTGATTATATTCTCAAATACCCCCTGGTATGGACTGACCGCGATGCTGGTTCTGATGGGGATCGGTGCGGGGTTTATCCTGACACGTCCAAGCCGACCACGGGATGGTGATGTCGTCTGACGGGTAGCTCAAGTCAGCATAATCGGCGAATTTTCCTGCGCAAGCAGAACCGCGAGACGGCGTAGCGCCTTTTCCAGCCGCCGCTCGTCCGGCTCCGCCATCAGGCAGAGACGGACATGATGCGCCTCGATATTCTTGCTCATCGCGAAAGAATTACCGCCAACGACAACGATATTTTCCCGGCGGGCCGAGGAAACAAATTCCGCTATCGTTTGCGTGGGCGACAGTCGCACCCATAGATGCGCCAGCGGCGCGGTGGTGGACCGGCCACGCGTCATGAGCCAAGGCTCAAGGAGGTCAGTTGCCATTTTTTCCCGGCGGGCGGAAATACTCATCAATGCCTGCGCCTGCGCCTCAACCTGGCCACTTTGTAGAAGAAAATTCGCCAAATCGAGGAGGATAGGCGACGTCATCCAGTTGATCGTTGTCATTTTTGTCGCCAGACGCGGCACCAGATTAGCGGGAGCGACCAGATATCCGATTCGCAATGCTGGATTAAAAACCTTGGACAGCGTTGTAAGATGTATCGTGTTTTGCGGGGCTAGGTCTGCATAGGCGGGTACGTCACGGTCGTGTAGGGGCCCGTAAGCCGAATCTTCGACAATGATCACTTTATTTCGTGCCGCGATCTCAATAATCTTTTCCCGTCGCGCCCGCGATTGCGTGATGCCGGTCGGGTTATGGTTTGTCGGTACGGTCACCAGCAACTTGATATTGCCGCGTCCACACGCCTGCTCGAACTCATCGGCACGGAGCCCCTCCTCGTCCATGGCAATGGGCGCGAGGCGCAGGTCCAATTCATGGGCTGCTGCCCGGATCCCCGGATAGCCGAACGCCTCCGTCGCCACAACAGTACCGGGAGACGCCAGCGTTGCCATGGCAAGATGAAGCCCAGACTGCGCACCCTGGGTAATGATGATATTTTCACTTTCCACCGAGTGTAACTGGGTTTGCAGCCAGCGCGCCGCTATTTCTCGATCTCGGGGCCGGCCGCGGCTATCGAAGTAGGTGAGGTAGGAACTGACCTCATTATTTCGCGCAAGCCGCTGAAGCGCGTCCTGCAACCGGGTATTCGTTTCCGGATGGTAATAGCTATTCTTTGACAGGTCCGTAACGACGCCGTCATTGTTCGGCCAACTGTCACGCGGAAAAAAGGCTCCCTTGCCAATTGCCGCCTCGTCATTTTTTGTGCCATAAATGAAAGTGCCCTGCCCGATTTTCCCATAGGAAAAGCCTCGCCGCCCCAACTCGGCATAGGCCCGGCTGGCGGTGCCGATACTACAGCCCCATTCATAGGCGAGTTCGCGATGGGTCGGCAGTTGGTCGCCGGGCTTTAATTTTCCCTCATCGATAAGCTGAATATACAGATCGACGATTTCTTCGAATTTCTTCACGGCATTCCTTTAAATTGTCATGAAGACAATATAGAAATTGACGGACACTATTTTATGACAATATTGATACATTGTAAATTGTTCATATCGCTTTTAATAACGGATCAAGCCGATGGAACTCGGAAAAATTGCCCTGATTACCCTTTTTGTAGTGTCGATGGTTGGCTCTCCCGGGCCCGCCAATATGGCACTCATGGCTTCCGGGGCCAGTTACGGTTATTGGCGGTCACTGCCGTTCCTGATCGGCACTCTTTTCGGGTTCCTGCTGGTGTGCCTGGCGACAGCCTTTGGGCTAGGCACCCTGTTCGCGACATTTCCATTGCTGCAGGTCTGCTTTCTTTTTGCCTCCGTACTTTACATCCTGTATCTCGCCTATCGGGTAGCGACGGCCAACCCGCAAATAGTCGACAGAGCTAAGCAACCGGGATTTCTCGCCGGACTGATCCTCCATCCGCTGAATCCGAAAGCCTGGGTGGCGATTATTGCCGCTTATTCACAATTTGTATCGCCGACAGCTAGCTATGCCGGGCAAATCGCGATAATCATGCTGATATTCACGCTCGTGGGCTTGCCCCTCAATTCCGTCTGGTGCTATGGCGGTGATGTCTTGCGCCGGCTGGTAACCTCAACAAGGGCGCTTAGGATTATCAATGTGACGCTTGCGCTGCTGATGGTGATTGCCGTCGCCCTGGCGCTCTTGCAGTCTGACGGGCTGGCGCCCCTGCTTGCCGTGATCGGCTAACCTGCTTCAGCGAGATGTATTGTCCGCTCGGGCGGAAACCGCAAGGTGCAAACAGTGCCGACACCAACCTCGCTTTCGAGCGTAAACCGGCCATCGTGAATCTCGACAAGCATCTGCACCAGCGTCAGGCCGAGGCCCGCTCCGTCGTTATTACGGGCGTAAGTCGTTTGCACCTGACCGAACCGGTCCAGCACCCGGGCAATGTCCTTTTCGGCAATGCCGATCCCGGTGTCACTTACACTTACCATAAATCCGCCGTCGCTCTGCAACTCTGCGGCAACCGTTATCGTTCCACCGTTATTCGTAAATTTAATCGCATTGGAAATCAGGTTGGCAATGACCTGCTTGAGCCTGGTTTCATCACCCAGAAATACCGGAAGATCATCCGGCATAGCATCGATCAGGGTCACGCCGCTGTCGGTCGCCTTGACCGATAACATACGGAAGCAGGACCTGACCACGGTTGCAAGATCAATTTTCATTTCCGCCAGACGAAGCTGACCCGCCTCAACCTTGGCAACGTCGAGAACATCATTGATCACGTCGAGAAGATGCCGACCCGCGCCGTGAATGTCTGTAGAATATTCCTTGTAGTTTTCATGCCCAAGCGTCCCGAACGCCTCCGACATCAGGAGTTCAGAAAAGCCGATAATGGCATTGAGGGGCGTCCGCAGTTCGTGGCTCATATTTGCCAGGAATTCTGACTTTGCCCGGTTTGCAAGTTCTGCCATATCCTTGGCCTGTCGCAGGCTCACCTCTGCCTTGACGCGATCATTCATATCGGTCAGCGTTCCTTCAAGGTATAGCATTCTGCCTTTTTCGTCGAAAACGCCATGGGCGTTAATGGCCCCCCATGTCAAGCTCCCGTCCTTGCAGCGCCACTGGTGGATTTCGTCAATCAGATATTGTTTTTTTGCCACCAACATCAAGTGTCGCTGGGCAACCTCGGGATCGACATAAATATCCGTGGTGAAGGAGTTGGACTTGCGGACCAGCTGTTCCGACGACTGGTATTTTAAAATGGTCGCCATGGCAGGATTTGCGTTGATCAGCGTGCCGTCTGCTCTTGCCAGAAATATCCCTTCGGTCGCGTTTTCGTAAATCCTCCGATGCTTCAATTCACTTTGTTCGAGGGCCACACTGGCGGCCCGGCGATTGTAAATATAGTAAATCAGGATGAGCGCCAGCCCGGCCAGAATGAACAGCACCAACAACATGCCGCTACGAAATGTGTTGATGCGGCTTGCCTGAGTTCCCAGAAGCCCGACTGCATTACTGTTCGCCTGGGCATGTAATACATTCGCTTTGGTTATGGCGCCGCGCGCGCGCGTCAACGCGGCTGAGATCACAATATCAGTTTCCGGCTGCAATCCGCCGATACCGTCCTGAAGCCAGCTCCCAACATCATCGATTGCCGGGCGCAGCATCCCGTAGATTGCTGCAGTACCAATCAGGTTATCAAAGCCATATTCAATCCGCTTAAATTCTAGCGCAAAATTAACGCCACCCAATTTATGACGGACGGCCTGCAAAATTACCTGCCGTTTCTCGCCCTTTGCCAATCCTGCTAGTTCAAGGGAATGCGTTACCTCGGTGAGGTCATACAGGATCGTCGCAACGGCCTGTTCATCTTCAATCACCTTGAGCGGGATCGATTCCTCAATCGTCGAAAGCGTCACCTGAACGTAATAAATGGTACCGACAACAAAGATCGCCAGCAAAAGGATGCCGAGAATATAGGCGTTATGCCGTTTCAGGATTGTCCGTAGCCTAAAAGTCAGGCTGAAGTTTGAAAACAAGCTTTTCGACATTAAATTCTAGTCTCGGTTCGTTGTGAAATGAGGGTCCTTGAGACCAATTTCATCATAATATTTCATGGCCCCGGGGTGAAACGGAACGCTAACGGATTCAAAAGCGGTTTTTAAAGAGATGGAGGAGAGTTTGGGATGTGCGTCAGATTTCTGAAAACCCGGCAGATTTTCCCAAAAAGCCTTCGTGATTTTATAAACAGTCTCATCGCTCTGGTCCTTGCCGACGATCCAAAGGGCAGCAACGCCAAGCGTATGGACGTCACCAACCCCTTTATAGTTGCCTGCCGGAATGACCTGTTTCGAGAAATAGCTGTACTCGGAAACAATTTTGTCCGCGGCCGGGCCGTCAATATTGATAACCGTTACCAGATCGTCATTACTCAGTTCCACAATTGCCTTGGACGGGTGGCCCGCAACGATAAAGAAAGCGTCGAGGGCGCCCGCCCGTATTTTTTTCACGGCCGGAGAGGGCTTGATATATTGCACTCGCATCTCGTCTTCCGAGATGCCGTAGGCTTTCAGGATAATGCGGGCATCGACAAGGGTGCCTGAACCCGGATCATCTAGGGATACGCGCTTGCCCACCAGATCTGAAACCGACTTGATCCCCGATCCCTTACGGGCGACAAGATGAATGTTTTCCATGTAAAGGCTGGCGATGACAGCAATATTTTTATACTCGCCCTTTTCCTTGAAAACCTCGCTGCCGTTCAGGGCCCAGTAGGCAACATCAGATTGGGAAAAGCCGCTTTCGATTTTATTGTTCTCGATATCCTCGATATTCGATACCGAACCGTTGGAGGCCTGGCTGATCGCCAGCAGGCCCGGAATGCCGCAGGGATCAGGCGCGCAGTCCGTTGCACTCGTGGGGTTGGAAATGGCCTTGGAAATTGTCTGACCGACGGGATAATATGTTCCGCCCACCCCGCCAGTGCCAATGCGGAAAATCGTTGTCTCAGCGGCCACCGACCATGAACCCGACAGAACCGATATGAAAAGTGCGAGACCCCCGACCAAGCATTTAAAAACCATGCCACTTCCCCGTCATATTACGTTTATTTGCTGCAATTCAATATTAAAGCTCAACTTCAACATGGATGCTAGCATTGGCTTAGTTAATTACCAGTAAACAAAACCGCAATGGTCTGATATTGATGATTATTTCCCGCGCTGATATTTGCCCCTGAAATGAAAATCATGATATTCTGTACGCCCGTACTCTCGCCGGAAAGAACCATATAATGGGATATGACCACTTAACGCCAACGGAGATTGAGGAGTTGAATATCCAGTATCTCCCGCGCCGGACGGTGCCAGATACTGACACGTATTTTGAACGCGCCGCCCGCCGCAGTGCCCGCCTCCGCGCCGAACTTTCTTGCCATATTGATGTCCCCTATGGCGACAGCGATCTTCAAACCCTCGATATCTTTCCTGCAGCCGCGGAGGATAGCCCGGTTTTTATCTTTATCCATGGCGGCTATTGGCGCGCGCTGGATAAAGGCAGTTACAGCGATATCGCCGCGCCCTTTGTCGCCGCCGGGGCGACAGTAGTATTGCCGAATTATGACCTCTGCCCCGCCGTAACCATTACTGACATTGTGCAGCAGATGCGCGGGGCACTGCAGTGGTGCTACCGAAATATCTCTCGCTACCATGGTGATCCTGAGCGGATTTATCTCTCAGGTCACTCGGCAGGCGGGCATCTTACGGGCATGATGATGGCAACGGATTGGCAGGGGGAGTTTGGCTTACCCGCAGACCTTCTGAAAGGCGCCGCGCCCTTGAGCGGCCTGTTTGACATAGAGCCCCATCGCCATACAGAATTACAGGCGGACCTGCATCTCACTGCGGAAGAGGCCGCCGCCAACAGCCCGCAACTGCTATCGCTCACCGCGAGCTGCCCGCTGCTCTGCGCGGTTGGTGGGGGCGAGTCCGTCTCTTTCCATCGCCAGTCACGGGAATTCGCTGACAAATGTCGTGCTGCCGGGCTGGAATGCGAGTATCTGGAAACCGGCACCGATAATCATTTCGACATCACCGAGCGGCTGCATCGGCCCGATGATCCGCTCACCCGCGCCCTATTACACATGATGGACCTCTGACCCATGAACACATCGCTGATCCTGCTTTCCGTTTTTGGCATTTTCATCCCCGCGCTGATGCTGCCGGGGCCGGACTTTATTGGTGTTGTCCGCTCCTCCATGACCGGCGGGACGCGATCCGGATTGCTCACCACCTTGGGTGTCTCGCTCGGCTTGTTAATGTATTCCAGCCTCAGCCTGCTCGGCCTGTCGGCCATTCTTGTGCAGTATGAATGGCTGGCCTGGGCCGTGCGGGTGCTGGGCGCCAGCTACCTGATCTATCTCGGCATCCGGCTTCTGCTCGCAAAAAAGAGGGCGGTTGATCTTTCCGGCAGAATCGGCCGCGCGAAGTCAACCCGTAACCCGCTCCTGTTCGGTTTTCTCGTCACTCTCACCAACCCGAAGGCAATCGTCCTCTTTACCAGCGTCTTCGCCACCGCCGTCACCGCCGAGACCCCGACCTGGCTTCTATTCCTCATGATCGCTCTGGTCTTCGCCAGCGCCCTCCTCTGGTACTCAATCGTCAGCCTGTTCATGTCCTCAAAACCGGTCATGCGCCGCTTCGAAAAGCTGAGCCACATTGTTGAGCGCACCGCCGGCGCCTGCTTTATCCTCATTGGAGGCAAATTACTTACTGATGCGAGAAATCCATTTAGTACCTGAGACGAGAAAAAGACGCAAAGATATCGTCTAATTTAAATTAATCCAGCTTCGCCAACTGCCGATCATGCACCCTCGCCAGCAACAGGAGAGCGCAGATCGCCCCCAGCAGTGCCATGGCCATATCGCTCTGGGTGTCCCAGATGTCTCCTTGAGTTGCGAGGAAATCATCAGCGTTGGTACCGGAGAGGAGGGCGACGGTCCATTCGATCAACTCGTAAAAAGCACTGAAGGCGAGGCAGATAGCGACCGTGATGAAGTTCCGCCAGTTTGAGCGCGTCACAACTTTCAGCCGGATGAGAATTTCCCGCGCGAGAATGGCGGGGATGTAGCCTTGCGCGAAATGACCGAGGCGGTCGTAGTTGTTCCGCTCGAACCCGAACCAGGGCTTGATATAGTCGAACAGCGGCACCTCGGCGTAGGTGTAATGCCCGCCGACCATCAGGATGACGCAATGGATCAGGATCAGGCCGTAAAGAAGCGGTGTTAAACGGAATTTCTGGTATGTCGCTGCGAGAAGGCCAAGGCCGATCAGCGCCGGAAAAACTTCCAAAAACCAGACGAAATAATCCTTCGGATGAATACCTGACCAGATCAGAACCGCAAAATAAATGCCGAGCCAGATATATTTCATCTCTTGTTCTCCCTCATTGACCGCGCCTCAATCGGGCGGGCCTTTCAACTCTACCGTATTCCCCTCCGGGTCCTCCAGATAAAAAGACGGGCCATCGCCCTCAGCACCGTAGCGCCGTTTGACCTCGCCGGGATCAACGCCCCTGCCCTTCAGATAGGCCTTAACCTCCTCCGCATCGAAGGGGTCAATCGCGAGGCAAAAATGATCCAGATTGCGCGCTTCCACTCCCGGTGCGGCGCCGCCCATTTTCCCAAGTGTGCCCGTCACTGGCACCAGATCGATCAGCGAGCCACCGGCACGTAACTGGTAAAGACCGATCTCGGGCTGGGTTTTTTCGAGGGTGCAACCGAGCGTGTCGATATAGAATCTCATCATCGTTTCTACATCAACCACACGCAGAACGAGATGGTCGATATGCTTGATTTTGAACATTTTTCCTCTTTTCGCCAGAATTGACATAATTCTAATTTAAATGTTTTATCCTGTGTATCAAACTGCTACGATCACGAAAAAGTGATGGGGAGTACATGTATGTTTACAGAGGAAGATTTGATCGGCAGTTGGACATTGCAACGGTGGCAGGCGCTTAAAAACACTGTCCCCGCGGGCTTCCCCATGGGCGATGACGCCCTCGGGCAGATCATCTACTCCGCTGACGGCCGAATGTCGGGATTCCTGATGCGGGCCGACTTCGCCAAGGCCCGGCGCGGCACCGATGCCAAATACAATACAAGCCTCGCGTATGGTGGTATCTTCAGAGTTGACGGAGACCAGGTTATCCATGATGTGCTCTATGCCACTATCCCGCATTGGATCGGCATGCCGCGCATGCGCACGATAGCCTGGGACGGCGACAATCTTCTGCTTAAAACCGCGCCGGAAACGAGTAATTCGGGCACAATGCACGAGCATCATCTGGTCTGGAAGCGGGTTGCCGATTAATTCCCCCTGACGGCCGGTTGCCTCAGCGGCCTTTCCATTCGGGTTTTCTCTTTGCTGCGAAGGCGCGCGGGCCTTCACTCGTATCGTCCGCCGCCCGCCATGTTTTAAATGCCGGATAATCCGCCTGTCCATCGAGCGCCGCCTTTAGAGAGAGTTCGTCAAGACCCCGCATTACCACCTCTTTCGAGGCACGGATGGCAAGCGGCGCGCCGCGCAAAATCCGCTCGCACCAGCGGTTGACGGCAGCGTCAAGCGCGTCCGGTGCCACCACTTCATTGACAAAGCCGAGTTCTGCCCCCCGGGCGGCATCGATACTGTCGGAGCTTAAAATCAGGCCCATCGCCTGTTTCAGCCCGATCTGCCGCGCCAGCCGGTGCAGGCCGCCGCCAATAGCGATCGCCCCGACCAACGGTTCCGGCAGGCCGAAGCGGGCATTCTCTGCCGCAATGATGATGTCGCAGGCAAGGGCAATTTCAAACCCGCCGCCAAGCGCCACACCGTTCACCGCCGCAATTACCGGCTTATCGAGGTCATAGCGCTCGATCAGGCCAGCATAACCGTTTTTCGGGTACTGGTGGCGTTTCTCACCGTCACTGGCGGCAATCGCCTTCAAGTCACTGCCCGCGCAAAAGGCGCGGCTGCCCGCGCCAGTCAGGACACAGATATATTGATCCGAATCAGCAGCAAAGGTGTCTATAGCGCTCTGCAGTTCCTCATGCATCGGCTTGTTGATGGCATTCATCACCTCCGGACGGCCAAAGGTAATCCGGGTAACACGGTTTTCAGAGACGACTGAGATGTAATCATAGCTCATAAGGGGGTCCCTTTCATTTCACATGCGGGACATATTATTTTTATTCCCGCCCCTATAATAGCAATATCAGGCATCTTTCCCACCCGAAATGCCTGACCTCAGGTCAGCTTTTAAGCTTCCAGCTACCGTCTTCCTGCCGACAGGCAATGCCGTAGGTGGTTTGGGTTTTGCCGTTGATGTCCGATTGAGCCGTATATTCGCGGCAGTATTCACCATTTTTCTGCTGATAGGTGCTTCTGGGAACCACGTCGTAAACCGCATCATTCCGCGGATTGTTCCAGATGATATCCTGCCCGTCTTCCGCATGCTCCAGAATCTGGCCGATACAGTTCTGATCTATCTCGTCCATGCTGCGGCCGATACTGCCACCGAGCAAATAGCCGATAATCGTGCCGCCAGCGATTGCGACAAGCTGCCCATCGCCCTTGCCAACCTGAGACCCCGCGGCCCCGCCGGCCGCAGCGCCCAGCACTGATCCCAAAAGTTCCCGGTTACATCTCCCAAGATCAATTCCGAAGGGAATTGGAGCTACATATTGCTCTTCATGTTTCTCATAGTTCTTATGCTTGTTTTTCTTGGATTTATGTTTTGCGCGATAGCCATGCGCGGGAGCCCATGGCGGCGGGTCTGCCAAAACCGGCAGGGAGTCCGCCATGATGAAAATGGCGGCGACGCCAATGAAGATAGCGGCTCTGGCAGGGCCGATCCGACAGGTTCGCGGTGTCTTGCACGTCATTTTATACCCCATCTGTTATTTCAGTCTGTCTCACCCGGGAAACTAAGGGTGAAATAAGGCCTAACTCAGGCACCCCGCCCACCCGCTTAATAATCCCACTTGAAGAAAATCCCAACACTGCTGTTGGTCGACTGCCCGACTTTACTTTCGACCGAAATATGCGGCGAGAGCTCGATCTGCACCTTCGCCCGCGTGCTACCCGATTCTGCACCCTGATCAACGCCAACATACACATTATCAGACACATATTTGCCGACGCTCACTTCGGTTTTACCGGTTTCGGCGTCGGTTCCCGCGTTGATCACATCAACCCCGAGTGTTTTGCGGGCGAAGCCCATGATCCCGCCGCCGCCGCCGAGTTTACCGGAAAGTGTCCCAAGGGTCTCCGCGAGTTGCAGGGCCTCAAGCGTTGACAGCTTGCCGGAGGATTTGCCGAACAGGACCTGCGCCAGCACCTCGTCTTCCGGTAGGCCGCTGGGAGAGGAGAAGCTGATGGTCGGGTCCGAGACGGTACCGGTGATGCTAACGATGGCAGTAATATCCGGTGTTTCATATTTTGCCGACAGCGACAATTCAGGATCGATTTCGCGGCCGCCCACCAGCAGGATTTTCCCGTCCTGCAGAGTAAAGCTTTTCCCGGCAAAGGTGAATTGCCCCCGAACCGGACTCAGATATCCCTCAATTACGGGCTTGTTCGCGGTTCCTTTCACCGTAAACTCCCCCTCCCATTTGGAATCAAGGCCACGACCGCGGATAAAGACCCGCTTTGGCAGCGAAAGATCGAGGTTAAGGGCGATATTCGCAAGAAGATCATTTCCCGCCTTTTCTTCTGCCGTGGATGTCGCACCCGGACGATTAATCTCCTCTACCTTGATCTCGGCAATAGTCGGTCCGGGAGACCCGCCAATATTGATATCCGCTTGGCGGGTTGTCACCGAGCCGGTCACATCAAGCGCCGCCATTCCACCCTTGATATCGATATCACTATCCGTTGTCAGAACAACATCCTCCCGGTTCAACACCAGCAGATTATTGAGCGCGACATTCATATCCAGTTGCGGGTCCGTCAGATCGTCAAAGCGGATGCTGCCCGTCGATTTAAACGTGCCGCCGTTCTTATCGGCACCGCTCGCCTCCAGCGTCAGAATCTGGCTTTTCTCAATATCGGCCTTCAAGGCCAGGTTACCAAGTTCCGTCCCCTGCTCCAGATTTTCGTAGGTGCCACCGGAAAGCCTTGCTTTACCGACGATTACCGGCTCGGCAATCGTTCCCGACACCTTGGCTTCGGCCTTTAAGGTCCCCGTGAGCTTCTGAGTATCGAGTGCAAGAAGCGCCCATATTTTATTGATATCACTGTCAATATTTACATTTATATTAACCGGTTTATTGTCATCTACCGCAAAGGCAAAGGGTGCCGACGAAATCGTCATCGGCACCGCGCCCGCGGTCTCGATCGTTGTCGCATCCAGTCCGTTTACATCACCGTTGAATTGAAACTGTCCGTCTTTCAGGTTTCCCTCAAAGGTGCTGGAGAAGGTGGGAAACGCCGTAAATTCTTCGCCCGCAATCCGCACATCCGACGCGATCAGTGATACGGTCGCCCGGCTGTCCGTTCCCGGCTTCACGGACAGGTTGGCCGTTCCATCGAGCGTGCCAGTAAGGGCTGTATCTGGGCTGATGAGGGCCAGGAGGTCAAGTGGAAGCTTGCTGATCTTGATTCCGGCATCGGCGGCCGCCCGTGTAAGAGCAGCAGAACCGGAAATAGTCCCGTCGCCGAGCGCCAGCTGGAAATCATCGACCGTGATATCCTCACCGTGAAGATCGAGCCGGAAGGGCGTGATCAGGGAAATTTTCTTCTTCGCAAGCGCGCCCTGCAACGTCGTCAGCTCAATCTTTGTGCTATCGCCGCCAAGTTCAAGCGCGCCTTTCCCGCTTAGTTGCAAGGTTGGGTCGGCTTCCCGGTCGAGTTCGAACCCGTAATCGAGGTTCTTCGGATTTCCACTCGCGGTCACGGTCGCGGCCTTGAAGCTAATACCCGCCGCGGAAATAGATTTTGCATCTAGTTTCAGATCAATATCAGGGTTGGCAAACGCCCCGAGACTGCTCACAGTTGCGGTCATGCTGCCCATTGTCTGCTCGCCGCCGTTAAGACTGAAGTTATTTCCCGAAAGCGTTGCGTTGACAGACTGCTTCCCGTTTTTATTGGCGAGAACTGCTGTCATTTCGGCCGCACCTGCCGCTTTCTGTCCGGCGATTTCGGCAATACTCCCGAGGTCCGGGATTTTAGCCATGATAGAGCCACTGAGCGGTGTGCCGTTAAACGGAATACTCAAATCTCCGGAGATCGTATTTTCCTGCTGCTTGATCGATAGTCCGGCTAGCTCAAGACGGGAATAATCGGGCAGAGTGAATCTCCCCGCCGCATCGGCCGAGAGTTCCTGATGGGCGAGGTGAAGATCAAAGCTCCCGACAGGGGAGGAAGCAAGCGAGGCGACATTGAAATTGGTTTTCACGTCGCCAATCGGCGTCGCCTCAGCCTCCAGACTGGTCAGTGCCAACGTTCCTTTGATATCCGGATCGCTGAGTGCACCAGTTATCCTGGTGTCAAGCGCGGCCTTGCCAGCCAGCATCACGCCCGCGATTTGACTGAGCGGCGCAAGACTGTCAAGTCCTGCCTTCAGGTTCGCGGTCAGGGTCTCGAATGACAGCGGGATTTCAGCGTTCCCGGTCACCCGTCCCGCGCCGAGTGAAAGTTCAATCCCCTCGGCTCTCAGTATTTCATCAGCAAGCGAGACATTCGACGTCAACGTCACATCACGGCTGACGATAGCTTGCAAACCGGGATCCCCCATATCGACATTGCGGGCATGGGCAACAATGCGGCCGGTCATTTTTGATCCAATATCCCGGCTTTCCAGCGTGATATCAGCCATAACCTTGCCACCAACGGGGACAACGACCGTCAGGTCATCAAGCGCCACTGACAGGACTGCGTTTGCGGTCCCTTCCCCAATTGCAACCTCTCCCTGCCCGTCCGCCTTCAGATGCTTGCCCGCAAGGCGCAAGGTCGTCACCTTGAGAAATTGACTTGCCAGAGTATATGTTGCCTCAAAGTCGAGGTCGAGATTGTCGCCGAGCAGCGACTTTGCCTCGGTTGGCAGTTTCGACACTCCGACCAATGCGGCGGACCCCTTGACCGGGATCGTGTCAAGTTGATCCAGTACTAGGGTTGAGGTAAAGGTGCCCGTCATTTCATTGGCCGCAAGACTATCCTCAACCATCAGGCCATTTGCTCGCAGGATCGCATTCGCTGTGATTTTGTCAAAGGTCCCATCGACATCAAGATCCATGGCCGCCTTCGAAACGGCGGCGGGGGCCATAATCTCGTTAAGGGCAGCGGCATCGCGCAAGTTCGTCTTTAATTTTGCTGATAGTTCCCGCGTATCCATATTGACGCGCCCGCTCGCAGTCGCCGTGAACGTCGTATTTTCGATGTCGGAGGATTTAAGAATAATATCGCCGCCTTTTGTATCCCAGGACAGCGCAGCGGTCACACTGAAACGGGAACTATCCACAAGCGGTAGCGATTTCGCGAATTCCTCGTCGAAGGCTCCGCCGCCCTTGAGATCGACATCAATCACCTTGTCGCCGCGGGTGCTGATGGCAAAATCCGCGTCGAATAGTCGCCCCGCGCTCGCCCGTATCTCCCCGCGCCAGGCATTGAGGACGCCATTGCCGACAATCGCGGCTTTGATGGCCGGATAGCCGGGTAGGCCCAACGCCCGGGACAGCAGCCCCCCCTCCGGCTCATTAAGCTTGACATCAACTTCCAGCGTCTGATGGTCGGGATGAAAATTGACGACGCCGTGGATATCCCCACCATTACCGCCAATTTCGGTGAGTTTCAACTCACTATGGATGGCATCTGCAGTTTCCGCGTTCAGATTCATCAGCAGCGCGAGCCGTGTTTCCTGCCCCAGAACCAGTTCGGCGATACGAATGTCGGCAATGCGAAAGCGGGTAAGGGTAATATCAACCGGCAATGGCCAGATTGAGCCCCCGGAAGTCTCTTCTTTCGGGCTGGCGGGCAGATCGGGCTGGCGCTCAAGCGCGAGTGACTGGATATCGATATCGTTAATTTTGAGCCGGGCCCCGAGCAGTGCCAACGGCGACCAGGAAACCGATAAGTCCTTAACCGTCAACCATTCACCGCTCGGCCCCTGCAACTGTAAAGCGGCGACCGTGAACTCTCCGAATATATTACCCTCCAGCTGCCCGAGGTGCATCTGCAATCCATCCGGCTGATCGACGGCGGCTTCAATCTGGCGCACCAACAAGTCGCGGCCGCTATCGGTCTGCGCAAAACCATACAGACCAACTCCTGCGGCAAGCAGCAGGACAAAGGGTGTCGCAAGAACGATCGCAATAATGGATTTCCGGCTCATCAGAAGGCCTGACCGATGCTGATATAAAACTGATAGGCATCGTCAATGCCATCACGACGGTTCAACGGCACGGCAACGTCAAACCGGATCGGGCCAATGGCCGTGTAATAGCGAAAGCCGAGACCGGCGCCCCATAAAAATTCACCGGAAAAATCCGGGACCATTGATTCATAGACATTGCCCCCCTCGATAAAAGGGACAATGCCGATAGTGTCGGTCACCCGCACGCGCGCCTCAAATCCGACCTCGAGTAGCGACCGGCCACCGATCGGATCATTATTGGCATCCAGCGGCCCGACCGACTGGTATTTATACCCCCGAACCGAACCGCCGCCGCCAGAATAAAACCGTTTCGTTGCTGGGATTTCATCAGCATCCTCCCCGGCCATCATGCCGATTTTCCCGCGCGCCGCCAAGACCAGACGCTTGCTCTCGACAACCGGGTAATATGTCGAGCCATCCGCCTCAAACCGCAGGAAGTTCGGGGAGACCTGGTTGAGGCCAAGATAAGGAACGGCCGTTGTGCCAAGCCGAAAGCCGGTCGTCGGGTCCAGCAGATCATCGGTAGAATCATAGCGGGCGGTCAGGGGCAATCCGGCCAATGCGTAATTGTTGGTCACCCCGTTATCGTCGATCCTTGAAAATTCAAGCGACGTCCCGGCGGACAGGACCCAGTTTTCCTGCCACTTTTGATCGAAACCGGCGTAGGTACTGATGGAATCTTCCGTATAGGCGTCGGTATTCTCGTGTTTGACATCAAAATTGGCATTGAAATTCTGGCCGGGCGTCAGGTAATTCGGCCGCGTGAAGGTCAGTTTCAATTCCTGCCGTATCTGGGCCAATGTCAGATCGGCGCGTAACTTTTCGCCGCTACCAAACAAATTACGGTTTTCCCAGTAGAACTGTGTCCCTACGCCTTCGCTCGTCGAATAAGAGGCGCCGACACCGATGGACCGCCGGTCGCGTTCCACGAATATAAAGGTAATCGGAACCGTACCGCTTCCCGTGACAGCCTCGCGCGATTTAAGGCGGACAGTGCCGAACAGGCCCGTTCTGAGATATTTCCGGCGAAGTTCATCCACAGTTCGCGTATCATACAGCCCCCCCGGCGTCCATTCTGCAAGGTCCTCAAGATATTGCGGCTCAACCTTCTCAAGCCCCTCAAAGGCAAGATTTCCCATATGCAGCAGTGGTCCGCTATCAACGGTAAGCGTGACTTCCATGGCATCCGTCGCAAAATCAACGACAGCGTTCTGATCCGCAATTTGCGCTTCCGGATAGCCCCGATTTGCTAGGTCGGTAACGACCTTCCTCTGGGCACTCAGGATTTTATCAGCGCGGGCTGCCTCCCCTAATTCGATATCGAGGTCCGCAAGGGAGGGGGCCTCCGGAATAGGATCCTTTGCCGTAAACTGAATATCAAACTTGGTCAGGCGAAATAGTGGGCCGGGCTTGACCGTGTAGACGACATTGATCGGCGTCTGGTCTTCATCAAGCTTATAGTCAACCTCATTGCTATAATAGCCTTCTGATCGCAGAACCCTTTTAAAACCCTCGATATCCTCATTCGCCCGCCGTTTCAGGGCTGCTACGCTTACCACTGGCGTATTTTTCAGCTGTTCCAGCCGGGACGTCTGCTCCATCAAATCCTTGATATCATCGTTCGGCGCGCCGTCAACCGTCAGCTTATACTCGAAACTCCTCTTTTCCACGGCGTCAGCCGGAGCGGTCGTTTGCGCCACAGCCTGCTGACTGAGCGGTATGAGCACCAGCGATATAGCAAGCAAGTATAGGTATGTCAGTCGGGCAAATGGCAATATAAATATCTCGGAAAAGGCCGGAAATCCATTCCGAGCCGAGGTAAAAATTATCTCGTCGCAGCATGCTGCATGTCCCTGTAATCTAGTGAGTCGGCGTCCCAGAGTCTAGGAGCGGCGCTGATAAGAATTTTCCCGGGTGTTTTTGTCAGATTTAAAATATATTTCCGGGCTTTATAGGTCGTATTTGCCATTTTTATTTAATTAGAAGCCGGATCAAGGGTAGGATACCCGCAAATTGGACGAAGGAGGAGAAGAAAAATGGGTCGCGTTCTGTATGCTGTCCTGCTGATTGCAACATTTGCTCCCTGTTCGGCGTTGGCCGGCAAGATACCGGAAAACCTGTTCGCCTCGGTCTATTATAAAAATGATAAAATCGGGCAAGTCCATCTGACGACACTCAAGAATGAAAAGGGGGAGATAGAACAACTGAAAGCAATCGCATCGATCTCTTTCCTCGGACTGGAAGTTTATGGCTTTAACCAGAATTTACAGGAAGACTGGGTCGCGGGTGAATTACAAAACATGTCCGGCAAGACTGACGATAACGGTACGGCCCATGAAATCAGTCTGAAACGTACGCAGGTTCAATATGATGCGACCTATAACAAGTCCTCCCTGACCCTTCCGCTTGATGCCTTCCCCACCTCACCATGGCATTACGACATCACCCAAAATCACCTGCTTTTCAACATCGTTGATTTTGAATTGCTGAAGGTCGAGATATCGGAAAGCCCGGATACCGTTAAAATCGGAGATACATCCATCCCAACGACAAAATTCGATTTCACCGGGGAATGGAAAGCGCGGCTGTGGTTCGACAAAAACAAGCAGTTTGTCAAAGGCGAATACGACGTCTCCGGACGCCAGGTGACGGTCATTCTCGATCCGAAATAGCCCTTTTTTTTCACAAATTATACCATTTTTTTGAGACAATATTAATCTTTTTTCGATAGATTCATTCTCGTTATAGTCGGTCGAATTTTCCAGTCTGCAGGCGGAATGCTGGGTACGGCATACCTGAGGCAGAATGATAACAAGATTGGGCAGTAAGATTACAGATAAATTTAATGCGGCAGTTTCCGGGCTTGATAAACGGAAGTATAAACGCAAGACGGTGATGTGGAACGGCAAACTCTCTTTGCTCTGGGGTGCCCGTCTCAAGGGCGATGCGGAGACGGTTCCGGGTGTCGTCCGCGATATGTCCGTCAGCGGCGCCAAGTTCCAGACCACGAAAAATTTCACGGCAACATCCGGTGTGGTTCTTGAAGTCCCGCGCTTTGGCAGCTTTAATTGCCACCTCATTTGGCAAAACGGGCATATCATCGGGCTGAGTTTTGACGATACACCGGAAATTATTTATAACACGGTGAGTTCAGCGCTTCCCGGTATTGCCCTTGACCCCAACCCCATCAATTGATCAATAAAATCAACTTTTGAGTCTATAAGTCTGACGCGTTTCGGAATATCAGTGACGTATTGATCCCGCCAAAGGCAAAATTATTCGACATCAGATGGCGAACCTCAATGTTCCGTCCCTCGACCATGACATAGTCAATATCGGCGCAGGCCTCATCGACATTCTCCAGGTTTGCCGTGGGCGCAAACCAACCTTCGCGCATCATCTCAATCCCGAGCCACGCCTCAATCGCCCCGCAGGCACCAAGACTATGGCCAAAGTAGCTTTTTAGGGAATGGAATGGTATCGCATTCCCTAAAATGGCACGGGTGGCGTGTGATTCTGCAATATCGCCCTGCTCCGTTGCGGTGCCATGGCCGCTGATAAAATCGATATCCCCGGAGGTCAGGCCGGCATCATCCAGAGCGCCCTGAACAGCAATCTCCATAGTGGCCTGGGTTGGATTGGTAATATGCCGTCCATCGGAATTGGTGGAAAAGCCGACGATCTCGGCAAAAATCGGCGCCCCGCGCGCTTTCGCATGATCATATTCTTCCAGGATCAATGTCCCCGCACCCTCGCCGATAACCAGACCATCGCGATCACGATCAAAAGGCCGCGGCGACAAATGGGGCGTGTCGTTGCGGACGCTGGTCGCATAAAGCGTATCGAACACCGCCGCCATGGTTGGGCAGAGTTCCTCGGCCCCGCCTGCCACCATCAGGTCCTGCATCCCGTACCGGATCGCCTCAAACGCATAGCCGATGCCCTGACTGCCGGAAGTGCAGGCGCTCGACGTTGGGATCACCCGGCCTGATAGTCCGTAGAAAACACCGATATTGACGGCCGTGGTATGGCCCATCATCTTGACATAGCTGGTTGCGGACAGATCCCGCGAATGGCCATCCCGGATCAGATCGGTAAAGGCCAACACCGGTTTGGTGCTACCAAAGGAAGAGCCATAGGCGACGCCCATTTTTCCAGACTTCAATATGGGATTGTCCGTGAGACCCGCGGACTCAATCGCCATCTCGGTCGCATAAACTGCCATTTTTGATACCGGCCCCATGCTGCGAAGAGCCTTGCGCGGATAGCGCGTGTCCACATCGAACCCCTCTACAGGGCCCGCAAGCCGAGTGTTCATGCCGTCGTAAAAATCCCAACTGTCCATGCGCCGGATACCGGTTTTACCGGCCTGCATATTCCCGCGAATAACACGCCAGTCATCGCCGAGCGAAGTTACCCCGCCCATTCCCGTCACCACGACCCGCCGCGTCATGCCATGCCTCCATTAACCGAAATAACCTGCCGGGTGATATAGGCGGCGCCGTCCGAACATAGGAAAGACACCGTCGCCGCCACCTCCGACGCCGCGCCGAGCCGAGCCGACGGAGCGGGATGATTTTAAGAATTTCGTCAAGCGGAAGGTCGTCTGTCATCGCCGTCTCAATCAGGCCGGGCGCGACGCAATTGACCGTTATTTTGCGTTTTGCAAGTTCAAGCGCCAAAGCCTTGGCCGCCCCGATCAGCCCGCCTTTGGACGCGCTGTAATTGACCTGTCCGCGATTACCCATGATACCGGACACCGACGACAGAACAACAATCCGCCCCCCCCTTCCGGGCCGAGACCATGGGCATGGTCAGCGGTTTCAGCACGTTATAAAACCCGTCAAGATTGGTGTGAATAACGCTGTCCCATTCGCCGTCGGTCATCGCCGGAAAAGCCGTGTCCCGAGTGATACCCGCATTTAAAACCGCGCCGTAAAAAGCGCCGTGGTCTGTGATTTCCCGCTCTAGGCTGACGCGGCATTGCTCCCGATCCGAGATATCAAACTGGATCAGCCGGGCGGTCCCTCCGGCTCCTGCAATTTCCGCAACCGTTCGCTCGCCCGCCTCAACATTCTGCCCGCAATGGGCGAGGATATCAAAACCGTCCGCCGCCAGTTGCGTCGCGATTGCCCGCCCGATTCCGCCGCTGGCGCCGGTTACCAATATTTTTTTCTGCATTCACTCACGTCTCGAAGTCAGGGTTGATATACATTAACCCGCGCCTTGGCGACAAGCGCCTTATTTTTCGTGATCGCGCAATCGAAAACTGCCATCGGCACCTCGTTATAAACAAGTTGGACGGTTATCTCCAGCTTATCCCCGATCTTAAAGTTCGGGGTTTCCAGGGTCAGATTGCGAGCACTGACGAGATACCCGATTTTTACGTCCCCGCCCTGGTTTCGGGCCTTGATCCCGCTATAGGCGGCAATCGATTGCGCCATATATTCAATTCCCACATAGGACGGCAGAACGCCATCCTCAAGAAACGGGCTTGTGTCCCGGATCGTCACCGAAGAGATCACCGTCTCCTCATCATAGCCTTCAACCTCGTCAATCAGGATCATTGGCGGCGCATGGAAGAGGATATCTTCTATGGGATAAGGACAGGGCTGCATCATCACTCCCTAGCCAACACGACACTAATGTTATTTCCGCCAAATGCAAATGAGTTGCTCATCATGGCCCGCCGCGACTGATCGGCCGCAGCTCCAACCCCGATCAGGTTGAGCGCCGGAATTTCCTCATCCCGCTCGCCGTCCCATATATGAGGCGGCAACAGCTGCTTTGCATATTGCGGGTGTAAAGCCAGCCAGAGAAACGCAAGTTCCGTCGCCCCGGCGGCCCCCAGCGTATGCCCTGTTAGCGGCTTGGTGGAACTACAGGGAATATCGCCGAACACACCCGCAACGGCCTTGGCTTCCATGCTGTCATTCAAAACCGTCGCTGTACCGTGGAGATTAAGATAGCCCACATCTGAATGGTTCAGGCCACCGTTCAACAGCGCCGATTTCATCGCGTTAAAGGCTCCCGTGCCCTCCGGGTCCGGAGTGCTCATGTGATAGGCATCGGAGGTTTCACCGATCCCGGCAACCCGAATATCAGCCTCCTCCCGGCTCATCAGAAACACAGCGGCGGCCTCCCCGATATTAATGCCGCCGCGATTACGGCTGAAAGGATTGCATAAGGTCTCCGATAGCAGTTCCAGCGACGCGAACCCGTTCAGGGTCAGCTTGCAAAGCGTATCTGCCCCGCCCACAATCGCGGCGTCACAAATTCCGGCGTCAATCATCCGGCGGGCCGAAGACAGGGTTTTCGCACTCGATGTGCAGGCGGTGGACACCGTCATGGCGAGCCCGGTCAGCTTGAAATATGCCCGCACGAAAAGCGCAAGGGAGGCGTTATCCTGACGATCATAGTCAAAGCCCGCGGGAAATTCGCCGGTTCGGGTTTTATGGGCAATGTCCGGCTCGTTGTCGCTTATCCCGGATGTGCTGGTTCCCAGGATAACCGCGACACGATCCGGTCCGTATTTTGAGATGGCGGCTTGGATTTCCGCTTCAATCTCCTTGATCGCCGCAAACATCACCCGATTGTTGCGACTATCATAGAGGCTTAGTTCTGGCGGAATTGCCGGGAGGACAGCCTCAACACTGCCGACGAAAACCGGTCTCTCGCCAAGAAAGTGGGTGCGCATGCCCATGCCCTGCGTCGACCCCGCAAATAGCGGAGCGCTCACCGCCGCCTTGCCCGCCCCCAATGGGTTGATCAGGCCCAGCGCCTGAAGATACACAGAGCCACTCATTCCGTCAGCTCATAGGAGATAATTGTCATTTCATAATCGGTTTTGGGATCCTTGATCACGACCGTTTCGTTCCAGGCATTTTCGCGCGTCGTTTGATATGTGATCTCCAGGTTCGCGGCACGATCCGCCACTTGCGCCTGCATCGGATCGTCCGCTGGCCAATAAGTGGCGATAATGACTTTAAGTATATCCACCGCATTCAGCTTGTCCGATACCCAGTCCGCCTTGCCGGCCCGCACCCCCGCCGTATCCCAGAGGATATCGAAGGCATGCCGCCCGAGGGCATCCACTCCCGCAAGCTTCAGCCGTTCCCCGGTCAGGCTGAGACGTATCTGCAGGGAGAAGTCCTGCTCTCCGTAATGACCGTTCAGAATCTGTACGACCTCGCGCGGATGATTGTCCGGCAGTTTCCAGGGTGCAAACTCGGTCTTTCCCGGAACATTCGACGCGCACCCCGCCAAGGCGAGAAAACAAATAAGGAAAATACCCCTTACACACATTGAGCCACCACCACATCAAGATACCGTCTGCTCTGGGTAACAAATGGATTTTTTTCATCCCAGGCATAGCCCGCAAGCACCGAGACAATCATTTTCTTGATCGGGTTGTCATCGGCCGGAGGATTAAAGATTATCTCCTGCAGATCTCCACGATACCAAGCCTCGACGAATGTCCGAAAGCAATCCACCCCCACTTTAAGCGGCGCGACAAAATCCTTTTGCCAGTCGACAACTTCACCGGCAAGCTCGCGCGTGAGCGGTTCAATCAACAAGTCCGCCGATTTGAACGCTATAGTAACGCCTGACGAGAACACGGGATCAAGAAACTCGCCCGCATTGCCGAGTAGCGCATATTTCGGCCCACAAAGACCAGTTACTTTTGATGAATAGCCGGACATCTCGGCCACCGGCCGGCATTCACGCGCCTCTTCAAGCAGCGATCGGAGCTCCGTTGTTTCCGCCACCAGCGCCCACAGCTTGTCCGACGCAGACCCGTCATATTGCGCCAACCGCTCCGGCGTGACAACGACACCGATTGAGGACCGGCCCTCTGAAAAAGGGATAAGCCAGAACCAGACATCCGAATGACGCGGGTGAACGGTGATCAGAATTTTCTTGCGGTCAAACTTCTTGGTCGCAAGATTATCCTCTACATGGGTAAAAAGCGCATGACGGACGGGGAAATCGGACGGCGCATCCAGCTTCAAGAGCCGTGGCAGGACGCGTCCGTACCCGCTCGCATCGACGACAAAACGGCAGCGAATATCAAATGGCCCCTGAGGACCAGCACCAGTTATCGCAACCCCGGCCTCACTGAAAGTAACGTCGGTAACGCCGCACTCGAAGCGAACATCAGCGCCGGACTTGGTCGCCTCAGTTGCCAGTAGCATATCGAATTTTTCACGCTGGACTTGATAGGTCGTCGACCAGCCTTCCGTGAATTTTTCGCTGAAATTTATGGAGGTGAAACGGTGATCGTCGCTGAAATTGGCCCCGTCCTTTACCTGAAACGACGCGGCAGCAACAGTTTCAATCAGACCTGCCTTTTCAAGATAGGCCATGGATTGCGGCAGCAGGCTTTCGCCAATGACAAATCGGGGGAAGCGGCTTTTCTCGAGGACCAGGACACTGACGCCACGCTGAGCCAGCAAACAGGCGGCCAGCGACCCGGCGGGCCCAGCCCCAATAATCACAACATCAAATTTTTCAGAAGGAACAGTCATCGTTATAAGGGATCCGTTGTATCATGATTAAGGTCAGAGGCAAGCGGCGCCAGACAGTAGGCGAGCGTGATGCCAACAAGAATTGTAAACCCGAAGGCATGAATGGCATAGGTATCGCTCATGGCCAGCAGGCCAAACGCGAGCAAGGTCGAGATTGCCGACAAACCGTTCGCCAGCATTGCCCTCCGTTTCCGGTTACCGATAGATTCCCGGTTGAACACGGCATAATCCAAACCGATTGCGAACACCAGCATCAGCGACATAGCGTTGAAGAAGGTGAATGTCTCCCCTGTAAGCGCGATCAATGGCGGCGTCAGAACCACCGCCCCGATGGAGGGTAACATGGCCTTTACCGCGCCAAACGGACCATAACGGAGGGACAGAAACACCCAGACAACGCCATAGGCGACGGCTAGCATGATCAGCGCCTTGAGCCTGTAGGTGCCAAACGTACGGCTCAGGCTTTCTGCCTGATTTACCAGTTCTATATTTTCCGATTTCGCGGCAAGCGCGGCGAGCGGTGCCGAATCCTTGACCCCGGTCAGCGACACTGCATGAACGACAACCCCCGGGGTCTTATACACCAGTAACGGCGCAAGAAAGGACGGAATATCGGTCACCGCCAGCTGGTCTAGTGTTAACATCTGGTCGCCGTGTTGATAGGGAATATAGCCCGACAACCCAATTCGGGCCATATGCTCGGCGAGATGTGGGATCAGCGTCTTGTTGACGAGGGCCCTGTTCTCTTGCTGGCGCTCCACCGAGGGGATAAATTGGGAAATCATGCGATATCCGCGAATGACCCCATTTGCCCGAAGTGCTTCGAGGTCGAGCCCAAGAGCCTCCTCGGTCTGCAGCACATCTTCTGAACTCGGGCCGCGAACAAAGAAGCGGTGCGTTTCACTTTCAATCCCGGTAAGCGTGCGAATAGACTGTTCTTCCCCCTGTAAATCCGCCGGCAGGGATTGCAACCGCCGCACATCGTCATCAATATGGATTTTTGTTGCGCCGTAAAGCGCAGCAAAAATCACGAGCACGACAATTACCCAGCGTAATTTACGATAGCCCGTCTGCCACCAGAAATCATGCAGGACCATTGAAAAGGAAAGGATAGATCCGCCATGAGTGAATGGTTTTGCCCGATCGACATAAGGGAAGACATATAACACCGTGAGATAGGCGAGCGTCAGTCCGGAAGCCGAAAATAACGCGATTTGCTGAAGTCCCGGAAACGGCGTGAGGGCCAAGGTGAGAAAACCGAGAACCGAGCTTACCAAACCAAGCGTCAGGCCTGAGCGAATGGCCGCGGCGCGGGCGGCGGGCGGTGGCACATTTTCCTGAAACCGCTCGCAGACATAGTGAAACGAATAGTCAACGGCAACACCGATCAAGCCGGCGCCAAAAACCAGCGCTAACAAATGCAACGTGCCGAAGAACAGCAATGTCATCGCAAGCCCGCCAGCTACTCCCGACGCAATGGCAAGAATACTAAGTGCCAAAGGCTGGAAACTCCTGAAAATGAGGAAGTTCAGAACGACAATACCAAGGAGTGAAATGCCGCCGATAAAGCTGGCCTCCTGCTCCGCCTGATGATATGCCCGCTCACCGTAGAATACCGCCCCTGCCTTTAGAATTTTGAGGCCCTTAAACTGCGTTTTCAATCGCTCTTCCGCTGCCTCGAAGGCGGAAAGTGTTCTGGACTGTACTACCTGATCAAAGGGTTCGCCGATGAGTTTTCCGCTAACGAGCACGTACCAGATATTATTGTCTTCAACGGCCAACACGTTGGCGCGGCTTTGCAGCTTCGTCTCAACATTCTGGCGGGCGGCCATAAAATTGGGCAGCAGCAGAAATGGGTCGCGGCGGATAAGATCTGCATCGACAAGCGAGAGCGGCGAGAGAATCTGGACCAGCGCCCGGTTTATAACCACCTGCTCCTTATCCACCGCCAGCAACTTGCGGTCGCCCTCACTCAACAAGCCGGTGCGATACGGAAACAGGGCTGCACTCAGGTTTTTGACGGCAGCGGAAGGAGATAGCCGCCCTGTCCGCTCAAGAACCTTGGCGTCGACCAGTGACGTTGTCAGCATTTCGGCGGCGCTTCGTGCGGTTTCAAAATCCGGATTTCCAATCAGGATAACTAGTCTATTTGTACCCTCGGATTGTTCCACCGCCTCGGCCCGCGCCACCCATTCCAATTCCTCAGTTTCGGGCAACAGGGCGAGGATATTTGTTTCAAGGGGAAAACCGCCACTCACCCGCATCACGATGACAAGGATTGAGCTTATCAGCAGCACCAGATAGACACTGAGCCCGATCCGGTTCACGGTTGCCTCTCCCGGCTTTTCTGGGCGGCTTCCAAAATCTCCTTAACGGGAGCCTGCTTTTGCTGGGAGAATGTAATGACGTCCTTGTCACCGTTGGCCTTGACGATCTCGACTTTCTCCAGATAGTCGCTCATTTCGAAGCTTAAGTATGCAAAGGGAAGTGTCAAACCGCTTGATTTGGGAGTAAATCTCAAGGACCACTTGTCCCCTGTCGGCTGCAGTTTTGACCCCGTCAGCTTCTCAAGTGGAGCCCAGTTTCCGCTGAGCGAATTTTCAAGGGTGCTGCGCATCACCTGCAGGCCCGGAAACTTGTCAAAATCAAGCCGGGTTACCTCCGCCCCTTCAACACTTTGACTTATCCCTTTGTTATCAATTACCATTCTAGTAAAAAAGGGTCTCTCAGTCTGCCAGATGAGGCTCGATTTCGGCAACAGGAAAAATTGACCCGTGGAGCGGATCGGCTTGTCAAATCCCCGCAGGTGCCGTGATTGCTCAAATCGTCCTTGCAACCCTTCCCCGTCGGCAAGGACAATCGGATCGGCGTGCGCCCGGCCAATAGACAGCATGCCCAGTATTAATATCCAAAAAGCTATTCCTCTGCGCACAATAATTTTTCAACTTTCTCGTAGAGAATATCCGGAGATTGGAAAAGCATCTCATCGGCCTTTTTATCAATCGCAACTTGCGTTGTAAATCCCTTGGTAAGCTTCTTTCCCGTCTCACTATCCTGGATCAGGTATTTGATTTTAAGGCGGTTTTCATATTCAGCAAGAGTGGCCGTTACGGTGATGTCCTGCGGAAAGCGGATGGGTTGAACATATTTGACCTGCATCTCAACAATCGGCCAAGCATAGCCACTGTCGCTCATCTGCTGATAATTGTAATCTAGGTGGTCAAGAAGGGCACAGCGGGCCTGTTCAAAAAAGCGAGCGTAATTCCCGTGCCAGACAATCCCCATGGGGTCGAGATCATAAAATTGAGATTTTATGGTAATTTCGGCGGATATCATTCTGGTATCCCTTGTTTTTACTCACTTTTTTTTCGGTTTTCCGGCGTCGCCCAGAAATCGAAAAAATTGTACCATTGATCGGGATATTTTTTGCAAGTTTCCTCTAAAATATGAATAAAATCCGCAAGCGGTTTTTTAACTGCCTCATGCCGATGGCGACGCGGCAGATCAATCCGGTCTGATATCTTTTCGAAAAATATCCGGAATTTTTTGCCTTCCCGCACACAGTTAAGCACATAAACAGGGCATTTCAGGAGAGCGGCAATAATCATAGGCCCTTCGGAAAAAGGCGCAGGCGCTCCCAGAAACGGCATCTCAACAATACGCCGGTCACCGGAAACCGGTATCCGGTCCCCGGCAATCACGATCCAGTCACCACGCGCCAGCCGTTCCTGCAGCTCGATAAGCGTTGCCGGGCCAATCTCCTCGACCTCCAGGATATCGATGGCGGAGGCCGGGTTATAGGCTGCTAGCATCCGATTAAAGCGCATGGCATTGCGGGTATGGGCGAAAACCGTGATCCGGTTCGCCCCGCGCCGCCGTGCCAATGCGCGCGAAATCTCAACATTGCCAAGATGCGACGTGATGACGACAACCCCCGATTTTATCCCCGCGAGCTGATCCAGTTCTTCGACGTTTTCAAACACGAGGTCTGATATCGTGATGTCCCCGAGCCAGGCAGCGACCTTTTCAAGCACCATCCGGCCAAACGAGCGGTAATGCTGCCACAGCTGCCACAAGCTCGGCTCCCGCGCCGCGCCCCGTGCCCGGTAAAGCCGCCGCCAATAATTCCGCGATGCACGCCGCTGCTGAGCCCCGGTCAGGAAGAAATAGAGCAATACCGGTTGCATCACGTACCAGCATAGTCTCTGGCCGACCAGTTTATAGAGCGCGAAAAGGAACCGGAGGCCCATCGCCGCGCCGCGCTCATTGAGTCGGGCCCAATGGCGCGGTACCTGCGGAGGGGATGGACGGTTCCGCAAGACCTTCGGCAGACGCCATATCATTGTAAAGACAAGGCGGGTATGCATTTTCGTGATCCGCCAGTTATCCGCGAGCAGCTGAAAATTCGAACTGTTATCCGGTGGATATGTCACCTTTACCGGCGTCATCAAAACAGGCGTTCCGCGCCAGCTCATACGGACCATGATCTCGGTATCAAAATCCATGTACCGACCGACGGTTTCCTCAGCGATAACTGTCAGGGCGGGAGCGAGAGGATAAACCCGATAGCCGCACATGCTGTCGGTAATGGCCGTTGAGAGCGTCTCCACCCAGACCCAGACATGGGTGAGCCAGCGCGCCAGTTTCCGCGACGTCGGGATCGTCTCGTCATATTGCGGCGCACCGCTAATAAGGGCCTGGGGATGGGCGGCGGCAAGCTCCAGCAACGAGGGTAAAGCCTCAAGGTCATGCTGGCCGTCCGCATCTATCTGCAGGGCATGGGTGAAGCCTTCGGCATTGGCAAGGTGAAATCCCTCGATAACGGCCCGACCCTTGCCGCCGTTCTCCTCGAAGCGGTGAACGGTGATACCCTTTTCTGGATCATGGAAGGCGGCAAGCGCCGTCTTTGCCGGCGCCGAACTACCGTCGTCGATAATGAATATGCGTAAATTTTCACCCTGCAGGGCTTCCAGCACCTTTGCGATATGCCTGTAATGATTATAGCTCGGGACAATCGCGCACGGGATAAAACTCATTTTACGCCAGTTCAAAAAAGCCGGACGAACAGACCGTGCCGTCTTCGCTGTAGGTAAAGATCAACCGGTTTTTGTCAGGCATTAACTCCAGACACAGCAGTAACTCGGTTTCCGCCTTAATCAGCCGGGAAAACTTAAGCTGGCCGAGCTTGGTAAAGCCACCCTGATAACCAAAGTAAGTTCGCGCGAAACGCCCGACCCAGTCAAGCTGTGCGACCCCTGGTAAAATCGGGTCTCCCGGAAAATGCCCTCGGAACTGAAACAGCTCCGCCGGAACATACAACGTGAGTTCCAGCACCTCCCCCTCCCGCTTTTCCGAGAGAATTGTTGGCGCTGTCGGGCTTTCCGCCCAGTTTTCCAATTCCGTGTTTTTCATGACGACCGCATCATAGTCCGCCATCGACTATGCCGTAAACAATTGATGCAGATCCTGCTGCAGTCGCTTGCCCTGCGTATTTACCGGCAGGCGTTCCACGAACCGCCAACGTCGCGGCATGGCGGCATTTTCAAGATTGGATTGAAGCTGCTGACGTAACCGCCGGCTAAGCCGGAAGGCCCCGATCTCGCCATGCTGTTGCCAACCCTTTTCGGTTAGCTCGACGACCGCGCCGAGCGATCCCCGGGCGTCCTTTAGCACCAGCGTCACCGCATCGCGGACGAGTTCAGAGCCGCAAAGGTATTTCTCGACCTCTGCAAGCGATACCCGTTTGCCTTCGATTTTGATGAACTGATTGGCGCGCGCGGTCAGCAGGAAGCTGCCATTATCAAAGCGTTCTGCAATGTCATTCGTCTCAAACCAGTCCGCGTTATCGGTATAGCTCGATTTAACACTGAGCCGGCCGGCCGCATCAACGCGGGTTTCCATTCCATCCAGCGGGCGGAAGGCTTTCTCTCTTGTGTCCTGCTGACGAGAGGCCACGGCACCGGTCTCCGTGCTACCGTAAATCTCGGTTGTCAGCGGTCCGAATATCGTCGCGGCATGATGGGATGCTTCCATGCCCAGCGGACCCCCTGCGGAGAAAATTATTTTTGGTTGTTGTTCTGCGAGCAGTGGATCGAATGGCGGAATGCGCGACAAATGCGCCGGGCTGGACACAAAGCAGCTACCCGGCGGCGCCACGGCAAGCATGTCTTCCCAGATCTCAAACGTCTCGGGAAAAAACAGGCGCCCTTCGCATAGCGGCAATAACGTCTTGAATATCTGACCGAATATATGTTGATGGGTGACCGTGCCGAGGGTGGGCGCGCTGTCCAATTGATCGCCCCAGGCTGTATGCAGAACGGCAAGCTCATTTTCGATCTGGCAAAGCGACTTGGCGACCCGCTTCGGATCCCCGCTGGAGCCGGATGTATAAAAATCGAGATGGCAATCCTCAGGGTTAAGCTCCGTAAATTCGAACGTCACGCCTGAGCTGTGCCTGAGGAGGAGTTGATGCTCTCGCACATCTGCACTGTTGTCACTCAGCAGCGGACAAGCGGCCGTCACAAAATGATTGAGCATGCCCGGCAGGCTGTTCGGCGGCACGATAACGCGGCAGCCTGATTGGAAGGCCCCCAGAAGGCCGACGCAATAGAAATAGCTACTCGTTGTTGCGAGAACAACCGCCTCTACACCCTCCGCCTGCACGCGCGTCGCGGTATCGGCAACATCAGTGCGAAATTGCGCGAAGTTTAGCGTCTTTCCCTTTGAAATTGCAACGATAAGGTCATTCTCCCTCGGGGAGGTCATCAGGCGGGACAATGGCAGGAACGGCACCTTTTAACTCACTTTTTTTTGTTTCACGAATTGTCGTAAAATATACTCCCCGCCAAACATCAGGCCAATGAGAATATAGGAAATGAACCCGTTATAAGTTGTCCAGACCGCGAGGCTTGCATACAACGCCGTCCACAAGGAAATAATCGCATTCAGAACAAAAAATAATATCCAGGCAACGGTGACACGGCGGGTATAGGTTACCCCGTAAGCATCGTGGTCGGGTTCGCGGAGGCGCGCAATTTTTTCGATGATTGTCGGCGGAAAAATCAGGGAATAGCCAAAAACGAGAGCAAAAGACAGGCTGATGATGACGGGATAGGCCTTGATCGCCAACATTCCGTCGATCAGGAGCAAGATCACCAGGGCCGCCAGGACGATGGCATATACCCCAAGTTCCAGCTTCTTCTGCTTATGGCCACGCTGCAACCACAGCCGCAACCCCAAAAACAGGACCAATACAATCCCGATGGTTACCGGCGAAAACCGCATCAGACCAAAATAAACGAAAAATGGATAGGCGACACTGATTAGAACGAGCGCACTGTCCAGAAGTCGCTGCCTATTCCTCCAGAAGGGCATATACCCGGTCCACAACATCATCGACGGTGCGTACAGTCTTGAATTCTTCAGGTGGAATTTTTTTCGATGTTAAATCCTGAAGCTTGACGACAAGATCGACGGCGTCAATGCTATCAAGATCAAGGTCTTCATAGAGTCGCGCCTCCGGCATGATATCTTCAGGCGGCACTTCAAATAAATCTGTTAAGTAGATTTTTAGCCTTTCATAAACCTGCTCGCGTGTCATGCCTTCAATTCCTTCCTCTCCGCCATAATAAAGCGGGCAAGACTGCGGATGGAGGCAAAATGTTCCTTCAAGTCGTCATTCTGGGCATTGATTTTAATGCCATATGTCTTCTGAATTTCCACACCAAGTTCAAGCGCATCGATTGAATCGAGTCCCAGTCCATCGACGAACAGCCGTTCCTCGCTATCAATTTCCTCCGGCGTTATATCCTCCAGGTTGAGAGTTTTAATTACCAGCTTCTTGATTTCCAGCTCAAATTCATTCATTGCAAAGTTTTCCAAGGTAATATTGCTCCAGTTCGCGCGTCAATTTCCGAACTTTTATGGATCGGGGTTCATGCTCCAGATAATCGCTCATGTCCAGTTGTTGATCAAATGTTATATCAAAACATGCCTGACGCGACGGAATGGCATACCACGGATTTCCTTTCGTTAAGGTTGATGGTTTGCACTTAATAGTCACAAGTTGGATGGGCGACTTGAAGTGGGTGGCAATATTGGCAAACCCCCGCTGAAATTTAATGGCGCGGCCCGGCACTGATCTCGTTCCCTCAGGAAAGACGAGAATATTCTGGCCTCTCGACAGTGCATTCCGGCATTGCTCAAGCATTACCGCCGCATCACCGTTATTGCTGATATAGCCTGCCGCCCGCATGACACCCCCGAGATACGGATTGTCCCAGAGCTCATATTTCACGATGCATTGTACGTCGGGCATACGGGACATCAAAAAAACCGTATCCAGCAGGGACGGGTGATTGGCGACAATCAGACATCCCCGGCAGGTCGCAAGCCGTTCAGTCCCGTGAAAGCGGGAATCGATGACTCCCCCTGCCCGCAGTGAGAAGACGAAAAACCGGAACGCATAATAAATCACGCGCCTCACCCGCTGAATACGAAGCGCTTCATCCCGCGTTATCAGCGAAATAATGTTAAAGATGACGAGCGTCATAAACAGTCCGCCGAGGCCGAAACTGGCAAAAGCCAGCCCCGTTCCCAACAGTCTCCAGAGGTAGTTCAGCCGCTCAAGCATGGCGTTCACACCACCATATCCCCTGCTCGCCGGTCCAGGACCAGCGCCGGTCCTCGGAAAGCAAAAACCGCAGGAATGTTTCCAACGGGTCCCCCCTTTTTCGGGCTGTTGCCTCGCCCGAATACCCGAATGTCATATGTCCGGATGTTGTTTCGGCCTGCTGTAATGACAGGGCCAAACCACCGGTCGGCACGGAAATGTCCCGCGAGGGCGCATAAAATTCTGGCACCGTCTCATCACAATGAAGCAGCAGCACCGGCCGGGTGGGATCTTCGCGCAACAACATCAGAGCTTCATACATACCAAGACAAAGGCTGTCTGCACCGGCAGCTATGGCCGTCTGTGCCTCGCAGTTGCCGGTGACAATAGAGAGCATGCCCGCCAGTGAATTATGAACCGACATGCCGAATCCCGTGGGTGAAATCGGGTCGTCCGCCGCCAGACTTTGCAACAGTTGCAGCGTCTGCACGACGTTACCGTTGCGAGAGCTGAACACAACGCGAGTATTTTCCGCCTGCCCCGTGTCCAGTGCCACCCGCAGGGCAATTTTACCCAATCGCGATAGGCGGCGGCGCAAGCCCGCGGGAAGATCCCGAACATCGGGGTTTCCTTCTTCCCTCGGTAGGTCTTGCACCGTCTCACCCCAGGACCGCCAGGCCTCGGGACTATCCAGCCCCGGCGCCCATGCGGACCAATGGTTTACCGCGAAAGCGATCCCGCTTTCCATTTTGGAATCCTTAGCTTTTGGTCATTGCCGCCAGATTCAGATTTTTATTTATGTCATTCTCCAACGTCTTCACCCATCTATTGTAATTCCGGTGAATCTGCGTGCCGTTATACAAGAGGTCCTTGCTGGAAACATAGTCAATCGAATAGGAGGTTTTCGAATAGTGAATATCGATAACCGCCTCATGAGTTCTATTGTCCAATGTTGCCCGGACGACGTTCGGGCTCACGTCTTCCACCCGCCACCCACGATTTATGGCTGAGGTTTTAATAATATTTGCAACTGTCGAACTGGAAGAGTCCTGTAGCGCCACAGGAACGGGTATTTGGTCGGCGTTGTAGACAGGCTGCAACCGCACGCCACACCCGCTCACGATAATTGCCAATACTATCGCCATTGCCATATGATATAGTGGTTTCATAAATTCATTCCTTTCACAAGAGAGCCGAATATTTTCGCTAATCCACGGTTTGATCGTACGAAGGATTTAGATTTACAGCTACTAAAGCTTAAAAGCCAGACCGACATTAACTTTTAAGGAAAAAGGAACCACCTCATTCTCAGTTTTCTCGACCTGACCTCATCCAGTGATCCACAGTCCGTTTTGCAATGGGCGGAGGCATCAGATCATACGCATTCGCGAAAGTTTAGTTCCCCCAGGCGGCAGGAGCAAAGCCTGCTCGGGCGGGCGCTACTACGAATGCTCTGCGCCCATTCCCTACAGCGTTCGCCGGCGGACTGGAAGATGACAACGATTGAAAATGGCGCTGTAAAACTTCATTGCGAAGGCGAAACCCGTCCACTCTGGGGAAGTATCAGTCATAGCCGTGACTTCATTTGCGCGACGGTCTCTAAAATTGGATCAATCGGGATCGACGTTGAAAAAACAACAGTGCCTCGCGATATGTCCGTGCTACTACAGGCCGTCACCGGGCTCTGTGAAGCAGACCTCCCCGCACGGCAAGTGGATCAATACCGGCTCTGGACCTTGTTCGAGGCCTATTGCAAGGCCACCACCGGCTCCCTTGAGTTTCCAATTCCAGCGGCACTGATCGCACTGTGTCAGAGGCGCTCCGATGAGCCTGCGCTCCTCACTATACAGGATCAGACAGCAATCTTTCGCTCTCGCCGACTGAATGACTATCTGGTGTCTACCTGTCAGATGGTGTGATGCCTTGGCAGGCCCTGACCGGTTAAGCCTTGTTTGCGCGGGCCATGCGACGATATTCAGAAACGGATTTTTCAAGTTCCCGGCGTTTGGCAAACTCCGCCGTCACATCCCGCATAATTGCGGCGACGCCGATCCATTTTCCGTCCGGATCGGCCAATGGAAGAATGGAGAATTGAATAGATATCCGTTTGCCATCCTTGCAAAGCGCAGGCACTGCCAACAGCTCGCCGGCCGCATATTTCGTGATTCCAGTTCGCATCGTCTCGCGGCAACCGTTGCCGTGGCGGGCTCTCAGGTTTTCCGGTATGATAATATCAAGTGGCTGGCCAATCGCTTCGGACGCCGTAAATCCAAAAATACGCTGCGCGCCGTTATTCCATAACTGTATTATTCCGGCTTCATCGGACACTACCAGCGCATCCGGCATTTGTTGCAGGAGTATATCGGCAAAATTATCAAGATTCATTGGCGAATATCCATGTTCGCGGTAAGCCGGTTCTGGGCGGCTAGGCAGGTTTGTACAGCCCTTGTTCGGTGATGATCGCATCCATGGCAATGTCATGGGATTGCGGGTAGATTGTCGGAATTTCCTGCTGACTAAATCCTACGCCAAAAACCCGCGGCTTGCGGTCGAACGACGCTAGGGTCCGATCAAAAAACCCTCCCCCATAGCCGAGGCGATAATTGCCGCTGTCAAAGCCGACCACGGGTGCGATGACGACATCGGGTATTATGGCATCGCCGTTGACCGGGACAGGAATATTCCAGATTCCCGGCTCCAAAAGGTCGCCGGGTTTCCAGTGCCGAAATATGAGAGGCGCCGCCCGCTTGATCACGACAGGCAAGGCTAGATGCCCGTTGCTGGCGGTAACCGTTTCAACCCAGTTCCGCAAGTCAGGCTCGCCGCGAAACGGCCAGTAGATGCTGATCGTGAGGCCCGTCATATTACCGATGGCTTCGGTGAGGAAATCCATGATTTTTTTGGAATGCAGTCGTCGATCTACGACGTTTATCGAGATGCGGTCCGCGATCAGGCGGGCCCGTTCCGCTTTTCGCCAGCGCAGCACATCTGCCGCGGCGCGCGGATCATTGGCTGGTGCCAGCCCCATGTACACCGGATCGATTTCATGCATGAAACAAGGAGGTGACGCAAAGCTTGCCTGTTCGTCTTCATCGTCTACTGTCATGTTCCCATCTCCCCTGTTTTATTTCCCTAATCTCCGCAATCCAAGGCATCGTTGGTAAACCGTGCGCCCCTGGGTAGCAGCACATTATGTTGCCCAGCAACAGCCAGTTCAAAGCTCGCGGCAATGCGGCGCGCCCGGTCGATAAAATGATCGGCCGCCGCCTCCGGACAAACGGTTCTCGCGGTCGCCTTAAATAATGCAAGCCAGCGATCGAAATGGCGCGCGTCAATTGGCAGGACGATATGCTTTCCCATGGGTTGCCCCTGATACTCTCCTGACATCAGGGCAACTGATGACCAGAATCTGCACATCTGTTGCAGATGTGCGTCCCAGTCCTTGACCCGCGCATCAAATATTGGGGCCAGCAGATTATCGTCCCGGACATGTCCATAAAACGTATGGACCAGGTTCTCGATCATCGATGTATCAATTCCGGTCCGCTCAGTGATTTCCGCAGTTATAGCAACCCGTTGAGGCACAGCTGTCATGGCATATCCTAATAAGTATTTTAAATACCTATTTAACATGTTAAAATGCAAATTCCAATTATTTTTTTCGGGAAGTGAGTGATGCGCATTACCAAATTTACCGATTTCGCCTTGCGGGCCCTGATGCGGGCGGCCAGCGATACGGGACGGACCTTTACAACGGAGGAAATTGCCACGGAACTCGGCATCTCCCGCAATCATCTCACCAAGGCAATCCGCGATCTTGCGAGATCGGATATTGTTGTTACACAACGCGGTAGCGGCGGCGGATTTCGCCTTGCCCGGCCGCCGGAAACGATTTCAATCGGCGAAATCGTCCGCTCGCTGGAAGCCCGGTACCCGCTGGTCGAATGTTTCAGGATTGATGGTGGCGCCTGTGTTCTTACACCAAGCTGTCGGCTTAAATCCCGTCTCGCAGCGGCGCGAGAAGCTTTTTATAACGAGCTTGATCAAACTAGTCTGAAGCAATGCGCCCAGCCGGCGTTGTCTCTATAGCAAAAAAAATTGCCGGAGAGGATATCGCCCCTCCGGCAACGCAGTTCAAATTATTCAACCTTGAATGACTTGGAGCTTTTCTTGACGACATCCCAAACAATATCGTTATAGGCGCCGATCCAGTCGGTTTGCGGGACCCAGGTTTTGCCATCCCACATTTCGATGCGGGTTTTACCGCCACCACCATGGTCATCGGCCGTCACCGTCACAGGGGCGAACAATCCGTTGGCATCATAATCTTTGATGCTTTCAAGACCGGCTTTCATGGTCTCCGGCGTCAGCGGCCAGCCACCCTCTTCAATTGCCAGCCGTGCCGCCTCAAATGCGACAGAGTAGATGGCAAGGCCAGTATTGTAGTACACATCTTTCATGGCGGCCACGTCGCCATTCCCTTTGCCGTTGTCATAAAGTGTGGACTTGATTTCCTTCATAATCGGGAGGTCCTGACCACCGGCAACATTGGTTCCACGCTTTAAGCCTTTCGCCGCTTCCGGGCCGATATTCGCAATGTCCGTTTCATTCAGCCAGTTGACTGAAATATACTTGTCCATTGAAATGCCGTTGCGTTTCATTTCGCGCGACGCAACCACATGCATCTTGGAAAGCGACCAGCTGATAATCGCATCGGGCTGGAAGTGACGCACTTGGGTCCAGGCGGATGACTGGTCACTGCCAGGCAGTGGATACGGGAAGAGACCAAGCTCAAATCCTTCTTTTTCGGCGAGAGTTTTCAGAATTTCAATCGGTTCCTGCCCAAAAGGATAATCAATGTAAACAAAAGCAACCTTGACGCCTTTCAGGTCACCGTTGTGCTGCAGACGAATATATTCAATATCGTTAGCAACCTGTCCCCAGTAGGTCGGGCCAATCGGAAAAACCTGGGTGAAAACACTGCCGTCTATGGCATCGCCGCGACCGGCAAGCGACTGCAGAAGTATGTTCTTATCCTTCATAACGCGGGGCAGCACGGCAATTGAAACCGGTGTAGACAGCATATCAAAAATGAAAACGCCATCACGTTTGAGCTTTTCGTAGCATTCGATGCCGCGTTGCGGCTCGTTGCCATGATCCTGAACGATCAGTTCGATCGGGTGGCCGTCGATGCCGCCATTCATATTCTTAAGGTCGGCGAGGTCACGGGCCGCCTGGACAACCTGTGGTGTGACGAAGGTATAAGCCTTACTCAAGTCATAACAAATCCCGAATTTTACCGGCTCAGCGGCCTGGGCCATAGACGAAGAAAGCGCAACGCCCCCCAGAACGGCGCCCGCGGCCAATCCTTTTACGTATTTATTGATTTTTAACATCATTTCCTCCATTGGTTAAACTGGACGGGCGCGATTGATCAGGTCAGCCAACGCTTGCGTCTACGGTAATGCTTGATTTCATGAAAATTCTTCCCTTCACCTCCTCCCAGGTAAAACTCCTGAATATCTGAATTCGCCTTTAACGCCGCAGCAGTGTCATGCATGACAACCCGGCCGTTCTCGATCAGATATCCCTGACTGACAATTCTCAGCGCCGCGACAGCATTCTGTTCAACCAGCAACACCGAAAGCCCCTGTTCTCGATTGATTTTCTGAATAATATCGAAAATTTCTGCTACCAGGAATGGCGCCAGCCCAAGGCTCGGCTCATCCAGCATGAGCAGGCGTGGCTGGGTCATCAATGCCCGGCCAATGGCCAACATCTGTTGTTCACCGCCGGAAAGATATCCAGCCTCTGCAGATTTACGCTCCGCCAGTCGCGGGAAATATTCGTAGATTCGTTCTTTTTCCGATTTTATTTTCTGCCGTGACATGGAGATCGGCGCCGCCGCCTCAAGGTTTTCATCCGGCGTTAAATGCTCAAACACCCGACGCCCCTCAATGACATGGCAAATGCCTAATTTAACCCGGTCCTGAGGCAGGAGGTCGCCGATGATCTGGCCGTCAAACGTGATCTCGCCCCGGCTGACCTTGCCGCGTTCCGCCTTGAGCAATCCGCTGATCGCTTTCAATGTCGTACTTTTTCCAGCACCATTTGCGCCAAGCAGCGCCACCATGCCGCCCCTTGGCACCTCCAGCGAAACGCCCTTGATCGCCAAAAGCACTGAGTCGTACAAAACCTCTATACTGTTAAGGACAAGGATCGGATCGCCTGTGGTGTCCATATCTGCCGTGCTGGTCATGAGCGTCCCTATTTTTTTATCTGGTCAAAGGGCCATACAAGAAGATAGTCCCGGATATTGGAGTAAATTTTTCCAAGTCCCAGCGGCTCCACCATCAGGAATATGACGATCAGCGCGCCATAGACCGCGTTGGGTATATGAGCCAGTGTTTCGGGACTGAACTGCAAACCGGAAAAATCGGCAAGCAGGGTAAACAGGCTGTTGGCGATGCCCGGCATCAACAGGATAAGGGCAACACCGAAATAGCTGCCAATGATGCTGGCAAGCCCGCCGACAATCACCATGGCCAGTACCTGAATAGAGACCGTGACGGAAAATTGCTCCGGCGAGGCCAGGAAAAAGAAGGTTGCAACAAGGATCGCACCGCTTATGCCGCCGATAAAGGAGGACGTGGCAAAGGCGATGATCTTGTAATAGAAACTGTTCACGCCAAGGATTGCCGCGGCATAATCCTTCTCCCGAACCGCAACCAGCGCCCGACCAAGGCCCGTCCGGCGCATGTTCAAAATAAAAATCGTTACCAGAACGCACCAGCCGAACGCGACATAATACAACCCGGCGTCTGAGGTAATCGGCTGCCCGAGCAGCTTGAACGTTGGTGCTTGCAACGACGCGTGAGAGCCGCCGGTAATTGCCGGAACATGGGACAGAACCCAGTCCATGACAAACTGCATGGCAAGTGTGGTGAGCGCCAGATACAGCCCCTTCACTCGCATAGCAGCGAAGGCAAACACGCTTCCGATCAGGGCCGATGAAAAGCCTGCGATAAGCAACGCAAATTCCCAGGGAACGCCAAAGCGGGCCGCATGGACAGCCGAATAGGCACCGACCGCCATCACTGCGGCATAGCCGAGATGCAATTGTCCCGCCCAACCTGTGACCAGATTAAGACCAAGCGCCGCCGCGCTCCAGATCAGCCAGGGCAGAATATAACTGTTCAAATACAGGGAATCTATGAGAAACGGCGCCAGAACCCCGAGAGCCAATAGGAACCAGAGGATGTTGCGATCCGCAGGGATCGGAAAAAGTTTATTTTCAGAGACATAGCTGCGATGCCGTATGCCGGCCTGACGATAGAACATAGCCTCAAACCCTTTCGATGTCGTGTCTACCGAACAAACCGTGCGGCCGCACCATGACGGTGACAATCAGGACGATGGCCACCAGCAACTCGCGGCTGCCTCCCCCGACCAGCGGATCAAGATAGGCCGATCCGACATTTTCAATAACGCCCAGCAGAATGCCTGCGACAATGGCCCCGATAATACTATCCAATCCACCGAGAACCGCGACTGTCAGGCCTTTCAATAACAGCAGGGACAAAGACTGGTCGACACCCTGGATTTCACCCCAGATGACACCGGTTGCCACCGCCACTACGCATGCCAGCGCCCAGGACAGTCCGACCCCGCGTTCGACCGAAATGCCCACCGACCAGGACGCAGTATAGTCATCTGAAATAGCCCTGAGGCGGATGCCGAGGCGACTGCGGAAGAAAAACAGAAAGGCGATAAACAGGGCGATCGACACCGCCGCGCCGACCATATTGACCCGGCTGAGCAACAATGGACCCAAGAAAAAAGGGTCATAACTTATCCCCAGCCCCATCGGGCGGGACGTCCCGCCCCAGACCGCCAACGTACTGCCGCGGATAAAAATATCGAGACCGAGCGTCATCATCAATATCATCACGATCGGCCGCCCGGCGAGACGCCGAAGGGCTACTCTTTCGATCCCAAGTCCAACAAAGAACATGAGGACAACCGCGATCGGTATCGCCAGCCAGAGCGGGAGGCCGAGCTGAATGGAAAACGCCAGCACCACATAGGCTCCCAGCATCGTCAAGCCGCCCTGGGCAAGGTTCGGCACCGAGGATGATTTGTAAACCAGCACCAGGCCAATCGCGAAAAGCGAATACAAAAGGCCCGTCAATGCGCCATTAACTGATAGTTCAGCTAGAAAAATCAGATCCATTCAAACCTCCCATACTTGCAGGGTGCGTTCCACCGTGCTTGTCTCGCCGGTTTCATAAGTAACAATCGCGGACATGCGGACCTCACTGGACCCATCATAGAGCGCCGTGATCACCGGTGCATACCGTTCTTCAACCACTTTGCGGCGAAGTTTGCGGGTGCGGGTGATCTCGCCATCGTCGGGATCAAATTCCTTGTGAAGGCTGGCAAAACGACAGAGCCTCAGGGTTTCCGGTAGAGCCGCATTCACCCGCACAAAGGCCTCCTTGATGAGGACGGCCACTTCCTTGCGCTGCGACAGATCGGCGTAAGAAACATAGGGCACACTGTTGACCTCCGCCCAATGGCCCACCGCTTCAAAATCAATACAAACCATGGCGACCAGTTCGTCGCGGCCCGAACCAACAACAGCGGCATCCCGGATATAAGGGCTGAATTTCAACCGGTTTTCGATATAGTTCGGAACGAAGCGTTCCCCGGCGGCGGTGCGAACCACCTCCGAAACCCGGCCAAGTACGACAAGATGACCGTCTTCCTCCAAATAGCCGGCATCCCCGGAATGCAGCCAGCCGTCCCGGATTGCCTCGCGGGTCGCTTCGGGATTCTCGAAATATCCGGCAAAAACGGCGTCACCCTTGACCAGAATTTCCCCGTCCTCCTCGATTTTCACCTCAACTCCTGGCAGTGGACGGCCAACCGTATGCAGGCGAACCTCGTCCGCAGACTGAATGGCGTTGAAGGCACTGTTTTCCGTTTGGCCGTAAAGCTGACGCAACTTGATACCGAGGGCGCGGTAGAAAACGAACGTATCCTCGCCCATGGCCTCCCCGCCGGTAAAGGCGTTCTTGACCCGGTTGAGCCCAAACTGGTCCTTGATCGGGCCGAAAATGATCCATTCGCCAAGTGTCCGCCACATCCATTCGAGGCTGCCCGCGTCTTTATGATCGAGTTTCTGCCGTTCCGCTGTCACCGCCCGGTCCATAAAAAAATGATACAGCCATTTCTTGAACGGTGTCGAGTTTTCAATGCCCACCTGTATCGTCGTCAGAATATTATCCCAGCTTCTGGGTGCCGCCAGATAGTAGGTCGGCGCAATCTCGCGCATATCGCGAAGAACCGTTTCCTGTCGCTCCGGGACATTCACCGTAAACCGGCAAAAAATAGCCGCCGCCACGGTCAGGGCATAATCGCCGACCCACGCCATCGGCAGATAGGCGAGGATTTCCTCGCCTTCATCGAAGCCACCACCGGCATATGCACTGCGGACTGCCGCAATGACATTCCGCTGGCTCAATACAATCCCTTTAGGTTTGCCCGTCGTACCCGATGAATGCATGAATATTGCTGGATCATTCAGGGTCGACTGATTGATCAGGCGGTCCCGAAGGTCTTTGTTTGCGGCAAGATTTTCAACGCCTTTTTCCAACAAAGCCGTCCAGGAGAGCAGGCCCGGAACGTCGTAATCCCCCAGACCGCGCTCCTCGTCATAAATGATATACGGAATGTCACACCCGGCGGCACGAAGGTCGAGAACCTTGTCCACATGCTCCTGATCTTCAGCAAGAGCCGCCGCCATCGGCGTTTCATCGGCAAAATGCTTCAACTCCGCCAGGGTGGCGCCGGAATAGGTCGGCATTGCATATCCGCGCAAGACCGCAGAGGCCGTCATCCCTGCATACAGACGAATGCGATTATCGCCTAGCACCAGCATGCCGTTACCCGCGCCCAGACCGAGCGCATCCAGACCGGCCGCACATTTTATGACCTCCTCGGCATACTCGGCCCAGTTCATCTCACGCCAAATGCCCCGATCCTTTTCGCGCATCGCAATTTTCTTGCCATGTTCGTCCGCGTTCCGCATCAGCATCTGGATCAATGTCGAGGTGTCCTGCGTTTGGCCTGTCACCGATTTCGTCTGGGATGCCACGTCCTTATTCCGCATGACCATCTCCGATATAGGCCTTGATGACGCCCGGATCCTTGACGACATCTTTCGGGATGCCACTGGCGATCATCTCCCCATAGTTCAGGGCCAGCATCCGGTCGCAAATACCAGTGATAACGTCCATATGATGTTCGATCAGCAACACGCTTACTCCCCGCTCGGCCCGCGCATCCAGAATAAATCGCGCCATATATTCCTTTTCCTCCTGGTTCATACCCGCCATCGGTTCATCCAGAATGAGAAGTTGTGGTTCGGCGACTAATGCACGTGCCAGTTCCACCCGCTTTTTAAGGCCGATCGGAATGCCGTCGACCAGTTCATGGCGAATGCTTTCAAGCTGGAGAAATTCAATCACTTCCTCAACGATCTCGCGATTGGCCATTTCCGCTGGGCGCGCCAGCCACCAGTACAGAACCGTCCGCAGAACGCCGGGTCGCATATGGATATGGCGGCCCAGCAGGATATTGTCGAGAACGCTCATGCCGTTAAAAAGCGCTAGATTCTGGAAGGTACGGGCAACCCCTAGGGCCGCAACCTTATGCGGTGACGTTCCCGTGATATCCTTGCCGTCAAGCTTGATTGTGCCTGTATTAGGTGGATAAAAGCCGGTGATTGCGTTTGTCAGGGTTGTCTTCCCGCTTCCGTTCGGACCGACAAGACCAAAGATTTCTCCCGGCCATATTTCCATATCCACGCCAGTTACGGCAACCAGGCCGCCAAAACGCCGTTCGACCGATCTGCATTCAAGCAACGGCACTCCCTCCCTGACCGTAACCCCGTCCCTGTTTACACTCATGGTGTCCGCAATCCCTCATACATAATTCATGCCCCCCTGCATTTATGTTCCCCGTTACGGTAAGATCACTCCCGGTCGCGCGTTCCGCTCGTCTGAAAATAATCGGGCCGCCCCGTAGGCCAGGGGTCTCCCCACAACTGTTGGCCGCCATCCACTGTCAGCACCTCGCCCGTGATAAACTTTCCCGAACTTGCCGACATATAAATCACGGCTTCGGCAATGTCCCATTCATCGCCAGCATGCAGCATCGGATTTGATTCTTCGAAGGTCGCCGCGCCTTCCGGCGGGTAGCGCGAAAAACCGGTACTTTCACAGCAGCCGGGGGCGACACAATTAACCCGGATGTTATGCGGTGCCCATTCAACGGCAACTGATTTGGAAAGATAGGCAACACCCGCCCGCGCCGCGCCAGTATGGGCAATGCCCGGCATGCCGCGCCAGAAACTCGCGATGATATTCACGATCGAGCCTGATTGCTTGTTCGCCACCCATTTTCGGGCAGCCGCCGACATCATCCACCAGGTCCCATTGAGGTTGGTATCGATAACAGCATTCCAGCCCTTGGCGGAATAGTCGAGCGCCGCTTGCGGAAACTGTCCGCCCGCATTGTTGATGAGAACATCAAGACGACCAAAATGGTCATGAACGTCATCGATAAATTTATCAACCTGTTCATTATCACGGATACTCAGCTGACCCGTCATGACCTCGCCGCCAAAGCTGCGCAGAAATGTCGCCGCCTTGTCCAGTTTTTCCGGATCCCGGCCACAAATGGCCAGATTCGCCCCAAGACGCGCAAACAACGCCGCGATCGCGCGGCCGAGGCCGCTCCCGGCACCGGAGACAATAACCACTTGTCCCGCGAACAGGTCGGTCTTGAATACAGTCGGATTCTCCCTTAGTCGAGATTCGGAGAATCCGAACCTACGAACTGATGACTCTTCCATAGCTCCCCTTTCAGACGATGTTATCCCGTCTTTTTTTAAAAACTAACACCCGTTAGATTTTCTATCAAGCTATATTTAACTTTATCCGAAAAAAATCCGCGCGCCTATAACTAGCTGCACAACATACGCATTGTTGAGAATTAATGCGCTTTCTGAATTCTGTCATCCCGGACAATTTGGTTTACAATTAGGGTCAGGGATTATTCGAAGTTTTATGATGGCCAATCCCGTCCAGCAGAAGTGTCTGCAGCATCGCAATCATCTCATCGAGGGTGTAAAACCCCTCGTTGTCGCCTTTTTCCGGATCGAACCACTCCACAGTCCAGTTCAGGGCCCCCAGCATGATCTGGCGGAGCGGCGTAACACCAATATCAGGGCGGATTTCCCCAGCCTCCCGTGCCTTGTTCAGGCTTTTATCCCAGATCCGCGAATAATCATGGCGAATCGGGCGATGACGCGAGCGAACCTCCTCGGGTAGCTGGCCATAGATACGGATATTGGCCGAGCTGAATTCGCTGCGGGCAAAAAGATACATCATATGGGTCCGGATGGCGGCGGCAATCCGGCTGCGGTGATCCGGATAAATAGCGTCGCCGTTCAACACCTTCGCTACCCCCTCGAACAGGTCGCGAAGACCACGATCCAAAACCTCGTCAAGGATTTCATCCTTGGAATCAAAATGATAATAGATACTTCCCGCCTCTATATTGGCGGCGTCGGCAATATGGCGCAAGGTCGAGGCGCTATAGCCGCGCTTACGCATCACCCGCGCGGCGGACGACAGGATATGCAGACGCGTCTGTACTGCCTTGGATCCTTCCGGCGCGTCAATTTTCCGAATGTCCGCCAGGTCGACTTTACCGCTGCCCGGGGCATCGACGGCGGCAACGGGTTCCCCGGGATCGGACAACATACCGTCAAGAATTAATTCCGCTGCCTTTTCTGAAAACAGCTGAATGGAATAGCGGCTTGTATCAAACCATTCCACCGTCCAGTTCAGCGCGCCAATGACAAATTGCCGAAGCGGGATGACCTTGATGTCGGAGCGGATATCCCCCGCTTTCAAGGCCTTATCAAGTGCCTCGTCCCACAAATCGCTATAGGCCTGTCGCAACGGCCGGTGCCGTTCGCGCATTGCTGACGGCAGCATCGAAAAATTACGGATATTCGAGGAGGTGAAGTCACTTGCCTCAAGCAGATAAATGAGATGAGTGTGAACCATAGTCCCGAAAATTTCGCGAAATTCCGCACCCCGGGCCTCACCCTCGACGCAGGCTTCCTTCACCGCGTCGAAAACATGCCGGAGCCCGAGATCCAGCACCTCGTCAAGAATTTCGTCCTTGGAACTGAAATGATAATAGATGCTTCCGGCTTCCATGCCCGCCGTATTGGCGATTTTCCGAAGTGTTGAGGCCGTATATCCCTGATCCCGAAACAAACTCGCTGCTGCCGAGAGAATCACCAAGCGGGTTTGCTCTGACTTACTCAATACGGCCTTGGAAGATTCTGAAACACGTGGCTTCAAACTCATTAGTTATTCTCTCCGGCCTATTCCCTCTGGACAAAAGAACAGTCTATACGATAAATCTAACAACTATTCGATTTTACGCCCATTCGAAAGTGAAAATCAATATTAGAACAAATAAACACTCACGGAAGAAAGAGAGGGTCGCATGCGAGGGCTTAAGGACAAACGCGTAATCATCACAGGTGCCGGCAGCGGAATTGGACGAGAAATCGCCCGCCGGTTTGCCGAGGAAGGCTCCATTGTTGCCATTTTTGACATGAACGAAAAAGGCGCGTCCGAGACGGTCGCCCTGATCGAGAAAGCCGGTGGACAGGCGTCGGCCCATGTCGTGGACATCACCAATCGCAGCACGGTTGATGCCGCCGTTCAGGAAGTTGAAAAGATGGGCCCGGTCGATATTCTGGTCAATAACGCCGGCTGGGACAAGGTCGTCCCGTTCCTCGACACCGATGTCGACCTGTGGAAAAAGGTAATTGATATCAATCTCTATGGCCCTCTGCATATGCATCATGCGGTCTTGCCCGGCATGGTCAAGAATGGGGGGGGACGCGTCATCAATATCAGCTCCGATGCCGGGCGTGTCGGCTCCTCGGGAGAGGCAGTTTACTCAGCCTGCAAAGGCGGTATCATTTCCTTCACGAAAACGACAGCGCGTGAGCTTGCACGCAAAGGGATTCAGTTGAATGTCGTTTGCCCCGGCCCTACTGATACTCCACTTTTTGCCGAAATTGCCGCTGGGGACGCCGGTGGAAAAATCACGGAAGGCCTGAAACGGGCGATCCCGATGAAACGCCTCGCCCAGCCGACGGACTTTCCGGGAATTGTCTGCTTTCTCGGCTCCGATGATGCCAGCTTTATTACCGGACAAACAATTTCGGTTTCCGGCGGCCTGACTATGCACGGATAGGAAATCCTGCGTTCAAGCTGAAGGCGGTGCCGGTGAAACTCCGTCACCGCCTTTTTAATTTTCGGGTTTTGCGACTGCGCCATTTGCTGTCCCGGTCCACGAAAATCAACAATCGTTCATTTCCAATTTTACCCACTTGCCATATTTTCTAACATTTGTTAGGATTTTTAAAAATCAAGAACTTCACAGATGGCAAGGGAGGCCGGAGATGAACTTTCTACCCACCGAAGACCAGCAGGCATTCCAGGATACGGCGGCGCGATTTGCCCGCGAGCGATTGAGTGACGGCTATCTTGCCCGGTCGAAGAAGCACGGGATCGACAAGGCTCTTATGCGGGAAATGGGTGCTCTCGGTCTTATTGGACCTGACCTGCCGGAAGAATATGGCGGGATGGGCCAGAATTTTGTGACTGCCGGTTTGATTACAGAGGCGATCGCCTACGCTGACTTTAATGTTAGCTATATCCAGCTTCTCGCCTCCCTGATGGGGGGCATGATCGCAAAACATGCTACAAAAGATATTTCCAAGGAATGGTTACCGCAGATCATTGCCGGAGAAAAGGTTGTCGGGCTCGGCCTGACCGAACCCCGCGGCGGATCGGACGCCGCCGGACTTCAACTGAAAGCAGAAAAGACCGGCAATGGCTGGCGCCTGAACGGTGAGAAAACCTCCATGAGTTTCTCCGATCAGGCCGATGCCGCCGTCATCTTCGCCCGAACCACGGAGGGCACGAGCAGCGCCAAGGGGGTCAGCGCCTTCTTTGTCGATCTTTCCGAAAAAGGCATATCCCGTACCCGGTTCGATGATATTGGCACGAAGCCGGTCGGTCGCGGGTCTGTCTTTTTCGATGATGTCTTCGTCCCTGCCGACTGCCTGATGGCCGAGCAGGACCGGGCATTCGGCACAATCATGGCCGGGTTCGA
>NZ_JBDNHC010000028.1:0-32493 GCF_041689005.1 Sneathiella sp.
CCGCATTCAGCCGGGCAAGGGTCCGGCGACTGTGCTTGTCGCCCCGGCGATCCGTGCGCGCGTTCATCGGGGAAACAACCCGAATTGCTCTTTAAGGACGAGCATGTCGAGCGCCGCCTGTGCTGCGCCACCGCCCTTGTTTTTCTTGCCTTTCAATGCCCGCTCCCATGCCTGATCAGAATTTTCGCAGGTTATTATCCCGTTGCCGACCGCAATGCAATATTCCATCGCGATATCCATCAGGCCACGCGCGCTTTCCTCGGATACCGTATCGTAATGCGAGGTCTCCCCGCGGATAACACAGCCAAGGGCGACATAGGCATCATAGCGCCGGCGCCCGCCCATGAACTCCATGGACTTGAGGGCAAAACGGATGGCCGCCGGTATTTCAAGGCAGCCCGGCACCCGGACCACCTCATAGACCGCGCCCGCCTTGTCCAGCACCTCTTTCGCGCCGTCCAGCAGGGCGTCAGAAATGTCGCGGTAGAAGTCGGCTTCGACCACCAGCACATGAATATCCTTGCTCATTCTCAATCCTTTCCGGTGATCGCGCGGGTTTCGGTGATCGACAGGCCATAGCCGTCAAGCCCGACCACGGTTCGCTGGTTATTGGAGAGCAGAATCATCTCCCGGACCCCGAGGTCGAGCAAAATCTGCGCTCCGATCCCATAATCGCGTAGCTCTGACTGTTGCTTGAGCGGTTCGCCGACCTTGCGGCGGACCCGTTCGGAGAGCGCCATGGGGCGCGGCTCGCGGATCAACACGACAACCCCCGAGCCCGCCTTGTCGATCTGGACCATGGCGTTATGGAGAACACCGGGATGTTCGTCAAGCTCACCGAGCACGTCGCCGAGCAGGTTGAGCGCATGCATACGCACCAGCACCGGTTCTCCGGTGCCGACATCGCCCTTGACCAGCGCCACATGCTCCGCATATTCAGGCTTGTTGGAAAAGACGATCATTTTCCAGTCGCCGCCATATAGGCTCGAAATATCTGCTTCGACCTCGCGCTCGATCAGACTGTCATGACGGCGGCGATAGGCGATGAGATCGGCAATGGTCCCGACTTTAAGGCCGTGAAACTGGGCGAACCTCACGAGGTCTGGAAGTCTGGCCATGGTACCGTCGTCATTCATGATCTCACAGATCACTCCGGCGGGCATCAGGCCGGCAAGACGGGCGATATCGACCGCCGCCTCGGTATGTCCGGCGCGGCGCAGGACCCCGCCCTCACGCGCCACCAGCGGGAAGACATGGCCGGGGCTGACGATATCCTGACTGCCCTTGCCCGGATCGATGGCAACGGAAATGGTGTGGGAGCGATCAGCGGCGGAAATGCCGGTGGTCACCCCTTCGCGCGCCTCGATCGAAACGGTGAAATTGGTCCGGAGGCGAGAGCCGTTATCCTGCGCCATCAGTGGCAGGCCAAGCTCGTTAATCCTCTTTTCCGTCATCGACAGGCAGATCAGGCCGCGGCCATATTTCGCCATGAAATTGATGGCATCCGGCGTCGCCATCTGCGCCGGGATCACCAGATCACCCTCGTTTTCCCGGTCTTCCGCATCAACCAGAACAAACATTTTACCATTGCGGGCATCATCGATGATTTCCCTGGCGGAGGAAAGATATTCTTTATAACTCATTTCTTGTTGTTCACCTCTGTCATGCGCGCAACATACCGCGCCAGCACGTCAATTTCAAAATTCAGCCTGTCCCCGACGGCAAGCGCGCCGAAGGTCGTATGTGCCTGGGTATGCGGGATGATGTTCACGGCAAAGGTTGTTTCCGTTACCTCGTTGACCGTCAGCGATACCCCGTCGAGAGCGACAGAACCCTTCGGCGCAACAAACCCGGCGTAGGCACCGGGCAGCGAGAATACAAGCTTGGTTGACGCGCCGATCGTGGTCATTTCCAGAAGCTCGACCGCCGCATCGACATGGCCGCTGACGACATGGCCGCCAAGCTCATCACCAACTTTCAGCGCGCGCTCAAGATTAATCGCCGTTCCCGGCTTCCAGGCGCCGAGGCTGGTGCAGGACAGCGTCTCAGCCGAGGCCGTGACCGCGAACCAGCCGTCGCCCTTGTCGACAACCGTCAGGCACGGGCCCGAACAGGCGATGGAGGCCCCCATATCGATCGTCGCCGTATCATAAGCGGTTTCGATTTCAAAGGTGGTATCGCCAGCCTTCTCGATGTCCCTGATCCGCCCGATATCTGTGATGATGCCTGTAAACATATGCTCAATTCCGCAAAAAATAACTTTCCAACAGATCTTCTCCCAACCGGCGTTCCTCGATCAGCTGGATTTCCGGCGCATCGGCAAGCTGCCTCAAACCAATGGATTGCAGGACGGGAATGCCGTCCCCGCCAATGATCCTGCTGGCCCGAAACCACATCAAGCGATCCGCCAGTTCATCTTTTATCAGCGTTGCCAGAAGATGGGAACCTCCCTCGGCAAGTATTCTTGTTATGCCACGTGCGGCAAATTCGGCTAATCCTTTGCGCAAATCGGGAAGACCCGATTCCTCCGCCGCCACCTCAATCACCGTCACCCCGAGATCAGTAAAGGCCTGCCGCCGGTCGCGGTCGTTTCCCGGCACCGTCAATATCCACAGCGGCGCCTTCTTTACGGTCTTGACGAGAGCCGACGTCAGCGGCAGGCGCAGACGCGAATCCGCCACGATCCGCACCGGTGACTGGTCTTCCAGCCCGGCAATTCGGCAGGTGAGTTCCGGGTCATCGACCATTGCCGTACCGACGCCGATCATGATGGCGTCATTCTCGCTCCGGAGTATATGGCTATAGCGGCGGGCGATCCGGCCGGTGATCCATTTGCTATCGCCGGTCGTTGTTGCGATTTTACCGTCTAGGCTGGTCGCCATTTTCAGGGTGATCAGCGGCCGCTTCTGGGTGCGGGTGAGGATGAACCCGGCGTTCAGATAGGCCGCCTCAGTCGCAAATAGCCCCTCTGCCACTTCAATCCCCGCCGCCCGCAGCATCTGCAGACCCTTGCCGCTAACGCGCGCGTCCGGATCCTCAAGGGCGGCAACGACGCGGCTCACCCCGGCGTCGATGAGGCTGGTCGCGCAGGGCGGTGTTTCCCCCTGATGGGCGCAAGGCTCCAGCGTGACATAGGCCGTTGCTCCGGCGGCCTTCTCGCCTGCCTGGGCAAGCGCCATGGTTTCTGCATGGGGCCGTCCGCCGTCCTGGGTCCAGCCACGGCCGACGACCTGCCCGTCGCGCACCAGCAGGCAACCGACCGCCGGATTGGGTGCGACACGGCCCAGCCCCCGCGCTGCGAGACGCAGGGCGATGCGCATATAATGCTGGTCCGTGATATCCATCTGTGTCGTCATTGGGGGTCGGTGCCCGACTCAACTGGCAACGGTGCCGCTCAGCTCGCCAATAAACTCTTCAAAGTCCTTGGCTTCCCGGAAATCCTTATAGACGGAGGCGAAGCGCACATAGGAGACACTATCAAGCGCGGACAGTCCTTCCATCACCAACTCCCCAATGCGGTCCGAGGGAACATCCGGATCACCGCTGCTTTCCAACTGCCGGACAATGCCGTTGATCATGCGGTCGACCCGGTCCGGATCGACCGGGCGCTTGCGGGTGGCAATGCTGATGGAGCGTTCAAGCTTTTCCCGCTGGAACGGCGCCCGCGCCCCGTCTTTCTTGATCACCGACAGTTCACGGAGCTGCACCCGCTCAAAGGTCGTGAAGCGGGCGCCACAAGTCGCACAGGCCCGCCGCCGCCGAATCGCGGTATTATCTTCGGTCGGACGACTATCCTTGACCTGCGTTTCTTCACTGCTGCAAAATGGACAGCGCATTTATTTTGCCCCCTGTTTATTCAGGCCGCCCGACGCCATTTCCAATCTACATATCAGGATACAGCGGAAAAGCATCACAGAGCAGTTTAACCTGTCCACGCACTTTTTCCTCGACGGCAGTGTTATCCTCCGGATTTGCGGCCAGTCCGTCAAGAACTTCGGCGATCAGGTCGCCGACTTTCACAAATTCTGACGCGCCAAAGCCACGAGTTGTCGCCGCCGGGGACCCCAAACGAACGCCCGATGTCACCATCGGTTTTTCTGGATCGAACGGAATGCCATTTTTGTTACAGGTGATATTGGCATTTTCAAGTGCCCGTTCTGCAATGTTTCCAGTTAGTTTCTTTGGCCGCAGATCGACCAGCATAACGTGGGTATCCGTGCCGCCCGACACAATATCAAAGCCGTGACCCATCAATGTCTTGGCGAGAACAGCCGCATTTTCGACTACCTGGGCCGCATAGGTCTTGAACGCGGGTGTCAGCGCCTCGCCAAAGGCGACCGCCTTGCCGGCGATGACATGCATCAATGGTCCGCCCTGCATGCCCGGGAAAATCGCCGAGTTCACTTTCTTGGCGATTGCCTCGTTATTAGTGAGAATCATGCCGCCGCGCGGACCGCGCAGAGTCTTGTGGGTTGTCGTGGTGGCGATATGCGCATGAGGGAACGGGCTTGGATGCACACCAGCGGCAACGAGGCCTGCAAAATGTGCCATATCGACCATCAGATAGGCCCCGACCTCATCGGCAATCGCCCGGAAGGCAGCAAAATCAATATGACGGGGATAGGCGGAGCCGCCGGTGATGATCAGTTTGGGCTTATGTTCCTGCGCGAGGCTGCGAACCTCGTCAAAATCGATCTGATGGCTGTCTTTGTCGACGCCATAATGCACGGCGTTGAACCATTTGCCAGACTGGTTCGGCGCAGCGCCATGGGTGAGATGTCCACCCGCCGCAAGCGCCAGGCCGAGGATGGTATCGCCGGGCTTGATCAGCGCCATAAAGGCGCCCTGATTAGCCTGCGAGCCGGAATTCGGCTGGACATTGGCAAAGCCGCAGCCGAACAGTTCCTTCGCGCGTTCAATCGCCAGCGTCTCAACGATATCGACATATTCGCAGCCGCCGTAGTAACGACGTCCCGGATACCCTTCGGCATATTTGTTGGTGAGAACCGAACCTTGCGCCGCCAACACCGCCGGACTGACGATGTTTTCGGACGCGATCAGTTCGATCTGGTCCCGTTGCCGCCCCAGCTCCTGCCCGATCGCCCGAAACACGTCTGGATCGTTGCGCTCGAGATCGGCCTTGAAGAAATTTGTCAGTTCAATACTTTGCATCGTCACCTGTAGAACTCCATTATTGCTGGACAATACTTGCGACAAGCATTGTCATCTATCAAAAACCCGCCCTGAAACAGGAATCATACCTCGAAGTAATCCCGAATCAGGCAACGACGCCCCCTGCGAAATGACTGTATTTTGACGACAATACAAGCTTTTGGTAATCGCCGGGCCGACCGCAGAAACTGCGCGGGTTGGATAGCACATGACGGGGGCAGTTCCTAGAAAAAGTCAGCCTTTGCGGATTTTTTTTTCATAACGGTTATTTCACAAGAAAAACCCACAAAGTTACCCCGCAATACAACCTAAAGCACTCATTAAGCACGTAAATATTCACAATTTTCAAAATAAGTATCTACTGTCATGATTATTTAAATATAACGAAATTGGAAATAAAACTCGGGACCCGGTCTATAAATTCAGCAACCAGTATTGACTTTCATAGGCAGTCCATCACATGTAGAGACAGCAACTGAATCCCCAAACAGAATTGAATAACCATCAAATGACACAAACCATATCGAAAGATCCAAATATAGCACCGCAGTCGGAACGGGAAGAAATCCTGAGAATGACAGCGGATATAACCTCCGCCTATGTCAGCAATAATGAACTCGGCAATAGCGAACTGGTTGAGGTAATCAAGTCGGTTTATAATTCGCTGGCAAACCTGGAGACGGGACAGGATGTGGATCCGGCCGCGCTCAAACCCGCGGTGCCGGTAAAGAAATCCGTTCAGGATGACTACATCATCTGCCTGGAAGACGGCAAACAGCTTAAAATGCTGAAGCGCTATCTGCGATCCAATTACGACATGACTCCAGATGAGTACCGGTCAAAATGGAGCCTGCCGGCGGATTATCCGATGGTGGCGCCCGCCTATGCCAAGCGCCGGTCGGATTTTGCCAAGGAATTTGGACTCGGCCGCAAGCGCAAGTCCGCCTGATCTGCTGAAAAGCCCGGTCTAGACAATAATTCCGGGCTTTTTTTTGGCCTCAGAGGGGGCCGCCTTCTCTTTGGCTGCACCATTTTTTCCAAGAACAAACAGCAGTTTTTGCAGCGCCGCGCGCTGAAGATCCTCCCGTCGCGCCGTGCTCGGCCCGACAAGGGAGACTTCTGTCAATGTCGCCGCATCAATTGCGGACACCTTGACCGAGGCACCATGCTGCTGGAATTCAATGATATATTCCATCTTTTCGCCGTCCCCAGACATCGCCGCCCCGTTTCCTCGCCCGTTATCCCGCCCGCGACTATAGCCGTAACCACCGGCAAACCGGAAGCATATTGATGTTATCTGCCAAAGTCGCTAAACAAACGGATAACTGTTATCTCTTTCAAGAACAAAACCCAAACCGAAAAATCGGAGAGTATTTATGAGCAGCGCCTCAACCAAGCCCGCCTTTGACCCCGTCGATCCGTTCCTGCTGGAAGACCAGCTGACCGAGGAAGAGCGCCTCGTCCGCGATACCGCTCGCGATTATTGCCAGGAAAAACTGATGAGCCGGGTGCTCCTCGCCAACCGCAATGAAACCTTCGATCGGGACATTTTCACAGAAATGGGCGAGCTCGGCCTTCTGGGCTCGACCATCGACGGCTATGGCTGCGCCGGATTGGGCTATGTGTCCTACGGCCTTGTCGCGCGCGAGGTCGAGCGGGTCGATAGTGGTTATCGTTCGATGATGAGCGTGCAGTCGAGCCTTGTCATGCATCCCATCCATGCTTACGGCACGGAAGCGCAGCGCGAAAAATACCTGCCCAAGCTGGCGACCGGCGAATGGATCGGCTGTTTCGGCCTGACCGAGCCTGATCACGGCTCCGATCCCGGCTCCATGGTGACGCGTGCCAAAACCGCTGATGGCGGCTACCGTCTCAACGGCGCCAAGATGTGGATCACCAATTCCCCCGTCGCCGATGTCTTCGTCGTCTGGGCGAAAACCGACGATGGCGTCATTCGTGGCTTTGTGCTGGAAAACGGCATGGAGGGCCTTTCCGCCCCCAAGATCGAGGGGAAATTCTCGCTTCGCGCCTCGATCACCGGCGAGATTGTCATGGATAATGTCTTCGTGCCGGAAGAGAACCTGCTGCCCAATGTCAAGGGCCTCGCCGGGCCGTTCGGCTGCCTCAACAACGCCCGTTTCGGCATTGCCTGGGGCGCGCTCGGTGCCGCCGAGTTCTGCTGGCAGGCCGCACTCAACTACACGATGGAACGCAAGCAGTTCGGCCGCCCCCTCGCCGCCAACCAGTTGATCCAAAAGAAACTCGCCGATATGCAGACGGAAATCTCCATCGGGCTGCAAAGCTGCCTGCGCGTCGGCCACCTGAAGGACGAGGGCCGCGCGGCCCCGGAAATGATCTCGCTGATCAAGCGCAATAGTTGCGGCAAGGCCCTCGATATCGCCCGGGTCGCCCGCGATATGCACGGCGGCAACGGCATTTCCGATGAATATCACGTCATCCGCCATGTCATGAACCTGGAAGCAGTCAATACCTATGAGGGCACCCATGACGTGCATGCGCTGATTTTGGGCCGCGCCCAGACCGGCATTCAGTCCTTTACGGGGGCGTGAAGGACCGGCAAGATATCCAACAATAAACAGCATCAAGCTGCGGGAGAAAAAAAATGAAAATAGCGGGTAAGAATATCGTCATCACCGGCGGGGCGAGCGGCATCGGCAAGGCTCTCGCCATCCGTTTCCATGCGGAGGGGGCGAAAAGCATCACCGTCGCCGATTTGCAGGAGGAGCCGCTGAAGGAAGTGGCCAAATCCGTGAACGGTCTCGCTGTGCCCTGCGATGTTGCAAAGGAAGCCGACATCAAGAACCTCGTGGCGAAAGCCGAGGAGGCCTACGGCCCGATCGATATCTTTGTTTCCAACGCCGGGATTGCCCGCGGCGGATGGGAGGAAACCCCCAACGAGACATGGCAGCTCAATTGGGACATCCATGTCATGGCCCATGTCTATGCCGCCCGCGCTGTGGTCGACAAGATGATTGCCAACGGCGGTGGCTATCTCGTCAATACCGCCTCCGCCGCCGGACTGCTCAGCCAGATCGACAGCGCCACCTATGCCACCACCAAGCACGCCGCCATCGGTTTCGCCGAGACGCTGGCCATCCGTTACGGCGACAAGGGGGTACGCGTCTCTGTCCTCTGCCCGCAGCAGGTGCGCACGGCAATGACCGCAAGTAACATGCAAGGGGTTGCCTCGGTTGACGGGACGATGGAGCCGGAGGAGCTTGCCGATTGCGTGGTCGAGACCATGGACCGGGAAGAGTTCCTCATCCTCCCGCACCCTCAGGTGCTGGAATATATGCGCCGCAAGACCAGCGATTACGACCGCTGGCTAAAGGGTATGCGCAAGCTCCGGGATATGTTTACGCACCGCGAACCAACCTGACCGCCAGCATTAATCTAGCGTCTAGTTGCCGCCTTCCAGCATGAGATCGAGATTCTGGACGGCGGCACCCGAGGCGCCCTTGCCGAGGTTGTCAAACACCGCGGCGAGCAAGACCTGCCCCTTCTCCTCACTGCCGAAAACGTAAATCCGTAAATCATCGGAGCCGGCCAGCATATCGCCATGCAGGCGTGTGACCTGCCGCGCCTCATTGAGCGGGACAACCGTGACATGCGGGGTGTTTTCGTAATATTTGGCAAGAAGCTGGTGCAGACCTTCAATCGTCGGCGATCCGGTCAAATGCGCGAGGTCAAGTCCGACCTGCGTGATCATCCCTTGCGGGAAATTGGCAACGCTCGGCACGAATACCGGCGGCTTGGTGAGCCCGCCATAGACCTTCATCTCCGCCAGATGCTTATGCTGCAACTGCAGGCCATAGACCTGGAACGGGCTCGGTGCGTAGGCCTCCGACCCTTTATCCTCATATTGCTCGATCATTTGCTTGCCGCCGCCCGTATAGCCAGAGACAGCCGCGACCGAGACCGGATAGTCCGGCGGCAGCAGACCGGCGCGGACCAGCGGGTGCAGGCAGAGCACCACCCCGGTCGGGTAGCAGCCGGGATTGGCGACACGGTGCGCGGCACGGATCAGGTCCGCCTGTTCGGGCAGGTATTCGGGCAGGCCATAGACCCAGCCGGGGGCGATGCGGTGCGCGGTGCTGGTGTCAATGATCCGCGTAGAATTCGCGCGGGCGAAGGACACACTCTCGCGCGCTGCCGCGTCGGGCAGGCAGAGGATGGAGATATCCGCATCCGCCATCGCCTCGGCCCTTTTCGCCGGGTCCTTCTTGTCGGACTGGTCAAGGGTGATGAGCGCAAGGTCGGCCCGCTCCGCGAGCCGCTCGCGGATCTGCAGCCCCGTCGTGCCTGCCGATCCGTCTATAAAAATATGCTTCGTCATCGTTCCGCCTCGCCGTAAATTTCCGTCGTCCCGCCAGGATACCACGCGGTTCCTATTTTTTCGCTAATGTCTTTAGCAAAAAGGAGACCGTCCTGTCTATGGTCCCGAAATCCGCGAGATCATTATGACCGGCGCCCTCGAGCGCGACAAACTCGGTGCCCTTGGGCGCCAGCGCCGCCAGCTCCCTTCCTTGCGCGATGGGAATCACCTTGTCCTCGGTGCCATGGATGATCAGGATCGGCGCCTGCAGCTTGCCGATGACCTTGTCGGAATGGAAGGTGTATTTCATCATGAAGTCCCGCGGCGCCCAGCCCATGCGATAGCGGGCGATGGCCGGGAGCGAGGTCATGGGTGATTTTAACACCACCGCGAACGGGGGCCGCAGCGCCGCCACCGGGATCGCGATCCCCGTGCCGAGCGAATGGGCTACGATCCCGATCGGCGCGTCCGATTGCGCGCGGAGGAAATCATAGGAGGCCAGCCCGTCGCGGATCACCCCCTCCTCCGTCGGCTTGCCCGTGCTGCCGCCATAGCCGCGATACTCGGCGAGCAGAACCCCAAAGCCGGCCTTCACCAGCGCCTCGCCGAGCGGGAACTGGTTGGAGGCGAGTTCCGCATTGCCATGAAAGACCAGAATACGCGCCTGCCCCGCCTCTGCCGGATGATACCAGGCCCGGAGCCGCTCCTGATCACGTGTAGTGATCTCGACCCTCTCAAAACTCCCCACCGGCCCCGCCGGCCCAACCGCGTCCGGCACCGGAAAAGTGAAAATATCCTGAAACTGGTACATCACAAAAAACGGGATGATGCCAAAGATCATCACCAGCGCAAACAGCCAGAGGGATATTTTTTTACGGAGAGTCATGGGGGATTTTGTACAGGAAGATAAATCACTAGAACAGCGATTGTGCTACTTCAATGACGAATAAAACGTAAAAACATAAAATAATGTCAGCAATGGCGAAATTTCAGTTCTCAACACGTAGCTTTAGCACCACAATCTTTTGCGGACTAATATTTTGACCGCTTGCCACTTTAGGAATTTGCAGTTCGCTATTTTTGCCAGTTATTTTGACAGTATTATCAATGTATCCTTCTATCCACTTAGTATAAATTTGATCTCCAAGATATTTTGCTGCAATCTCTTCTTCTGACATTCCTTTCTCAAGGGTTACCCATCCGTCAATTTGTGGCGGAATCATAATTACTTCCCCCGTATTCAAAAGTGAAGGTTCCACAATTTGGGGATTTAGCGCCCAAATATCTCGCCAAGCCTGGCCGTTTCCCGTAGCCGCTTTAGCAATCTCATACATAGAATCCCCACTTTTTACAGTATAACTAATTGCTGGTGTGGCAATTTCAGAGATATCAAAGTTAAGTTTCGATGACAGTAGATTAATTTGATCTACGCCTATTTTGTAAAAATTTAAAATCGAAGCTAGCTCACTTGACGTATCTTGTACGCTACTAAGTTCGGCGGGTGCATTAGGATAACTTGCCCGAATATAACCGTATATAAGATTAGTTTGCTGATTTCTAAATTTATCTATTGTTTCTCCGTAAAGAATAATTAATGCAGTGCCATCTGCGTAACAATTTTGACTACCATACCGGTAAAAGTAGGCACTAGTATCAAGAGTGCCGCGACTTTGTCTCCTATATACATGACAATCCGGCAATGTGGATATCTTGTTCTCTTCAGGCGTAGTAGGTTCATAAAAAATCCCTACTGCATCTACTTTCTCATTATTCATTCGGTCTAATATTGAGTTTACTACATCAGAAATCGGGGATTTCGAGGCGTCCGCAAGTTTTTTCATGTTAATCAAGGTCCATCTCGAAAATTCGTAATGTGAGATATTATGTCCGTCACTTGACTTGATACGTACCGAACAACTCTCAGACCGGATAGACGCCACCTTGTTACAAAATTCTTGAGAAAAAGCAGGGCCAGAAAAAGTAAAAATTGTAGTTAAAAATATAAATACAGTAATTTTATTGACGCGCATATCGTTGCCCCTTTCTGTTATAGAAAAAGTATTGTTTTAAATGGAGTGTCTTTGCCATCAATAGGTATTTCTATAGTTAATTTTCTAAAATCTATTTTACTGCAATCAATTCTTTCTTTCTCACAAATCAATACTTTAATTTCAGGTATTTTATGGATCCGTTCCTCCAGTTTTTTACCATCAAACACTGGCTCAACAGCAACAATGAACCAAGCTGTTTTAGCGGGAGGTATTTCTGTTTTACCCTTTTCTTGAAAGTGCGCGACAACAGATACTTTAGATACGGGCTGAGTCTTACCGCTACTTTGAATTAGCAAAAGCTCATTTTGACTATTTAGCCGCGCGATAAATTCTATCCCGGAAAAATATCTGTTACTTTCAGTTTGTATAATAACTGTCTGGAAAATCGAGAGAATTAAACTGGCAAGCGCAATGACGCCGACAATTAAAGCTATCGGCTCTTTGGCCCAAATATTCTTTAGCCAATTAGAAAAGCACTCCATTGCCTGCCCCATTTACATAATTTAAGCAATTATATCCTAATATTATAATACATGCAAGGTTGTGATACAGAACATCTTTTTATGGTTCCTGAAATATAGAAAAATATCTTTACATTGGATGAGAGGATTTTCAGTTAAGTACTCATATTAACCTACGGCTACATTTCACCGCCCCCTAAACACCGGTTCCCGTTTCTCCAGAAACGCATCTATTCCCTCGGCGTAGTCCTCCGAGGTAATCGCGACGGTGTATTGGTCGATATCCATGTAACTCACGGCGTGGTTGAGGGCGTTGGCGGCGACGCTGGCGCCCTGTTTGATCATGCAGACGGGGAGCGGCGGGCGGGCGGCGATTTTTTGGGCATATTCCAGCGCGAGGGCGTAGGCACCGCCGGGCTCGGCGATTTCCTCGACAAGGCCCCAGCGTTGCGCGGTTTCGGCGCTGATCTTGTCGGCGACAATGCAGAGCTGCTTGGTGCGGGCCGGGCCCATAAGGTTGACCATGCGCGGCACCGACTGCCAGCTCATGTTCATGCCGTGGCGGATCTCGGGCACCCAGAAAGTGGCGTCCCTCGCGGCGATGCGCATATCGCAGGCAACGCTGAGCGCGACCCCGCCGCCGATGCAGTATCCCTCGACCGCGACAAGGGTCATCGGCTCCAGCTTTTCCCAGGCCGCACTCATGCGCGGGCCGACGCGGAGCATCTCGCGCCGCTCCATCACCCCCGCCGTGATCCGCGCCTTCGCCGCCGGGTCTTTCAGATCAAACCCGGCAGTGAAGTTATTTGCGTTCCCCGTGAGGATAATGACGCTGGTCTCGGTGTCGCCCTCGAACGACTGGGCGGCGCGGGTCAGTTCGGCCATCAATTCGGTCGAAAGCGGGTTCATGTCATGGCCACGATCAAAGCGGACGGTGGCGATACGGCCCTCGCGGGTGATGGTTACATACTTGTCGCTCATGGAATTTCCCCTTATTGTTTTTTATTCACGTCACGCCGCCTCAAAGAAAGGCCCTCTCATGACCGCTTATCTCATTGCCCGCATCCGGGTTACCGACCCGGATCAATATGAAGTCTATAAATCACTGGCGCCAATCGCCATTAAAAAATACGGCGGGCGCTATCTCACCCGCGGCGGGGAGATGCAAACAGTGGAGGGACCTGAGGAGACATCGCGCGTCGTGATCCTGGAATTCCCGGATATGGCGGCGGCGCGGGCCTTTTATGACAGCCCGGAATATAAAAAGGCACGCGACGCCCGGGCGACCGCTGCCGACGGACAGTTCGTTCTGCTGGAGGGGCTGGAAACGCCGCTCTGGTAGGGGTTCAGAACAGCTCCCCGCCCTCGAGAGGCGCGAAATAAACATCGGTGACCGCGTCCCCCACCGCCTCAAGCATTGCGGGATTCCAGAGCGGCCGCTGGTCCTTGTCGATCACGGCGGCGCGGGTGCCTTCATAGAAATCGACGCCCTCGATCACGCGCATCACCATGCGGAACTCCATGCGCATGCAGTCATCGAAATCAAGCTCGGCACCGCGGGCAAGCTGCTCGAACGTCAGCATGAGGCTAGTCGGGGATTTTTTCCGCAGGGTTTTCGCCGTATCGCGGGCAAAGGCGCCCGCATCCTCCGCCTCAAGGTTTGTGAGAAGATCGAGCATGGTCGGCTGATCGAACAGCCGGTCGATCTCCGCCCTGTTTTCAGCTAACGGGGCGCTGCCCGGGTCTTCGCGAAAGTCGGCGATGATCCGGCTGACGTCCTCGGCCTTTGCCACGCCCGCCGCCAGCGCATCCTTCAGGGCATCGAGTTTGCTGGCGGGCACATAGTCCGTGGCGACCTCGGCATAGAGCGCATCCGCCGCCTTTAGCCGTGCCCCGGTGAGGCCAAGATACAGGCCGATCTTGCCGGGACAACGGGGGAGAAAATACGATCCGCCAACATCGGGGAACAGGCCGATGCCGCTCTCAGGCATGGCGAACAGCGTATTTTCCGTGGCGATACGGTGGCTGCCATGGACGGAAACACCAACGCCCCCGCCCATGACGATGCCGTCGATCAGCGCGATATAGGGCTTGGAGAAATGCTTGATGCGGGCGTTGCACAGATATTCGTCACGATAGAAATGACGCGGATAATCGCCCTTGGCCCGCCCCTCATTATAGAGCTTGACGATATCACCGCCGGCGCAGAAGGCGCGATCCCCCGCTCCCTCGATCACCACGGCAGCAATGGCCTTGTCCTTGTCCCAGTCATCGAGTTTCGCCGTGAGGGCGAGACACATCTCATGGGTCAGCGCATTCAGCGCTTTCGGACGGTTGAGGGTGACAAGACCGATCTTGCCCCGAACCGCAAACAGGATTTCCTCTTCCGTCGTCATCTTTAGCCTCTCCCCTGCCCGTCGGACAGTTTTCGCGCGATAACCACGCGCATGATCTCGTTGGTTCCCTCCAGTATCTGGTGCACCCGGGTGTCGCGGACAAACCGTTCCAGCGGAAAATCGCGCAAATAGCCGTAGCCGCCGTGAAGCTGCAACGCCTCATTACAGACGTTAAACCCGACGTCGGTGGCGAAGCGCTTGGCCATGGCGCAAAAAAGCGTTGCCTCTGGATCCTTCGCGTCGAGCTTGGCCGCCGCCTGCCGGATCATCAGCCGCGCTGCCTCCAGTTCCGTCGCCATATCAGCAAGGCGGAACTGCACGGCCTGGAACTCGCCGACCGGCTTGCCGAACTGCTTGCGGTCGGCGGTGTAATCCTGTGCGAGTTCCAGACAGGCGCGCGCCGCGCCAATCGAGCAGGCGCCGATATTGATGCGCCCGCCATCAAGGCCCATCATCGCGATCTTGAAGCCGTCGCCTTCGGCACCGATGAGGTTTTCTGCGGGCACCCGGCAGTCATCGAACCGGACCTCGGCTGTCGGCTGCGAATTCCAGCCCATTTTCCGCTCCTGTGCGCCGAAGCTGATCCCGGGCGTGTCTTTGGACACGGCGATGCAGCTAATCCCGCGCGGACTGTCGTCGCCGGTGCGGACCATGGTCACATAGACATCAGCCTTGCCGCCACCGGAGATAAAGGCTTTCGCCCCGTTCAGCACATAATCGTCGCCGTCGCGCACTGCCTTGGTGCGCAGCGCTGCCGCATCGGACCCCGATCCCGGCTCGGTCAGGCAATAGCTGGCGAAATGCTCCATGGTGGTGAGTGTCGGCAGGAATTTTGTCCGCACTTCATCGCTGCCGAACCGGTCGATCATCCAGCTCGCCATGTTATGGATGGAGATATAGGCCGCCGTCGAGGTGCAGCCCGCCGCCAGTTCCTCAAAGATAATCGCGGCATCGAGGCGGGTGAGTGCCGAACCACCATGTTCCTCGCCGACATAGATCCCGGCGAAACCCAGCTCCGCCGCCTGACGGAGTTCCGCGACAGGAAATGTTTTATCCTCGTCCCATTCTGCGGCCTCGGGGGCGAAAACATCGGCTGCGAAGCTTCGCGCCATATCGCGAAACCCCCTCTGATCTTCTGATAAAGTAAAGTCCATGGGCGCTTGCCTTTTTGTTGCTGAACCTCGTTGATACGATCTTGACCCGAGGCTGTCAACGGTGAACCAAACGCTCGTTAGGTTCAAGTATTTGCCGCCCGGCCCACATCGGGATAGTATGCCGAAAATTACCATATCGAGTGCGATAACTTCAGGAAAATCCACCCATGAATACCCAAGCGCCCCACTTTCCCCGCACGCGCATGCGCCGGGTCCGCAAAAACGGCTGGTCGCGGCGGCTGGTCGCGGAGAATATTCTCACCCCCGATGACCTGATCTGGCCGGTGTTCGTGCATGAGGGCAAGAACCGTGCGACGGAAATTCCGTCGATGCCCGGCGTGCAGCGCCTGAGCCTCGATCTGCTGGTGACGGCGGCTAAGGAGGCCTACGGCCTTGGCATTCCGGTGATCGCGTTGTTCCCGGCCATAGATCCGGGCCTTAAAAGCGAGGATGGGCGCGAAGCCGTCAATCCGGACAACATTATCTGTAAGGCGATCCGCGCGCTGAAGGACGCACTGCCGGATATGGGCGTGCTCTGTGATGTCGCGCTTGACCCCTTCACCACCCATGGGCAGGACGGCCTGTTGCAAGACGGCTATGTTGTCAATGACGAGACGATTGAGGTTTTAATTGCGCAAACGCTCAATCAGGTCGAGGCCGGCTGCGATATCATCGCCCCCTCCGACATGATGGACGGGCGTATCGGCGCGCTCCGCGACGCGCTGGAGCGGGAAGGACATGTCAATACCGCGATCATGTCTTATGCCGCCAAATATGCCTCGGGCTTCTACGGGCCGTTCCGCGATGCAGTTGGCTCCACCGGCAATCTCGGACAAGGCGACAAGCGCACCTACCAGATGAACCATGCCAACAGCGACGAAGCGCTGCGCGAGGTGGCGCTGGATATCAACGAGGGCGCCGACATGGTGATGATCAAGCCGGGCATGCCCTATCTTGATATCTGCCGCCGGGTCAAGGACGAGTTCGGCGTGCCGACCTTCGCCTACCAGGTGTCGGGCGAATATTCGATGCTCGCCGCCGCCGCCATTAACGGCTGGCTCGACCGCGACAAGGTGGTGATGGAAAGCCTGCTCGGCTTCAAGCGCGCGGGCTGCGACGGTGTCCTCACCTATTTCGCCGTCGAGGCCGCGAAGAATTTACAAGTATAAGCCGGGCCGCGCCTTACCTGCCGCCCGAGGCATCGAGCAATGACCCGGTGATATAGGACGCCTCGTCTGACAACAACCATAGGGTCGCATCGGCAATTTCCTGCGCCTGCCCGCCCCGCTGCATCGGCACCCCGCTCTTCACCCGGTCAACACGATCCGGCTCGCCGCCGCTCGCATGGATATCCGTATAGATGACGCCCGGACGCACCGCGTTGACGCGGATACCGTCGGCAGCGACTTCCTTGGCAAGTCCCATTGTCATTACGTCAATCGCCCCCTTGGACGCGGCATAATCAACATATTCATTGGGACTGCCAAGCCTCGCCGCGATGGAGGAGATATTGACGATGCCGCCACCGCTACCACCATGCGCTATCGACATGCGACGAACCGCCTCACGGGCACAAATAAATGGCCCGGTGATATTGGTCGTGAACATGCGGTTGAGCCGCTCAAGGCTCATCTCCTCAACTTTTGCGGCCACATCGACGATCCCGGCATTATTGACGAGAGCGCCAAGCGGCGCCAGCTTTTCATCCACCGCCGCAAACATTTTGAGGATATCCGCCTCGACCGTCATATCGGCCTGAACCGCAATCGCCTTGCCTCCTGCCGCGTCGATCTCTTTCACCACCGCCTCAGCCGCGGCCTTGTTGCTCTGGTAGTTGACGCAGACCTGATACCCCTTTTGCGCCGCTTTCAGCGCAATGGCCCGACCGATACCACGGCTTGCACCGGTCACAATCATCGATTTATCCATTATCTGTTCCTTCCCTGTAATGCCCGATCGATATCCGCGATCAGATCCTCCGCCTTCTCGATCCCGATGGACAGGCGCAGCAGGTCCGGCGGGCACGGCGTACCGGCGCCCTCGACGCTCGCACGATGCTCGACAAGGCTCTCGACCCCGCCCAGCGACGTCGCCCGCTTGATCAGCGTCAACCGCGCCGCAACTGCCATCGCCGCCTCTTCGCCGCCCTCGATACAAAGGCTAAGCATGCCCCCAAAACCGCCACTCATCTGCCGCGCCGCAATCTCATGGCCGGGATGTGACGATAGGCCCGGATAGAGCACAGCGCGTACACCGTTTCGCCCCTCGAAATGCCGAGCGATGGCGAGCGCGTTCTCGGAAGCGCGCTCAACCCGGAGATGCAGGGTACGCATGCCGCGCAGCAGTAGCCAGGCCTCGAACGGGCCGGGAATCGCTCCGCCCGCCCTACGGTTCACGCAGACCCGCTGCCAGAAGTCATCATCGCGCGCGGTGACCAACGCCCCCGCCAGCACATCGGAATGGCCATTGAGATACTTGGTCGCTGAATGCATGACAATATCGGCGCCGAGGGCAAGCGGCTGGGTGAGTAACGGCGTCGCCACCGTGTTATCCACCGCGAGATGAGCCCCCGTCTCTTTCGCAACCGCTGCCCATCCGGCAATATCATCGATGGTCCAGGTCGGATTGGCCGGGGTTTCCAGCCACAGAAGCTTTGTCTTGCCGGGACGAACCGCCGCCTTTAATGCCGCGAGGTCGCCGTTGGGCACAAGGCTTAGCTCGATCCCCCAGCTTTTGCCGACAGTCAGCAACCAGTTGCGCAAACTCCAGTACATAATCTCGGGCGCAATCATATGATCGCCGGGACGGAGCGCCTGAATAACCGCAAGGGCCGCCGACATGCCAGAGGAAAAGAGAAGCGCCTGATACCCATCCTCGAGCCGGCACAGCAACTGTTCGGGCTGGTCATAATTGGGGTTGTGATCGCGGGTATAGACGCGGCCCGCGGCATAGCTACCATCGGTTTCCCGCTCATAGGTGGTACTTGGAAAAATGCCCGGGATAAGACCCTTATGCTCCGGCTCCAGCCACCCAAGGGCCTGGGCCGCCAGAGTGTCAGGGCTTAACTTTTTAGTGTCGTCGGTCACGGCGTAAGTTCCTTAAAAAAATAATGATATGCACTTATAACGTGTTTAAAAGTCATTATATTCATCTTTTAGGCTATTTCAGGAGAGTGTTATGAGCCTCATCACCGACGTCCTTGTCTGTCTGAATGATCAACGACGCGAGGCCGGACTGGCGCCGCTCACGTCGAACAGTCTCCTGATGCAAACCGCCCGGCAGCATGCGGAATTCATGAACGCCGCGCAAGTCCTATCGCATGGCGGCGAGAACCGTTCTACCTTCGAGGAGCGGATCCGGGCGACAGGGTATCGCTTCACCGCTGCCGCCGAGAATGTTGCCAAGGGCGCGGTTAATGCCGACGGGGTTCCGCCTATGGATGGACAGCCCGCCGAACCGCGCCAATATCCTTAACCCGAATTTACGCGATGTCGGCCTTGGCATTTCCCCCGAAGAATCGGAAGATATTATCGAGCGGTACTGGTCGCTCTCGCTCGCCGCACCGGCACCTCCACAAGGGGCCTAGCTGTTCAGCTTCCGCAGACGACAGATCAGGCTGGAGGTATCCCAGCGGTTGCCGCCCATATTCTGGACATCGGCATAATACTGATCGACCAGCGCCGTGTTCGGCAGGCTGGCGCCGACCTGGTCGCCAGTTGCGAGGCAGATCCCGAGATCTTTTCGCATCCAGTCGACGGCGAAGCCGTGCTCGAACTCGTCCGCGATCATGGTCTTGTAGCGATTCTCCATCTGCCAGCTTTGCGCCGCCCCCTTGGAGATCACCGCAATGACCTTGGCCGCATCGAGCCCCGCCTTCTCGGCGAAATGGATCCCCTCGGACAAGCCCTGAACGACCCCGGCGATGCAAATCTGGTTGACCATCTTGGTCAGTTGCCCGGCGCCGACATCGCCCATCAGCATGCAGGCGCGGGAGTAGGCGTCGATCGGATCCTTCGCGCGCTCGAAATCCGCTGCATCGCCGCCGCACATCACGGTAAGGACGCCGTTTTCCGCCCCCGCCTGACCGCCGGAAATCGGCGCATCGACAAAGCCAATGCCCTTGTCCCGTGCAAGGCCACCAATCTCGCGCGCGACTTCGGCCGACGCGGTGGTGTGATCGATGAAGATAGCGCCTGATTTCAGGGTCGCAAGAATGCCGCTCTCGCCAAGGACAACACTGCGCAAGTCATCGTCATTGCCAACGCAGGTCATGACAAAATCCGCACCCTCCGCAGCGCTGGCCGGTGTATCGGCCTTGCTGCCGCCATACTCGGCCACCCATTTTTCCGCCTTGGCGCCGGTGCGGTTATATACCGTGACGTCATAGCCCACCTTTTGCAGAAACCCAGCCATCGGGTATCCCATAACGCCGAGCCCTACAAATGCTGCCTTTTTTCCCATATGCTGCCGCCTCCAATTGAAATTTCATGCCCCCGTTGTAGCGGTTTGTCGCAATGCTTTAAAGGCCCATAACGGAATTTTCCGACACGCGGAAAAGGGAGCTACATATCGTGGTACTGGCCCTTGTGAAAGAGAAGGGCCTTCTCGTCCTGCCCCATCCGGACATGGGTTACGCGGCAGACGAAAACCGCATGGTCACCGCCGTCATGAATGGCAAAAGTCTCGCATTCAAACACGGCGAGGCTATCGCTGAAAACCGGGCATCCATTCTCCCCGATCTCGAAATCGACACCGTCAAAGCGGTGCTCGCGAGTAATGGAAAAGCGGTCGGAAAGGTGACGCTGTTCCGGCGTCAGCACATTGACGGCAAACTTGCCGGCGGCCCTGAACTCCGAACAATGGCCACCGACATGGGCAAGACTGAACAGCACAAGCGGCGGATCGAGCGAGACCGAACTGAAGGAATTGACGGTAACGCCCAGCGCTTCGTTATCAGCGGCCCGGGACGTGATCACCGTTATCCCGGTTGCAAAGCAGCCGAGCGCGTTTCTAAATTCTTTCGCATCAAAACTCATATCAGGCAACCGCAAGTCATTCTTCGTCAGGGACCGTCCGGGCCGAGCCGCAAACGGCTCGCACTCTCCCATAGTTATACATCAAAATCATCTTTTTTCTAGCCATCTGCGGACTGGCCCCCGCCGCCGCCGCCCCGGCACCGGCCCCGGTGACTGTCGCCCGGGCAGTCGGCCTTCATTAAAAACTTCCTAAAATTGCACACGCTTTCTTAACCAATTTCGTTCCAAAATCAGCGCAACATTTCCTGGACAGGTTAAATAAAGGCACATTCGCGAATGTTTTGGATTATCGGCATTGTTGTTACATTCGGTTCCGTCGCCGGTGGGTACGCCCCGCACGGGAGCTTTGCCGTGCTGTTTCAACCGCTGGAGTTTCTTATTATTCTCGGCGCGGCGGCAGGGGCATTCTTGCAGGCGAACCCGAAATGGGTGATTTTCGGCGTGCTGAAATCAATGGGCAAGCTGATCAAGGGCTCGCCTTATGATAAAAACGCTTACACAGAATTACTGACCCTGATGTATGCCGTATTCAAGCTGTCCAAAACAAAGGGCATGATTGCCCTTGAGCCGCATATCGAAAACCCGTCGGAAAGTGCTCTCTTCCAGAATTTCCCGAGTTTCATGAAAAACCACCACGCCCAGGATTTCATCTGCGATTACCTGCGCCTGATGACCATGGGCACGGAAAATCCGCATGAACTTGAAGCGCTGATGGATCAGGATATCGAAACTCATCACAATGAATCCCACGCCATCGCCGGATCGGTTACCGCGCTTGGCGAGGCGTTGCCGGCCTTTGGTATTGTCGCCGCCGTCCTCGGGGTGATCGTCACCATGGGATCAATTGCCGAACCACCGGAGGTTCTCGGTGGCTTGATTGCCGCGGCGCTTGTTGGAACATTTTTTGGTATTTTCGTGGCCTATGGCGTATTTTCACCAATGGGCAAGAATCTCGAACAATTCGGGGAGGCCGACGGTAAATATTATGAATGCATGAAACAGGGCCTGCTCGCCCATTTGCAAGGATACGCCCCGGCGGTTTCCGTCGAGTTTGCCCGCAAAACCCTCTATAATCACGAGCGGCCCTCCTTCCTTGAAGTTGAACAGGCCTGTGATGAAGCCCCAACGATCTGATATGCGCCACATTTGCAAAAAGGGCCTGATCCATGGCCGATGAGATTGCGCCGATCATTGTCAAAAAGGTCGTCAAGGGCGGCCATGCTGCCCATGGTGGCGCCTGGAAAGTCGCCTATGCCGACTTTGTAACGGCGATGATGGCATTTTTCCTGCTGCTATGGCTCCTGAACGTGACCACCACGGAGCAGAAGGAAGGCCTTTCCAACTATTTCGCCCCCACCACCTCCAGCATAAGCCAGTCAGGCGCCGGAGGAATTCTCGGCGGACAAAGCATGCAGTCGGAAGGCGCCCAGGTCTCGAACAAGGGCGTGCCGTCGGCGGTTTCCAGCATCAAACCACCGGAGGAAGGCAAAAAGGACGATGGGGAGGCAACCAAAACCCGCGACATGGAAGAAGCAGAACTCCTTGAGAAATTAGCGAAAATTGAGGAGATCAGTTTCGAGGATGCCCGGAACGAGATCCGGCAGGCCATCGCCAAGGATCCGGATTTATCCGGGCTGCAGGACAATATCATCATCGACATGACGCCGGAGGGCCTGCGCATACAGATCGTCGACCAGTTCGATGAAAGCATGTTCGAAAGTGGCAGTGCGGAAATCAAGCCGCGCATCCAACGCCTTGTCAACATGATTGCCAAATCGATCGAGAACCTGCCCAACAAACTCTCCATCAGCGGTCATACGGACAGCTCGACCTATAATGGCGGGAACTATAGCAACTGGGAACTCTCCTCGGACCGGGCGAACGCCAGCCGCCGCGCCCTCATTGAGGCCGGCCTGAAACGCAAAAGAATTCAAAAGGTCGCCGGGCGCGCCGATACTGACCCACTAATCTCTGACGATCCTTCCAACCCCGGAAACCGGCGCATCAGCATCGTGCTGTTGCGCGAAAATCCGGTCCTGCCCCCAAACCTGAAATAGACAGGCTACATTTTCCAGACAAGTAATTTGGTCTTGCGGCGATCTTTAACCTTGATGATCCGGTCGGGCTTGTGACCGGGCACCGTGAAACTGTTACTGATGAACAGGCTGCCGGGCTTCATCTCCCGCTTCGCCTTGCCATAGAGCCGCGCCATCGGCACCGGGGACAGGAAACAATAAACCACATCAAACCCGGATAAATCTGCCCGGAAAATATCCCGGCAGCGAATGGATAAATTATCGCCTGCCCCGACTTTTCCGAGCAGCCATGACAGCGCGAAGGGCAACGGCGCAGTTTCAAGGCCGGTGAAAGCGGTCTCCGGCACATTTACTGCCAGATACCGAAGCGTACCGCCAAGACCACTTCCCAGATCAACAAAATGGCGACGTGGCTGCCGTGCCAGCAGGGCAAGAAGCGCGGCGGACGTGGCCTGGTTGGTTAAGTACAGCGGCACGCGGTTGCCGACGACATTCCAAAACGACAGTACAAGTAACAGGATGATGACCGGAAACACCCAGGCCGGCAACTGCAGCCAAAGTGCGAACAGGAGCAGAAGCGGCGCGAGCGCCTGCCCGATCACCCAGCCGCGCGACAATCCCGCAAGAGCGGAAACCACCGCCGCTAGAAAGCCCTGTGCCAGCATGAGCCAGAACAACGGGATACCGTAGCCCAACATTGTTTCCACGCTCGGCCGCAGCAGGTAAAGAGCGCCGAAAACAACGGCTTGAACCGCCATTGCCTTGAATGCCGGGGAAATGTCTTTACCCCATACTTTCTGACGCCTCATCGAAACTCTAGCCAACTGCCCCGGCGGACCGGATCAGTGCGGTTTCCTTGATCGGCCAGTGCAGCAGGGCGGAGATCAGGCCGAGCGCCACACTGATCCACCAAACCACATCATAGGAGCCGTAGAGATCAAACACGAACCCGCCGAGCCAGGCGCCCAGAAACGCCCCGATCTGGTGGCCGAAAAAAACGAACCCGAACAGGGTCGTCATATATTTCGGTCCGAACAGGACGGCAACCAGCCCGGAGGTCAGCGGCACCGTCGATAACCACAACAGCCCCAGAATGGCTGAAAAAATCATGATGGTCAGCGGACTTATCGGGATCAGGATGAAGGCCACAAATAGCGCTGAGCGGGCAAAATACAGCGAACTTAGCAGATATTTTTTGGAGAATTTACCGCCAAGATAGCCCGCTGTCAGCGACCCGATGACGTTAAAGAAGCCCACGATGGACAGCGCGATCGCCCCGTATTCCGCGCCGACATGCTTGTCGACGATATAAGCGGGCAAATGCACAGCCAGGAACGTGACATGAAACCCGCAGACGAAGAAGCCCATAAACAACAGCCAGTAGCTCCTGTTTCCCGCGGCTTCGCGTATGGCGGCGGTCAGGTTGAGCGCACCGGCGGCGGCGCTGTCCTCCGCCTTGCCGCGCACGGCAGCAGAGGCCGGAATCATCAGCAATGAGCAGAAACCGATCAGGATCAGCGCCATCGACCAGCCATATTCAGACAGAAACGCCTGCCCCAGCGGCACCATGATAAACTGCCCGAGACTGCCCGCGGCACCAACAATGCCGAGCGCCATCGAACGTTTTTCCTCGGACACCGCGCGGCCGACGGAACCGATCACGACGCCAAAACCGGTGCCCGATAGGCCAAGGCCGATCATCAGGCCAGCGGAGAGATGCAGCCCCGCCTCCGTCGTAGTCTGCGACATCATGAACAGCCCCGCGGAATAAACGAGCGCGGAGACAAACAGGGTTTTGCCAGATCCATATTTATCGGCAATCATGGAGGCGAACGGCTGCGACAGGCCCCAGACGATATTCTGGATTGCCAGCGCCAGCCCGAAAATCTCGCGTCCCCAGCCCAGATCCGTGGAGACCGGTTCCAGGAACAACCCGAACGCCGCGCGCGACCCCATGGCAAGCAGGCTGATCAATCCCCCCGCCAAAATTAGAATGAGAAAAGACCTCGATTGCATTCTTTCAACTCCGAAAGGTATTCGTAAATACCGGACGCGCCCACGACAGCATTGAATTATTGTATTTAATTCAACAAGTACCATTTACGATGGGAGAGTGATACCAATTGTTTAAGCATGCATAAGGAATGGGTGAGCCGTGGAAAAAGATGGGAATCAGGGAATAGAATTGAGTTCGTTGCAGAATACGGATGGGTTCCGGGATACTGCATCTGCGCAGATTTTCAACCCAGACCACTACGAATCAATCCGACTCCGGCGTATCTTTGCCTATGCGATCGATGTGATCTGTATTGCCATTCTCACGGTGATTGCGACCGTTGTCGCGACTCTTCTTGGGATTATCAGTTTCGGCGTGCTGACACCTCTGCTGATCCTTTGCCTCGCGCTGATCCCGCTTGCCTATAACACCCTGTTCATCGGTGGAAGCTGGCAGGCAACACCAGGAATGCGCTTTATGAACGTGCGCATGGAAATGATGAATGGCGGAGCGCCCGACTACATTACAGCGTTTTTGCAGGTCGCCCTGTTTTACTTCTCCATCGCCGTGACGTCTTCGCTGATCCTCGTGGTGGCGCTGTTCAATCCGCGCGGACGCTGCCTGCATGATTATCTGGTTGGCACGGTCATCCGCCGGATTCCGCTGATCTCATAGCAGGTCGCGGAGGCGGTAATAGAACATCGCCAGCGACAACAACGGCACCCGGAACCGCGTGCCCCCGGGAAAGGACTTGTGGGGAATGCGGGCGAAAACATCGAAGCCCGCCGCCTCCCCGCAAATTGCCTCTGCCATGACCTTGCCCGCGATGGATGAGAGCGGAACCCCCTGCCCCGAATAACCCTGCGCGTAGTAGATATTCTTCCCCATCCGGCCGAAATCTGGCAGCCGGTTGCGGGTCACCGCCACCATTCCGTCCCAGGCAAAGTCAATCCTGACATCGGCAAGTTGGGGAAAGGTTCTCAGCATGTTTGCGCGAAGCCCGTCGCCCGCCATACCGGCGCGACTGCCCGCCTGATCCCGCCCGCCATAGAGCAGGCGGTTATCTGCCGAAAGCCGGAAATAATCGAGATTGAAGTCAGTATCGGCGACGCAGGCCTCGGTCTGCATCAGCGCCCGCGCCCGCTCAACCCCCAGCGGTTCGGTGGCAATTATCGAGGTACTGACCGGTATTATCTTTGCCGCCAGTTTTGACTCCAGCCCGCCCAGATAGGCGTTCCCGGCAAGGACAACAAAATCCGCCGTCACCTTGCCCGCCGCACTGCTGACAACGGGGCGTGCGCCCCGCTCAATTGCAAGAACACGGGTTTTTTCATAGATCATGACGCCCGCTTCACGGGCCGCTGCCGCCAGTCCGAGGACATAATTAAGCGGATGGAGATGTCCGCCATTGTCATCCATCAGCGCCCCCGAATACCGCTCTGTCGTGACATAGTCCGGCAGGTCCGCCGCCTCAATCCAGCGGTATCCCGTATAATGATAGCGCTGCTGGCATAGCTCCTGTTCTTCCAACAGCCACTGGCGGTGGCTGTCGCGGGTTGCTGCGTAAAGCTCCCCCGCCTTCAGGTCACAATCAATGCGATGGCGCGAAATCCGTTCTTTCAGCAATTGCGCCGCTTGCACAGAGAATTCCCATAGTCTCGCGGCATCCGCGCGACCGACAATTTTTTCCGTGTCGATCATGCCCGGAGAATAGCCCGCCGCGATCTGACCCCCGTTTCGCCCCGATGCGCCCCAGCCGATTTTCTCTGCCTCCAGAAGGGCAACGCGAAGTCCTTTTTCCGCAAGTTCCAGTGCCGCGCTAAGCCCCGTATACCCACCGCCGATCACGCAGACATCCACAGCAATATTTTCCGTGAGCGCCGGGAAATCCGGCCGTGGATGGGCCGAGCTATCATAATAAGAGAGAATCATCTTGTACTTACTTCCGGATTTACCGGCACCCGAGTATAATTGCAGGCTTGCATCCTCGCGGACAATCTCCATGATGTGACCTCCAAAGAGTGCCGCTGTGGAAGCTTTTACTCGTAACCGGCGTAACAGCAAGGGTTTATTGATTATCGATGATTATTGTTGAACCGACAATTCATATATGGATCGTTCTCGCCTTTATCGCCGTGGCAATTGTCGCTTTTGCCAGCGAGAAAATCGAGCTTGAAATCTCCTCCATCAGTGTCATTGCCGGGCTGCTGCTGCTATTTCATTTTTATCCGCTGACCAATGATGCAGGCGAGGTTCTGCTGTCCGCACGGGACATTTTGGGGGGGATAGCCGACCCGGCGTTGATCACGGTGCTGTCGTTGCTGGTCGTCGGACAGGGGATTGTCAGGACCGGGGCGCTGGAACAACCGATTCGCCGTCTGGTTACCCTGCGGCGGCATCATCCGGTGATGGCAATCACGGCCGTCCTGTTCTCGGTTATGGTGATCAGCGCCTTCATGAACAACACCCCGGTTGTCGTTATCTTCATTCCGCTGATTACCGCTCTCGCCGACCGGCTCCATAAATCAACCTCAACGCTCATGATTCCCTTGAGCTATGCCTCCATTCTCGGCGGCATGACGACTTTGATCGGTTCGTCGACGAACCTGCTGGTCATGGCCGCTGTCGTTCAGGCAGGTCTGCCCCGGATCGAATTCTTTGATTTTACCGTTCCCGGTATGGTGCTGGCGGTAACCGGTCTGCTCTACGCCCTGATCGTCATTCCCCGGATCCTGCCCGATCGCACCTCGATCCGCGGCGAGGTCATGGACATATCGGGAAAGCAGTTCATCGTTCAGATGGAAGTGACCGCCGAGAGCCCACTGGTCGGTGAAGAGGCCGTCGCGGGCCAGTTCCCCAGCCTTCGTAACATCACGATCCGCTTCATCCAGCGCGGCGAGCACGTCCTGCTGCCACCGTTCGACGGCATGGCGCTGCGACCTTCGGACGCCGTTATCTTCGCTGGCAGTCGGAAATCCATCACCGAGGCATTTGCCGATAATCCGCAGATCCTGCAAGGATTCCTTGAAGTTGACGAGCCCGAGGGAGGACCGGCGTCTGACGACGGTTCCGTTCAGGACCAGACCCTGGCCGAGGCCGTCGTCGCCCCGGCATCGCGGATGATAGGCCGGGCCCTGTACCAGGTCAGCTTTCATTACCGGACGAAATGCGTCGTTGTCGGAATTCAGCGGCGCTCACGGATGATCCGGACTAGCAGGATGACGGATATCCGTCTGGAGGCGGGCGATGTTCTTCTGCTGCTGGGCAAGCGCTCTGATATCATGCGGATCCGCAACAATCCCGATGTGCTGCTGCTGGAATGGTCGGCGCGCGAACTCCCGGCAACCGCGCTTGCGTGGCGGGCCCGAATCATATTCGGCGCCGTAGTCATAACGGCGGCGACCGGCTTGCTGCCCATTGTTGTCGCCGCCGTCGCCGGGGCGGTGGCGATGGTCATTTCGGGCTGTCTCAATGTGTTTCAGGCGAGCCGGGCCATCGACCGTAAGATCTTGTTGCTGATATGGGCCGCCCTCGCCCTTGGCGCGGCAATGCAGGCGACCGGCGGTGCAGGCTATATCGCCCATGGTGTCCTGTCGCTGCTCACGGGGGCCGCGCCGGCGGTCATCCTGTCGGCGTATTTCCTGCTGGTGGCGGTTTTTACCAACATCCTCAGCAATAACGCCACTGCCGTTCTGTTCACCCCGATCGGCATCAGCATTGGACTTGAGGTCGGTGTTGACCCGGTGATTTTTGTCTATGCCGTAATTTTCGCCGCGAATTGCTCCTTTGCAACGCCGATGGGATATCAGACGAATCTACTCGTCATGGGCCCCGGACATTATAAATTTATCGATTTTTTCCGGGCCGGAGCACCTCTGGTCCTGATTCTCTGGATCGTATTTTCGCTTTTCGCCCCTTTTTACTATGGTATAATGTGAAATCAGGAAAATTATTGTTCTGCCCTATTTGCTAATATGGGAAATAGCGTTACCCTTTACTCATGGTTGAAACAAACAGAAAAGCACCGAGATGAAACGCGTGGAGATTCCGTCCCGCTTCTTCTTTTCGACGCCTCCTGCGCCCTGCCCGTATCTGGAAAACCGGCTTGAGCGGAAGGTCGTAACTTTGCTTGCGGGGGACGATCCGGACCATCTTCATAATACCCTTAGCCATGCAGGGTTCCGGCGCAGTCAGGATCTTGCCTATCGGCCTGCCTGTGATGGCTGTGACGCCTGTATTCCAATCCGGGTCCGGACCGGAGATTTTCAGCTAAAAAAATCCTTCCGCCGTATCTGGCAGATGAATTCTAGTCTACAGGCAACCGAGGCCGCCTCCGTCGCCACCGAAGAGCATTTTACGTTGTTTCATCGTTACCTACAGTCGCGGCATTCAAATGGCGGCATGGTTGACATGGGCTTTTCTGATTATAAGGCGATGGTCGAGGAGAGCCCCGTGAAGTCTCAGCTGGTGGAATTTCGAAAGGACGACGGCAAACTCTGTGCGGTCTGCCTCACCGATATCATGGAAGACGGCCTGTCACTGGTCTACAGCTTCTTCGCCCCGGAGGAAAAAAAGCGTAGCCTTGGCACCTATTTGATCCTTTGGCATATCATGTGGGCCGGCCGACGTGGATTGCCTTACGTCTATCTCGGATACTGGATCAATCAGAGCCCTAAAATGGCCTACAAAAAACGGTTTTCCCCATCGGAAATCCTGACCCGCGACGGCTGGGAGCTGCTGGTAGAAAAATCAGCGTAACACCCCCGCTTGGCCTTTCGAATTTCAACAACTGATGAGTGGAAGCGAAAATGAGGACGCGGCGGAAGTCTGTCTTCAGACCCTCCGCCGCTCACCCCTCATTTCTCTATGCCACCCCTAGAAATTATAGGAGACATCCTTGTGCCCGGACTGGCACGACGCCACGAACAGCGCCTGATCGTTGGTCAGTCGCGTTTGCTGACGCAAGCCGATTGTGTCCCGGATCATTGCCTCGTATGTCTCAATCCCGGGAAGCAGGTTGGCTTCCGCCCGGCTCCGCCATTCCAGCTCCGCACTATAGGCGGCAACGATCTTGTTCATCTCGGCCGTCGCTTCCGCCATATCGGGGGTCCCGGTCTTCAGGATGCGCCGGACTTTCGACAGGCCGGACGACAGGTCCGACGCACCATTAATCCTGTTCGCCCGGTCGCCCAGGTCCTCGATAGCCTGGATAAGCTCGGACGGGTCCATTACCGGAAGATCGGAACTAATCTTCATCAGGTCCGGTTTTAACGCGGCATAATCCTCGTTTGCCTTCAATATATTGACGAATTCGGCAACGGGCTTATACCCGTCATCCGCCGCCCGCCGGAACTTGCCCCGGAGCAACGTCTCACTTTTAAGCAGCTTCTTGAAGTCGCCGTAAACGGTCTTCCAGTTTGCCGGGATCTCAGACATCATTTTTTCACGTTCGGCATTCAGGTCGGCTATTTCGGCTTCCAGTTTCTTCTTTTGCTCCGCCTGGTCTTCATTATAAAGGCGGCTGGCGTTGGTTTTTAACTCCCGAATATGATCGTCCAGCTTGCGCACGTCACTTTCAATGTCGCGCACACCGCGTTGAACTGCCATATAAGCCGGAATTTTTTCTTCAACGATATTATTTGCCTCCCACGCCTGATGCAGCAGGCCCGGCGTACTGTCCGCCGCCTCGAAGCTTTTCTCAAGCCCAGATTTTAAATCTTCCGGCAGGTAATCGTAATTCAGGCCCCGCGCCGCGTTGATGGCGCCAGTTATCGCCGACCCGTTACTTGCGAATTCATCGGAAATATAGGAATCGACGCAATAGTTAAGCCGCGGGTTGCGGGGCGGCGGCGCCGTATCGGACGTCAACGAGGCGCGATTGGGAAGATAATTTACCAGCGGCGGATAGAGACCAACAATGACAAGTGCAATCAACTGCAGGCAGATAAAGGCGATAACGCCCTTATATATCTGGATTGTCTTGACAATAGGCGGCGCCACGCCGCGCAGGTAAAACAGGGCAAAGCCGAAGGGCGGGGTCAGGAAGGATGTCTGAATATTCAGGCCGATCATGACGCCGAGCCAGACAGCGGTAATGTTGGCCGACGGATCGGCGAGCAGGATCGGTGCGACAATCGGCACGACGACCACGGCAATCTCGATGAAGTCGAGGAAAAAGCCGAGGAAAAAGATAACCGCCATCACGATGACAAACTTGGTCCAGACCCCACCCGGTAATCCGCCCAGGAATTCGCGGACCAGGTCCTCACCGCCAAAGGCACGGAAGGCGGCCGTCAGCATGGCAGCGCCCAGCAGGATGATGAACACCAGTGACGTGGTTTTCGCCGTCTCGATCATCACACCCTGCAGTGTGTTATCAATCCTGTAAGTTCGCCAGCAGCTCCATCCGACAGAAATCATCAGGCCAATCGTCGCAAAAATCCCAAGGGCGATTCCAATTGCATCATGGGTGCTCTGTATCGACTTGATATTCACATGGAAGAACGCGAGGACGACGAGGATACAGCCGACCGAAACCAGCCCGAGAACGACTGGCGCATAGGCCCATCTTTCCCCTTCCTTCAGCCGGTAACCCGCCATCAGGATCGCCCCGACGGCGCCAATCGACCCCGCCTGGTTAACCGTCGCCACCCCGGCAATAATCGAGCCGAGGACCAGAAAAATAAGGCCAAGCGGTGGGACGAGAGCAAGTGCCAGTTTGGCAAAGAAGGCTCTGTCGAACGTACCGCCATGGACGGCCGGTGCCACTTTCGGATTGATCAGGGCATAGACCAGAATGAAGAGCATATAAAGTCCGACAAGTAACAGACCCGGCACAAAGGCGCCAAGGAACATTTCACCAGCGCTTGTCGAGACCACGTCAAAGGACGAAGGCATGGAAAATTCACCGGTCGCCGCCTTGTAAAGGGCTTTACGCGCCGTGCCTGCCTGATCGGTGGCGCTGGCGAGCTGGTCGGCAAGAATAATCAGGACGATGGAGGGCGGGATAATCTGCCCGAGCGTGCCCGATGCCGCGATCGTTCCCGTTGCCAGAGGCTTCGAATAGTTATTGCGCAGCATCGCCGGCAGGGAAATCAGCCCCATGGCGACCACGGTGGCGCCGACGATGCCAGTCGTCGCGGCCAGCAAGGCCCCGACAAAAACCACGGATATCCCGAGGCCGCCCGGCACTGGCCCGAACAGCTGCGCCATGGTGACCAGCAGGTCCTCCGCGATCTTGGAACGCTGCAGCATGATCCCCATGAAGATAAACAGCGGAATGGCGATCAGGGTATCGCGATTGACATCCCAATAAACCCCACGCAAATTCGTCACTCCGGCGCTTAGCCACTGCCAGGGCCCGCCTTGCGCGAAATAGGCATCCGGGTTTCCGGTCAGGAAATAACCAAAAACGGCAGCGACAATAACGGTGATAATGGCAGATCCCGGCAACGCAAAGGCCACCGGATATCCGGATCCCAGCGCCAGCGCCATCAGGGAAATAAGGAGGATGAGAAAAATAAGTTCCATGATTTTACTTTAAATTATCCTGCGGACACTGGTTCTTCGTGGTCCTGATGGCCTGGCTGTTCCAGAAAATCGGCAACAGCTTCCATCAGGTAACTGACAAACTGGATCAACATCGTTATGGCAAAAACGGCGAGAAAGGCTGCCATCAGATATTTCACCTGCATTCCGAATCCAGACTGACTTATTTCAAAATTGACAACCGGGCTGTAAATGACAGAGGCCTTGCTCCCCAGCCCGACAAACAGGATGGTCCAGCACAGTGTTATTCCCATGAATAGTGTTCCGATGGCGTTGACGAATCCTTTGGTCTTTGTCTTGAACCCGG
>NZ_JBDNHC010000029.1:0-50802 GCF_041689005.1 Sneathiella sp.
AACGCAAACGACTTCCCGCCGCTCGCTTCCGCAAGAACCTTCGTAATCGCCGCCGTCAACGTCGTCTTCCCATGGTCAACATGACCAATCGTCCCGATGTTGCAATGTGGTTTACTACGATCAAATTTCTCTTTGGCCATTTTCCGTCGTCCCGAAGCAGTTAATTTACACAGCCCAAAAAATGCCGAAAACCTGCTTTAAGTCTCCGACACTCTCAAATTCACGGCCTATTTATAAAGCGCTGACCAGCGCTTGGAGCGGGTGAAGGGAATCGAACCCTCGTATTCAGCTTGGAAGGCTGCTGCTCTACCATTGAGCTACACCCGCCTTTTATCGCATCAAACGACGCCAGCCCCATGGCATCTTTCACGCCTGTATGTGAATGGTGGAGGGAGTTGGATTTGAACCAACGTAGGCTTAGCCAGCGGATTTACAGTCCGCCCCTTTTAACCACTCAGGCACCCCTCCATACATACATCGTTCCTTCGACTTTGCCAAAGGTGTCCGGCACTATCGAAAATTCAGACATAAAGTCAACCGAAAAAGAGGATTCAACGCCGATTTTCCGATTTTTTTTCGGCGCCTTCGAAAAAGCTCTCTTGTTGCAGGATACGAAGCACAATATAAGCAACGTCATGTCAAGAAGCAAGCCATCCAGGGACCTGCGTCAAAAGCCGTCGTCAGGCCCGCGACAATTCCGCAACTCGCCCCCCTCGTCCGCCCGCAGTGACCGAAAGGGAATTACCGGCGATACGTGGCTTTATGGCGATCATGCGGTGCTGGCCGCCCTCGCAAACCCGGCCCGAAAAGTAAGGCGTCTGCTTCTGACGCCGGCAAAAATGGCAGGACTTGACGATAATATGAAGGGCCAGATCGATGAAATCGTCGCGGCGGAAATCGTTGACCGTGACATTATCACCGGACTGCTGCCCGAAAATGCGCTCCATCAGGGGATTGCGTTGCTCCCCCACCCCCTCGCCGATACAAGCATCGAGGATCTCCCGGATCGCGAAGATCAAACCGCCATGGTGGTTGCCGTTCTAGACCAGGTGACCGATCCCCATAACGTTGGAGCTATCTTGCGCTCGGCCGCGGCCTTTGATGTCAAGGCCCTCATTGTCCCTGACCGCCACTCACCGCCCATCACCGGTGTTCTGGCGAAAGCCGCCTCTGGCGCCATTGAAACGGTACCGGTCATTCGCGTGGCAAACCTGTCGCGGGCGCTTGACCAGCTTGCCGATAGGGGCTTTTGGCGAATCGGACTGGACGGTCAGGCCGATCAGGAACTTGACGCCGCCGCCGCGACAATTCGCAAAGTCGCTATCGTGCTCGGATCAGAAGGCAAGGGCCTGCGCCAATTGTCCGCACAAAAATGCGATTTGCTGGCAAAATTACCCATCAATCCGAGAATAGAAAGCCTGAATGTCTCGAACGCGGCCGCCATTGCCTTTTATGAACTGGCCCGCCAGATCCGGTCGTTGCCGGACTAAAAATAGAGCTTAAATATCTTTCCATTAAAAACTTTTATTTTTTACTTGTGGACATAGCGCAAGCTGACTATTTTGCGCCCGCACGACGCCGCTATAGCTCAGCTGGTAGAGCAGTTGATTTGTAATCATCAGGTCCCGGGTTCGATTCCTGGTGGCGGCACCACATAAGCCCTTGAAGACATAATGTTTTCGAGGGCTTATCTGTTTATGTATCTTTCACAACAGTTGTCACGGCCAAAGGCCGAACTCACAGCGCGCAACAGTCGCCACACCAGACGCGGGCAAGAAAAACATTGCCACATCGCGGTTGTTGCACCTATGCTGGCCCACGGACCTCGCTACAGGGGGAATGTCGGCAGAAGAGACAGCCCCGCAATTTTTGAGCCACAGATGGCCGTAAAGTGTGGGTTTTGCGTAAATAATGTCGATTTAAAAAAACTGAGCGCCTCCGCCAACACGGAGGCGTCCCGCAACTCGCCGGGCACCGATGGCCCTGCGAGCGACGCCGCCCGCGAACAGGGTGGCAGGCGATGTGTGTCTTGAAGTACGCCATGCCCTATGCGGAAGATAAAAGGAGACAGAGATATGTTCCAACGTATCATGGTTCCGGTGGATCTGGCGCACGAGAAGCGACTGGAAAAATCGCTTGGGCTTGCAGCGGATTTGGCACGACAATATGGCGCGACGGTAATCTACGTCGCGATCTCGGCGGCGACACCCGGGTCGGTCGCCCATACACCTGGGGAATTCGCCGACAAGCTGAGCCGGTTCGCTACTGATCAGGGCAAGGCTCATAACATCGCCACTGAGTCACACGCTGTGACCAGTCACGATCCCAGCATCGATCTCGATCCGGCGTTGCTCAAGGCGGTAAACGAAATCAAGGCTGACCTGGTGGTCATGGCAAGCCATGTGCCCAATATAACTGATTACCTTTGGCCGTCGAATGGCGGCACCGTGGCCAGCCATGCGCCTGTCTCGGTGATGGTCGTTCGATAATCACAAGATATAGCGATAAAAAGGAAGTACCGAAATGACGGATACACCAACCCCTCAAGGCATACCCGCCCCTGAAGGAGTCTCCGACCTGATCGATACCGACTACGAGATCGGTCAGGATAATATCGAGTCGAAGATCGGAATGTTCGGGTTTGACATTCACAACCCGGTCTTTCTGGTCTCTGCCTTGAGTATCATTGCCTTCGTGTTCTACAGCCTGGCCCTGCCTGAACAGGCCGGAACCGCCTTTAGCTGGCTGTTCGACACAGTCACGAAGAAATTCGACTGGTTCTTTATCGCATCGGGCAATATTTTTGTGCTGTTCTGCCTGATGCTGATCGTGACGCCACTGGGCTCGGTCCGGCTGGGGGGTGTAGACGCGAAACCCGACTACAGTTATATCGGCTGGTTCGCGATGCTCTTTGCCGCCGGCATGGGCATCGGCCTCATGTTTTACGGCGTCTCCGAACCCATGAGCCATTTTTCATCCTCGATGGGCGGGGTGACGTCCGAGGCTGGCGCCCGTACGGATTGGGCGCCCCTGGGGGGTGCTGTTGGCAACGAGGTCGAGGCCGTGCGCCTGGGCATGGCCGCGACGATCTTTCACTGGGGACTGCACCCGTGGGCGATCTATGCCGTGGTGGCATTGGCGCTTGCCTTGTTCAGCTACAACAAGGGACTGCCGCTGACGATCCGCAGCGCCTTCTACCCGATCCTGGGAGAGCGCATCTGGGGCTGGCCGGGTCATTTCATCGACATCCTTGCGGTCTTTGCCACACTCTTTGGTCTCGCGACCTCGCTCGGATTTGGCGCAACGCAGGCCAATGCCGGACTCAACGAGCTATTCGGTATTCCGGTATCGTCGACAACGGAAGTAGTCCTTATTACCGGTATCACTGCGATTGCCCTAATTTCCGTGCTGCGGGGTCTGGATGGCGGCGTGAAGCTGCTATCCGAGATTAACATGGGACTGGCCGCGCTGCTGCTGATCTTTGTCCTGCTGGTCGGACCGACGGTGCTGATCCTGACCGGTTTTGTCGATTCACTGGGAGCTTATCTGCAATATCTACCCCAACTGGCAAACCCCGTCGGGCGTGAGGACGTAAACTTCAGTCAAGGCTGGACGTCATTCTACTGGGCCTGGTGGATTAGTTGGTCCCCCTTTGTCGGCATGTTCATCGCCCGGGTTTCGCGCGGCCGCACGGTGCGGGAGTTCCTGGTTTGTGTGTTGCTGATCCCGAGTCTGGTCTGCGTGCTGTGGATGAGTGTTTTTGGCGGTACCGCGATCCATCAGGTGGTGGTTGACGGTTATACCGGCGCGCAAAATGCAGACCTCGAACTTCAGCTGTTCAAGATGCTCGATCAATTGCCGCTGGCCTCCATCACCAGCTTCATCGGGATCGTGCTGGTCATCGTGTTCTTCGTGACCTCGTCGGATTCGGGCTCTCTGGTGATCGATACCATCACGGCCGGAGGCAAGGTTGACGCGCCGGTCCCCCAACGGGTGTTCTGGTGCATCTTTGAAGGAGCCGTGGCCATAGTGCTGCTATTGAGCGTCGGCGGATTGCAGTCGCTGCAAAGCATGGTGATCTCAACGGGGCTGCCGTTCACGATCGTGCTGCTCCTGATGTGCTGGGCGATCTTCAAGGGATTGCTGGCGGAACGAAGGGCCTGATCCCGCAGAGGTATTAAGGTACGCGAGTGTTTTTTTGGAGCAGTATTCCGACGACCCTATTTAACCCCATGAGGACATAATGTCTTCGAGGGGTTATCTGTTTCTGGGTACCCACCCTGTAGCGCAAAGGAAATGCCGATATCAGTTTTTCCACGGTTACACAGAATTGCCGCCCCCCTTGCCGGACACTTTGCACATTCTCAATTAAGGCAAACATTCCGTTTAGCGTGACACAATTTTGGCACAATTGAAGTGGGAATGGGAGATATCCGGCTATTTCAGAGGATAAAACGATTCTCCAAAATTCCTTATTTCAAGGATAGTTTACCGCTATTTTCCTCTCCGAGAGAAGGGCCATCGACCAGTTTAAACGATCACTTGATACAAGGTGATCGGGCACGTAGAATCGTTTAAGTATTTGAAAATAAATAATTTTACATATAATGGTCTGCCTTAACCCACTGTTCGTGAACCCGCGCCCATGAAATTTTGATAGCCCCCCGTTTGCGAATAGTAGTAATCGTTGCGAATATGTGAGAACCTGTATTTTAGGCGTAAACGAGTCTGAACTCTTAATCGGGAAAAGTCATGAGTCGTTCAAAACAGCTCGATACCCGAGAACCGATTTCTCAGGACTTAATATTTTTGCCAGTAGTAGTTGTAGTATTATATATTTTAAGAAGTTACTCGGTTTAAAATTTGAGACAATAGTTGGCATATTCATGTTTTAATCACGTTGAATGAACGCGAATCCCGACGGATATCGACGTAAATGTATTCGTCGTCAGTTAAACAATATTTAACTAAAACACATCAATAATGCCCCGTATTAGAGTAAAAATTGGCGCGTTAGCGCAAGGGGAATGCTGTGAGTGCTAAAAGTAAGGCAATAAACGAGAAGAATAAGACGATGAGCTCGAAAGCAAAAATGAGAAATAGCGCTTACCGTGAAAGTAGCGGCTGGATTCATAATGAAGTGTCCTATGGGAAGAATAAAAGCATTCCCGAGGTATTCCACACCTATGTCACCCAAACGCCGGAAGCCATTGCCCTTATGCTTCCAGGAGCTGGCAGCACGCCAGCCCGAACATTGACTTACGCCGAGCTTGAGGAGCATTCCAGCGTCCTCGCCCGCAAGCTCGTCGCAAATGGCGTAAAGCACGGTGATTGTGTTGCCTTCGCCGCCGCAAGATCATTCGACGTTGTCGTCGCGATGCTCGGCATATTGAAGGCGGGCGCGGCCTACGTTCCCCTCGACCTGACATATCCGGAACAGCGCCTTGAATTTATGCTCCGCGATGCTTCGATTAGTATCGTCGTCATCTCCAAAGGGCTTGACGCGAAACTGCCGGCTCTCGGCCTGCCAACCCTGGTCATCGGCGAGACCACCTCCGATGAGGCGGACGCTCTGCCTGAGGTAAAGGCCATGGATGCGGCATACGTCATTTACACCTCGGGATCGACGGGACAGCCCAAAGGGGTGGTTACGCCGCACCGGGCCGTGTTGCGCCTTGTCAGCGAAGCAACCTATACGAAATTTGGCAAGGACCGCCGGGTTCTGCAGATGGCCCCGGTTTCCTTCGATGCCGCGACGTTTGAAATATGGGGACCCTTGCTTAATGGCGGTACCTGCGTGATATATCCGGATTCAGGCCTGCCTGATTTCAGCCAGTTGCGCAATGTTCTCAAAAATGCCGAGATAAATACGCTGTGGCTGACAAGTTCGCTCTTTAACTCCGTTGTCGACCATGATGTCACGATCCTCGATGGTATCGAAGAATTGCTGGTTGGCGGCGAAGCCTTGTCCCCGGCTCATATTCGCAAAGCCCAGACCAATCTCAAGGCTAATCTTGTCAATGGTTATGGCCCAACCGAAACAACAACCTTTGCCTGCTGCTATCGCATTCCCACGGGCGTGCCGGAGGACCTGCTGTCGCTTCCGATTGGCAAACCGATCGAGAATACATCGATCATTATTCTCGATGAAAATTTCCAGCCCGTTCCCGATGGCGAAAGCGGTGAACTCTGTATCGCCGGAGATGGTCTGGCGATCGGGTATTTGAACCGGCCGGAAATAACCAAGGAACGTTTTGTTGAGGACCCCGATGCGCCCGGCGGACGCTACTATCGCACGGGAGACCTCGTCCGCCTGCTTCCTGGGGGCGACGTGGAATTTCTGGGACGCAAGGATTCCCAGGTTAAGATTGCGGGGCATCGCATTGAGCTTGGAGAAATAGAACACGCCCTCAAATCACATCCAAAATTGCAAGACGCCGCCGTCGCCGTCGATGCGTCGGTTGATGGCGCCCCGAGAATTGCCGCCTGGATCGTGCCCAAGTTATGCACCGATGTCCCCGGCAGCAGTGAGTTGCGCAGCTATGTTGAAAAGCAACTTCCCCGCTACATGTCACCGGCCATTTTCACGACCTTGGAAAAATTGCCCTTGACGACCAATGGCAAGCTTGACCGCAACGCCCTCATCGTCACCAAAAGTGAGCGCCCGATGTTGGAGCAGGCCTATGCCGCGCCGCGGGGCGAAATGGAGCTGTTTGTTGCCAATACCTGGGCCGAACTACTGGGCCTTGACAAAGTTGGCCGTCACGACCGCTTTTTTGAACTTGGCGGCACCTCGCTTCTGGCCATGCGATTTTTGGAGATTTGCCGCCGCGAACGTAACTTCCGGGTAAGCGTCGCCGAATTTTTTGATGGCCCGACGGTCGAAAATATTGCGAAGGTCGCAAACAAGCTCACCGTTGTTGTTGATCAGACACCTGAGCCTATACGCCAGCAGGATAACGACGGACGTATAGCGATCATCGGTATTGCCGGCAGGTTTGCCGGTGCTTCGAATATAGAGAACTTCTGGGACATGCTGCTCGAAGGCCGCTCGGGCCGGGTGGAAGTGACCCGCGCCGATCTTGAAGCGGCCGGGGAAGATCCGGCCCTTCTTGACGATCCCGATTATGTCGCCGCCGCGTTCCCACTTGAAGAAGCGGAAGGATTTGACGCAGCCTTCTTCGGGTTTAACCCGCGCGAAGCCCAGCTTATGGACCCGCAGCAGCGGATGATGCTTGAGTGTGCTTGGACAGCACTGGAAGATGCGGGCTACGACCCGCACCGATCTTCAGATCGGGTTGGAGTTTTCGGCGGTGTTGGCCGCAATGCCTACCTGATGAACAATCTAATGAGCCATGAGGCGCTGCGCGAGACCGCCGCCGAGTATAATATGCTCATCGGCAACGAGCGTGATTTTCCCTGCACGCATATCGCCTACCGGCTTGGCCTTCGCGGTCCGGCCGTAACCGTTCAAACCGCCTGCTCGACTTCCGGTGTGGCCATCCACATGGCCGCACAGAACCTGTTGCGCGGTGAATGTGACGTGGCGCTTGCGGGTGGCGCCAAGGTGCTCGTTCCAAATCGGGTTGGCTATCGCTATGTTGACGGCGGCCCGTTGGCGCAGGATGGACAGTTGCGCGCGTTTGACGCCAATGCCAAGGGTATGGTCCGCGGGAGCGGGGCGGCAATGGTCGCCTTGAAACGCCTGGATGCGGCACTTGAGGATGGTGATCATATCTATGGCGTCCTGCTGGGGTCGGCCGTCAACAATGACGGCGCGGCACGGGCGGGCTTCACGGCACCCAGTGCCTCCGGACAGGCGAATGTCATTGCCGAGGCGCATCGGAATGCCGGCATTACGGCGGACAGCATCTCGCTGATCGAGGCCCACGGTACCGGCACCGTGCTTGGCGATCCGATTGAGGTTGAGGGCCTGACACGGGCGTTTCGCGTTACCAGTGAGGAGAACGGATATTGCGCGCTCGGCTCGGTGAAAACAAATATCGGGCATCTGGACGCCGGCGCCACCGCCGCCAGTCTTATTAAAACCCTGCTTGCGCTGGAAAATGAAGTTATTCCGCCGAGCATCAATTTCACGGAACCAAACCCCCAGATCAATTTCAGCGAGTCGCCTTTTTATGTGGCGGCAAAGCCGGTGGAATGGAAGCGCGGCAAAAAACCTCGCCGTGCCGGTGTCAGTTCATTCGGTTTGGGTGGGACGAACGCTCATCTTATAATTGAAGAAGCTCCCGCGCGACCCGCGTCCGATCCAGCCCGCGGATCGCAGCTTCTGGTTATTTCCGCACGTACCAAAACCGCCCTTGAAAAGCGTTGCGATGATCTCGCAAATTGGCTTGAACGGCATGAAGATGCCAATCTCGCGGACGTTGCCCATACCCTACTCATTGGCCGGCGACGGTTTGAGAAAAGAGTGGCACTTGTCTGCGCCAGCCGCGAGGAAGCGATTGAAAAGCTCCGCCGCCGTGATCCAAGGGAAATCTTGCGGTCCAATATGACCGCCGAGAAACCACCGGTTGCCTTTATGTTTCCAGGTGGCGGCGCGCAATATGCGGGCATGGCACGGGAACATTATAAAAATTCGCCAGAATTCAGGCGGGCGCTGGACGATTGCAGTGTCCATTTTGAAAAACGGACCGGGCAGTCTCTTGTCGATATCATCTACGCCGCCGAAGGAACTCTAGACCAGCCGAGCATCGCTCTGCCAACGCTGTTTGCCGTTGAATATGCCATGGCGGCGCTGTGGAAATCCTGGGGCGTTGAACCCAGCGCAATGATCGGCCATAGCATGGGCGAGTATACAGCCGCCTGTCTTGCCGGTGTCTTCTCCATGGAAGATGCCCTCGATGTCGTGCTCTGCCGCGGCAAGCTGTTTGAAACCCTTGAGGGGGGCTCGATGTTGAGCGTTCCACTGTCGGAAGAAGCCGTTCGCGAGCGTCTAGGCAGTGAGCTTTCCATCGCCGCCATCAACCGCAACGACCAATGTGTCGTCTCCGGACCCATCGCCGCCATCGAGGCTTTAGGCGAGGAGCTGACGAAAGAAGGTGTCGAATCGCGGCGTGTTCATATCAATGTCGCCGCCCATTCAACCCTTGTCGAACCGATTTTGGAAGAATTCCGCGCGCAGTTGAAGCTTGTCAAGCTGAAGGCGCCGACCTTGCCCTTCGCCTCAAATCTCACTGGCGACTGGATTACCGCTGCCGAAGCAACCGACCCGGACTACTGGGTTCGACATCTGCGCTCAACCGTCCGTTTCCTGGATGGCATGGCAAAGCTGTTCGAAGACAACGAAGGCATCGTCATGGAGATGGGCCCGGGCCAGACCCTGAGCACGCTCGCCCGCCAGCATCCGGCGCGCGGCGCCAATCACGAGGTAATTGCCACCCTTCGCCATCCCCAGGAAGATGTCTTGGATGAAGACTTCCTGCTGGGAGCAGTCGGCCGCTTCTGGCTCGCTGGCGGCGAACTTGACTGGAATATGTTTGTTGGCGGATCACGCCGCCGCGTTTCCTTGCCGACCTATCCGTTCGAACGGACCTTGCATTGGATCGATGCGGTCCCCTACGCGTCCAGCGGAACTACGGTTGACCCAACCCTCGCGCTTGCCCAACCGGGCGCAGATGAAGTGGTCAGTGCGGTAGAAGTTGACGAACTCGCTCCCCGACGGGACCGGATTTTAGCGCAACTGAAAGCTATTATAAATAAACTGAGCGGTTTGCCGTTTGATCGGATCGACGAACATGCAACCTTCCTGGAGCTTGGATTCGATTCGCTATTCCTGACCCAGGCCAATGCCGCCTTTAAGAAGACATTCAAGGTCAAATTGACGACCCGGCAATTGATGGAATCGACGCCCGTTCTCGACATGCTTGCGGCGTATCTCGACGAAACCTTGCCCGAAGACGCGAAGCTCGACGAGGCTGCGGCTCCGGTGCGGTCGACTTCGAGCCCAACCTCTACCACTGCCGCCTCGACAACAACGGCTGATACGGGTGAATCCCGTGCCGCCGAGATTAACCCCGGCGACAACCCGGGACGCCCGACGATCAAGAAGGTCGGCACCGATGAACTGACACCCGAACAGGAACATCATATCGATGAGCTGATAGCGACAACGATTGCGCGCACCCCAAAAGCGAAAGAAGCGACGCAGATCTCCCGTGGGGTTCTCGCCGATCCGCGCACGGTTCAGGGCTTCCGCTCGCGGTGGAAGGAAATGGTCTATCCGGTACTTTCAGACCATGCCAAGGGATCAAAAATCTGGGACGTTGACGGCAACGAATATGTCGATCTGGTTGGCGGATATGGCGTAACCATGTTCGGTCATGGACCGCAATTTGTTGTCGATGCCGTTCGCGAGCAACTAGACAAGACACTTGCGATCGGGCCGCAATCGGTTCTCGCCGGGGATGTCGCCAAACTGGTTACCGAAATGACCGGAATGGAACGTGCCGCGTTCTGCAACACCGGGTCCGAAGCCGTTCTGGCGGCGGTCCGGATGGCACGAACGGTGACAGGCAAATCAAAAATTGCCAAGTTCGATGGTCATTATCACGGTATTTTTGATGAAATGCAGGTCCGTGGTGCCGGAACCGGCAGTCGGCGGACAACCTTGCCGAGTGCCCCGGGCATTCCGCAGGAAGCCATCCAGAATACAATCATTCTCCAGTATGGCGACAAGGAAGCCTTCGATGTAATCCGCGAGAATGCCGATGAACTGGCGCTCGTGCTGGTCGAACCCATCCGAAGCCGGAATCCCGATTACCAGCCGCGTGAATATTTGAAGGAACTGCGCCGGGTAACCAAGGAACTGGGGATTCCCCTGTTGTTTGACGAGATTGTTACCGGTTTCCGCTCGCACCCCGGCGGGGTACAGGCGCTGTTTGATATTCGCGCCGATCTCGCAACTTACGGCAAGGTAATCGGCGGTGGCCTGCCGATCGGTATTGTTACCGGCAGCGCGGAATATATGGATTCGCTTGACGGCGGCGCCTGGAACTTCGGCGATGACTCGGTCCCGACCGCAGACATGACCTGGTTTGCTGGCACCTTCGTCCGTCATCCCCTCGCCCTTGCCGCAACAAAGGCGTCGCTTGAACATCTGAAGAGTGAAGGTCCCGCCCTGCAGGAGAAGCTTAATGCGATATCTGCAAATCTGTCACAGCGGCTGAACACATTTTTCAAGAAGGTAAACACCCCCATCAAGTGCGAGCAATTCGCCTCGGTCCTGAGGGTTGGCTTTACCAAGCATCAGGAATATTCCGACCTCTTGTTCTTCCATCTTCGTAACCGCGGCATTCTGACATATGAAGGACGTCCGGCGTTTATGACGACTGCGCATAGCGAGGAGGACCTTGATCGCGTCTACGAGGCGTTTGTTGAAAGTGTGACGGTCCTGATCGATATCGGCCTTCTTGAAGGTTACGATCCGACGGCCGTCCGGCGTTTGCCCATGACGGTTGGTCAGCAGGAAATCTGGGTCTCCGCCCAGTTCAGCATTGAAGCCTCCTGTTCCTATAATCTCTGCAGTACCTTGATGCTCACGGGGGACCTGAAACCGGAACTGCTGCAAGCCTCCCTAAATGATCTCGCCGCGCGCCATGAGGCTCTCCGGGCGTTACCGGAACGCGACGGGTTCCACCAGACAATTCAACCAACCCTCGAATTTCCGCTTACCTTTGAGGATCTTCGCGGGAAGGATGAAACCACTCAGGCGGAAGAAATTGCCCGTGCCAAACGCGAGCAGGTAACCGTCCCCTTCTCATTCGTGGAAGGACCGCTGGTACGGTGCAACGTATTGCGGCTATCCGACACCAAAAACCTGTTGCTATTTACGGCCCATCATCTGATTGCAGACGGTTGGTCCTGCGGCGTCTTGCTGAAAGATCTTGGCGTGCTTTACGCGGCACATATGGAAGGGCGCCCCGCTGCCCTTGAGCCTCCGCAACAGTTGAGCGACTTCGTCAGATTCCTGCATACACCGGAACAGCTCGAAACCCGGCAAGAGGCCCGCGACTTCTGGCTGAAACTATATGATGGCGATCTGCCAAAGGCGCAGATTCCGAGTGACCGCCCGCGGCCGAAATTACGCAATTATTCAGCACAGCGCTTTGAGACCATGCTGGATCCCAAAGTTGTCGCCAACCTTCGGTCAGTTGCCAAAAACAGCGGAACAACGCTCTTCGCTTCCCTTATCGGCGGGTTTGCTGTTTACCTGTCCCGCCTAACTGGCATTACTGACACGCCAATTGGCTTTTCAGCCGCCGGGCAGCCGTTACTCGGGGGTCAAAGCCTCGTTGGTCATTGCGTGAACTTCCTGCCGCTCCGCCTGTCAACGGATATGGAAAGCGGATTTAGCGATCATCTTCGCGGTATCGGTGGCACCGTTCTTGACGCCCTTGAGCATCAGAATTTCGACTTTTTGTCATTCGTGCAAGACCTGCAGTCTGAACGTGATTCCGACTGGGCTCCGCTTGTCTCGGTCGGTGTAAACCTGGACCCATCCTCCAAGGGCATTCATTTCGCTGATTTCGATGTGAAGGCGGGCTCGGTTGGCCGGGCTTATGAACATCTCGATCTGTTCCTGAATTTCGTGGAGACCGGCACTGATATAGAATTACAATGCACTTTCAACATGGCACTGTATGACGAACCAACAATGCGCAGGCGCCTGCAGGAGTATCTCGATTTACTGGCAGCAGCATCCGCCGAGCCTGCCAAACCGCTGAATAGCTTTAGCATCCTTAATACGGCGGATCGTCAAATGCTGCTTTCCGACTGGAACGACACCCGTCGGGACTATCCGCGCGATAAATCGCTCGTGGAAATTTTCCAGGACTGCGCACGAACGCGCCCTGGGCAAACCGCACTTGTCGTGCCCGAAACATCGAATGCATCAGAAGTACAACACCGGGTGAGCTACGCGGAACTTGACCAGGCATCGGACGAATGGGCAGCCAGGCTGATTGACTCAGGTGTAAAACCGGGCGATTTCGTTGTTCTCCTGCTTCCCCGGTCACCGGATCTCATTGTCGGAATTCTGGCAACACTGAAAGCCGGTGCAGCCTATGTACCAATTGAACCCGACACTCCTGCAGCTAGATGCGAATTTATCTTGCATGATTCCGGAGCGACCGCAATTCTGTCTCACCGTGATTTTGTAGATGACATTGCACTTGATGGCATTCCGGTACTGGCGATGGATTTTCCAACAGAGCCGTCAAGTTCTGTGTCAATCAATGTTGCGAACGTCGATGGAAGCAGTCCTGCCTACATGATGTACACTTCAGGCTCTACCGGTGTTCCAAAAGGAGTGGTAGTACCTCATCGGGCGGTCGCGCGCCTCGTCATCAATAGTGAGTTTGCGCAACTGAACGAAAGCCGTGTCTTCGCCCAACTCGCGCCTGCGAGTTTCGATGCCGCAACTTTCGAAATTTGGGGCACTTTGCTCCACGGGGCCACGCTTGTGTTACCGCAAGGTTATGGACTACCCGAACTCTCAACACTCGATAGCATCCTAAAATCGAATGGTGTGACAACGCTTTGGCTCACGGCAGCGCTGTTTAATGCAATTATCGATGAAAGTCCTGAATTGTTATCAAATGTTAAAGAAGTTCTCACCGGCGGTGAAGCGTTAAGCGTTGCCCACATCTGCCGTGCGTTGGCAATCCTCCCGGATACGACATTTATTAATGGATACGGTCCAACTGAAAATACAACTTTCACCTGTTGTTACCGAATTCCGGCTGATTTCAGCGGCTTGTCAGCATCAGTACCCATCGGGCGGCCAATATCGAACACAGAGGTCTACATTGTTGACGATCAGCAGAAGCTGGCACCGATCGGGGTCCCTGGTGAATTACTGATCGGTGGCGACGGCCTGGCACTTGGTTACTGGAAGCGTAATGAGCTGAACGAACAGGCCTTCATACCGGACACATTGTCCGGGGCATCTGATAGCTCTGACGCCCGGCTTTATCGAACCGGTGATTACTGTCGTTATCTGCCCGACGGAAATATTGAATTTCTGGGTCGACGGGACGACCAAATCAAGATACGCGGCTTCCGCATTGAGTTGGGAGAAGTGGAAAAGGCATTTCTAGACCTCAATGAAGTCCAAAAAGCAGCAGTTATATACGAACCAATCGGAGACAGCGGCCGACTGGTTGCATTCGTGGCGCCGGTGGACGCAAACACGACCTCCGCGCATCTAGCACGTTCTCTTCGTGACCGGTTGCCCCGTCATCTCATTCCATCGCGTATCTTGCTGTTATCGGAATTACCTATATCACAAAACGGTAAAGTTGACCGACAGGCCCTGATGCAAATTTCGGCAGAACGCGTTGACGAGATCGAAACTGTCACGCCGGAAACAGACACGGAAAAAGAACTTGTCGCGATCTGGTGCGATATCCTGCAACGGCCGGAAGCGGGCGTGTTGGAAAGCTTCTTTAGTCTCGGTGGGCATTCGCTCATGGCGGTGCGTCTTTTTGACCGTATCCGTAAACGCTTCGGCCCCGACTTGCCTATCTCCACCCTGTTCAGTCATCCAACTATTCGCGACCTGGCCGAGCTTATTGATCAAAAAAATATTCCCGCATCCGGTGCAGTTTCCGCTGCTATGACATCTGAGATGGACTGGGATACATCAATCGTCATTCATCCTGGCCCCGGGAAGAACAGACATGCGCTGTTCATCGTCGGAGGCGCGGGCGGTAACGTAAATAATCTGGCTGACTTCGGCACTGCCCTTGGGGTGCATCGGTCCGTTGTCGGTTTTCAAATGCGCGGTATTATGGGCCACCAACCCCATGCGACAATAGAGGAAATGGCCACTGAAAATATCCGCTACATGCGTCAATATCAGGCGAGCGGCCCATACCTTCTTGCTGGTTATTCTGCCGGCGCACTGACGGCTTTCGAGATGGCACGTCAGCTCTCTTCCAATGGCGAAACAGTGGCCGAACTCTTCGTGCTTGACACTTTTGCACCCGGTTTTGCTGCCAGCTTCTCCCTTACCGATACGTTCGCGATTCCTGTAACGCTTACATGGCAACAACGTTTCACGAGTGAATTACGGCTTATTCGTGACCACGGCAGCACGTACCTGTTTGAACGCTTGCGCGCAAAGCTTGCGGGGAAATTTTTGCACGGAAAAGTGCTGGACTGGATTGCTATAACGCACCGCCCACTTGCCCGCAGATTGCGAACCCAGGAAGCATGGTTCTCAGCTGCGCGGAAATATGAGGGAGGCCCCTACCAAGGTCGCGTCAGTCTGGTTTTATCACGACCCGACGATATGCGTGAAGAAGTGCTTATTGCCGAGCATCCGTTGCTGGGGTGGGACAGACATATTAAAAATGAGCCCATCGAACGTTACACCATCAACGGTCGACATCTGGAAATTGTGCAGGGAGGCCATGCTGAGACATTGGCGGTTTTCATTGAGGGACGGATCAATGCCGCTGATCCCACGCTGTGAGGCTCTTGTTGTCAACGGCTGTCCGAAACAAAAATGTATAATTCGCAGAGTAAGTAACATCAGATGAACCGCATAAAAGACACATTAAAGCACGCAGTCGGTCAGGTAGCAGAATTAGCCTTTCCGTATTTGGGAAAAGATATCGATAATGCCCGAAATACAACACGGGCACCCAGACTAAAACGCGCTATTATTCATGCAAGGTTGCAGCGGGCCAAAGCGTCGGGCGATCACGATGCAGTGGAAAAGGCGCTTTCCACCTTTTGGAAAGGAAATCCGGGAGATGCTTTTTTTAGTCGGCACTCGGATGCCCGTTTTCAGCTTTTTCTGGATCATCATCTGGTCATTATCGAAGCGCTTCGTGATTTTCTCGAAAGTGACAGAAGCGGGTTTCATCGGATTGTCGAGATTGGGTGTGGTGAAGGACGGGCTTTGGCGCATTGCTTTGGGCAAATGCCACATATAACGTCAGCTGTCGGACTTGATATCAATGCAACCGTTATCAATCAGGCCTCGGCCGAGCATGCTGATAATAAAGAATTGTCATTCATTGAGGCCGACGGCACCGACTGGTTGACTGCCAACCCTTCCCCCGGCACAGTCCTCTTCGTCAATGGCGGCGTACTGGAATATTTCTCCCCGGAAAAACTCGAAAAACTCCTGAATACGCTTGCCGCACATCCATCGGCGGCAATTGTTCTGATCGAGCCTGCAGCTCCCGGTCATGATCTCGAAAATAATAATGACTCGATTGTATTCGGATATGAAAACTCCTTTTCCCATAACCACCGCTATCGTCTGACGCAAGCGGGGTTCGAGATTCTGCATACAACAGAATTACAGATCGGACAGGTTCGCTGGATTCTTATGCTCGGCGTTTGTCCGGGCCCCTCCAGCCGCTAAAGGGTAGGCACTTCCCTTCTAGACTCAGCAAGCAACCTTAGCGGTTTTTCCAAACAGAGGCTTCGGACCGAACATCGCAAAAAGCAAAATAGCGAACAAAAGCTTGCCGATTATAAACGTGATATATGTCGGCACGTCAGAAAGATGCGGCAGAATCGGAACGATGAGAGAGACCGAATTCGTCAACATCTGCATCAGGGCGACGACCAGTCCACTCTTGGTGAAATAATACACCCAGGCGCAGGTTGCGGCGATTCCGAGATAATGTAACCAGAGAATGGAAACCGGAACACCCGGAACAACCGCCTGACCATAGAGAATGACCGGAACCCACCACAGATACCAGAAAACCCCGAGAATTTGGCTGGACACCAACGGCGTAAATCTCTTTTGCAAAACCGTCAAGATCAGGCCGATCCAGACAATTTCCTCAATAATGGACGCGAGAAAGATACCCTTAAGCAGAGGAAAATTATTCAGCATCGTAAATGTCAGGGGAATGGCAACAATACCATTTCCATTGATCAAATTTTTGACAAACAATATTGCCAAGGCAAAGACGGTGAGCCAGGTAATCGCGAACACATACCACCAGATCGAAACCCGCCAGACCAGCATGGGACGGATCAGGTCCCAGATGCCCCCAATACCTCGGTCCAATACCGTATAAATGGTTGCTAGGATAAACAGGATATAAAATCTGCCCATGGGATAGTGATCTACGGACAAATACCCGTTCGCCACGCCATACACGAATACGGCCTGGGTGCCAACGACACATAAGAGAAAAACCCATATATTATGTCGTGATTTAAGTACCTGCATGGATGGATTGTCCTATAGTATCCCAGTTTACGTCGTAGAATAGCACGGCGTTCGGATAAAACCAGAATTAGAGGTTATACACAAGTAGCCCTGCTAAAATAATCCGATAGTTCAATAACATGAAGTCGAGGAACCCTTCAACGATCCGTATTTTTTTTCTAATCCAATGTTGCTTCCCGTCTTTCAGGAATTTCTCGGGAAGGATTGCATTCTATGGGCGGTGAGCTTGGTCGTCTCTTTTCCGAGGGCTCCTGATCAATTCCTTCCTCGCGATACCAAGGCCATATTCGGCGATGACTATACGGTTGATATTGATATCCCGCCGTATGCCATAACGATGCTCATTCCGCTCGTCGATTGCACCCTGGAGACCGGATGTACGAGGGTCTGGCCAAAAAGCCATTTAACCAAAACCGATGACGAAGCCCAGAAAGTCGGGAGCATCGATTCAGAGGTGAATGTCGGCTCCGTCCTGATCACCAACTCGAAGCTTCTCCACCGGGGCGGCGTCAACCAGTCCAAAATCATCCGTCCGCTTCTATACCTGATCTACCAACGAAGCTGGCTGCGTGACTTTGCGGGTTATGAGGAACGCCCCCCGGTCACTATCGGCAACCGGGAACTCGAAAAGGTACCCGGCGAATACAGGCATATGTTCACCTGGACGAAGGATCTGTACCGGGTTATCCGGATCAAGAACTGGCTGCGCCGTGTTCTGCCGGGAAGTCTCAGGCAATTACGGCGAGGCTGAAATAAACCCGGCCCTTCTTGACACCCCCTCGTGATATTGAAATAAGTCTTATCAATCGAGGACCGCTTCCCTACAATGCTGGGAAGGATGGATGAAATGAGGGGACGTCGTTGAAAGCAGTTATTCTAGCTGGGGGTCTGGGAACCCGCATTTCAGAAGAATCCCACCTGCGGCCTAAACCCATGATCGAGATCGGCGAACATCCGATCCTCTGGCATATTATGAAGATATATGCCCATCACGGTATCCATGATTTCATTATCTGCCTCGGCTATCGAAGCTATGTCATCAAGGAATATTTTGCGAACTACTTTCTCCACCGTTCCGATGTTACCTTTGACCTTGAAACCAACCAGATCACCTATCACGCTGCAAAGGCGGAGCCCTGGCGGGTGACGCTGGTTGAAACCGGCGCGGAAACAATGACCGGCGGCCGACTCAAGCGGGTGGCCGGATATCTCGACCCCGAAGAAACATTCTGCATGACCTATGGCGACGGCGTTGCCGATGTCGATATCACCAAACTGATTGCCTATCACAAATCCGAGGGGCGCGAGGCAACCCTTACCGCTGTCGCCCCTCCCGGCCGGTTCGGGGCAACAATTATCAAAAACGGGGCGGTGACGGAATTTGTCGAGAAGCCCGCTGGTGACAATGGCCTGATTAATGGCGGCTTTTTCGTTCTGGAACCGTCCGTTATCTCGCGTATTGCTGGCGACACTATCCCGTGGGAGCGGGAACCTCTTACCGGTCTTGCCACCGACGGACAGCTTTCTGCTTACCGACATACCGGGTTCTGGCAACCGATGGATACGTTGCGTGAAAAAACATATCTCGAACAGCTTTGGAACAACGGAAAGGCTCCCTGGCATGTCTGGGGTTAGGTGCTAAAAATGACAGGTTCCGCGGCCGTAGATCCCGGCTTCTGGAGAGGACGCCGCGTCCTTCTCACGGGGCATACAGGCTTCAAAGGCGCTTGGGCCGCGGCATGGCTCTGCAAAATGGGCGCAATCGTCACTGGTATTTCCAGGGCGCCGGAAGGTGACTTTTCGCTGTATAACAGCCTGTCCCATACCTTGGATCTGTCATCGCATCTAATTGACATTCGCGATTCGCAGAAGCTGGCCGCCGCCATCCAGGAAAGTAACGCCGAAATTGTCCTTCATATGGCCGCCCAGTCTCTCGTCCGGCGGTCTTACCGGGAACCGGTCTATACCTATGAAACCAATGTCATGGGGACAGTGAACCTGCTCGCCGCTTTGCCAGACCTTGCCGACCTCAGCGCTGTTCTGGTCATTACAAGCGATAAGGTCTACCGGAACATCGACGATGGCAGGGCGTTCTCGGAAACCGACCCCCTCGGCGGTGACGATCCCTATTCCTCGTCCAAGGCGGCGTGCGAAATTGCAACGGCATCCCTCGCCAAAAGCCTGTTTGCGGACAGCAATATCCGGATTGCAACGGCGCGGGCCGGAAATGTCATCGGCGGCGGAGATTTTTCCGAGGACCGGCTGATCCCTGACATTTGGCGCGCCGCAAGAACCGGAAAAACCGTTACCCTCCGCTATCCGGAGGCAACCCGCCCCTGGCAGCATGTCCTGGAATCAATATCAGGGTATCTGGTGTATCTGCAGGCCCTTGCCGGTGACCGGGCAGGCACGCTGCCCACAGCATTGAATTTCGGCCCGGAGAAAAGCCAGGGACTTTCTGTGGGCCATATTGCGGCGCAGGTTCAGAAGGCCTTTGGCATTGATGGCGACTGGGGGCTCGTCAATACCCGCCAGCCGCCCGAAAAATCCGCCCTCGCCCTTGATCCATCTCTTGCCTTCAAAACACTTAACTGGCGGACCCGATGGGATGCGGCAAAAACGCTGGACAGAACGGTGGACTGGTATAAAGCCTTCAGCGATAATCAGGACGTTCCGGCCTTGACCCTGGCCCAGATCGAAGAATATGAGACCAACTTATGAGTAACCCTCTTGAATGCCGCTTTTGTCATCAGGAATTGACCCAGACCCTTGTTGATCTCGGATCAATGCCGCTTGCCAACAGCTATCTTAAGGACAAGGGTAGCATTGCAACCGAGAAATCCTATCCCCTGCATGCGCGGGTATGCGAGAATTGTTTTCTGGTGCAGGTGGAAGAGGTTGTGCCGGCGGAAGAAATCTTTTCCGATTATGCCTATTTCTCCTCCTTTTCGGCCAGTTGGGTGGAACATGCCCGGAAATATGCCGATCGGTTAACGGCAAAGCTCAATCTTGACCGGAATTCGCTGGTGATGGAAATTGCAAGCAACGACGGATATCTGCTCAAGCATTTTGTCGACAAAGACATTCCCGTTCTCGGCATCGAGCCCGCAGCGAATGTCGCACGGGCCGCGGAGACGGCCGGTGTAAAAACCGAGGTCGCCTTTTTCGGGCTGGATACCGCCAAACGGCTTGCAGACACCGGTATCAAGGCGGATCTGATGGCGGCGAATAATGTCATGGCCCATGTGCCAGACATTAACGACTTTATCGGCGGATTTCCAATTTTGCTGAGCCCAACCGGTGTTCTGACCATTGAGTTTCCGCATCTTCTTAACCTCATTGAAAAGGTCCAGTTCGACACTATCTATCATGAGCATTATTCCTACCTGTCACTGCTGACGGTTGAAAAGATACTGACCGCCCACGGGCTCCGGGTTTTTGACGTCGAGGAACTCCCAACTCATGGCGGATCGCTGCGGATTTATGCCTGCCATCGGGACTGTGAAACATACAGTGAGGGCGATGGATTGATCTCGGTGCGGACGAAAGAAAACGCGGCAGGTCTCGCTTCCCTCACGGCCTATCAGAACTTTACGCCAAAGGTCGAGACGGCGCGCTCCTCCCTGCGCTCCTTTCTGAAAAAAGCGAAAGCGGAAGGGAAGACAGTGGTCGCCTATGGCGCCGCCGCCAAGGGAAATACACTGCTCAACTTTTGCGGTATCGGTCCGGATGACATCCGTTTTGTTGTCGACCGCAATCCTGAAAAGCAGGATACCCTGCTCCCCGGCAGCCATATTCCCGTGTTCGCGCCGGATAAGATCTGGCAGGTGAAACCGGATTATGTGCTGATCCTGCCGTGGAACCTCGCCGATGAAATTGCCAGCGAAATGAGCGCAGTGTCAGACTGGGGCGGACGCTTCGCCATTCCCATTCCTGAACTTCGATTGCTCCCATGCAAATAACCGAGACAGATATCCCCGGTGCCTTCCTGATCAAACCGAAGTTCATCGAGGACGAGCGTGGATATTTCGCCCGCGCCTACTGCCAGGAAGAGTTTGCCGCTCGCGGGATAGATTTCCTGCCCGTGCAGTGCAACCTTTCCTACAATAAATCCGCATATACATTACGAGGAATGCATTATCATGCATCGGCCTATGCGGAGACAAAACTGGTCCGCTGCAGCTCCGGGCGGATGTTCGATGTGGCGGTCGATTTACGTGAAGGCTCGCCCACCTACAAGAAATGGATCGGCATCGAGCTGAGCCGCAAAAACGGCTGCGCCCTCTTCATTCCTGCCGGCTGCGCCCACGGCTTCCTGACACTGGAGGATGACACTGAGGTTTTCTATCAGATGAGCCCCGCCTATGTGCCGGGTCATGAATGCGGGTTCCGCTGGAATAGTCCGGAAATCGGAATTGACTGGCCTTCGGAACCGCGCGTTATATCGAAGAAGGATCAGGCGCTTGACGATCTGAAATAGCGCCGCTGCGTGAGAAAACGGGGTCAACTTGAAAAACTGTATTGTCACCGGGTCAACCGGATTTATAGGGCGCCATGTAGTTAAGCAGCTTTTGTCGCACGGCTGGCATGTCATCGCCGTCGGACGCTCTCCCTCTCCTTATACCGCCGACGAAAATCTTACCTATGTTGAACTTGACTTGCATGATCCGATAAGTGTTGGCGCCTTTTTCAAACGCTATCAGGCGCGCCACCTCATTCACCTCGCCTGGGAGGCAACACCCGGTAAATTCTGGCATTCAACGGAGAATTTCCGCTGGATCTCAGCGAGCGCGCTATTCCTCGATTTATTCACCCACCATGGCGGTGAAAAGGCGGTCCTCGCTGGCAGCTGTGCTGAATATAAGTGGGAAAACACCATCCTAGAGGAAAACAAGTCTCCTCTTAATCCCACAACTTATTACTCGGCAAGCAAGGTCGCGTTTGCGATGCTGTCAGACATCATTGGCCAAAATATCAATCTTGTCTGGGCCCGTATCTTCTTTCCCTATGGCCCGGATGAGGACAAAACCAAGTTGGTCTCCTATATTCTCCGGGAAATTTCAAACAACCGCCTTCCCGAGTTCCAGAACGCCGGCCGCGCCGTTGACCTGATCCATATTGAGGATGTCGCCATCGCTTTTGAGGCGCTCGCATCGACAGACGTTACCGGGACTGTCAATATCTGCTCCGGCACCGCCCTCCTTCCGCATGAGATCGCGCTCGAATGCGCAAAATTACTGGGGAAAAAGGAATTGGTGACTGCTTTAAGGAGTGCTTCTCAACTGACCGTGTCGGAAACATCGGTGTACGGATGTAACAAAAAGCTCCTGCAAGCCTTCCGGCCCCGAAAACTCACATCTTTAACAGAAGGCCTTGCTTCTTACTTTGATAAGTGATGCCGATGGTTAGCCAGTTCCTTAGCCAAGCGTGTTCCGCGTTTTTACAAAAAGCGGATCATCCTGTAAACTCGGGTAAAAATCCATCATCCGAAGTAGTGCCTTTTTTGCGGGGTTTGAGAGAAGTTCTCCTCGACCAGAGGCGCCAACATTGAAGCGTGTCTGCTGTTCCCGCACACGGCCAAGCGCCTGCTGTATTTCTGATGCCGGCAGATGAGTTGTGGCTTTGGCAAGAATCTCGCCCATCACTTTCTCAGGTTCAGCCGTATATTCATCAAAATCATAAATTGAAATATTTTCCGCAGCCTTCCAGCCCGCATAAAAATTGATATACCAGGGGATCGCAAGACGGACGATCGCCTCTTCAAACTCGCTATTTGACATGGCGAGATGTGACTTATCAAAATAGGCTGTCGGGCCCTCCCCTGGCTCCTTTTGAAAATGTTCACGAATGCTGATGGCACAATCAGCAAGATTGCGAACGAGAACGATGGGGGTTAAATTATATTGCGTGATCAGATGCTGCGTCCATTCACTGTTGCGCAGATGGTGCTGAGACACATATTTCCGCCGGTTATAGCGCGACAGGCGTATCGAGCATAATTCCTGCTCCCGCGCGCCCCAATCAGGCGTCAGCCGGTATCGGCGAAATCCAGGCAATTCCGAAATTGCGCTCGCCAGAAACGTCGAAGCCGATTTAGGCATGCAGGCAATAAGGATATGGGGACGTGTGGGCAGCAAGCGGCTAAATGCACCGTCAATGGCGACATATCCAGCATTCAGAAAGCGATTATTTTTTTTCATGTCTTCTCTATGAGCTTAACATTGCGGCACATTTCTACGGACTTGGAAATTTGCTCAATAAACGCAACTAAAGGCCATTTTTTTGGATAATAGGGCTTACCTGTGACGGACTGAAGCCAGTCCACCACCGTCGCAACATTTTCAGTATATTGCGGGTCAACATATTTTTTTCGCTTCTTGGGGCGGCCGGGCACTGCGGGTTCTTCCTGAACGGCCTCCGTGATCGGCGGCTTTGGTTCGGACAAATTCCTGATTTCATATGCCGGGTCGGCGGTTTGAAAGAACGCCTCAAGGACGGACCAGCATCTATTTTCTGGAGGGTATTTACGCATGTCTTCAATAATGCGCTGCCGCCACCTTTCGTGATCGATTTGGCAAGAGCCGTCAAGATGGTCCTGATTGACCCGCAGCAGGTTGGCATAGGTATAGGCGGGAATGGACCGGATTCTGAGATCGAGTTCGGCGACGATTTTGTCCTTTTGTGCAAGAGACGTGAAGTTAGTTGCGATTTCCTTCTGTTCCGTTGTGGTTTTCCCAGAGGAGTTCAGCGCTATCCCGTTACTTTTCCAGCCCTCGCCAGCAATTGTCACAGGGTTACGAACCCATAATATCGACTTCGCGGCGGTCAGGTTTGTTATTGACGTGTTGACATCGGGAATCTGCCCTTGGAAATATTCCCCGCCCTTTTTCTTGATTTTCTCAATGATCTTGCGGGACACACAGCCATGATAGATATTCGCGCCATCGCGATAATTTGTCAGTTTTGCCTGACAGAAATCGGACAGAATTTGCACCGGGTCCAAATTGTAAAACGGTCCGCAAAAATCCCGGTACCGAAATTTCAACAACCCATCCTCGGGCAGCGGGTCCGGTTTTGGCCAGATGTATGTGATATGGCGCCAGGTAACGATATCCGGGTGATAGGTTTCAATCAGATACCGCAATGTGGCAATGCCATTCGGCAAAATCCCGTCATCATCCCCAATGAATATTATATAGTCGCCGGTTGCCTTCGACAGCGCAAACTCGAAATTCTGCCGCATGCTTAAATCCTGGCCGGGATTATGGTAATGAAGCCGTTTGTCGACAAAACTTCCGACGACGTCCCTGGTGGCATCTGAACTGTTATTATCGCTAACAACAATCTCAATGCCGTCATCAGGAGACGCGAGGCATGTTTGCAGGCAATATTCCAGAAATTCAGATCGGTTACGGGTCGGGATTACAATACTTATTTTCATGAAACCGCCTATCCAGAGGCTGAATTTTTCGTCTGTACCCGTTTCAAAAAGCCGTCGGGCGTAACCGAAAAGAACAGCTTGTCTTCGACCATGTGATCGTTCTCGAACTGAAGCCGCTTTCCGTCCGACCCTGTAATCTTTTCGCTTTCAAGCTTCTTAAGATATTCAAAAACGGCACTTTTGGGGCTGTTTCCCGGATGCCAGGGCCGATCCGGATAGAAATCCTCCGGCATATCCTCAACAATGGTATCAAACACGAGACAATAGCTTCCTATGCTGGTGAGCGGCGCATAGGCCTCAAGTTCGGCAAGGACATGATCATGAGTATGGTTGCTGTCCAGGCTGACGAGAACCCGTGAATAAGAGGCCGCAACATCCGTTACTTGTTTGATCACACTGGAGTCTATGGACGAGCCTTCGATCATATCAATCCGCCCGGACATCGGATGATCCTTGATTGCCTTCAGGTTATGCGCCCGAATATCGATATCGATTCCCAGAACCCGTCTTATCGGTGATTTGGGATCGAGCATGACCCCGGCCTCCACCGCATCACAATAATCGAGCATGGCCAATAGGGACGCGCTTTGGATCAGGGAGCCGCCATGGGCAATGCCGGTTTCGATAATTAAGTCTGGCTTCACGTCCCAGACAATTTCCTGAAACGCCACCATATCGGTGGGCAGTTGAATGATCGGGCGGCCGAGGCTTGAAAAATTATAAACGTAGCGCTTTGCAAGTGCCTGCATAATCCAGTCATGCGACAGTTTTTGCCAGTCCGTCTCATTGCTGTAGCCCTTGATCGTTTGCTGAACTTCTTCCCTGAACTGGGCGGCAGCATCTGGTTTATCTGACGGCATTTTTTTCCTTTTGCGTTTGGAATGAGCGACGATCACGATCGGATTACCGAAAAGGTGGCTCATGCCATAATTTCTACCCGTCCTCGCCCATCAAAACAACAGATTTACATAATTGCGCCCTGTTCTGACGAAATTCCAGCGCCAAAATCGCTCATTTTTTAAACAAATCGCGGTTTTCTCTCGCGGCTGGGACTGAGGCCATAATATTCACGGTAGCTCTTGGCGAAATGGGAATGGGTAGAGAAGCCCGAGGCAATATAAATCTCGGTGATTGACATGCTGGTCTGCAGCAACAGCAAGCGAGCGTGCTCAAGTCTCAGTTCCATATAGTAGCGCGCAGGCGATCTTTCCGTATGTTGACGAAAAAGACGCTCGACCTGTCGAATTGAAATCCCGACTTCCTCGGCCAGTTGCTCGGGCGAGATCGGGTCCTCGATATTCTGCTCCATAATCTCGACAATGGTGAGAAGTTTTTGGGATTTCGCCGCCAGCTGCAGCTTGCGGACCACTTGCTGTTTGTCGCTATGGGTCCGGATCCGGTCATGCATGAATTGCAGGGAAATATCATAGGCAAGTTTATCGCCATGCGCCGTCCCGATCATATGCAACATCAGATCGATGGCTGACGTCCCGCCGGCGCAAGTATATCTGTTGCGGTCAATCTCGTAGATGCTGCCGGTAAAAATAGTCTTCGGGTAACTTTCCTTCAGGCTGATCGCCGCTTCCCAGTGAATGGTGCATTGGTAGCCGTTGAGCAAACCCGCCGCGGCAAGGATGAACGTACCGGTGCTGAGCGCACCAATCCCGGTACCATGTTGCACAATCCGGCGAAGTTCAGCAAGGAGATGCTCATCCCTGATTTTATCGGTGCCGATACCGCCGCACACGAATAAAATATCAAGACTGGATGCCTCTTCAAGCTTCATGTCCGGCAGGATGCTGATGCCGCTGCTGGTGCGCTCGCTTTTTCCATCGAGTGTCAGGATATTCCAGTCATACAGATGGCGGCCGCTCATGCGGTTGGCTGAACGCAAAGGTTCGATGGCGCTGCTGAAACAAATCATGCTGCATTGATCGGTCAAAAGAAATCCGTATTTTTTAGGAACTTCCGTCATGCAGAGTTATTGGGCTCCCTTGGCCGTCGACAGGGCAATACAGCCATAACAAGGCGTGCCGCTCAGAGGACAGTAGTGGAAAGATATGCGATTTAAAAGCGAAATAAGTCCGACCGGATATCCCCTCTACAGGTAGGGTTTGGCAGCGCTGAAGCTATGCGGCGTCGTGGAATATCACACCGAGGGTAAAGCGGTGGCCACGCCGGACGTCACTGACCCCGTGACGCATTCGGGTCCTGATGAACCGGGACTTCCCCATGACCGGCCGTTCGTTGACGGCAAAGATAACGGCGTCGCCCTTTCGCAACGGAATGACCGTCGCCCTCGACTGTTGCCGCGGTCTCTGTTCCGTCAGAATGAATTCGCCACCAACGAAATCCGTGTCCGGATCGCTGAGCAGGATTGTCATCTGCATCGGAAACATCAGTGATCCATATAGATCCTGATGTAGACGGTTATAATCCCCGGTCTCGTATTTCAAGATAAGCGGCGTCGGCTTTATTTGCCCGGCTGCACGGCAGACCCGGGTGTATTCCGCCAGTGTTTTCGGATAAGCGATACCTGTGCGCAACTGATCTGACCAGCGATTGGCGAGCGGCGCCAGCGCCGTATAAAATTCCTCGCGCAGACCGGCGATAATGTCTGGGAGCGGATAGTCGAAATATTTATACTCGCCCTGTCCGTATCCATGACGCTGCATGATGATATGGCGGCGATAAAGGGTCCCCGTATCAAAACCGCTGATTAGCGTCCGGCATTGATCGTCATCAAGCAGGTTTTTAATACAGACATAGCCGCGCCCGTCTAAATCCTGTTCCATCTCCTGCCAGTCCACCGCGGTCTCCCTTCCTCATTCCTTCACATCCAGATGCATGGGTTTATCTTGATTTCACTGTAGTGCCTTCCCGGATATCGTTACAGAATTTTTACTCTCTCCCGGACAAAAGTCGGCTATGGTGACGCCACAGAAATAAGGGATGATTAATGAGTGACAAGCAACTGGTAATCGTAACCGGCGCATCAGGGTTCATCGCCCTGCATGCCATCACGCAATTACTGGCGGCGGGGTTCGCGGTGCGCGGGACTTTGCGTGATACCAGCCGCGCTGAAGACCTGTCAGTGGCCCTCTCCCGGCATTGCGACATCTCAGCTCTCAGCTTTGCCGAAGCGGATTTATTGGACGATGCGGGTTGGGACGAGGCCATGGTCGGGGCGACATATCTTTTGCACATGGCATCCCCACTGCCCATCGCAACACCGCGAGACGAGAATGATCTCATCGTGCCGGCGCGGGACGGCGCCTTGCGGGCCATAAGGGCGGCGGCCAAAGCTGGCGTTACCCGAATTGTCATGACCTCCTCCATCGCGGCGATATATGGTGGACAGGATAAGAATATATTCCTCGATGAAAACTACTGGAGCGATGTCACCCAGTCCATAGGCGCCTATCCGAAAAGCAAGACAATGGCCGAGCAGGCAGCGTGGGAGTATATCCGCTCCCTTGACGACAAAACCCGGCCGGAGTTTGTCTCTATCAACCCCGGTTTCGTTCTCGGCCCATTAATCGCCGCAAAAACCAGCGCCTCACATGAGGTAGTGAGACGATTGATTGCTCGCGAAGTTCCTGGCATCCCCGATATCGGCTTCAACCTTGTCGATGTCCGGGATGTCGCAAGCGCTCATGTTGAAGCGCTCCGCCGGGATGCGGCGCCGAAAAACCGGTATATTTGCATTACCGAACTATTATCCCTCCGGCAGATCGCCGAACAGCTCCAAATTCATTTGGGACCGCGCGGGTATAAAATACCAACGCGTCACGTCCCTGACTGGGTCATCCGACTAATAGCGATATTTAACCCGTCGCTGAAAGTCGCGGCCGAACGGCTCGGCCCCTCCCATCGGTATGACACCTCCCATGTCCGATCTGACCTTGACTGGCGTCCCATCCCGATGCATCAATCAATTTTGGATACCGCTGACAGCCTGATTGACCTGAAAATCATCGACCCTCAATAAACATGCATCCCTAAAAATCGAGATCGAGACCGCGCCCATGGCAAAATTACCGCCGCATCTTTTCGGCATTCTGATCACCACGACCGGAGTTATCATCCTGTCGCCGGATGGACTTCTGATTCGACTTGTGTCAGCCGATAGTTGGACAATCCTGTTCTGGCGCGGGCTGTTGTTTGCCATCGCTATCACCGGATTTTATATGACAAGACGAAAGCAGAGTATCATCGCCCGGCTCAAAGTGATGGGAAGACGCGGGATGCTGGCCGCTGCCCTGTTTACGTTCAGCACGATCTTTTTCGTGCTCGCCATCACTCATACCTCGGTTGCCAACGCACTCGTCATAATTGCCACGGCCCCGCTTTTTGCGGCGCTGTTTTCACGGCTGTTCCTGAACGAGATAATTTCCCGGTCAACCTGGATTGCAATTTTGGTTTGCGTCGGCGGGATCAGCCTTATTTTCATCGGCAGCCTGGGTGGCGGCAGTCGCCACGGAGACATTTTCGCCATCGTCTGCGCCTTCGGGCTCGCAGGCCAGATTACGACAGTGCGTCACGCCCGCGACATCGATATGGTGCCCTCTCTCGCGCTCTCGGGACTGTTGACGGCGGCCGTCACCTTGCCCTTTGCCGCCCCGCTCGCGATCAATGGCTCGGATTTTGCCTATCTGGCCTTGCTCGGGCTGGTGATCGTGCCGGTTGCTTTCGGCCTAATCACGGTCGGCCCGCGATATATTACCGCACCGGAGGTCAGCCTGCTCATGCTGCTGGAGAGTATTTTCGGATCATTCTGGGTCTGGCTGGTATTGAACGAAACGCCGAGGCCCGAAACCCTTGCCGGCGGGGCACTCGTCATCACCACCCTGGTGATCCATTCCATCCTGGGATATAAAAGGAAACCGCCGTTACCGCTACCTTAAGGCCGTGATCCTAGATCACTTCTTCGCGATAGAATATATGGCTTCCCACCTGTCCGAGTTTGCTGAGATGGGCACTCCATTTTGGCGAGACGTAAAGCGCGTGATAGTGAGTGGCCCGCTTGGCGATGCCGCTTCGCTCCCCATTCATAACAAGGGCCACTACCTTCAGCGCCGTCTCCCAGGAGCTTGTTTCCTTCGGCCTGTCGGACAAACCGTCACAGGCAAAGGAAAACTGACATCTGTTAGGCATATCCTGGTTTTGGAAAACAACTTTGCACGCCGTGTCCGGGTAGCGCCGGTCGACGATGCGATTGAGAACCACTTCGGCGATGGCGACCTGTCCCACCAACGGCTCGCCGCGGCCCTCAAAATAGACCGCCTGAGCGAGGCACATTTCCTCCTGGCTAAATGTGCGGCCAAACAAATCGACCGACTTATAGGTTTTATCCAGGCTCAGCAGGTCCGGCATATCCATATCAACAATGGACGCCAAAGCCCCCGGAGTGGCCCATAACTCCCCGGCCTTCTGCTCAAGCTGAGTCAGTTTCGCATATTTACCAGCGTTAAAGTAGGCCAATCGGTCAGTCGCATTGGCTGCTGTCCCGACCTGGAACAGCAAGGCTAAACTGACCAGCATCGTCGTTACGATGGTTGTGCCGCCAAGGACCAGACCAATTTCATGAGACCGTGATTTTGTCATATTGAGGATTTTATGCCATCGCGTCTGCATTGTCACTTTTCCAATATTGCTATCTATAAAGTCGTCTGCCCAACCTACACTGGCTATTCACCTATAATACCAATTTACAGGGGCGGAACTCATCACCCGGACATGGTAGGAACGCGACTTTTTTTTAGCTTTCGTTAATCATTAACGCCGATTTATGGTTAACAAAAACTTAAGCATATTTTTCGAAAGTTCCCTCAAAACTGTAAAAACAAATCGTTAAAACAGAGAGTTAGGCCATCACTCGCATTACCTTGGCGCGATAAATGACACCCGTGACGTTCTTCACCCGAATGAGGGATAACGATTTCTATCCATCACCCAAATGATACGCTCATTATGGAATAACAGTCTCATTTACAAAACCGGTTACTGGAAACAGGGATATCGACTCTTAAAAACACTGGTAAGGCTTTTTCCGTACCAGACATCCGGACATTTCACAACAATTTATGCATCGTCTCTACCATTCGTCCTTTTATGGACGGATGGGTACTGGGCGTGTGAATTTAAAACAGAATTCTCTCTGTATATATTTGTGTAATCCCGGAAATTTTCGTAAATTTGAAGTTATAAAATTACTTATCTGCTGCCTATAACGCAACATCTTGAAAAAAGCCTTGTACTGGCCAATTTTTTAGCTTTTTTGATCCTTTTTTCAAATTGTTTTGCTTGCAACAATTGTTGGAATTGTTATATCAGCTATTGAGAATTTTCCTTTTAATAGAACTGTATGGTTTCATTTATGAATATAACGTCCCTTCAAGATAAGGCGCCCGACGCAAGCCGTTTCCTTAAAGCAATGTCAAACAAGCACCGGTTACTTATTTTATGTAATTTGGTTGAAACGGAGCGCTCTGTGGGCGAGTTGGAGAAAATTGTCGGATTAAGTCAGTCGGCGTTATCACAGCATCTCGCCCGACTTCGCAAAGAAGAGGTTGTAAAGACACGTCGCGATGCGCAGACAATTTATTACTCTTTGCAAAATGAGAATGTCACGGACGTTCTTCAGCTTTTGCACGACATTTTTGTCGGTGATCAGGACAAGCTTGCAGAAGTCGCCTGAATGAGTTGATATATTTACGAGTGGCGTTATTTTGCGTCACTCGTAATCCCCATGATTACTTCCCGATTAGAACGACCTGTTTCCCGGCAATCTCCCGCCTTTCCATTGCCTGCAATGCTTCCTTCACCTGATCAAGCGGCCAGCATTTATGGATGATCGGCTTCAAGTTCTTTTCTTCGGCGAGCCTACATACATCAGCGAATGCCCGTCGTCCGGCCTCGGGGTCACGACGACCGAATTCCCCCGCCCGTACACCGAGAACCGAGCATCCTTTGCGCGATAGTATGTCCGCCTTAAGAACGCCGAAAACGCCACTTGCAAAGCCGACGATCAATATCCGTCCGGCCCAGGCGATACAGTCAAGGCTGTCCTCAAAATACGTTCCGCCCACCGGATCGACAATCACGTCGGCACCGCGGCCATCGGTAAGGTTCATTACTTCTCGCCGAAAATCCTGACATCGGTAGTTTATCAGGCAATCGGCGCCGCTTTCCCGTGCGATGGCGAGCTTTTCCGCTGAACTGGCAGCGGCAATGACGGTTGCCCCGAGGGCCTTGCCGAGCGCAACCATTGCCTGGCCGACACCTCCCCCGGCGCCCAGAACCAGCAGAGTTTCCCCGGATTTTATCTTTGCGCGCTCAACCAGGGACACATGGGCCGTCAAAAAGGTGACCGCGAAGGCCGCCGCCTCCTCGAATGATAGATGTCCAGGCATCGGGTCGAGTTGGGCAGCACGCACCGTGATATGTTCGGCGAAGGCACCTGTTTTGCCTTTAACCAGCACCTTGTCGCCGGACTTAAAAGGCGCGGAAGCCCCGTTTGTTTCCTCAATGACCCCCGCCCCTTCCATTCCGAGGATGAACGGAAGTTCGGGCTTAAACTGGTATTTGCCATAGGTCATCAACATATCGGGGAAATTAAGGGCGGCGGCCTTCAGACGAACCCGAATCTCGCCGGATTCAAGCGGTAAAAGCCGCTGCTTTTCAATGCGCACCGCCTCGGGCCCGGCGAGCGTTTCACAGATAGCTGCGGTTGATAGATAATCCGTCATTTTTATTTTTTGGCTCTTCTGCTTCCTTGCTACCCCATTCCGCGACGATTTGCCCGGATATTATACTATCTTGTGACTGGATTGAGAGGTGGAAAAGAGGTATCCCATGCGTAACGATCACAAGTTTTACTGGAAGTGACGACCAGAGACATGACGCCTGGCCTTGAAATCTCATATCTTGCGGCTGCTGGCGGCGGCCTTATCAGCTTTCTCAGCCCTTGCGTCCTGCCGCTTGTCCCCGCTTATCTCTGCCTGGTTGCCGGGACTAGTCTAGACAAGCTGACCTATGAGGAGGATGAAGCCACCCCGCGGGGAATCAACTGGCAGGTCGTCTCCATGGCCGTCATTTTCGTACTCGGCTTTTCAACAGTCTTTATCCTGCTGGGCGCCTCGGCGTCCTTTATCAACCGCCTGATTATTGGCCATCTCGATCTGCTATCGAAAATTGCCGGGGCCGTGATTGTCATTTTCGGCATCCATATGACAGGCTTAATTCGAATTCCGCTGTTGTATCGCGAAGCCCGCTTTAACGATGTCGACAAACCGCAGAACTGGTTTGGCTCCTATGTCATTGGACTGGCATTCGGATTTGGCTGGACGCCCTGTATAGGGCCTATCCTCGGGACAATTCTTGCCATTGCCGCCAGTGACAGCTCGCTCGGGTATGGCGTTAGCCTGCTCGGCGTTTACTCCCTTGGGCTTGGCATACCCTTTATTCTCGCGGCCTTCGCCATCAACCGATTTTTGAAATTCATGCGCCGTTTCCGCAGACATTTCAAACTGGTCGAGGTCGGTACCGGCATTATCCTGATTGCCACGGGTATCTTGATATTCTCAGGAGAGTTTCAGATCCTTGCCTATTGGTTCCTCGAAGCGTTTCCGGGCCTCGCCAATCTGGGCTAATTATGTCTCAGGTCTATACAAATATGGACACCAATCCCAAAAAACCGATGAGCATAACTGCGATAAACCACATAGCTCCTATTTCGTTTCCCATTTTCCTCACCCCACAAGCCGCGAGCAGTTTCAACTCTTGGCAGTTTCCGTTCCTTGCAATAGCATGCAAGGTTGAAGGTGAGTTATTTGTTCAAGGAAGGTGGATCAAGACCATGGGGTCATAAATCGGCAATAAACGACTGTTTATAATGGGATTATGTAGCCATGGTCACAATTATGAACAGGTTTCGGGCAGTCACGGGCGGCAGGGATTAGCCGTGCATGACCGGTTTAGCCCAAATACTCCAGCGCAAAGCGGTAATCTCTTATAGAGAGGATGTGCCGTTCTCGGGCAGGTTGAGGCTTATTCCCGGCTGATCCGGGCCATGGAAAACCTGAGTTTCTCAAATGCCTTATGCTCAATCTGGCGCACCCGTTCCTTTGTGATGCCTAGACGGTTTCCCAGAACTTCCAGCGTTGTCTTGTCATCCTGCAATCGCCGTTCCCGGATAATTATCTGCTCGCGGTCGGACAGTTCCTGCAACGCAGTGCTCAGCCATTTTGATCGCACTTCACCATCAATTGAGCGCATGGTATACTCTTCGGGGGTCGGGTTTTCATCGGGCAGAAAATCTTCAAGACTGTCATCCCCATTTTCCCCAATCGGCGCGTTCAACGACTGGTCGCGGCCGGAAAGCCGGTGGGCCATGACCTCGACATCCTTGATCTTGATATGCAGCCTGTCGGAAATCGCCTGAAGGGTATCGGATGAGAAGGCGTTTTCATCCATATTCTGGATCTTGGCGCGAAGCCACCGCAAATTAAAGAACAGGGATTTCTGTGTCGCACTCGTCCCCGACCGCACGATCGACCAGTTGCGAAGCACATAATCCTGCATCGCAGATTTTATCCACCAGCTCGCATATGTGGAAAAGCGGATCTCCCGTTCCGGCTCGAACTTGAACGCTGCCTGCATCAGCCCGATATTGCCTTCCTGTACAAGATCGCTCATGGACAGGCCATAGTTCCTGAATTTAGAGGCCATGGAAACAACCAGCCGCATATAGGCCGATACCAGCTCATGAAGTGCCTTCTCGTCATCCTGTTGCCGCCACCGGTAGGCGAGTTCAAATTCCCTCTCCCTGCTCAACAGTGGTATGGACATTGCCGTTGATACAAAAGCGCGATTACGCTTAAAGGCATTCGTTGTCTCATGTGTAGCCATCATATTTCCTCCGCCATATTCACTGGGGAACAAATTTCAGAATCGACGAGAATATCATATCATTTAAGTTTAATATATTGCGCCAAATGATACAATTAATCCTTTGAAATCTGACGTAAACGTGACCCCCAACTCTTCGCATTAGTTCCGTCTAGATGAAAGTCAAACGCGAGCCGTGGAATTAAGTTCCCTCGGGCTCCTGTTTAAGGGGGTTCGCACTCGATCTCGTGTAGAGGATGAGGGCAACGACGAGCATGCCGGCGATAACAAGAAAGGATCGCTGATATCCATTGCCATCGCTGACCGCCAGAATCCAGCCGAACAACGATTGCATGAAGCCGACCCCGGCGATGCAGATCAGGTTGAGTGTTGAATTGGCGCGGCCGACAAGATGATCGGGAAAGGAGGATCTGCATTGAGCGGCTAGCACGACATAATATTGCTGGACGAAGACAATATAAACGAAAAGACCTATCACCGCCCAGAGCGGTAGTTTATCCGTGAGCCCGAGGATGACGAAAGCGGTAAGTTGCAACAGCACGGCACATATCACAATTTTCTTGCGGCTCTTGAAATAACGATCGAGCGGTCCGAAAAACAGACCGCCGATGGGAACAGAAATTGTCATGAACAGCAATATCTGTCCCCGCTCCACCCCGTCGAGACCGTAGATGTCTTCAAGGTAGGGGCCGCCCCACATGCCGAGCAGCGCCACCGCCGGGCCATAGGCGACAAACCCCATCGCCAGGAGGTAAAAGAATTTCGGATGCAGAAGGACGCTCATATACCCGCGGATGCTTTGCCCCATTGTCACGGGTTTTGACTTGTCATGGAGATAGCCGGGCGGCACGTCGCGGATAACATAAATCCCAATGAGCAGGACCAGCACGGTGAGGCCTCCAACCGCGGCAAAAGGCATTCGCCAACCGTAATGGTCGATTATATAGGCAAGCGGCGCTGAGGCCATCATACCGCCGAAGCTCGATGCCGCGAGCAGCCAGGAGGCCACGGTCGCGAATTTCGTCGGAGGAAACCATTTGGCGAAAAGAACATAAGCCGACATCATAGTCGCCGAGAAGCCAAGCCCAATTAAAATCCGGGCCAGCAGCACGTCGTTGAAATCGGTCGCAGTCGCCAGAAGAAAAGATCCGCCAACCGCGAGAATAGTCATACTGGAAATGACAATGCGCGGACCAAACCGGTCCAAAGCCATGCCGATAGGGACCTGCACCAGCGCCGCTGCAAAAAACAGGGCCGCAGCCGCGATCCCGAGCCGCTCGACGGTGATACCAAGATCACTGGAAAGCGGGAGCATAATCACCGCCCCTGAATAGCGATTGAATTGCCCCAGACCAAACAAAACGGCACAGACAAGAAAGATATAAATTGCACGTCTTTTGACCGCAGGCGGCCTGACTTCCGGGGACATAATGCTCGCTTACCAACGATTTCTTTTACCGGTACGGTCTACGCAAAATGATTTATTGTCAATTTAATTAGGGGTTAAGCACCTGTGTCGGGGGCCATGAGTGTAAAATTGTCATTAAACTGTTTCCCTTGCTGTAATTTACGACTAAAACTCGCGGCAAGCTGTAGATTTAACTATTGTGGCCGGAGTCTGAAGGGCAAGGATTGGATCGATGGAAGAATTTAAAAAAATATTTGAAAAGAACAAGGCTTGGGCGGCCAGCACGACAAAGGAATTTCCGGATTTCTTTGAAAGCCTCGCCCATCAGCAGAACCCGGAATATCTCTGGATCGGCTGTTCCGACAGCCGCGTGCCCGCGAACCAGATCATGGACCTTCCCCCCGGCGAGGTTTTCGTTCACCGAAATATCGCCAATATCGTCGTCCCTTCGGATCTCAACTGCCTGTCGGTCCTGCAATATGCAGTCGAAGTATTGAAGGTGCGCCATATCATAATCTGCGGCCATTACGGCTGCGGCGGAATCGCGGCGGCGCTGTCGGAGCGCAAGAACGGTATGATCGATAACTGGCTGCGCCATATCCGCATCATCCAGCGGCTGAACGAAGAGGTAATTGCCAAGACCACCAGCCCTCAGGAATTGTCTGATTTGATGTGCGAGTTGAATGTGATCGAGCAGGTCCGCAATGTCTGTGCGACTACCGTGGTACAGGATGCCTGGGACGGAGGACAGGAATTTTCCGTCCATGGCATTATCTATTCGATCCGCGACGGACTCCTCCGCGATCTAGTCCATTATGATCACGGCAACAACGTCGTGAGAGGTCCCGACTATCCCAAGTTGCTTGCTCAACACTTGGCGCAGGGCGTAGATTTGCCACCAACGAATTGACATTTTGTCAAAATACTTGATCATTGTCCTCTGCATACATATTTTCTAGCGGACAGCGCGTCCCGATAGAAACAGAAATAAAAATAAAGAAATTGAGAATACGGCATGAAATTTAAAGGCACTGATACATATGTTGCGACCGAAGATCTGATGATTGCGGTCAATGCCGCTCTCACGCTGGAGCGGCCGCTGTTGATTAAAGGGGAACCAGGGACCGGCAAAACGGTTCTGGCACAGGAAGTCGCCAGCGCCCTCGGCAAACGGTTCATTGAATGGAATATCAAATCAACGACAAAGGCGCAGCAGGGCCTGTATGAGTATGATGCCGTCTCGCGCCTGCGCGATTCGCAACTCGGCGACGACAAGGTCCATGATATCTCCAACTATATCCGGCCCGGCAAGATGTGGGAGGCTTTCACTGCGGAGGAGAGCCCCGTCCTGCTTATCGATGAAATTGACAAGGCCGATATCGAGTTTCCGAATGACTTGCTGCAGGAACTTGATCGTATGGAATTCTTTGTCTACGAGACTCAGCAAACGATTAAAGCCAAGAACCGACCGCTGGTGATCATTACCTCTAACAACGAAAAAGAACTGCCTGATGCCTTTCTCAGGCGCTGCTTTTTCCATTATATCTCCTTCCCCGACAAAGAGACTATGGAGAAGATCATCGATGTCCATCATCCGGATGCCAAGCGCGAGCTTGTCCGCGACGCCCTCAAGGTCTTTTTCGATGTACGTGAGACCCCCGGTTTGAAGAAAAAGCCCTCGACCAGCGAGCTGCTCGACTGGCTGAAGCTGCTGATGAGCGAAGATTTGCCGGAGGATGTCCTGAAATCAAAAGACCCTTCCAAGCTGATCCCGCCGCTACATGGTGCCCTGCTGAAGAACGAGCAGGATGTCCATCTGTTCGAACGGCTGGCGTTCCTGTCCCGGCGTGAGCAACGATAGGCGGAGAGCGCTTATGTTCACTAAATTCTTTTTCACCCTGAAAGAAGCGCAAGTTCCGGTCAGCCTGCTTGAGTATATGACGCTGATTGAGGCGTTGAAGGCGGGATGCGCGGAATATTCGGTGAATGATTTTTATTATCTCGCCCGCACGACGCTGGTGAAGGATGAAAAGAATCTCGACAAGTTCGATCAGGTGTTCGGCCATTGCTTCAACGGCATCGAGTTTATTGCCGATGACCAGACGGTGGAAATTCCGGATGAATGGCTGAAAAAGCTTGCAGAACTCTCCCTGACTGACGAGGAAAAGGCACAAGTCGAAGCCTTGGGCGGCTGGGAGAAGCTCATGGAAACCCTGCAGGAGCGCCTGAAGGAACAGGAAAAACGGCATCAGGGTGGCAATAAATGGATTGGCACTGCCGGCCGGTCCCCCTTTGGCGCCTATGGCTATAATCCGGAGGGTGTCCGGATCGGACAGAAGGAAAGCCGTAACCGCCGGGCGGTCAAGGTCTGGGACAAGCGCGAATATAAGAACCTCGATGACAGTGTCGAGCTTGGCACCCGCAATATCAAGGTCGCGATGAAACGCCTTCGCCAGTTTGCCCGCGAGGGCGCGGCCGAGGAACTTGATCTCGACGACACCATCCGCTCAACGGCGCGCAACGCCGGCTTTCTTGATCTTAAGATGCGTCCCGAGCGGCACAATACCGTCAAGGTGCTGATCCTGTTCGATATCGGCGGCTCTATGGACGACCATATCAAGGCCTGTGAGGAGCTTTTCTCCGCAGCCCGCAGCGAGTTCAAGCATCTCGAATTCTATTATTTCCATAATTGTATTTATGAAAAACTGTGGAAGCAGAACAGCCGCCGTCATACGTCTTTCATGCCAACCTGGGATGTGCTGCATACCTACCCCGCCGACTATAAGCTGATCATTGTCGGCGATGCCACCATGAGCCCCTATGAGATTGCCTATGCCGGCGGCAGTGTCGAGCATTGGAACGAGGAAGCGGGACAGGCGTGGATGGAACGGGTGCTGAATATCTATCATAAAGCGGTCTGGCTTAATCCGGTACCTGAGAAATACTGGGATTACACCCCGTCGGTACAGATGATGAAGCAGTTGATGACCGATCGCATGTTCCCGCTCACCATCGGCGGCCTTGAAGGGGCGATGAAAGAACTAAACCGATAAATATAAATTAACCGGTTTATAATTTATATTGACAGAAAAGCCGCGCCTACTATTTCATTTTCGCAAATACCATCCATTTGCCGCCGAAGGCGTTCCATAGCTTGGTATAGTCCGGGTTCATGTCTAGCAGTTTGTGGTGCATCGGGTTGTTATATAGAAAATATATCGGCTCCCGTACATCCGCAAGATCGGCCGAAATCCCGTCAAGCACGGCTTGCAATACGTCCGCGCCGAAGGCATTAAAAACATAAATGACATGGGGACACGGGGGCAAAGCATAGCTTGTTGCATCTCCGTGAACAGAAGTGAGAGATGCGGCACGAACCCTGTCCTGCTGTTTCACCGTCTCAATATTCCGCAATGCGATCTGATGCATCTCGCCGCTTAATTCGACGCCCGACACCGACTTGAAAGGATAACGCGCCGCTGCGGCATGAATCGCCCCTTTGCCGGAGCCGTAGTCGATAAAGTTATAGGCAGGATAGTCGATATGAAGCTTTTCCAGAACATGGCGGAATTCAAAATCCGACGCCGCCTCATACCGGCTGGCAGAGGATCGCATTCCATCAGGAATATCCAGCTCATCCAACTCAACAATCCCATCCGTGTCGAGGCCACTCTCGCGCCTATTTTGCTTAAAAAACCGGTATTCCTCTAAAACAGGAAGCCCCACTTTCGCGCAAATAATCGCCAAGACCCCTAATATGGTCCGCCAGAACCCGCGATATTTGAAATTGACGATCAAGGTTTGCACATTTCTCTGAAATTGATTGTGCTCAACCTCCAGCCCAGGGTAACGTTCGGTTTTCGTAAAAATAAATTGTAGCATCAGCGCCCTCTTACGTTATTTCGACAAAATGCCAGACATTGATTAATTTCCCGTATCATTGACAAATTTAACGGCGTTGATCATTGGAAGCAATCGAAGCAACACCAGCTTCGAGAGGGTAACAGCCACCAAAAGATAGAGGATGGCAAAATGAAGAAAGCTGTCCGGCGCCCGTTGAATGAAGTAAATTGCGGCGAGGACCGAGCCAACGGCGATGAACCAGAAATTGCCAAGCTGTTTCAACAGCTTGGCTTTTCGAAGAAATTTAGGGTCCGCCAATTCATGCTTGTACCAAAGATCAAACGCGGTTGAGAGCAGGAAGACCGGGAGCAACAGGGTGACGGCCAACGTCATGACGGCCGCGGCGCCCTGCCCCGCCTCCAGTAATGCCACCATTCCACTTAATACGGAGTAAGTGCCGTCAAGCCCTAAAAGCGCGTTGGTAGTGACTATCGGTTCTGAGACCGCCAGTCCGAGCAATGCCGCAGAAACCGTCAGCAGGAGCCCCAGATATTTGTCCATCCCTCTCGCATATTTCGATATTGTCTGCCGATCCGTCCTCCCGACGAGCAGATGTTCAATCGCCCAATGCATGCCGCTACAACCCTTTTCCCGATGTTTCTGCCTATTTATACCCATTTTGTGAAAGCGCGGGTATCCGATTGTGAAGCGATTTGCGTTTAGCGGAAATCCGCCCCCTTGAACCCCCGGATCTGTACCGGACGGAAATTGCTAACTAATCTTCTTGAGCAGCTCGATAACCTGTTCCTGCTCTTCGGGCGTGAGGGTGGCCAGGGTTTCCTCCGACAGCTCAATTCCATGAGGAATGAGATCATTCGTCAATTCCAGCCCGGCTGATGACAGGCAGAGCAATGTTCGCCGACGGTCGGACTCGTCGGGGCGAGTCTGGATTAAACCCCGGTCTCTGAGACGGCGGATAACGCCCAGAATGGTTGCCGGGTCCATTGCCGTCAACCGGCCGAGATGATTTTGCGATAATTCGCCTTCATCCTTCAGTTTGGCCAGGGCCGCAAATTGAGTCGGCGTGATCTGTTCATGCCCCATATGCGATTGGAATATCGCGCTGGCCTTCTGATGGGCGCGGCGTAACAAATGCCCTATTTGCGCCTCTACCCTATAATTCTCTATCTTTTTCACATCTGAGGGCCTGGCATTCGTCAAATCAGGTTCAAATTTCATGTCTTCCCTTTAGGTCAGCTTGCCGGCCCGGCCTGAAAAACAGCAATCACCGGGAAACTTTATTTCACGACTGTAACAGCTTCGGCCCCTTTTTCAATCATGCTCAATTCTCCGTTCTGGAGCCGGATCTTTGTCACCGAACAATGATCGGGGCGGAATACCACCAACTTGTCACTCTTCTCAATTGCCCCGACAATGGCATTGATCACAACAAAGTGAGTGACGAAAATGGCATCCCTTGTCTGCCGTTTTGCAAAATCGAGAATAGTGGCGCGCCATACCTGCAAATCCGGTGACTGATCCGGCCAGTTCCCTTCAAGCACGTGGGTAAGCCAGCGTCGACGATCGCCAAAATCCACTCCCGCCGATGGTACTTCCGATAATTCTGGAGCAATTTCAATGCCCTGACCCCATATGTCTCCGAACGGCTGGCTCGTTTCGCGGGTTCTTCTAAGGGGGCTGCTGAAAAGCGCGACAGCTGCTTCAGTCTGAAAACGGCTTGCGGCAACGCGTGCCTGCTCATGTCCGCGCAGACTGAGGCCAGGGTCCAGCTCGTTTTCCCAGGAACTCGCCGCCTCTCCATGCCGCAAAAGATAAATATTTATACTCACAAATGTTCCCTTTTTATTTAAATGTGGTAATGTTCACGGGTAAATATCTTTACATTGAAATATATATCGTAGAATAGAGATAAATATCCTTCTGATTGATAATAATAGGTAAGTAAAAAAATAATACTATCTATCAGTGTATAGCAACAATAAATTTCAATTGACAGCTGTCTATTTATAACCTATGCGTCAATAACAATAGTTTAACACACTATTGAAGTGATGCAGAGGTGCTTTATCGCAATATGACCGTAGTGGAAAAATAGCGAATGAACCATGCACAATTAAAAGCGTTTCACGCCGTGGCCGAAAATGGAGGCTTTTCTGCCGCCGCTAAAACTTTGGGTCTTACCCAGCCAGCAATCACGCTGCAAGTTCAGGCGCTGGAACAGGTTTACAACACAAAATTATTCGTGCGGCGAGGACGACGGACCGAAATCACGGCCGCGGGCAGGATGCTCCTGAGTTTATCGAAAAGAATATTTAATCTCGAGAATGAAGCCCATAGTCTGCTGTCGTCTCTTGATAAGCTGGAAATAGGGGAATTGAAGATAACGGCAACCTCATCGTTGCAATCATTCCCGCTTCTCGCAGCATTTCAGGAAAAATATCCAGCCATTCACCTGTCTTTCACGGCCACAAATAGTCGGCAGTTGGAAAATCGGATTCTCGATTTTCAATCCGATATTGCCATTAGCGAAGCCCCTTCGAAAGACAAGAGGTTTTTCAGCCTGAAGCTCGGGGACGCCCCTTTGAAACTTGCCGTCTCCATCAACCATCCTTGGGCGATCAAACAATCCGGCTCATTGGGGGATATTAAGGATCTGAGGCTTGTTTATCCGTTTGAAGATGGCATGGACGCCGCATCGGGTCACTGGTCACATAAGCTGGATCATGATCCAGCTAGAATTATGAGGCTTGAAAGCAAGGAAATCAGGCGAGAGGCGGTTGCCCATAATTTGGGAGTTTCGTTGTTCACCGAGCAGGAAGCCGTAGCAGACAGCCGTATCCATCTACTTGATATAGAGGATGCAAATCTGAAGGAGTCGATTTATCTAACCTGCCTGAAAGAGGTTCAGCACTCGCGTCTCATATCGAGTTTTTTTACGGTCGCTGCCGCTCATTAACGCGACTTATTTGCGCTATTAATATGCGAGAGAAACGTTTTTCAGTCTATCTGACTTAACAACTTCCACAGTTGTTCCTTCCTGGGCGACAAAAGTATTCGGCCAGGCGTTTTTCGCATTCTTCGCGACCTCATCCATAAAATCATCATTATGAGACGGGTCATGATGGAATATCGCCAGCTGTCCCACATTCGCCGCCTTGCAGAGCCGAACGCCCTCCTGCCAGGTTGAATGTCCCCACCCGGCAAATTTTGGATATTCTTCATCCGTATAGGTCGCATCGTAAATCACCAGATCCGCGCCCTCGATCAGGTCGAGAATATTTTTATCGGGATGGCCAATGATATGCTCGGTATCCGTAATATAGCAAAGCGATCTTCCGCCTGCGTCTATCCGGTAGCCGGTGCCACCGTCGGGATGCCGCAATGGGGCTGTCCGGACGAAAATGTCATTATCGAGGGAAAAGGAATTGCCCGCCTTGAAATCTGTAAAGTTCAAATTCGCCGCGAGTTCGGCGAAGGGCACAGGAAAGGTCGGATGGCACATCTGCGAGGAGAGGACCTTCTTGATGCCGCCAGCCTCACTTAGATGGCCCGCCATGATCTTGATATTAACATCGCTGCGATATACCGGGCTGAAGAATGGGAAACCGTTGATATGGTCCCAATGAGTATGGGACTGAAGAAACAGGTAATCTTTCAATCCCCTGTCCATCAGACATTCGCCAAGCAATCTCACACCTGTCCCGGCATCCAGAATGATAATGCGATCATTAACAATCACTTCCACGCAGGAGGTATTGCCACCATATTTCATATGGTCGGCAGAGGGTGTTGCGATCGATCCCCGCACACCCCAGAATTTTACACGCATACTCATTTCAATATGTATCACTTCCTATCTGAGAACGATCTTACATACTGAATGTGTCTGTAGAACCGACTAACACCAACATAAATCCGGCCATATTGTAATCGGCATCACGAAAAGTTGCCCAGAATTGACCACATTTCCTGCGTAATCCCCGTTTACGATACTTCCGGTCCGAGAATCCGTTCTGTCAGCTGTACCCAATAATTAGCGCCGAGGGGCAGAATTTCATCATTAAAGTCGTAATTCGGGTTATGGACATGGCAACTGCCTTCGCCGGCGCCATTGGCAATCATGATGTAGCAGCCGGGACGCTCCTTAAGCATCCAGGAGAAATCTTCCGCGCCCATTACCGGCGTCACATCCTTGTTCACGCCCTCGTCGCCAACCAGATCCACGGCGGCGGCTATGGCCTCATCCGTTTCATCGGCGGTGTTGATAGTCGGCGCGTACCGGCGATCATATGTGAATTCGGCCTTCGCACCATGGGCTTCGGCAATTCCGACGACCAACTGCCGCATCCGCTGTTCGATCATACTCTGGATATCGGGATCGAAGGCGCGGGTTGTCCCGGCCATCACAACTTCCGCCGGAATGACGTTGCCGGTATGGCCACCATGAATCTGCGCAACTGTAATAACGGCGGAATGAAGCGGATCGACATTGCGGCTGACAATCGTCTGCCAGGCCTGAATGATCTCCGCGGCAATGACAATCGGATCGGTGGCGAGATGCGGAAAGGCACCATGGCCGCCGTTCCCGATGATTCGCGCCTCGAAAAAATCGGCGGACGCCATGATCGGCCCCTTGCGCACCGCAAAGGTGCCAACGGTATGCCCGGGCATGTTATGCATGCCGTAAACGCTGTCGACGGGAAATTTCTCGAACAAGCCGTCGCTGATCATAACCCGACCGCCCGCGACATTTTCTTCTGCCGGCTGAAAAATGAAGCGGACCGTTCCATCAAAATTCTTTGTCGCCGCCAGATGTTTCGCGGCGCCCAGCAGCATGACCGTATGACCGTCATGTCCGCAGCCATGCATCTTGCCGTCGACCTCAGAGCGATAATCAAACTCATTCAGTTCCTGAAGGTCAAGGGCGTCCATGTCCGCGCGCAGGCCAATCGCCCGATTGCCGCTGCCTTGGGTCAAGGTGCCCACAACCCCGGTTTTTCCGAGTCCCCGATGAACTTCTATCCCGAAACTTTCCAGCTTTTCAGCCACGAAATCAGAGGTTTCATATTCTTCAAACGCTGTTTCCGGATGCTTATGGATACGATGGCGCCACTCGGTCATTTCTTTATGCAGGTCTTTCAGTTCCGGAAGTATTTTCATTTTTCTGTTCCTTAAGGGCGGATGCAGATCCGTCTGTTTATTCTGGTCTCAGCCTACCACAGGTGGTGCTGTAAATAAAAGCAGGATGAGAAATTCCCATCACCTGCCCGGTAGAAATATCCTTTTCTTATGGGCCTGCGTAGACTAGTAAGCAGGAAGTTTCTATGACAGATTTATGTCGCATCAAAAAACGCAGGCACGGATAACAGCATGGTGAAGCAAACACTCGATAAAGACCTTGGCCGCATCGAGAAAATTGAAATCGAGGCGTTGAAATCCAGCGGCGGCTATAAAGCGCTGGCGCTGGCTGTCTTGTTCCTGCTGATCGTCTGGGCGTTTTCAGCAAGCATCACCACATCCGGGGAACATTCGGTCCTGATCATCATCGCCGCTATCATTGGCGGCTACATGGCGCTCAACATCGGCGCAAATGATGTTGCCAACAATGTCGGGCCGGCGGTCGGATCCCGGGCGTTGACAATGCTCGGCGCGCTTATCATCGCCGCGGTATTTGAGGCGGCGGGTGCCATTCTTGCCGGCGGCGACGTCGTCAATACCATTCAGAAAGGCATTATCGATCCCGCCGCCATGCAGAGCAGCCAGGTCTTTATCTGGGCAATGATGTCAGCCCTTTTTGCCGCCGCGCTCTGGGTTAATATCGCCACCTGGGTGGGCGCCCCGGTGTCGACGACCCATGCGGTTGTCGGCGGCGTCATGGGGGCCGGTATCGCCGCCGCCGGATTTGACGTCGTGCATTGGGACAGGATGAGCGCCATTGCCGCCAGTTGGGTAATCTCTCCGGTTATGGGCGGTGGGATCGCCGCCCTGTTTCTTGCCTTTATCAAATTCAACATTATTTATCGCGAGGACAAGGTTGCTGCGTCCAAGCGCTGGGTTCCGCTGCTGGTCGCCGTCATGGCGGGCGTATTCTCCGCCTATCTCGTAACCAAGGGCCTGAAACGCCTATGGCAGCCGGATGCCACCACGGTGTTCCTCCTTGCCCTCGCCTTCTTTGCCATCACCTTCGCAATCGTCCGGCCGATCATCCACAAAGCTGCAGTCGGCATGGAGAATCGCAATAAATCCGTCCGCGCCCTGTTTTCCATCCCGCTTATCTGCTCCGCGGCGCTTCTCTCCTTCGCCCATGGAGCCAATGACGTGGCCAATGCCGTCGGCCCTCTGGCGGCAATCGTCGGCACCTCAACCACCGGCGATATCGGGGTCAAGGTCGGCATCCCGCTCTGGGTGATGTTGATCGGCGCGGCAGGCATCAGTGCTGGTCTTTTCCTGTTCGGCCCCAAATTGATCCGCACGGTCGGCGAGCAGATCACCAAGATGAACCCGATGCGCGCCTATTGCGTTGCGCTATCGGCCGGGATCACCGTATTGATCGCCTCGGCTTTTGGTCTCCCTGTCAGTTCAACTCATATCGCCGTGGGGGCGGTTTTCGGGGTCGGGTTTTTCCGGGAATGGGACACGGAAAGACGGGCAAGGAAGATGCGGGCGACCTTGCAGGAAGAAAAAATACATCCCGACAGCAACCTGCCGGAGACAGACGAAGACGTCTCCAACAACCGCCGCAAGAAACTTGTCCGCCGCTCGCATCTTATGACCATCGTCGCCGCCTGGATCATCACGGTTCCATGCGCCGCGTTGCTCGCCGCCGGAATATTCCTGCTGATTTCCTATTTTGCCCGATGAGGTAAGTTGATGTTGAATATGAACATGACGACCAAAAGACAGGAGCTGTAAAATGGCTAAAAATGACATGACCGGACTTCAACAGATGCAAAGCCTGATTGACAATGGCACACCTCCCCCCATTTCAAAAACGCTGGATTTCGACCTTGTCGAAATTTCTCCGGGTAAAGCCGTCTTTAAAGGCCGTCCCGCCGAAAATCATCTCAACCCCATCGGAACTGTCCATGGCGGCTATGCGGCGACACTTCTTGATTCGGCCCTCGGCTGTTGCATTCACACGGTTCTGGAGCCGGGCGAGAGTTATACGACAATCGATCTGAATATTAAATATCTACGGGCGATGAAGCCCGGCATGGGAACCGTGACGGCAACGGCGGAAGTCGTCCATAAAGGCCGCAAGATTGCGACATCGGAAGGCCGCCTGATTGGCGAGGACGGCAAGCTCTACGCAACGGGCAACACGACCTGCGCCATTTTTTAGAGGCATCGCAACGCGGCCCTAATAGGGCGCTGGCGATCCTCCAAATATGAAGGCATGGAAGTGAAAAAGGACAAAAAACAGGACGAGTCCCAGCAATATCCGCCACCATAACGGCTTCAGCGACAGCTTCGCCCGCCCCTCGATCAGTGCCAGGAACGGTATGTTGGAGGTACGGGCCTTATAGACATTCCATCCCTCTCCCAGTTGCCGCCCCTTCTTGGCGTCAATCAGGAAGGTGCCACAAAGCGCCAAAAGCCCGAGCCCGCCGAAGAACACAAGCCCGCTGCTGTCGCCATTATTGATCAGATGCACTATCGACCAGAGCGTAATTGCCCACATCAATGGATGGCGGGTAATCGCATTAATACCGCGATAGGCGCTTTCCTTCTCCAGCAGCCTGGCCCCGCCGATAACGGTAGGATTGGGGCTGGTATAGGAGGAGACGAAAAAAATTGAGGAAATCAGCATCAGGACAATCCCGATATACCGCCCGGCATTGCCCGGATCCCAATATCTTTCGCCGGTCGACGTGGCACTGTAGGCAAAAATCAACCAGACAAAAACGACGATCGACAGGATATTGAAGAACGCCATATAGCCGCCCATGCCGATCCGCCCGATCATACGCTCGCGCAGAAAGCTGGACGGAATGATATGGATTGCGAGGAACGCCAGCATGGCCAATATAAGCTCGGTTAGGGTGCCTGTCATTTTCTTGCCTCCCGATTGAAAAGATAGGATGCGAGGAGTTTGCCATTAATCCGGCATTTAAATAAAGATCGAAAAGTGGGCGCGAACCTTCTTGCGACCGCCGTCACAAAAAATCGCCAACGGGGTCTAATTCAGTGGCGGTCCGGATATTTATCAACGGTTTTAAGGCCTTCATTCGTCAGCTTGCAAACCACCCAGTCCGGCTTGATCGGGTTGGCGAACCAGTGACGCACCCATCCCTTGCGGAGGCAGCTGTTTATTACGACCGAGCTGATTTGCTGGCCGTCGGCATCAAATAACGGAAGTTTTCCGCCCGGTTGAAAACGTCCAAGCCTCAGATATTTGAGCTGTGCGATGGTGGGGGTTTTTACGGCCATGACACCAATGTTACCCGATATCATAACCGGTTAAAAGCATCATCGGCCCGATGTCGAAAAGGAAGCTTTTATTCTACGGGGCGGCAGGGTAAAAATATCTTCTGGTATCAATTGGGGGAAATAGACGCGATGGCAGAAAACGCCGATTATACGAAGTACTTTCCTGTCTCCTGGGAGGAGCTTCACCGGAACGGGCGGGCACTGGCCTGGCGGCTTATGGAAAAGGCACCATTTAAAGGGGTGATCGCGGTGACACGCGGCGGGCTCGTGCCCGCGGCCATCGTCGCCCGCGAACTCGATATCCGCCATATCGACACGGTCTGCATCTCTGCCTATCGCGATGATAAATCTGTGGGCGAGGTAAACCTTGTGAAGGGAATCGAGCTGCCCGACGGCGGTGAAGGATGGGTGATTGTCGATGACCTGGTGGACAGCGGCATTACCGCGCGGCATGTGCGAAAAATGATCCCAAATGCCCATTTCGCAACGATTTATGCGAAACCCAAGGGACTGGATCAGGTCGACACCTTTATCACCGAGGTCAGTCAGGACACCTGGATCCTGTTTCCCTGGGATCAGGCCCCGTCCTTCGTCAAACCAATTGTCGAGGAAACCCGGATAAGAGGATAGCAAATATGCCACGCCTGAAATTCGCTGCCAATCTCAGCTTCCTGTATCAGGACATCCCGTTTCCGGAGCGTTTTGCGGCGGCGGCGCGGGATGGATTTCAGGGGGTCGAATATCTTTTCCCCTATGACTGGGAGCCCTCGGAATTGAAACAACGGCTGGATGATAACGGCCTCGCACAGGTGTTGTTCAATGTCTGGCCCGGCGACTGGGACAAGGGGGAGCGCGGGCTTGCAAGTCTTCCCGGACGATCGCAGGAATTCAGGAAAACGCTCGATCAGGCGCTCGACTATGCGGGCGCTCTCGGCTGCACGCGGCTGCATGTGATGGCCGGGCTCTGCGACGAAAAAGTTTCACGTGAAACACAAACGGACATTTACCGGGAAAACCTTGCCGCTGCCGCGACGGAATGCGCGAAACATGGGGTCACCGCCCTGATCGAGCCAATCAACATCAAGGATATGCCCGGGTTCTTCCTTACGAACGTCACCATGGCCGCGGGTCTGATCGAGGAGATCAATCACCCGAATCTCAAGCTCCAGTTTGATATGTATCACGTCCAGAGGACCGACGGCGATATCTGCCTGCAATACCAAGCCGTTGCGCCGCTGATCGGCCATATCCAGATTGCCAACCCTCCGCACCGGTTCGAGCCGGACAACGGCGAGATCAACTACCCCTATGTCTTTGATATGCTGATCGAGAGTGGGTATGACAACTGGATCGGCTGTGAATACAAGCCCTCAATCGGCACCTCTGAGACACTGGGATGGGCCCGTGACTATCTTCTCCGCCAAGCCTAACAGAATTCAAATCATTGAAACTTAAGCCCATTAGCGTTACACCTGAAAAACAGAAGTAAAATCATCTGTCTATATCAGTCTACTGGACCCTCGGCTAAACCATGGCCTTCACCAAACTCTCCCGTACCGGGGACAAAATACTTAATCCGATCCGAAGTGCCACAAACAGCATGCCGGTCAAACTGGTCGCCTGCGCCATTGCCATCGGGCTTCTTTCCGGATACGGCGCGGTCGGCTTCCGGTTGGCCATCAGCGAAATTCAGAAATTTTTTTACGGCTACGGCAGTCACGATATTCTGGGGGGCATTGACAGTCTGCCGTGGTGGCAAATCATGATCATTCCGGTGATTGGCGGTTTGATCGTCGGCCTGTTCTGGAAATTTGTCTTGCCCAAAGGTCGCGCCGAGGGCGTTGCCGATGTCATGGAGGCCGTGATCGTCAATCGCGGGAAGATGAAACTCTTACCCGGTCTCGGCGCTGTTTTCGTCAGCGCCCTGACCCTTGGTAGCGGCGGATCGAGTGGCCGGGAAGGCCCCGTCGTTCATTTCTGCGCCCTGATCGCCAGCCAGCTCGGCCAGCGGTTGCGCCTGCCCTCCCGCTATTACCTGACTTTGATTGCCTGCGGTGTCGCGTCCGGGGTGGCGGCCTCGTTCAACGCGCCGATTGCCGGGATGTTTTTCGCGCTCGAGGTCGTCGTCGGCTCGCTGGCGACACAGGCCTTTGCCCCGATTGTCATCGCCTCGGTCATCGGTACAGTCATCAGCCGGGCCTATGTCGGCGATTTTCCCGCTTTCATCATTCCACATTATGACATTGTCTCGCTTTGGGAGTTTCCGGCGATTGCGCTGCTGGGGGCCGTCGCCGCGTTGGTTTCGCTGATCTTCATCTGGAGCATCACTTTCGCCGAGGAAACCATTGACCGGTTTCATATTCCGGAGGTGCTCAGGCCGGCGGCGGGGGGGCTCGTCCTCGGCGGGATCGCCATTTTATTTCCACAGATAATCGGCGTCGGCTATGAGGCAACGGATACCGCCCTCAAAGGGAATTACCCGTTGATGCTGTTGCTGATATTGATCGTGATGAAGACAAT
>NZ_JBDNHC010000030.1:0-3603 GCF_041689005.1 Sneathiella sp.
ATGTGTGCTCATATGTATTTCCAAGTTAATTTTCCGCGTTAAACAATAGTATCTGAGCATAATGTCGAAATTTGGTTAATTTTTTTGAAACTGTTATATGTTTAACTTCAGACTTTAGATCATGAAAACACGGCAACGCCGGGACAAATACTACAATGAATATCACGCCACAGCAGAACACCGAGATACAGACGCCGCCCAAGCTCACAATTATTGTGATCAGTTATAACACGCGCGCCATGACGTTGAAATGCATTGAAACGGTCTTTGCCGAAACCCGTGACACCTCGTTCGAACTGATCATACTGGACAATGCCTCGACAGATGGCTCGGCGGAGGCCCTTATGGACCGGTACTCTGACAAGGCAACGGTTATATGCTCAGCCGAAAATCTCGGCTTCGCCGCCGCCAATAATGTTGTTGCCAAACAGGCAAGCGGGGAATTCCTGCTGCTGCTCAACCCCGACACGGAAGTTCTCGACGGTGCCATCGACAAACTTGTCGCCTTCTCTGAAAGTCGTCCGGAAGCAAGGATCTGGGGCGGGGGAACTGTTTTTCCGGATAAGCGTCTAAATCCTGCGTCCAGTTGGGGACGCATGACATATTGGAGTCTGATAAGCACTCTCTCGGGCCTGTCTTCCGTATTCAAAAATACGTCTATTTTCAATGTTGAGGGAATGGGCGGCTGGGATCGGCAGGGAGATAAATATGTCGATATTATAACCGGCTGTTTCCTGCTCATTCAAAAGAATTTCTGGGAAGAGCTTGGTGGATTTGATAAAGACTTCTTCATGTATGGCGAAGAAGCGGATCTGTGCTTGCGCGCTACAAAATTGGGTGCAAGGCCTCTGGCAACTTCCCGCGCCATCATTATACATCATGGGGGTGCCTCGGAAACAGTGCAATCCGATAAGATGGTTCGTCTTCTAAATGCAAAAGTAAAACTTATCCAAAAGCATTTTTCTCCGGGTTCCGGCCGATTTGCAGTTTATTTACTAACCTTATGGCCATTATCCCGATATTTAGCTCATTCTATTTTGGCCGCTGCCGGTTGGAAATCATCGCAATTACCTGCGTCCGTATGGAAAAATATTTGGGGTCGGCGTACTACCTGGAGGAATCCGGCGGGATAAATGGTAAACTTGATGCGTTGATCCTCTTATTCGTTCAGGAAGTTTAAGTTCCGTGACCCGTCGTTTTACGAGTTGTGTTTAATATATTTATCTCTTTACTCCATTTCGAGAGCTCCTATGTACGAAACTGAAATTTCAACAACTACTTTGACATCTGCGGTATTGCCAAATGAAATAACGGCACCATTTTCCGTAAATGATAAATCGATTACCCACCGCAGCCTGATAGCTTGGGAGGAGCATTGTACTGAATGTACGATGCCGAGTTGCTTCAGTACCTGTGAGTATTATACGCCGCGGTCGGACCTTAAATGCCGGCGTTTTGAAGATGGTATTGTTGGCGTATCGCTGCCGAATGGCATAACAAGCCATTTGATGAAAATCACATTTCGAAAATGGGGGAAGCTAGAAGGCCGGGGAACCACACAGCTTTTTCCGCTATCCCAAGCCCTCCAGAAGGAACGGATGGATGTGCGTCTCTCGGCCCTTCAACACAGTATGCCAATACCTTACGGCCTAAATATTCTTGGGGCCCGCATTCGCCGTAAATTTAAAGAACCAAAGCGGCAAACGGCACCTGACTCGACCACCCTTCAGCCCAATTGCTTCATCATCGAATGCTATAATCCTTCTGCGAACCTTATAACTGTATCCGTAACGATGAGGCCCACGGCGGTTGCCAACAAGGTACAGTTTCAGCATTTTATGGAGCTTGAACCAGGTTACAATTTTGTCTGTCTTCCTCTCGAATCCATTACCCGATTTATTGATTTGAAAGAAGATTTTCTCATTCAGTTACAACCGCAACCGGACATGCCAGGGCTCGTTCTTTATTTTGGTGCGGTGGATTTTGCAATTAATCAAGACTTACAGGCTCAGGCCCCCGCAGCGCCAGCCGGAACGGCATCCCCAAAGCCTAAAAAAATTAAATGTGTCGTGTGGGATCTCGACAATACTTTATGGTCTGGCACATTGATTGAGGACGGTGAAGCTAAACTTGTTCTTAATGAAGAGGCCGTCAAGCTCATCAAAAATCTTGATGAACGCGGAATATTAAATTCGATTGCCAGCAAGAATAACGCTGAAGAGGCTCTTGCCGTTCTCAAAAAATATGATCTTGAAGACTATTTCCTCTATCCTGACATATCTTGGGGCCCAAAAAGCCTCGCGCTTGAACGCATTGCAACACGACTCAATATTGGTATCGACACTTTTGCCTTCATAGATGACCAGCCCTTTGAAAGAGCGGAGGTCTCTGAAACGCTGCCGGGTGTTTTATGCTTCGATGTAACGGAGATCGATACCATCCTGAACAATCCGGCATTCGATGTACCTGTTTCGAAGGAAAGCAAGGGTCGGCGACATCTTTATAAGGACCAGATTGAACGGGAGGAAGCTGAGGGAGCGTCGGAAGGGGATTATGAGAAATTCCTTATTTCATGCAATCTTCAATTGACCGCCGCACCGCTCTCGGAACAATCATTGGACCGGGTTTATGAACTGGCACAAAGAACCAACCAGATGAATTTCTCGGGCAACCGCTACTCACGCGACGCCCTGTCCTCTATAATGGAAAATCCGGATTTAGCTACTTATGTTCTTTCCTGTCAGGATCGGTTTGGTGACTATGGGGTTATCGGCTTTTCCATTGTCCGGATATCTGATGCAACCATGCAAGATTTAATGTTTTCCTGTCGTATTCAAAGCAAGCGCGTAGACCATGCGTTCCTGACCCATGTCATTCGTAAGTTTCATCAGCCCGGCAAACAGGCTTTCAAGGTTGAATATAAAGAATCTCCCAAAAATACGCCGTCGGCGCAGATATTTTCCGACATGGGATTCATCGAGACTGATAAGGACGACCAAAAATCAATACTTTCTTATCCTGATGATGTTGAGCTTCCGACCAACAATATTGTGACGGTGAACCAGAAATGACAATCATTGAGAGAATCAAGCGAAAAGCCCTCAGAACTGTCTCCTCTAACGTGCCGGTTAAGCCCTTTCGCATGAAATCTGGTCAGCCCGTCATCAGCTTTACCTTCGACGACTTTCCACAAACCGCCGCAAAAGTCGGTGGGAAAATCCTGGAAAAATACGAGGTTGCCGGGACTTTTTATATTTGCGGCGGGCTTACGGATGAGTATGAAGCAGAGATGCTGTGTCACAGCGAGCAGGATTTGCTGGACTTGATCAAGGCTGGCCATGAAATCGGATCTCACCTTTTTCATCATAAAAATTGTGAAGACTTGAGCAAAGAAGAGCTTGTTCAGGAAATCGCCTTGAATGGCCAGTACTTTAAAAAGTTGCAAGATGATCGACGCTTGTTGAATTTTGCCTATCCGTTCGGCGGGACAACATTGGCTGCCCGGCGAATCGCCGCGAATAAATACGTTACCGCGCGGGGCATTCGGCCGGGTGTGAATAGCGGTGTAGTTGATTTTTCCAATCTCCGCGCCAACTCTATATA
>NZ_JBDNHC010000031.1:0-37401 GCF_041689005.1 Sneathiella sp.
AAATTCCGTCCCGTCGGCAGGACATCGCTGCGCCCGCGCGTCGGCGCGCCAGAGGGGCCGGGCTCGACGAATTCGCCGTTCAGTCCCTTAAGTAGTCCGCCAAGCTCGGCTTCGCCACTTGCCTCGACCGCTGGGCGAAGAACGCTGTCCAGTCCGGCCAGCACTGACTGTGTCAATGCCCAGCCGGGTTTGGCCACCGTCTCGCCGGACACAAGTTCCGCGGCCAGCAGTTCAAGCCGTTCTACCGTGTCGCCATTCGATCGCCATGTCCCCTCGAAATCCAGTGCTGGTGGCCGCGCGCCCTGCCATTCGGTGCCCATCTCGCAATCTAGCGGGTCAAATTCCTCGGAAAATTCTAGATCCAGCGCGAGGCTGCGGATGAGGGAGGCGTTGGCACCCTTACCGTCGTTTCGCGGAATACGCAACAGGGCAACCAGCAAGTCGGTCAGTTGCCGCCCTGTCGGCGATTGCCCGAAGATGTGAAGGCCGTCGCGGATTTGCAGTTCCTTCAACTCACAGAGATAATTATCGAGCTTGGAAAGCCGGCTGTCCTCCGGGTCTTCCGCATCGATGCCGCAGTCGATATCTATGCCGGTTGACTGGGTCAGCTCCAGAATCTGGCGGCGGAGCAGGGCAATCCGGCGCGGATCGATGCCGGCGGCGTCATAGTATTCATCGACCAGCCGTTCGAGATCGGCAAGCGGTCCATAACTCTCGGCGCGTGTCATCGGCGGTGTCAGGTGATCGATGATCACGGCGCTTGCCCGGCGCTTGGCCTGTGTCCCTTCGCCCGGATCATTGACGATAAACGGATAGAGATGCACCATCGGCCCGAAAACCGCCTCGGGATAGCAGTCTTTGGACAGCGCAACCGACTTACCAGGCAGCCATTCCAGGTTGCCGTGCTTGCCCATATGGATAAAGGCGTGAACCTTCTCCGTCTCGCGCAGCCAGGCATAAAAGGCAAAATAGCCATGCGGCGGAACAAGATCCGGATCATGATAGCTTGCCGTCGGGTCAATATTGTAACCGCGCGCGGGCTGGATCCCGACAATCACATTGCCGAGGCGAAGGGCCGCAAGATGGAATTCCTCACCGGCGACAAATGGATCGTCCTCCGGCGGCCCCCATCGCCCGGTTATCTCCAATTGCAGCTTTTCGGGCAGAGAGCTGAAAAATTCATGGTAACGCGCGAGTGGATAGCCAATTCCCGCACCGGCGGATTCTCGCCGACGGTCATTGGTCGGGCCGTCGAGCAGGGTCTCAATCAGGGCATTGCCGTTTTCCGGAATGCTGTCGACGTCGTAGCCGGCCTCTTTCAACGCTTTCAGAACCTCAATCGTCCCGGCCGGGGTATCGAGCCCGACGCCATTACCGATGCGGCCGCTCTTGTTAGGATAGTTGGCGAGAATAAGGGCGATTTTACGTGCCTCAGCAGGCGTTTCGCGCAGGCATGCCCAATTCGCGGCGAGGTCGGCGACAAACTCGATCCGGTCGGGTACGGATTTATAGGCAATGATACTGGTTTGGGTTGCCGTATCGAACCCGGCGTCCGACTTGAAGGAGACGGCGCGCGACAGGATCCGTCCGTCAACCTCCGGCAGGGCGACATTCATGGCGATGTCCCGCGCCGACAGGCCGGTAACGCCCTCTTTCCACTGGATTTCGTTTCCGCCGGAGAACACGACCTGCAGAATCGGACAGTTGGCCGTATCAAACGGCGTTTCCTTCCGCGCGGCGCCGGGGTTGGAGACAGCAAAGCCCGTGGCGTTCAACAGGATGGCGGGCGGCGCCTCGGTCAGGAAATGTTCCACAATTCCGGCGGATATCGGGTCTTTCAGGCTGGCAACGAACAGCGGTAACGGGTTGAGCCCGCGCGCCTGCAGCGCTGCAATCAACTCATTGACCGGGGCCAGATTGTCCGCCTGATAAAGGGCCCGGTAGAAAATGATCCCCGCGACGGGTGCGCCCGCTTTCCAGTGGCAGCGGAGGGTTTCAAGCCCTGCCGCCGTCTCGCCCGGCCAATAGAGACCGGCCTTCATCAGCGTTCTCGGTTCGCGCCAGCCGGTTTCACTGTCGAGCAGGAAATGGCAATAATCCAGGAAGCCCGTGTAATTCTCCACCCCGCCCTGGACCAGATATTGCCAGAGCCGGTGGCAGGTCTCGCGGTTCAGGGTATTGAGGCCCGACAGTTCCTCATCCGGCTGGTCATCACCCGGTAGAATGGCAAGTTTTATCCTGTATCGGCGGCAGCATTCGGTGATTTTCTCGATCCCGTAAGGCCAATAACTGACACCTCCCAGCAGCCGGATTACCACCAGCTGCGCGGACGCAATGATATTTTCGACATAAATATCAACCGAGAGGTTATGGGAAAGCTGCATACTGTTTGCAAGCCGTAGCGAAAGGGAGCTGTGCCGATCTTTGTGGGTCAAGGCGAGGCTCGAAAGCTCGCTGTCAGCAGCCGAGAGAACAACGATATCTCCTGGCACCTGTGCGAGATCAACTGCCTCCGATCCATCGGCGATGCCGCCGGGTATGGCTGCCAGCAGATGCATGTCAGGCTGTGATCATCCGGGTGATCGCCGCTTTATCCATGTCATGCTCGCCGATAATGACGAGTTTGCTGATCCGGATTTCCCCCGCGTCCCAGTCGCGGTCGAAGTAATGCTGCAGGCGGCTTCCAACCCCTTGCAGGATGAGGCGCATGTCCTTACCCGCGACTGAGATAAATCCCTTGATCCGGAGAATGTTATGGGCGGCGATGGCATTTTCAAGCTTAGCGATCAGGCTTTCCGGTGAGGATATCTCCCCAACCTCGAGAACGAAGCTTTCAAAATCGTCATGCTCATGATCACCGGCATCGTCATGGACGGACGGACGGGCGGCGAGATCGTCTTCCGCCGCCGCCGCCAAGCCGAGCAGGACACGGGCATCGATCTTGCCATGACTGGTGCTGAGCATCTTGACCGTGGGACGAACGCGGGATTTTAATGATTCGGTTGCCGCGAGCAGTTCGTCCTCGCTCAGCAGATCCGCCTTGTTGAACAGGATCATATCGGCGCAATTGACCTGATCGTCGAAAAGTTCCTCAAGCGGGCTGTCATGGTCGAGATTTTCGTCCGCCTCTCGCTGCGCCTGAACGGCGGCGGGGTTTGCAGCAAACAGGCCATCCCGATAGGCGGGGCCATCGATTACGGTCACGACACCGTCCACGGTGACCTGGGTGCGGACCTCTGGCCAGCCGAAGGCGCGGACCAACGGTTTTGGCAGCGCCAGCCCGGATGTCTCGACGATAATATGGTCGGGCCTGTCTGGACGATCGAGCAGCTTCTGGATGGCGGGCAGGAAATCATCGGCGACGGTGCAGCAGATGCAGCCATTAGCCAGTTCGACAATATCGTCGTCGGTGCAGGTATCATCGCCGCAGCCTCTCAGCAACTCGCCGTCGACCCCGAGGTCGCCGAACTCATTGATAATAAGGGCAAGCTTTCGTCCACCTGCATTTTCAATCAGATTACGGATAAGGCTGGTTTTGCCGGCGCCAAGGAAACCGGTAATGACGGTGGCGGGAATCTTCTGGGTCATGGCAGGGGTCCGGTACTGTGTTTGGGAAAATTCAGGTCATCGCAAGCAACCGCGCGGGCCCTGATGAAAGGGCCTTCGGAAGTCCAGTGATTGGGTCGCAAAGCAGCTACGCTCATCATGATCCTCCGTCATGCAGCAGAAATTGACAAATGTGATGGCAGGTCTCCTGGCTTGCGAATGGCACCGGCACATACCTTCCCGATCTCTCAGTGGTTGTCTGTGCAGGCTAATCGCTTACAGTTGCGGGGACAGCCGCGGCATAGATCCGAAAATCGCACCGCATTCCCTTATAATCCCGGATTGGGAACCATCGACCCGGACGCTAAGGCGGAATGCGCTTCCTGTCAATCCGTTAGCACCCGAACGGTGTTATTTTCGCCATTCGGCAAGAGCCGCCGCCAGCCGCGACCAGTCTGTTTCCGTTCCTGGCAGGCCGAATCTCAGAACGGTGTCTCGTCCAGAAAAAATGCGGCAGAGGATGCCCGCCTCGCAAAGACGATGAAAAACCGTCGGGGCGTTTCGTGTTTCCACCAGACAGAAAAGATCGGTTCCGCCGATTACCGGAAGATCGTTTTCTGTGAGGAGGACTGTCAGGCGGCGGGCCGATTGCCGCAATCGGGCACGGGTCGCGGCGATCCAGAATGCATCGCCAAGCGCCACCGCGCCGACCTCAAGCGCGATGCCGCTCACCGCCCAAGGGCCCAGTTCCGCACTTATTATTTGCGTGATCCGGTCCGGACCAGCGAGAAAGCCGAGCCGAAGCCCGGCAAGGCCAAAGAATTTGCCGAATGATTTAAGAACAATAGGTCCAGCTTCATCCATCACCGGGGCGAGAGAGATATCGGGGTCGGTGTCGGCAAAGGCCTCGTCGACGATCAGCCAGCCGCCCCTCTGATGAAGCGTGGCCGCGAGTGCGATTAGTTCTGGCAGGGGATATGTCCGGCCATCCGGATTGTTGGGATGAACAAGGACAACAATCCGGGTTGATAGATCGATCTCGTGCAGCCGTTCAATCTCTCGCACCCGGTGGCCTGCCCGCGACCAGCAGATGGCATGCTCGGAATAGGTCGGGGTTAGGATATCCACGTTGGATGTCGGCAGGATTCGCGGGAGGAGCTGAATGGCCGACTGGGTGCCGGGCAGCGCTAGAATGCTAACCTCCGACGGTACGCGGTAGTAGGCCCTTGCCGCCGTGAGTACCTCTTGCTCCCGGTCGCGGGAGGGCAGGGAGTTCCATGCCTGTTGTGGTATCAACGGCAGCGCATAAGGGGTTGGATTAATACCGGTGCTGAGATCGAGCCAGTCAGCTATGTCGCGCCGATAGCGGGCGGCCGCCCAGGCAAGGTCGCCGCCAAGATCCGGGAGTGTGTTGTTGGAATTGTTGGGGAACGGTTGGATCATTGCGCCTCGACTTGATGAAAACCGCTTCCTCATAACAGAATGACGCTTGTTTTCGCAAATTTATCCTGTAGTTTTGTCGCCATGACGGACGCAGCAAAAAATAAGATTGTCGTTAAGGACCTGTATAAAAGCTTTGATGGCGTCACCGTTCTGAACGGGATTAACCTCGAGGTGAAAACCGGCGAGATTCTGACGCTGATTGGCCCATCCGGGGCAGGTAAGTCGCTGACCCTGAAATGTATTCTCGGGCTGGTAACGCCGGATAGCGGCTCCATCCAGCTGGATGGGATTGAAGTAAGCCAAATGCCGGAGCGGGACCGAGCGGAGTTTTTCAAGAATTTCGGCATCCTTTTTCAGCGATCCGGCCTGTTCGACGGCTTGCCGGTCTGGGAAAATATTGGGTTTCGTCTTTTGCAACAGCCCGGCGCGCGTAAAAGCGACGTGAAAAAAGTGGCAATTGCCAAGTTGCGGGCGGTTGGCCTGTCACCCGAAATCGCTGATTTATTTCCGGCGGAGCTTTCTGGCGGCATGCAGAAGCGCGTCGGCTTTGCCCGGGCGATTGCCGGGGATCCGCCGGTTCTGTTTCTGGATGAGCCGACCGCTGGTCTCGACCCGATCATGAGCAATGTCATCAATGACCAGATATTTAATAACGTTCGGGAACTCGGCAGCACGGTGATTGCAATTACGAGTAACCTGCTGACGGCGCGGATTATTTCTGACCGGATTGCCATGCTGCATGAAGGCCGCGTCGTCTGGACCGGCGATGTTCAGGAAGCAGCGACTTCAGATAATCCCTATGTCGCGCAATTCTGGAACAAGCGAAAAGATGGTCCTATCCAAATGCCAGTGACCACAATTTCCGCCTGAATTTCCCTCCCAATTTATCACAAGGATCGGGTTTTATACGTCTGAACGGTCACCTGCTGAGAGTTCATAAGACGCCTAAAAACCATGAGACATCGCGAAACGAAGTTAACGGCCTCGGACTTGCTGAAGCCGAGAAAAAACCTGCTGTGGAAGCAATCTTCACTGCCGAAGCCATGCTGGTCGCGGCCGTTCCTGATTGAAAACAGGATTACCCGTAGTTTTGATGACAGGATGATATTTGAAGAAAACGCAGCTCGAAACCTCCTCCGGGGGGAAGTTGAGGGCGAACTCGCACGCCTATCCGCATCCGGGCGGCGATTCTGGCTCGCCGAATACAGGTTTCTTGAAAAAATGATGACGTTGTCACAACTGTTGGCCTATGCCCCGGCATTTGTTCGGTTATCAAGGATTATGCCACGAAAACTGGTGTTTTGCCGCCGCATGGTAGTGCGAAAATATCTGAAGCAGCATCTCCCGTCTCCAAACCGACTAATCTCGAAATTGTGCAACCGCTTTGTCCGCTCCAGCGTTCTACTGTATCCCGCTGAAAAGCTGGTCAGTGCCAGCGATAAATTTGTTGCTCTGGCGGCGCGGTCTGCCGATCAGTCCGTGGCCGCCAACCGCGAGCGCGTTATCATGCTGCTCCGCTCCCTGCATATGATGACCGACCAGGAAATCTGCGAGCAGTTCCAGCGTGAACGGGATTACCTTAACGAATTACACCTGTTGGTTGAGCTTGTTCGCTTTTATCAGGTGGATATCAACGATGTGTTCAGCCTCTCTGCCGCCGACATTGCGCATTTCTGGAAACACAATGGCGCATGAGGGCGTCTCATAGCGGCAGTCCAATCCGTTTGCGGAGGTCTTCGTCACGGATGCTCAGTTCCTGACCGGCAAGGTCCGCGGCGGCGTCGCTGCAAAGCCAGGCGATGGCCTTTGCCGGGTCTTCGGCGGCGGCGAGATTATCCCGCGGGATCTGGCTGACCGGGTTGATGCCGGAGGCGCGAATAAGCACTTGCATTTCTGTATCCACCACGCCCGGCGCAAATCCATAGACGCGAACGCCCGCATCGCCTGCCTCAAGGGCCGTGGCGCGGGTTAGCATATAAACCCCGGCCTTGCCCGCGCAATATGCGCTCCAGCCTTCCATGGGGTTATGGGCGGCGCCGGAGCTAATATTGATGATGACACCGGATTTCTGGCTCTGGAAGTGTGGCAACACCGCGCGGGTGCCATGATAGACACCGACAAGATTAACGGTGATATTGCGTGCCCAGTCCTCGGGGTCGCTTGTGTCAAGCCTGCTGATCGGGTCAACGATGCCGGCATTGTTAATCAACGCATTCAGGCGGCCATAGCGATCCATCGTTTCGGCAACCAGTTTTTCAACGGCGGCATAGTCCGAGACGTCGCAACTTGCAGCAAAGGCATCACCACCGGCATTTTTAATCTGTTCCAGCGTTCCGCTGCAGGAGGCAGCCGATCGTGCGCTCACGCAGAGCTTGGCGCCCTCGGCGGCAAGGGCGACAGCAGCAGCGGCGCCGATGCCCCGGCTAGCGCCGGTAACGATGATGACCTGGGAAGATAAACTAGCCATAAAACTGCCTTTCGAATTCGATGAGTTCACAACAGCTTTCCAGGGGAAAGCATTTGCGTTTCTAAAATGAGGAATTGGGCTGTTTCAGAAACGCCTCTTCCGCGGGTGTATTTTGCCGCCCCAATATTTTGTTGCGATGTGGGAACCGGCCGAACTGTTTAATGATATCATAATGTCGCTGCGCATAATCCAGAGATCCATCATTCCCGAGCTCGGTAAAGAGTTTCACTGACAGTTTCTGGTCTTCCATATCCTCACTATGCTCGAAAGGGAGGAGGGCAAATGATTTGTAAATGGGAGCAAGCTCGTTGTACTGGCCGCTGGACAGCATATGACGGGCCAGTTCGCGGGCCTTGCCATCGGCAGAAAAGGCCCGGGCGTCGTCGCGAAACATGTTGCGGGTGAATTGATCGAACAGCAGGATCAGTGCGAGCGAGCCTTTGGCACATTCTGTCCAGGAAAGAAGCCTGCCCGAGATCGCGCTTTCGAAATCATCGTTAAACCGGTTTCGAATCTCAGCATCAAACTCGGAGTTTTTCTCGAACCATTCTGCGCGCGGCTTGCCAAACGCGTCATTGGTTTCCGGTAAAAACCAGAATTCGATTATGTCCTGAATCCGGTTCGACGCCATTTTTATATCCAGAGTTTCTTAGGATTATTGTAAGAGTTCAGCGTTAAGTATTGGGTTGTATAGAATCTATAGTGACGGGGAAGGTCTGACAAGACCTTCGCAGGAAAATGTATATGGCACGGAAGTTAAAGTTACTGGTTCTTATGGTTTTTGTTCTGGCTCTGGGGGCTTGCGAGCAACGGGACCATGATGGGACATTGGCCAAGGTCAAAGGCCTGACAACACCGGAAGAGGTTAGAACCGCCCTCGGACCGGCCGACAGGATCAGCAAAACGGGCACAACAGAAATCTGGGAATATTCAACCTCGGCCGCGGATGTGTGTTTCGCTGCCGCCGGAAACGCGATCATTCGTTTGTCGAGCTGTCTCTAGTTCATTTCTCCCGGTCCCGGGGCGGAATTTCATCGGCATCGTGCGATAGTTGCCGGTCCCCTTCCAATAACGCCTGATAGGTTGCGGCGTCCTCACTTTGGATAATATTTTCCGAGTCCTCGGATTTTTGCGGTGAGGGCGGCGTTTCGCTGTTGATATCGCCCGCGCGGTTTCGCCGCCACTTGCCGGGAGTGAGACCTTTAATGAACCCAACCGTCGTCCGCGATGCCTGCACGACGACGATGGTTTCCCTGCCGTAGAGCTTATGCCAGACAATTTGAAAATTCCCTGCCTGCCCGGCGGCGACTTGTTGGGCCCGGCGGGCTGTCAACAGCCACAGCGGACTGATCATCAGGCTGAGAGCAATCACTGTGATCAGCAATTGCGAAATGTCACTGGATACATAATGACTGTCTTCGCCGCTCGCCATCAGCAGAAACGAGAATTCACCAATTTGACCGAGCGCCGTGCCGGCGATAAAGGCTGACCGCCAGTCAACGCCAGTCACGCGCAAGATAATGATATTGATCGCGGTTTTCCCGACGACAACAACGAGTAACATCACCAGGACAAGAACGAAATTGTTCAAAATATAGGTAAGGTCGATAAGCAGCCCAATGGACAGGAAAAAAATCATCAGCAGAATTGACTGGATCGGCTGGGTCGCCTCGACAATGCGTTTGCGCTCCTGACTGTTGCCGATGATCAGGCCGGCAAGAAACGCGCCGAAGGCGGGGGAGGTTCCGACAAGACCGCTGATCGCGGCCAACCCGAGACAAAAGACGATGCCAAACAGCGGGGTTAGATCCGCATGCCCAGAAATAAGTTTCAAAAACGGCAGATGAATACGCTCCCGCTGATTGAGAAACAGGATCAGCCCGATCAGGAAAGCAATGGCAAAGGCAATCGTCAAAATCAGGACTGGTACATTCAAGGCCTCCCCTGACATGCTGCCGACGATCAGCAGCATCGGCACGACGGCAAGATCCTGCGCGATCAACAGGCCAACAGCAATATTGCCCGTGCGCTGGTGCAATTCGCCGATGTCCTCCAGAATTTTAACAGCAACAGCGGTTGAACTGATTGACAGGCTGAAGGCGAGCAACAGCGTCAGTTGCCAGGGCCAGTCCAGATACAGCGCGATCAGCCCAACGATCGCGTAAGCGACTGCGACTTGGAGGAAAACGCCACCAATTGCGGTTTTCCATATGCGCATGAAGGATTTGAGATTAAGCTCCATACCGATCAGGTAGAGCAGCAGTAAAACGCCAAGTTCGGCAAGGATGCTGACATTGGCCCTGTCTTCGACAAAGCCGAAAACCGAGCGGCCGAGGACCATCCCCGTCAGCAGATAACCGACAATCGCCGGCTGCTTAAGGCGCGTCATCACCAGTCCGAAGACAAGGGCGACCGTGGCAATAATGGCGATATCCGTCAGTTGATGCATTTGCCGTGACTTATCTGGAGTAAGATTGCCTGAATGTCTGGCAATCGTGATTTATATAATCTAACAGAGAACCGGTCGCTTGTTGAGGGTTTCACGTGTTTTTTTATAAGAATTAAATGTCAATTTTCAGGCAGCTACCCTGAACGCATACTGTTTTTTAGAAAAAGTAAAAGGACGGCGGATGATAGTTTACAGACGGATTGTCAAATGGCTTGGCCGGATTTTGCTGGCGACAGTCTTTTTGGCGCCGCTGACAGCCACGGCGATGGCCACAGATAAATCCATCGAAAAGAAACCGCTGCATATCAGAGGTATCAAGGGCCATGATGATCGGGTGCGCGTTGACATTACAGCCGCGCCCTGGAAGATGATCGGTCGGCTGAACAATAACGGAAGTTTTTGCACGGGAATTCTCGTCGGACCGTCCGAGGTGGTGACGGCGGCGCATTGTTTTTGGGATAAACAGCGGCAAAAATGGGCTGTGCCAAGCGGCTTTCATTTTGTCCTCGGATATGAAAAAGGACTATATGAGGCGCAGACGGAAATCGTCAGCTATTCTCTCGTAAGCGGTCCGCCATTAATGAGGGGAGGCAAAAAGCCGCCCCTTGCCGACGATTGGGCGCTTGTGACCCTCAAGGTGCCGCTGGGACAGACCTACGGGTACATTCGTCCCGTGCCGTTCGATGCTGCCCGGATAAAACAGCCGCGTCCGGGGGCAACCTTCCTGCAGGCGGGATACAGCAAGGATATCCCGCATATTCTGACCAGCGATATGGATTGCGATCTTCTTGGTGTACAGAAAACGGGGGTGGGGAAGGAGCCTGTCATTTTGCACCGCTGTGACGCAACAAATGGCGATTCTGGCTCGCCGATACTGATGCGGGATGGCCATCGGTATTCGCTTATTGGTATTCATGTGGCGACGGTGACGCGCCCTGAAGAACAGGACATCGGTATCGCTGTCTCCGTTGACAATTTTCGACGTAAATTAGCTGTAAATCAATAATAAGCAGGCCGGGTATATAAAAATTTACGAAAAATAGTCAAAATTTGTTGTATTATACCTCAAACAGGGGATGCAATAGGGACGTGAGGTCGATTATTGTTCCTGAAATAGGGTGTATATTTTTGATTTAAACTTGGATGATCGAGGAAGTCATGGGAATAAATGACAATCACGAAAACGATTTCGGGCATGAAAATGGTTCCGGGCAGAGCGAAAGCATTGTACCAACGGTTCCCGAAGGCGCGGAGGCGTCCGTAGCGGATTTTCTCGATTTCGGACAGAGCGATGTTGTTGATCTTGATGCCTTGTTCGATGCATTGAATATTGCGGCGGAACATGGGTCCGGCGGGATGGAATTTATCGCTGGGAGTGAGGGCGGCGCGGAAACACTGATAATTTCCGGCGCCGAACTGACCATCGAAACCATGCCGGAGGGCGGCGAGAACCTGGACGCGCATTCCCATGGGATTCTCAAATCCGTAATTGTTTCGGACGAATCCTGAGGTAGGTCTATTCCGCGGCTCAAGTGGTTCCGGTCTCTGACAGACGTTCCTTGAATGCTGCGCCGGCCTCTGTTTCAAAAACGCTGACGAGCGCTTCGACAATTTTCTGATCATATTTTTCCGGATTATTCCGAAAGACACGGATTGCTTCATCGATAGTGATCGCCTTGCGATAGGAGCGCGGCGAGATGCGGGCGATCAGAATGTCCGCCATGCCGAGGATACGGGCAGGCATGTCAATCTCGCTGTCATTCAAGCCATTTGGATAACCACTCCCGTCGAGATGTTCATTAATTTGCGTAATCGCATCGATAATCGCTTTTTCAAGCCCTGCCTCGACGAGAATTTTCTCGGCAACATAGACATGCTTTTGCATGATCTTCTGTTCGTCCTCGGTCAATCTTGATTCCTTAACCCGGATATTCCGTGGTATAGAAATTTTTCCGATTTGTGACAATTGGGCGCTCGTCTTGATAACCCGCTTCATTTCCTCTGATAGTCCCATAAGGGCCGCAACCCGGTTGGCGAGCTCGCCCATTTGGCCCGAATGACCAAAGAGATAGGGATCATTCGCCTCGACCATGCGGGCGAGGACATTATTTGCCTTCTGGCTCATTTCCTCCTTGCGGCGCTGGAACTCGACATATTCGGTGATATCGCTGCTGACGGTAACAATGCCGATGAAAACCCCATCGTCATTCAGGAACCGTGATTTGGCGGTGCGTAAGGTCCGCGTTCCGGAGAGAGTTTCAATTTCCACGAAGGCATTAACCGTCTGCTCCGTCGCGATCGCCTTATGGTCATATTCGGCCAGCTCACGCGCCGCCTTCTCCCCAAACAAGTCTCTGTCGGTTTTTCCGGGAATCGAGCGAAGCGGCGTGTCGGCAAACCTTGCCAGCGACGGATTGGCATAGATATAGCTTCCCTCGGGATCTGTGAGGCTGATGAGTTCGTCAATTGTGTTGTTGATACTGCCAAGAAGCCGCCGCTGGACATTTATCTGGGCGGCAAGGTCTTTATACTGGGTTGCCAGTGCCCGCGCATTCTGCCCCTTCAGCGTCAGCCAGATGGCAATCAGAACGCTGAAAATTATGACGATGAAACTGATAGCCAACCCAGAAATAAACAAACTGTAAGTCCCGAGACCGACAAGGGCGTCCGCACTGCGTATCTGTTGAAATATGACGAGATTAGTTCCCGCTATCGCGGCCCCCGAAATATAGAACAGGGGCTCGTTGGTAGGTAAAACAGTCTGGAATCCGAGAGAGTCCGGACTAAATGGCGCAGCCCCGTTCGCGATATAGGGCAGTTTTGACGGATAAAGTTCATAAAATCTGCCGTCGCGAATCTGAAAAAGGCGTGGCACATTACGCTGGTCCGAGAAAGGGGCGGGGGTCAGGAATTCGGCAAGTTGTTTTGACGCTGGAACCGTTATCAGTAGGACGCCGACAATATCCGGCTTGTCCTTAGCCACGCCTGATTGCGCGGCCTTTATCGGCACCATAAAATCAAAGACGAGCCCCACCTCCGTCGCGCGCATCGGAAGAAAAGTGATTGTCTCGCCAGTATATTGCGTCCGCGCCTGATTGCGCTGGAAATCATTGAGCGCGGGGGCGTCGCCGGAGGAAAGATAGGCGCGGCCATCCTTTCCAATCAAATAGGCACCGAGAAGACTGTCCTGGTTGGCAAAAGTTGTGAACGCATTTTGCATATAGGGCAGCTGGTCGGCAAGTGGCTTCGGCAGCTTGCCGTCGCTCGCGAGATTCACTTCGGTGGCAAAAAGCTGAAACAGATCGTTATCGGCAATTCTGTCGGCCCGTTGCGCCGTTGCCGCGAGCCATGTTTCGATAACCTTCGCCTTGCCAGTCGCACTGACATCCAGCCGCTTCTGGACTTCCGTCAGGACTTCCTGTTTTCGCGTCTCGATCGCGTAGTCGCAGGTGAAATAGGAAAGTAGGGCGAGCAGGACGAAAAGCAGCAACCCGATTTTCCAAGGCGTCTTGATCGCCAGTTCCTCATCATTTGGCACATTATCCGGCAGAAAGCTGTTTAACTCCTGATTTATGGTTGAGTTATTCATCAACTTTAACTCCTTGCGCCAACTGCACGGACAGGAAATCCCTTGGAATATGGGCCCATCTTCTCTTTTCATTTACGGAATAGAGTGGAACATAATACCGCACGAGGTTTTCATTCAGAATCGTATCACTCAGGCTGTCCAGGATAAAACGTTTGCCACGTAATGACACGCTTAATATGGTATGAGACTTGTTTCTTAAAACGTCATTGGTAACGACGATCCGCATGGCGAGGGGGCTGAACCCCAATTCTTTTAGGCTGACATACTTCATAATGGCGAAATCTTCCGAACGGCCGCCGTTCGGGATGAATTCAAGCGGCGTTGCCCAGCGGCTGTCTGTCACCCCTTCCTTAATATCTGCCGTGTGCTTCCAGCCGTTCAGGAAGCGGTTGATCTCCTGCAGCTGAATGCGCTTATCCGTCCGCATCAATTCAGCAATTTTTGCCCGCCACAAGGTCATTTGCTGTGACTGACAGGCCTGTATTCTGGCATCGCATTCGGCAGCGGCTGTGGCAAGTTCAGGAAAACTTTTAACAACATGTTGCCATTGCGGAAGCGCGGAAAGATTTGCCGATGAAATTTCAATCATCCCGAACAGGCCCTCCTGATTGACCTCGGCGTTCGTACTTGTATCGGCGAGCGCAGCGGGAGCAGGCAGCAAACTGACAACCACCATCACGGCAGCAGCGATATGACGGCGCTGGAAACAGCTCATCAACGTTCCCTCATCGCCATGTCACGGGTTTTCAGGATCGGCTTCAGAATATAGTCGAGCACCGTTTTATGGCCAGTGAGAATATCAACGGAGGCCACCATGCCCGGGATAATCGGAAATTTACTCTCGCCTCTCAACAGGTAATTCTGGTCCGTACGAACGGTGATCTGATAAAAGCTTTCGCCGGTTTTCTCATCAATGATTGTATCGGCACTTATCCGTTCGAGCTTTGCCGGAAGCCCGCCGTAAATCGAGTAATCATAGGCAGTGATTTTTACGGTCGCCTTTTGCCCTGGTCGCAGAAAGGCTATGTCCGACGGTCGGACACGGGCCTCGACCAGCAGGCTGTCATCGATCGGGACGATCTCGATAATATCCTGCCCCGGTCTTACCACCCCGCCGATGGTCTGGATTTTCAGTTCCTTGACTTCCCCGGTCACGGGAGAGCGGACATCGGTTCTGGCAACCCGATCTTTTACACCCAGGATTTCCTGCCGCGCCGCTTCATATTCGGCCCGGGTCTGGCCCAATTCCTGGGAGGCAAGGCTTCTGAAATTGAGGATCTTCTCCTCAATTCGCTGGTTTGCCTCCTTCAGCGCTCCCTCCACTCTCGGTATAGAAAGCCGGGAGGCAGAAATCTTGCCTTGCAGATCATTAATCTCGCGGCGCAATTTAAGCGATTGCACTTTCGGGACAATTCCCTTGACGACGAGAGGCTCGGTTATTTCCCATTCCTCGTTTGCCAGTGCGAGACTGGCCTTCAACTGCTTTAATTGCCCGTTTATTTCTTCGATTTCCTGGTTTCGCTGTTGCGCCTGCTGGCGAAGAATCTGAATCTGGGATTGAAGTTCCGCCTGTCGCGCGTTGAATAAATTCTGTTCGCGTATGGAAATATCCTTGCGCTCGGCCAGTAATTCGGCGGGGTAGGTTGGCGCCTTTCCCGTGGCTTCGGCTTCCAGCCGGGCGATCCGGCCCATCAGGTTTAGGTAATTCGATTCAATCTCGCCGGCGCGGGACGCATATCCGGTATCATCTATCCGAAGTAGGATTTGCCCCTTTTCAACGATATCTCCTTCGTGGACAAGCAATTCGCGAAGGATACCGCCTTCGAGATTCTGGATGACCTGAACCTGGCTCGAGGGCACGACCTTGCCCTCGCCGCGAGTCACTTCGTCCAGGATCGCATTGTCCGCCCAAATGAAGGCGACGACAAAAAACGCGACGACACCGATCAGGAGCAGGAAGGCGCGGGGATGCGGACCCTGGATTTTTGCCGCAATCACGTCAGAGGCAAAGTCTGAATCATTCCATTGCAATTTTCCGGACATCATTGATCCTTCGGTCCGTTTAACGGTGATTTGGTAATCGACGCAGACATCCGCAGCGGTTGCGCCTGTCCGGGCTGGCCAAGTTTCAGGATTTCATCGCGCGGGCCGTCGGCAGCTATTTTCCCATTCCCCAGCACAATGATCCGGTCGACCAAAGAAAACAGTGAAGTTCTGTGGGTGACCAGCAAAACCGTCTTGTTTTCCATATAGCCGCGAAGGCGACTGATCAGACGCCGCTCCGAATTCAGGTCCATGGCGCTGGTCGGTTCGTCCAGCATCAGGATCGGCGGGTTGGGAAGCAGGGCCCGGGCAAGCCCGATACTTTGCCTCTGGCCCCCCGACATTGTTGCGCCTTTTTCACCGACATGAAGATCGTACCCATGCGGATGGCGGCTGATAAAGTCATGAACGCCGGACAGTTGCGCCGCCTTCAGGATCATTTCGTCATCGGCCTGAGGATGGCCCATAGTGATATTTTGCCGGACCGTAGCCTGAAAGAGGGTGATATCCTGCATGACACTGCCGACGCTGCGGCGAATATCCGATGGATCAATTTGTCGGATGTCCGTGCCGTCGATCAGGATCGACCCTTCGTCGGGCTCGTACAGATTGATCAGCAGCCTGGAAATCGTCGTCTTTCCCGATCCGACCGGACCAATGATGCCCACCTTTTCCCCGGCGTTTATTTTAAACGAGACGTTGCTGAGTGAGGGGAGGTTACTGCCCGGATATTTGAACGTAACATCCTTGAATTCAATATTGCCCTGAATATTCGGTCGGCTCAGCTGTCGTTTTTCAGCCCCGCGCTCTACCGGGAGTGCCATAATGTGATTGAGTCCCTTCAGGGCAACCATCGCCTGGTTCATGCGTGTCAGAAGCCCGGCAATCTGGCCAAGCGGGGCCATTGTCCGTCCGGTAAGGATGGTTGAGGCAATGAGGGCGCCAACGGTCATGGTTGAATCCGGGTGGCTCATCTGTATGACGCCGTAAACAACAACGCCGACGGTCACCAGTTGCATGGATGCAGCGGACAGATTGATCCCGAGGCCGGAAAAAAATCGCGCGGCAACGCTTGTCTCGGCGGTTTTACCTACAAATCTCTCCCATTCCTTTTGCATATGCCCTTCAATTCCCATGCTCTTGACCGTATCAAGGGCGGAAATTGTCTCGATTATCACGCCGTGTTTCATTGAGGCTTCTTCAGTGGTCCGGGCGATGGCCCGGCGCATGGGCCATTGCAGGAACAAGCCGATCATCAGGACGATCGGAATGGCGGTGGCCGGAATAATCACGATCGAGCCTCCGATCAGGTAGATTATAAACAGGAATATTCCAAGGAACGGTAGGTCGACCAGCGCGGTTACCGTAACGGAGGTGAAAAAATCCCGCAATGTTTCAAATTCGCGCAAATGATTGGCAAAGGCCCCGGCAGAGGCGGGGCGCGCCTTGATCTGTATATTCAATACCTGTTCGAATATCCGGCTTGAGAGGAGGACATCTGCTCGCTTGCCGGCATTATCGACGAAATACGCCCTAAGTGATTTCAACAGGAAATCAAATGCAATGACAGTCACCACGCCGATGGCAAGAACCCAAAGGGTTTCGAGGGCGCGGTTGGGAACGACACGGTCATAAACATTCATGATGAATAGCGGGCTGGCGAGGGCGAAGCTGTTAATCAGGAAGGCGGCAATGATGACCTGGAGGTATGTCGGCCAGAACTGCCACATCGTGCCCCAGAACCAGGAGCCGGTCCGGTCGAGCAGCTTTTCATCCTTGTCGACCCGGTGCTTGAAGTTCGGACGCACCAGGATTGCATAGCCGGCGTAAAGCTCTTCGAGTTCCGCAAGCGGGATGGTTTCCATTCCTTCGCCGGTTTCGGGAAAGATTACTTTTGCCTGATCGGTTGTCCGGGACAGCAGGACACAGGCCCGGCGCTCTTTCATCAGGATGACGCAGGGCAGCACGACGGCCGGGATCTTGTCGAGACGCCGGTTTGAAATTCGGGCACTGATGCCGACCCGCTCCGCGGCACGCACGAATAGTTTCGGCGTCAATTTATTGTCTTCCAACGGGAGCCCGTAGATCAGGGCGTCATCCGTCCGCGGATCATCGAATAATTTTGTGATCGCCGTCAGGCAGCCAAGAAGGCAGTCCTGGTCCGCCCGCCGCACCTCGGAAAGTTCAACCTGCCAATTCTCCGTTTTTTCCTCACTGACAGTGAGTTTAGCCTCACTTTCCTGTCGGCTAAACGTTGCCGCCTTCACGGCTTCTTCGTGCGAGATTTGGGGCTGCTGTTTCTGCTCCCCGTCCTTGGTCGTAAAAAGCTCGTTTGCCATCTCATGATCCAAGGCCAGCGACTTTTTTAATTTACGGGGTACGGAGTTTTCCTTGTTGTCTGCCATATTCTACTTTTTCCACAAATGGGCGTAATATCGTCAACGCCCCACGGTGTTAGGGAGCCTCAAAGAAGCCTTATCCGGACTGCTAAAATCTCCATCGCTGGCTCCATCGCCGGGAATGTCGGCGTTCAGGCCGTACCGCGTTCAATTTATAATTGATTGGCAACCCCGTCTTTTTGATTTCATTGTTTTACAGTCCAATTCAACGCTCATTTCGTGAAAAACCTGTTAACAAATCTGGAAAAAATATCAATTAATCCCAATGATTTACAAGAAGACTGTTAACCTGTTCCTCCACCATGTTATCCTGCAGACCGGTCTACGCCAAAAGCCGCAGGGTAGCGTGGAACTTTTTTGACGTCATTTCAACTAAATTAACCATAAATTGCTGGGCTAATTGACCGAGCGGACATGCAACTATTAAGTCACCTTCACGCCGTATGGGGTTCGAAACGGACGTTGGGTTGTATTTCATATCGTATTTGCATCGCTGCGATTTCAGTTTAAAGCCGCCCGGAAAATCTGTTGTATTTAGGCCACAAAGGGCAAGGGCGTCCCGCAATTTACAGCCCATTTCCTGTATAAAGTTGATTGTCAGTGGGATTTTCCGGTAATTTTAATGATAAATTTAGACACATCTTTTAACTGTTCCCTTGCTATCCGTAGGAGAATAGTCGAGAACACGGATGAAATCTGATTTTTGAGAATGAAGGCACGTTTAGGTATTGGGAGAGGGGCATGGAGTTCAGAAGTAATATGGTGAAGGTGAAATATGTCCTTTCATCCAGTATTTTGTCGGCTGTCTTCGGGAGCTTTCTGCTAGTGGGCGCAGCCCAATCGGAAACTCTTGAAGAAGCTGTGCAACTGACCGTTTCGACATATCCTGAAATTGGCGAAGCCTCGGCTAATCGGCGGGCTGTCGATCAGGAATTGAGACAGGCGGAAGGCCTTTATTACCCCACTGTTGATCTTGCTGCTGGCGCTGGCTGGGAATGGACTGACACGGTTACCATCGATAACGAGGATCTCGGACGTACCGAATCCAGCTTGCTGGTGGTCCAGACGCTCTTTGATGGCGGGTTTCGTTCTTCCGAAGTCGATCGCCAGGAAAACCGTGTCGACAGCGCCGCCTACCGCGTGCAGGAGCGGGCAGAAGCAATCGGGCTTGATGCGGTCCGCGCCTACCTTGACACCCTGCGCAGCATGGAGATTGTCCGGCTTGCCAAAGATAATGTCGAAAAGCATCGCACGACACTGTCGGAAATTAAGGATCGGGTAGATGCCGGACAAAGCGGTATTGGCGATGACCAACAAGCGGTGGCGCGATTAGCTGCAGCACAGGACACGCTTGTCGAAACTCTTCGGGCGCTGGACGATTCTCAAATTACATATTTACGCGTTGTCGGGATTCAGCCTGCCAACCTGCAGCTTCCGTCATTTGACGAAAGCACAGTACCAGACAATATAGATGATATCGTCGCGACCGCTCTTGAGAATAATCCGGACATCAAATATGCAACCTCTGACATCAAGACATCAGAGGCCGAAATCAAGGGAACACAGGCAAGTTATTACCCCACCATAAACCTGGAAGTCGGGGCTTCGGCCGATAATAATCTTGACGGCGTTCGGGGCCATAATGATGATTTCCTGGCAATGGTCAGGATGCGCTACAACCTGTATCGCGGCGGAATTGATGAAGGCCGTGAAAAAGAAGCGATCGCTCGCAAGTCAGAAACGGAACAGCGCAAACTGCGGTTTGTCCGCCTCGTCGAGGAAGAAGTTCGCCGAAGCTGGAGCACGCTGGCCCGCTCCCAGGCCCGGGCCGAGGTCCTTGCCAATCAGGTTGTTGCTAACGGACAGGTGGCTTCAACTTACGGTCAAGAGTTCGAGATCGGGCAGCGTGACTTGCTTGATCTGCTGGACGCCGACAATGAATTATTCAATTCCCGAACCTCTCTGGTGACGGTAGAATATTCCGTTCTTTTCGCAAAATACCGGCTGCTCGCAACCATGGGGCGTCTTAATTCCGCCCTTGGGGTCGCACTTCCGGGCGAAGCATCGTTACTGAAAAAACAATGATGCCGACGGAGGCTTTTCCGGGAATTACCTGAAGATTGTTATTTTGGATGGTGGCGCCACCAGCCGATTTCGTTGACGGAGTAAATTGGCCGGTAATGAAGGATCCGTTTGGAGTCGACAACCTGGCCGATCTGATTGTCGAGTACCAATCTTTTGCCTTCGAAATCGACCACGAGAATAGCATGGGCGATGCCTAGGTTCATGTCCTGCAGGACAACAATCTTCATGTCCGCAGCCTCCCAGCCAAGCGCCCGCAGGGTGAAATACTTGGCAATTGCGTAGTCTTCGCAATCGCCGAACCGGGCGAAGAACTCCTTCGGAATTTCCCAGTAATCGTGAACGCCCCAGTTAATGGGATCAAGCACGTAGCGAAACAGGTTCATATGCCGGTTGACTTGGTCGAGTTGCTCCCTCTTCGGCAATTTCTCCCATTGCTTGATGAGCGCCTCCCATTTTTGATAGGCGCATCTGTTATATTGCCCAGGCACACAATCTCCGGGGATATCCTTGTAATGCTCAAGGACTTTTCGCCATTTCGGAAAGGGTTTTAAACCAGAATAGGGGGTCGCCTGATAGTTAAAGAGGCCAACCGCATCAGCTTCGGAAATCAGGGGCGTTAAAAGCAGGCCGCATCCAAGAACAATCGACTGAAGGAGAACACTGAATTTCATTTTAGACTGTCTCACCTGAGGTATTCCCGACTTTCCCTTTTTTGTGGCGATAAATTTTTTCTGCGTTGCCGTGGTATTATGAACAACAAATGATTAACAAACATTAACGATGACCGGTAATATAATTGTAAGAATTATCGTTTGTATCGTAGGCTGTCGCCGCCTGATTTACCTATCTTAAAGGGTTTTGCGGCAGTCTGTCGCTATGTGAAATATATAACCGGGACTGGAAATGTCGGAATTACAAGTAAGAGACACGGAAAAGGGAAAGACATACAAGTCCCTGGGAGTTGCCGTCTTCCTGCTGATTGCCGTCGTCGCGGCCGGTATCTGGGGGACATTTGTCTTTGTCGATGAGCAACGGTCGCGCGATATCAGGAACTGGGAAATCCGTCTTGGCATCGTCGCCGACAGTCGTACCGCGAGCATTGAGGAATGGCTTCTAAAACAGCAAGAGTCTATTGGCGCTTTGGCAAATAATGCATCCTTGCAGGTTTACCTGACGCAATTGGTCATCGAGACCTCTGAGAACGGGAATTCAATTTCGGAAATTCCGGAAGCCGGGTATCTGATAAACCTTCTGAATAACCAGGCGGTGATGAGCGGGTTCTGGGAGCCGGAAGAGCCGCAAATCCGTGCCAATGTCGTGCGCCCCGGCCGGGCCGGTATCGGCCTTACCGATGCAACGGGGAAACTTTTAGTATCAAGCGGCAATATGCCGCCTTTAACCCCGGGCATCCGTGCCGCGATGGCCAAGGCAAGCGAGGGGCAACCGGCGCTGATCGATCTCTACAAGGGTGCCGACGGTGATCCGGCCATGGGCTTTGTCTCGCCGGTTTTTGCCGTTCAGGGCGAAGATGGGGCGGCGAAATCCGTCATTGGCTATATAATCGGAATCAGGACGGTGCAATCATCGCTTTACCCACTATTGTACCAACCTGGCGATATCATGCAAACGTCGGAGAATTATCTGGTGCGGCGCGATGGTACGCTGGTGCAATATATTTCGCCGCTGGTTGACGGGACCGAAGCTCTGACCCGCAAACTCAGTGGGAAGGGAGATCTAGCTGCGGCCTTCGTGATTGACAGGCCGGGTGATTTTACAATCGCGACAAACTACCTCGGGGCTAAGGTTCTGGTGACAGGGCGCGCCCTTTCCGTGGCCCCCTGGTATCTGGTCAGGACAGTCTCAGAACAGGAGGCATTGGCCGAAACCGATCGGCGGCTGTCGACCATGCTTGGCATCTTCATCCTCCTCATCGTGGGGATTGCGGGAACTGTCGTCGCCGTTTGGCGCCATGGAACATCAATACGGGCGGCCGAACTCGCCGTCCGTTACAAAAAGGCGGCGGAGGAGCTCAAAGAAAGAAGTGACTTCCTTAAAATCGTGACGGACCAGCAACCGACGGCGATTGCCGTTTTCGATGCTGAGGATAAATATACCTTTGCCAATAAGGTCGCGGCGGATGATGTCGACATTTCACAGGAAGAAATGCTGGGCAAAAAGGCTACCAGTGTTCTCGGGCCAACGAAGGCTCTGGAAATTATTGAAATGACCAATCTGGTGCGTACGGATTACGAGCCCCGGACCGTGATCAGCGAGTCCGGTGAGGCCGAGGCGCGGCGAATTGTGAAATCGGATTTCATTCCCTTGTTGTCATCACGGGTGAACAGCAAGGAAGTTCTGACCGTTTTTCAGGATATTTCCGATGTCATCATTGCGCGCGAACGCCGTGAGAAGGTCCTGCGCAGTCTGGTATCGACCCTTGTTGCATTCGTCGACCGACGGGATCCTTTTTCTGCCGACCAGTCCCGTCGCGTAGCCAATGTCGCCATCGCCATTGCTGAGGAAATGGGCGCAACTGAAGATATGGTGCGCACGGTCGACATTGCCGGTAACCTGATGAATATAGGCAAGATACTGGTGCCGCCCGATTTGCTGACAAAGACGAAGAACCTTTCCAAAAAGGAAATCGAAACGATCCGCAATAGCTTGTTTGCCAGCGCCGATCTGCTGGACGAGGTTGAGTTCGACTTGCCGGTTTCGACAACTCTCCGTCAGTTGCAGGAAAATTACGATGGCAGTGGACAGCCCGCCGGGCTTGCCGGCCCTGAAATCAGTGAGGCGGCGCGGATTATCGCGGTCGCCAATGCCTTCGTCGGGATGGTTAGTCCGCGGGCCTATCGCGGCGCCCTTAGTTTCAGTGCTGCTGTCAAGCAGTTGCTGGAAGATGCGGATACACGCTTCGACCGAAAAATGGTCAGTGCCCTGATCAACTATCTTGAAAACCGAGGTGGCCGCGAACGCTGGCAGTATTTTTCGGAACCGGTCGCGGATAGCGATGATGGAGAAAAGGCAAAGTAGGCTGATCGGCGCCGCGTCTAGAGCCGCGGTGCAGCCTGCAGGGCGGCGGGACCCGTCAGAATTAATTTAACGACTTCACTCTGTCGGCTGGTATCGGTTTTTCGAAAAACCTGGCGAAGCTGGGACCGTACCGTATGCATGCTGACCCCCCATTTTTCTGCGAGAGTGTCAAGCGTATGACCATTGGTCAGGCCAAGGGTTAATCGCCCTTCAGCCGGTGTCAGGCCGTATAACCGGCAAATGGTTTCGATGGAGAATTCGACGGGCTCGGCGGGATCAGAGACGAAAAGAACCGCCCCTTTTCCGGCCACACCGGTGCCGATTGGTGCCACCATAACGTTTAAAGGGGAATCGCTTTCCATGCGGGTTAGTGAGATGGCAAATTCGCCGTCGTTTGTCTCTCCGTCCGGGGTTAGGGCATTCGCCAGCAATTTAGCCAATGTCCGGTTTTCGCCCGGTAACGTTGCCCGGCAGACGCGGTCCTGACCGACAACAAGCCCGTCGCCCCGTTCCAGATATCGTTTAGCCTTGCCGTTGAAGAACAGGATTTTAGCGTCAGCGGTCACAAGGATGACGCCAATTGGCAGGCGATTGAGGACTGCCGTTGCCGAATCCAGAAGCGGCGCCGTATCAGTCGCGCGGGTATGACCTCTGTGCCGTTGAATGGCGTTGAGCAGGCTGCGGCACATGGTATCAGCGGTAAGTTGTCCCTTGATCAGGTAATCCTGGGCACCTTGACGAATGGCTTCCCGTCCAAGCTCCTCGTCATCGGTAAGCACCACAAGAGGCGTTTCGGGAATCTTTTGGCACAAGAGGGCGATTGCGTCAGATCGGCCGGACGATGTGTCGGTCAAGTCAAAAATTATGATATCGCTGGTATTCGGAATTCCGGCATTGATGAAATCCTGAACGCTGGCGACATGTTCGAACAAAAACTGGTTGTTCCCAACATTTGATAGCAGCCAGCTTAATTGCTGGGCGTCTTCTTCCTTTCGTCCGATAAAACGGACGGTTGCTGTCGAATTCTGGTTCATTTACAACGCGTATCCTGAGTTTTTTATCACAGCCTTCGGCTCGAAATTAGCCTTAGGTTCCCATCAATTACCTAAAATTTTGATAATTTAAGGCGCAATTTGGGTTATATTCGATCAAATTTTCTGGCCATAATCGACTATATCACCTATCCGAATGCAGTGAAGGTGAATTCACGGAGCCTATCCGAAATGGGGCGCGCCGCCGTTCATTTTTTGTTTCGAAGCCTGAGGTAAGACAGGAAAATGCCTAAATTTGTCACTTTCAACAAGCCCTGGGGCGTCCTCAGCCAGTTTACGGGGGAGGATGGTCAGCGTACCCTTGCGGAGTTCTCGCTGCCCGGAAAAATTTATGCGGCGGGGCGTCTCGATAAGGATAGCGAAGGCTTGCTTATCCTCAGTGACGACGGCGTATTTATCAAAAAACTACTCGATCCCGACAACGCCCATAAACGGGTTTACCGGGCGCAGGTCGAGGGCATTCCGACGGCCGATGCCCTTCGCCAGCTGCAGGAGGGGATCGCCATTCGCGGTCATCAATGCAAGCCCTGCCGCGCGGTGATTATCGATCCCCAGCCGGACGTCGCCCCCCGCGATCCGCCGATCCGCGTTCGTAAGGCGATTCCGACAACCTGGATCGAACTGACGCTGACGGAGGGAAAAAACCGTCAGGTGAGGCGGATGACCGCGGCCGCAGGATACCCGACGCTGCGGTTGATCCGGACCGCAATCGGTAACCTTGTCCTCGGTGACCTTGAAGAGGGGACGTGGCGCGATGTCCGAAAGCAGGATATATTCTAAAGCTGCCTAATGGGCGAACAGAACAGGCGCAGTCATATGATTGAGTATCGTGTTGGTGGCCCCGCCGAGGATCATTTCGCGCAGGCGGCTATGGCCATAAGCCCCCATTACCAGCATATTCGCGCTATAATCGACAAGCGCATCCAGTATCGCGTCGCCGACGCTGAGATCAGGCCATGCCCCGGATTTAAATTCTGCCGTAATGCCGTGGCGTTTTAAATGCGCCAGAATTTGGGCGGTTTCTTCACCTTCATCCTCGGTGGCGTTGATACTTAAAAGTGTCACTTTCTTTGCCTTTTCAAGAAACGGCATGGCCTCATGCAAGGCTCGCGAGGCTTCCCGGGAATTATTCCAGCCGACAACGATATGGTCGCCGAAATTGCCATATTTCCCGGTAAAGGGAATGACAAGGACTGGACAAGAAGATCCGATAACAAGTTCTTCGGCGATATACCGGCTTTGAGTATTATTCTCAGCGTCGGGGTCTCCTTGGCCAACCACCACCAGGTCAACGGCCAGCGCATGGGACTTGATCACATCCGGCGCATATCCTTCTTCAACGACAATCTCCAGGGAAACGTCCACTCTTGATGCCAGCTTTTGCAGTTTCTCGGTTGCTTTTGCTGCGTTTTCTTTTTCAACACTGTGGGCTTGTTCAATGAATTCCGGTGGGACATAGCCCATGAAAGATGTTGGAATCGTGACCCTTGCGATCGTGTAGAGGGCCTTGACATGGGCTTTATGCTCGACCGCAAGCCCCAACACCGTTTCAATCCGGGCGTCGAGTTGCGGATCATTGTTAAGATGAAGTAGAATAGTTTTTATTGGCATTATGTCCTCCTTCGTTTCCACTATTTAAGATATGATTTGATTACGGCAATAACAACAAAATAGATGGAAACTTCATACGAGAGCCCTCATATTTTGCTAGAATAGGAATGTCGGCAACCGATTTCTAAAATTTTCATGATGTCAAGGATCAGGAATAAATGGATGCAATAGAAGCGCTAACAACCCGGAAATCTGTGGCCATGTTGACAGAGCCGGGACCGAGTGGCGATGAACTGGCAATTCTGATGCAGGCCGCGGTGCGGGCGCCGGACCATTGTCACTTGCGCCCCTGGCGGTTTCTAGTGATTAAGGGGGAGGCGCGCGAGGCTCTGGGTGACATCTTCATGGAGGCGCAGAGGCGGCGCGAGCCGGAGGCCACGGAGGCGGCACTCATGAAGACTCGGTCAAAACCCTTAAGAGCGCCGTTGATAATTGTCGTCGTCGCCAAAATCGAGATAGATAACCCCAAAGTTCCACCGATTGAGCAAATTCTATCTGCCGGAGCGGCGGCTCAGAATATCATGAACGCGGCGCATGCCATGGGCTATGGCGGTATATGGCGAAGTGGCAAACCCTGTTTCGATGAATATGTGAGAACCTCCCTTGGGGCCGGTGCGAATGATCAGATCGTCGGCTTTCTGTATCTTGGGACAGCGGCGCGCGCGCCGATCCTGCCGAAGGAGGAGATATCCAGCTTTATGGAAGTCTGGACAGGCTGAGACGGCGCGCCGGATTGCGAGCGTATCATCAATAACAATAATTAAGGGAGACTGCAGTTGTCTGACATTATCTATCATCACTACGATCCATCCCCATTTGGCGAAAAAATCCGGACCATTTTCGGATTTAAAGGCATGTCCTGGAAATCGGTTCAAATCCCGCGAGTGATGCCGAAACCGGACGTTGTGCCACTGACTGGTGGCTATCGTAAAACGCCGATAATGCAGATTGGGGCGCATGTCTATTGTGACACCCAGGCCATCATTCAGGAACTGGAAAAGCGATACCCCGATCCGACGTTATTTCCAGACGGAAGTGAATTTCTCGGTTGGGGCATGAGTTTCTGGACGGATAAATTATTGTTTAGTACAGCAGTCGGGATCGTATTCGGAACATTCGGCGACCAGATGCCGCCGGAATTTGTGAAAGACCGGTCCGAATATTCCGGCGGGTCCATCAATATTGAAAAGATGAAGGCGGCCCTGCCAGTTGCCCTGCAACAATTCGCGGCGATGCTGGATTGGGCCGAACAGGGACTGGCGGACGGAAGATCTTTTCTTCTTGGCGAGAAGCCCAGCCTAGTCGATTTTGACCTGTATTTTAACGTATGGTTCGCGGGTCGCGCGCCCGCCGCGAAAAAAGTTATTGAAGCCTTTCCGCGGCTAACCGCCTGGACGGAGCGGATCGCTGCCTTAGGCCATGGGGAAAGGACAGAGTTAAGCTCAACTGAGGCGCTGCAAATCGCAAAGGCGGATGACGTCAGCGGCTATCGGGGCGTTATTGCCGAGGGCGAGGCGCATTCGGGCGGCGATACGGTTACAATTACCCCGAATGACAGCGGCCGGGTGCCGGTAACGGGAGAACTCGTGACCCTGACAAACCGGGAAATTGCCATCCGTCATCAGAATGATATCGTTGACGAGGTTATTATCCATTTCCCGCGGGCGGGTTTTATCGTCAGTTGAAACAAATAAATGGGGCGGAGCCTTTGTTCCGCCGCCTTTATTCACTATGAACCGGTCAGATGAGCGAACTTGTTGCTAAGTCAGGCCTACATTTGTTAGTCTGTCCGCGAAATACGCAGAACCGGACATCCTTTACTGCTGGAGTGACACTTGGTTAAGAAAATTCAGGCTTTCGCCGTCGCATTATGTATTTTTGGTCTCGCCCAATCCGCTAATCTGGCAGTCACCCAAGAGGCAGAGGCGCAAAGCAAAATACCAGAAGCCGTTGTCGCCGTTGTGGATATAAATCACATTCTGCAGGTCTCGGAGCCCTCGAAGAATGCGGAAGAAGAAGTAAAGACGCTTCTGAAATCACGGGTCGACGGCCTAAATGAGCGCGGTAATGCGTTGAAAGGCCAAAAGGCAGAACTTGATAAACAAAGGGCGATCATCTCTCCCGATGCCTATCAAAAAAAGCTGTCGCAATTAAATATCGACCGCCAGAACCTGCAGCGTGAATTTCAGGTCATCAATGCCAAGCTGAATGATGTATTGGTGGGGGTCCGGCTTCGGCTCAGGGATATCATTATCCGGATCGCCGCGGATGTCAGCAAGGAAAAGGGCATTAATATTGGCATTGACCGGGCAAAAACGGTTTTCTTTGACAATAAGATGGATATTACCGACGAGGTCCTCGCGAAGTTTAACAAGGCAAACCCGAAGGTAGACATCACTGTTGAGGAAAAAGGCGACGGCAAGACGCCGGTCCCGCCCAAGAAGAAGGAATAGGGCAGCCGTCAGATTTCTGACAATAGTTTTTCCTTCAACTCCTCACTGCAGAAGGCTGTGCGGACCGCATTCCGCGTAATATTTTCGAGATCCATCTCGGTCAGACTATAGGCGCGGGCCGCCTCATCATATTCATGACCAATTGAGGTTGCGAAAAAAGGCGGATCATCGGAATTCAACGTGACGATACAACCCGCTTCCATCAACTGCCTGAATGGGTGCTGACGCCGGGACCGGAACAGGCCGGTCGCCACATTACTGCCAGGACACAGTTCAAGTGGAATTTTGCGCTCGGCGACCTCAGCGAGCAACTCGGGGTCCTCCCAAACGCGTACCCCATGCCCGATACGGCTGACAGGCAGATATTTGAGCGTATCCCGAATGCTTTCCGGGCCCGCAAACTCGCCCGCATGGCTGGTAGTCCGGTAACCCGCCCGGGTGACAATATCAAAGGCAGAGGCAAAATCCCGGGCATTGAAAACAGCTTCATTCCCGCCCATGCCGAAACCGACCACGTAGGGATGCGGGTGAGTGATAAATCGGCGGGCTATACTCTCGGCTCGCTCGGCGCCTAAGTGCCGGACGCAGGTGACAATGATCCGCCCTTCAATGCCGAATTCGCGGTGGGCATCCTCAATACCTGCGGCAATTCCCTCAAGATGGTCCGGATAGCTCATTCTCACCGCAGCGGCGTGATCGGGGGAGGAAAACATCTCGACATAAATGACTTCTTCCGCCGCACACCGGGCAAGATAGTCATAGGTGACCAGCCGGTAATCATCCTTGGTCAGGATTGTTGCCGCCGCCTTGTCATAACATTGAAGGAACTCCGCGAAATCACGCCAGGCGAACTCGCCATCGGATTTGAAGGTTGTGGGGTCGATCGCCGCGCCATTCGCTGTGGCGAGTTTTCGAACAAGGGCCGGAGGGGCGGTCCCCTCCAGATGCACATGTAGCTCGGCTTTCTTGACCATGTCAGTTCAGAAAACTTTTGCCGTATTTGAGGGAAGGAAGCGATAAATGCGCAGCGATGGACTGCCCGATATCGGCAAATGTCTCCCGCTCTCCGATGCTGGCGCCCTCTATACCGGGACCAAAGCCGATAATCGGCACGACTTCGCGTGTGTGATCCGTCCCCGGCCAAGTCGGGTCACAGCCGTGATCGGCCGTCAGAATGACAAGATCACCATCGCTAAGTTTCGCCATGAGCGCGGGTAGGCGGGCATCGAACTCCTCCAGCGCCTGCGCATATCCGGCAATATCCCGCCGATGGCCAAACGACTGGTCGAAATCGACGAGATTGGTAAATACGAGGCTGCCCTCGCCGGCCCGGTCAAGAGCTTCAAAGGTGGCGTCCATCAGTGCCATATTTCCTGCCGCCTTGACTATTTCACCGGTACCACGGTGCGCAAAAATGTCGCCAATCTTACCAATAGAGATAACCTGATGGCCGGCCGCGCTCATCTGCTCCAGTAAGGTTGCCTCGGGCGGGGGAACGGCAAGATCCCTGCGGTTCGCCGTACGGGTAAAGACACCGTTCTCACCAAGGAATGGGCGAGCAATAACGCGGCCAATCCCGAGGGGATCGACGAGCTCACGGGCAATATCACACAGCTCATAGAGGCGGTTGAGACCGAATGTTTCTTCATGCGCCGCAATCTGGAAGACGCTGTCAGCGGAGGTATAGACGATGGGCTTGCCGGTTTTCATATGCTCATCAGCCAGTGAGGCGATGATTTCAGTGCCCGAGGCATGGCAATTGCCGAGGATGCCGGGAAGCTGGCCGCGCTCGATAAGCGCATCGGTCAAGTCCGTTGGAAAACAGGGGGTGGTTTTTGGAAAATATCCCCAGTCAAACAATACTGGAACTCCGGCCATTTCCCAATGGCCCGACGGGGTGTCCTTGCCCTTACTCTTTTCCTGCGCAACCCCGTAGAGGCCGCTATACAGGCCTGGAGCCGGGCTTTTCTGGTGATAGTCGTCATAGGCAGCGAAAAGACCTAGTTTCCTGAAATTGGGGAGCATTAGCGGGCCTGCCCGATTGTTGGAATTGGCGCGGCCGGCGTCGGCAGCCTCGATGATATGGCCGAAAGTATCGGCGCCGAGATCGCCAAAATCCTCAGCATCCCGCGCGGCACCGAGGCCGAAACTGTCCAGCACAATAACAACGGCCCGCATTATATATCCTCTCTGGTTAATTTTGTGGCGACAGGCGCTACCCGTTTTGGCGCTGTATCGGTCAAGGTGATCGCCCGTAAAATTGCTGCCTCTGCCTGCTGCGCCGCCGCCTCGGTCCGGGCGAAAATCGTCGCAATTGGGGATCTGGGACCAAGCTTTTCCCCAAGTCCAGCGATGTTCCCAAGGCCAACGCCGTAGTCAATTGAATCAGCGGCGGTGTGGCGGCCACCGCCCAATTCCATTACGACAAGCCCCATCGCCCGGACATTCATAGCGCCGAGGAATCCCCGCCTTGGAGCGATAACGTCACGGCGGACCGGCGCGAGAGGGAGATGTTTGTCCATGTCGGTCATGAGATCGCGCGGGCCGCCCAGAAGCGCTATCATCTGGGCGAATTTTTCCGCTGCCGTCCCGCTGGTCAGCGCCCCCTGAACCGCAAGCGGGGCGGTCGTCGCGTCGCAAATGCCCGCAAGAACCAGCATTTCCACCGCCAGTGCCGTCACCACCTCCAAAATCCGCGGGTCGGCGGCCTTTCCCATCAGGAAGTCAATTGTTTCGCGCACTTCTATCGCATTGCCGGCTGTCCGCCCGAGAACCTCATTCATATCAGTCAGCAATGCTGTGGTTGGCAAGCCACAGTCATTAGCGACGGTGACAATGCTGCGGGCGAGTTCCATCGCGTCCGTATACTCCTCCTTGAAGGCGCCGGAGCCGAACTTGACGTCCATCACCAGCGCATCCAGCCCCGCCGCCAACTTTTTCGATAAAATCGACGCGGTGATAAGCGGGATCGACTCGACCGTGGCGGTTACATCGCGGGTGGCATAGAATCGCTTGTCGGCCGGGGCAAGGTCCGCCGTCTGGCCGATGATGGCGCAGCCGATATGCTTGATGGTCTTTGTCAGCAATTCCGGGCTTGGGGCGGTATTATATCCGGGCACGCTGGCGAGCTTATCGAGGGTTCCGCCCGTATGACCGAGCCCACGGCCGGAAATCATTGGGACTGCCCCGCCGCAGGCAGCAACGATCGGGGCCAGCATCAGGCTGACCTTGTCGCCAACGCCGCCGGTTGAATGTTTGTCGACAACAGGGCGTCCAAGCCCGGCATTTGTCCAGTCCATTACACGCCCGGAATGGGCCATGGCGCGGGTCAGATCGACGCGTTCGTCCATGGTCATGTCGCGGAAGAAAACGGCCATGGCAAAAGCGGCGATTTGCCCCTCGGAGATGGAGTTATCGGTTATTCCCTTGACCATGAACTCGATTTCAGCCCGACAAAGCGCGGTGCCATCACGCTTTTTCCGAATGATTTCCTGCGGATGAAAATGGGTCTGTTCAGTCGCCATAGGGAATCCATATATTTTTGATTTGTGTTGAATGGCGCAAAAACTCGCGGCCTTCGCCTTGCTCCATGTCAAACCAGTTGCGCGCTTTGCCGTTATTCACCCAGGTCCGCTTCATATTCCCGGCGGAGGCCGCCTCCACCAGTTCGCTGCCGGACTTGGGACCGAAATACCAGACAGATTTCACGTCATCATGTTCGGCGAGTGTCCTCGCAAGTAGGTCCCGGTTTCCGGTAATGATATTGAAGACACCGCCCGGCACATCGGATGTCTCCAGCACCTGATAAAAATCGGTGGCTGACAGCGGATGTGTCTCGGAGGCGACGAGCACGATCCGGTTGCCCATGGCAAGGGCCGGAGCGGCAAGCGAGATCAGGGAGAGCAGCGGATTTTCATCCGGGCAGATAATCCCGAGGGTGCCAATGGCCTCCTTCATGGCGAGGGTGACACCACGCATCGGCGGGGAATGCACCCGGCTTTCATATTTATCCGCCCAGGCACCGTAGGAGAAGAGCCGCCGGATAGAGGCATCGACTTCCGCTAGGGCCTTTTTGGACGTGACGCCGGTTGTCTCGACAAGACGTTTTGCAAATTCATCCTTTCGCGCGTCAAGGTTTTCCGCGATGTAATATAAAACCTGGGCGCGGGCGTGACTGCTTGTCGTTGTCCAGCCCACTGCCTTGCCAGCGGCCTCAACCGCATTGCGGATATCCTTGCGATTGCCGTCGCCAACCTCGCCGATTTTCACGTCTTTAGCCGAGAACACAGGAAGGCTATAGCCGGAATCGGGGCGTGCCTGTTTGCCGCCGATATAAAGCTTGGCCGTCCGGTCGAGCGATACGAGAGGGGAAGGCGTCGCGTCACGTTTACCGGGCGCCTTCGCGGCAGTCTGATAGTCAGGCAATTTTGCCAGGAATTTCGGCTTGATGACTTCCAACATGCCCTCATGACCGCCCTCGCGGCCGTAGCCGGATTCCCGATTTCCGCCAAAGCCGCAGGCGGCATCGAACAGATTGGTGGAATTGATCCAGACCACGCCGCAATCAAGTTTCGGTGCGACATCCAGCGCGAGATTGATATTTTCACTCCAGACGGAGGCGGCAAGGCCATAGCGGGTGTTATTGGCGATCCTGATCGCCTCGTCAGGCGTGCGGAAAGTCATGGCGACGATGACGGGGCCGAATATTTCCTCCTGTGCGATGGTGGCCGCGGGGGCGACATTGGTGAACAGGGTCGGCGGATAGAAACACCCCTCCTTCGGCACCGCCCAACTGGGTTGCCATATCTCGGCGCCTTCATCGGTTCCTTTTTTCACCAGATTTTTGATAGCCGCCAACTGCACTGGCGCGACAATCGCTCCCATATCGATGGATTTATCGAGGGGATCGCCAAGCCGCAGATTTTCCATCCGCGCGCGCAGCTTGGAAATCAGTTTATCGAAGATGCCTTCCTGAACCAGTAGCCGAGACCCTGCACAGCAGACCTCTCCCTGATTGAACCAGATCGCATCGACGACCCCCTCAACGGCGCTGTCGAGATCGGCATCGTCAAAAACAATGAAAGGAGATTTGCCGCCAAGTTCCAGCGTCAGATGCTTGCCGCTTCCGGCGGTCACCTTTCGAATATGGCGCCCGACCTCGGTCGAGCCGGTAAAGGCGATCTTGTCGACGTCCGGGTGGCGAACAAGCGCGTCGCCGGTCGTCCCGTCGCCGGTGATAATATTGACAACGCCCGGAGGCAGACCCGCATCTTTACAGATTTCCGCAAAGCAGAGCGCGGTCAGGGACGTATATTCGGCAGGCTTGAGTACCACCGTGTTGCCCCCGGCGATCGCTGGTGCGATTTTCCAGGCGAGCATGAGAAGCGGGAAATTCCACGGGATGATCTGGCCGATCACGCCCATGGGCTCGAACCCCGCAAATTCCTGTTCCTGCAACTGTGCCCAGCCCGCATGATGATAGAAATGCCGGGCTACGAGGGGAATGTCGATATCTCGGGTTTCGCGTAAAGGCTTGCCGTTATCGAGGGCCTCCAGCACCGCAAGCAGTCGGGCGTTGCGTTGCAGGGTGCGGGCCAGGCCATAGAGATGCCGGGCGCGGCCATGACCGCCAACGGCGAGCCAGTCTTTTTGCGCGGCGCGGGCAGCGGCGACGGCGGCGCCCACATCCTTGTCATTGGCGGCGGCGATATCGGCAAGCTTTTCGCCCCGCGCGGGGTTCTGGCTTTCAAACCAGCTGTTCGATCTGGGTTTGGTCCAGCCGCCATCAATGAACAGGCCAAATTTTCCTTTATGCGCGGCAAGCCAGTTCCGGGCGGCTGTCTCGCTCTCCGGGGCGGGGCCGTAGCTCATGGAATTAAAGATCTCTGCAATACTCATCATATAGTCCTTCAGGCCATCGGATGACGGAAGTCGGCCGAATAGCGGCCGGTGACAAAATGCTCGATCTGGCGCTCTATATCGCCTAGCAGGCTGGATGCCCCGACGCGGAACAGATCGGGCTGCAGCCAGTCATTGCCAAGTTCCTCCTTCATCATGATCTGGTAGGCGAGGATATCCTTTGCCGTGCTGATACCACCCGCCGGTTTGTAGCCGACCTTGTGGCCGGTCATTTCCAGATATTGGCGTATCATGCGGATCATCACCAGCGTGACGGGGAGGGTGGCATTGACCGCCTCTTTACCGGTGGAGGTCTTGATAAAATCAGCCCCCGCCATCATTGCGACCATGCTGGCCTTGGCAACATTTCGTAAGGTGACAATATCCCCGGTGCCGAGAATGGCTTTTAGATGGGCGTGCCCCGCGGCGGCACGAAAGGCTTTTACCTCGTTATAGAGCGCCCGCCAGTTGCCGGTCAACACGTGACCCCGGGTGATGACAATATCAATTTCGTCCGCCCCGGCGGCAACAGAGGCCTCTATTTCCTTGACGCGCAGATCAAACGGGCTGAGCCCGGCGGGAAAGCCGGTGGAGACCGCCGCAAGCGGAATCCCGCTTCCCTTGAGAGCCGCAACTGCCGTTTCTACCATACTGTGATAGACGCAGACCGCGCCGGTGGTGAGGGGGCGTTTGTCCATTCCCATAGCCACCAGCAAGTCAGCCCGAACCGGCTGGCGCGCTTTTGCAGAGAGGCGCCTGACCCGTTCCGCCGTGTCATCGCCGCTTAACGTCGTCAGGTCGATACAGGTAATGGCCTTCAGAAGCCAGGCAGCCTGATACTCCTTCTTGACGCTGCGGCGGCCGCCGAGGGTGGTGGCGCGGCGCTCGACGGCGCTCAAATTAACGCGAATACCGTCAAGGACATCAAGGTCAAGGGCCACTCCGGGATTTCGGGTATGACCGGGAGCGATTTTCTGTATCGGGCTAATCATTGCCGTCCTTCGTGCTTTGCAAATGGGCTTTCAGCAGTTCCCGTTTCAATGTTTCCAGAAATACAATTACCAGCTTTTCAAGATCGGCGGCGGCGAGCTTCGCCGATTCAAGAGTTTGTTCATGGCTGAGTTTTGTTTCGCTCATCCCGGCAGCGAGATTGGTGATATTAGAAATCGCCGCAACGCGAAGACCGGCATGACGGGCGACGAGAACCTCTGGTGTCGTCGACATGCCGACCGCATCTGCGCCAAGTTTTTTGAACATCCTGATTTCCGCCGGAGTCTCAAAATTCGGGCCAAGATAATGAAGGTAGACGCCCTCATGCAGCTTGATCCCAAGCTCCTTGGCGACAGCCTGCAGATGCGCGCGTAATATTGGGTCATACGCCTCCTCCATCGAAAAAAACCGTGGACCGAAGGCCTCGTCATTCTCGCCGATCAACGGATTGCGCCCGGTGAAATTAATATGATCGTTAAGGACCATCAGGCTGCCGGGACCCATTTTCTTGTGAAAGCTTCCTGCCGCATTGGTGAGCAGCAATATTTCAATGCCGAGTAGCTTCAGCATTCTCACCGGCAGGGCAACTGCCTGCGCCTCGATACCTTCATAATAATGAACACGTCCCTGCATACAAGCAACGGGCATGCCGCCGAGCCGTCCCAGAATAAGCCGTCCCGCATGCCCCTCCACTGAGGAACGCGGGAAATCCGGGATATCAGCATAGTCGATACTGGCCACAGTATCGATTTTGTCGGCCAGCTCGCCGAGGCCGGAGCCCAGCACGATGCCGACACGAGGGGTAAACCCGGGGGCCGCCTGCTTCACGAATTCGGCGGCGGCATTTGGATTAGCAGTCATTATTTTTCCTTAATGTATGGCTCGCCAATGGCCTTTGGCGGATGCGCCTTGCCGACAAAACCGGCAAGCAACAGAACTGTCAGTATATATGGTAACGCCTGAATAAACTGTACAGGAATAACCCCGACAACGGGAAGCTCAACCCCCTGCAATCGGGCTTGTACCGCATCGGTGAAGGCGAACAGCAGACAGGCAAGTAATGTCGGCACCGGTTTCCATTTCCCGAATATCAGCGCGGCGAGGGCAAGGTAGCCTTTACCCGCCGTCATATCACGGATAAACCCGGCGCCGTGGGCGATGGAAAGATATGAACCGGATATCCCGCACAGAAACCCGGTCACCGCAAGCGCTTTATAGCGCAAAAGATTGACGGAGATACCGGCGGTGTCAACGGCGTGGGGGTTTTCTCCGACGGCGCGAAGGCGAAGCCCGAAACGGGTTCGGTAAAGGATCCAGGCGGCAATCGGAACCGCCGCCGCCGCCATATAGACAATAATATTATGGCCGGAAATCAGTTGCGTATAAATATAACCGACGATGGGGATATTCCGCGCCGCTTCGGTAAAGGGAAGCTCAAGAGAGTGGAATCGGGCGTCGCCACTTAATGCCGGTGTTTGCCCGCCCATGTGAAACCAGGCATAGCCGAGCGTTGGGGCGAGACCGGCAACGACGATGTTTATCGCCATGCCGGAGACCACCTGATTTCCCTTGTGGGTGACACAGGCATAGGCATGAAGAGCGGCTAGTGCGAGCGATGCAAGGATCCCCGCGCCCAGCCCGACCCAGGCGGAGCCGGAGACCGCGGCGACGGCCGCCGCGGCGAAGGCTGCCCCCAGCATCTTGCCTTCAAGACCGATATCAACCACACCCGCCCGTTCGGAGAACATACCTGCGAGGGCGGCAAGGATAAGCGGGGTCGCCACGCGGAAGGTGGCATCCAGCAGCAGGACAATGATCTGGAAAATTTCCATCTATCCTGCCTCCACGATTCGGGGAGTGGCCATGCGCCGGTACAGGGCCTCGATCCTCGGCCGGAACATATGTTCAAGGGCGCCGGAAAACAGGATGATCAGTCCCTGGATAACGACGACCATTTCGCGGTTGATTGATTGCATTTCGAAGGAAAGCTCGGACCCGCCCTGATATAGCGCACCGAACAGCAGGGCGGCGAAGAAAATGCCCACTGGATGGTTGCGGCCCATCAGCGCGACAGCGATCCCGACAAAGCCGTAACCACCGGTGAAATCAAGGATCAGGCGATGCTGAACCCCCTCGATTTCATTTACCCCCACGAAACCGGCAAGGGCCCCCGAAATCATCATAGCGAGGATGATATTTTTCGCCGGAGAAATGCCGGCATAGCGGGCGGCGGTTTCATTTTGCCCGACGACGCGGATTTCGTAGCCCCATCGAGTGTGCCAGACGAGGAAATAAAAGCCGCCGCCTAAAATCAGGGCTTACAGGAAGGACAGATTGAGC
>NZ_JBDNHC010000032.1:0-34919 GCF_041689005.1 Sneathiella sp.
AAACCGGGCAACCCCCATTTGGTCGCGCAAGATCTTGGATTTCACTTCCTCAACCATGCCCGCCGGTAAATCGCCGAGCACGATCGGGCCATAGGAAATTCGGATGAGGCGGGAAACTGTATAGCCGAGATATTCCATGACTTTACGAATTTCGCGGTTTTTACCCTCACGCAGGGAGATGGTCAGCCAGGAATTTGCGCCCTTGCTACTATCGACACTGCCCTCTATCGCATCATAACGGACGCCCTCAATTGTAAGTCCCTTGGCAAGTTTTGCCATGTCAGACTCGCGGGGATGGCCGTGAACCCGGACACGGTATTTACGTTTCCACCCCGTCGCCGGCAGTTCCAGCTTGCGGGCGAGCTCCCCGTCGTTGGTAAGCAGCAGCAGTCCCTCGGAATTGAGATCTAGGCGGCCGATTGAGATGACGCGCGGCAGGTCATCCGGGAGCTTGTCAAAGACGGTCTCACGTCCCTTTTCGTCACTATGGCTGGTGACCAGCCCCGGCGGTTTATGATAGCGCCAGAGACGCGGCCGCTCAAGCTTGGGCAGATCCTTACCATCGACAACAATGTGGTCTTTGTCATTGACGGTGAAGGCTGCACTTGCGAGTTTTTCACCGTTGACGACGACACGTCCCGCCTCAATCCAGCGTTCCGCCTCCCGCCGCGAGCACAGACCCGCGCGGGCCATTCGTTTGGCGATTCTCTCTTTTTCCAGTATCTGTTCCGTCATGAGTTATGCCGCGCAGGCCGCGATAAAGGCTTCAAATATTTTCCTGTCGCCCGTTGAGATGAGATATTCCGGATGCCATTGGACACCCAGACAAAAGCGGTAACGATTGTCTTCAATTCCTTCAATTACGCCGTCCTCGGCGATGGCATTCACAGTGATGTCGGCACTGACGTCTTTCGCCGCCTGATGATGGGCGCTGTTGACGCTGAGTATGTCGGTATCGACAATCCGGTGCAGCAGGGTTCCGGGAAGGACTTTGACATCATGCCCGGCTTCCGTTCTGGGGTTGGGCTGCTCATGTGCCAGCGGGTTTTTCACTTCATCGGGAATATGCTGGTAAAGCGTCCCCCCGAGAATGACATGGAGCAGCTGCTGCCCCCCGCAAATCCCGAGTACCGGCTTATCTGCGGCCAGCATAGCCTCGGTCATATTCTTTTCAAAGGCAGTACGGCGATCTTTGGTAATGACGGTATCGTGGCGCGTTGTTGCCCCGAACATTCCGGGATCGACGTCGAATGCGCCGCCGGTAATGATCAGGCCGTCGAGCTTATCCAGATAGGCATCGACGCGGTCAGGGTCATGGGGTAGCGCCATAGGCAGGCCGCCACAGGCCGTCACGACATCTGCGTAATTCTGCCGTAGCGCGTACCACGGCATATTTGAATAGCCACCCGCTTCCTCCGAATCGAGAGTTATGCCAATTACTGGAAAAGTCATGGTTTCTTTTAGTCCTCTCGGCGTAACAACTCAACGTTCCTCTTATCCATGAATGTAAAAAAGATGCGGCGGCTTTCTTCTACCTTGACGCGGAAGAGGCTTGTTGCGAGTTTACAGCATGGATCAGGAACTTACAGATTATATGGAAATAGCCTTGAATACGGCTGAATTGGCTGGCCGCCGGGGGGAAGTTCCTGTAGGCGCCGTCATAGTCGAGGTTACGACCGGCCGCGTCATCGCAAATAGCGGCAATCAGATGGTCGGACGACATGATCCCACGGCCCATGCTGAAATGCTTGCAATTCGGGCGGCCGGCAATATGGTTGGCAGCCAGAGGCTTGTCGATTGCGATTTATATGTTACTTTGGAGCCCTGTCCCATGTGTGCCGCGGCCATGTCGCTGGCGCGAATTCGTCGGCTATATTTTGGTGCTTATGACCCCAAAGGCGGCGGTGTAGAGCATGGTGCGCGCATATTTGACCAATCCAGCTGTTTCCATAAGCCGGAGATTTACGGCGGTCTGGAGGAAATCACAGCGGCGGGCCTGCTGAAAAAATTCTTTGAAACAAAGCGGTAGAGTGAATAAAACAAACGAAACAACAATAACAACAATAGGGAGGCTCAGAATGAATTTTGAATATTCAGATAAGGTCAAAGAACTGCAGGAACGTGTGCAGGCTTTTATGGATGAACATGTCTATCCGAACGAGCATGTCTTCTATGAGCAGGTGGCAGAAGGTGACCGCTGGCAGCCGACACAAATTATCGAAGATTTAAAAGCGAAGGCCAAGGAAGCGGGCTTGTGGAATCTGTTCCTGCCGGAAAGCGATCGAGGTGCCGGGCTTACCAATCTCGAGTATGCCCCGCTTTGTGAGATCATGGGCCGGGTGTCATTTGCGCCGGAAGTCTTCAATTGTTCCGCCCCTGATACCGGGAATATGGAAGTGTTTGAGCGCTATGCGACGGAGGAACTGAAAGAACGCTGGTTGAAGCCGCTGCTGGAGGGCGAGATCCGTTCGGCATTTGCCATGACGGAACCTGCTGTTGCCTCGTCCGACGCAACGAATATTGAATCCGAAATTACGCGCGACGGGGATGAATATGTCATCAACGGCACTAAATGGTGGACGTCCGGTGCCTGCGATCCGCGCTGTAAGGTGTTGATTTTCATGGGAAAAACGGACAAATCTGCCTCAATGTATAAGCAGCAGTCTATGATAGTTGTGCCGATGGATACGCCCGGCATAAATGTTAAACGCTTTTTGCCGGTCTTTGGGTATGACGATGCGCCGCATGGCCATGCGGAAGTTGAATGCAAGGATGTTCGGGTCCCTGCTGATCACATGCTTCTGGGAGAGGGACGGGGCTTTGAAATCGCGCAAGGTCGATTAGGCCCGGGCCGCATTCATCATTGCATGCGCCAGATAGGCGTCGCCGAACGGGCACTTGAGCGGATGTGCATACGCGTCAAATCCCGCGTGGCATTCGGGAAAACCATTGCCGAGCAAACCGTTACGCTTGAGCGTATTGCCGAATCCCGGGCAATGATCGAACAGGCGCGGCTTCTCACCCTGAAGGCGGCCTACATGATGGATACGGTTGGCAATAAGGCGGCCAAAGCTGAAATTGCGATGATCAAGGTGGTGGCGCCCAATATCACAGGGAAGATTATAGACTGGGCCATTCAGGCGCATGGTGCTGGTGGTGTTAGCGAAGATTTTGGTCTCGCTAATGCCTATGCGCATTCGCGGACGTTGCGTCTTGCGGATGGGCCGGACGAAGTGCATCGGAACCAGATTGGGCGATTGGAACTGAAAAAATACAATTGAGCTTAATTGCAAGACAATAATCTGGTTAAAAACTGAGAAGCTTCCCGCCCCGGAAGCTTTTCTTCTTTTGCGCGGCATTTAAGGAAATTGGTCCTTTTTCGTTAGGTCGCACCGAGGGTTTTCCTATATAGAGACATAATATTGTAATTGAATGCGTTTGTGGATTTGAAGAATGATTAAATTGCTGGGTTGGGTAATGCTGGGGATTATTGTGATCGTCGCAGGATTTTTATACCGCTATGAAAGCCTAGATCCCTGCGAATGGCTGACTCAGGATCTAACCGCTCACGCAGGCTTGAAGCCTGTAACAGGTCTTGGAAATACCGCCGGGTTAATCATGGAGCCGACTGAATGCATCAAGCGCTGGGCGAATTTGCGCGTTGAGGATGCAAAACAGTAATCATTCCAGTAACTGCTCCTCATACGGATATTGGGACATTTTAACGTATCCTTCCTCCGTTATGAGCAATTGATCTTCCAGCTTAACGCCTTCGCTGCCCCCTATCTCCCCGACATAGGCCTCGACACAAATCACCATCCCCGGTTCCAGCGAATATTTAAACGCGCCTTCGTGATAATCCTCAGGGTAGGCGATATGCGGCCATTCATCGCACAGGCCGACGCCATGCATTTTGGCCGAATATCGGGATCCTGCAAACTCCTCTGACAGCATATGACCGCCAAAAACAATGTCCTTGAATGGAACGCCCGGACCCAGCAGTTTCACATTTTCCTGAATATGTCGGTAGCCATATTGGTAGAGACGTTTTTGCTCGTCCGACGGCTGTCCATCTCCCAAAAACCACGTTCTGGAAATATCGGCACACATACCGAAACAACCAATCAGATCGGTGTCAAACGCAAGCAGTTCATTGTTGCCGATCACGCGTGGCCCGGATTCCTGAAACCACGGGTTGGTCCGGGGTCCCGAAGATAATATGCGGGTTTCAATCCATTCCCCGCCGCGCTTTATATTTTCCGCGTGCAAGACAGCCCAGATATCGTTTTCGGTGATGCCAGGGCGGGCAAATTTCTGCATTTCCAGCATGGACTGTTCGCAAGCGTGAACCGCACAGAACAGGGCTTTTATCTCCTCCTCCTGCTTCACCGAGCGGGTCTTTTCCGTTACCTCCTCCCCGTCCAAAATTGTTAAGCCCAGTTTTTCAAGGGCGCGGAGACCATGGGGCTGTATCTTGTCGATCGCCAGCCGCCGGTTACCCCCGGCATGCTCTCGCATTAACTGATCAATCTCGGCGGCAAATCGGGTGGCATTCTCTTCGGCCTTGTCGCCGCTCGTAAAATAAAAAAAGGAGGCGCCTCCGCGGGTTTCGCGGACCAGAGGATTATAGGCCGTCAGAAGGTCTTCATTCTTGAAATCCCAGATGACCATGTAGCCTTCGGCGGAAACAAAACAGGCTCGAAACGGGTTATGCGCCGCCCAAAGCTGCATATTTGTTGTGTCGGAGGCAAAGCGGATGTTCAGCGGATCAAACAGCAGTATCCCACCATAATCACGCAATTTAAGGGCATTAGATAGCCGCTGAAGTCGATGAGTTCTCATCTTCGGCAGGTTCGGAACGTCTATTCCGGCCGCAGCCCATTCACCGAACGCGAGCTGCGTCGGACCGATTTCGACACGGTCATTTTCGTCGGGAGTCCCGTCAGGCTTTACGGCGGGTTCAAACCGATCTCCCGCTTTCTTACGGCCGCTAAAGCTTTCACGCTTCATATTCCGCCTCGTTCTAAAACCAGCCATACGGCGGGCCCCAAAAACGGGAACCTGATTTAGCTTATCTGAAATACACCCTTAAATGACCCTGATGACGACATGTTATAGCTGGCTATCGACCTTCGACCAGCCGATGGTTGCGAGCATATTGGTGAATGTTGCATATTCCTCCCCGACCTTGGAGCTGGAATTGCCATCAAGTCCCCGTTTGTACACGCCCTGTACGATCGCGGCGATCCGGAAAAAGGAAAATGCTAGATAGAAGCTCCAGTTCTCAATACCATCGCGGCCGGTGCGCCTGCAATAGGCATCAAGATAGGCCTGTTCCGTCGGGATTCCGCTCGCCGCAAAGTCGACGCCGACAAGCCCTCCCGTCCTTGGATGCATGAAATGGTAGGGCATGCAATTATAAGCAAGATCCGCGAGCGGATGACCGATGGTGGAGAGCTCCCAATCCAGTACAGCAAGAACTTCGGGCTTTGTCGGATGCAGAATCATGTTTTCCAGCCGGAAATCGCCATGCACAATGCGGCTCTCATCGCTTTTGGGCAGATTTTTCGGAAGCCAGCTGATTAGGTTCTCCATCATTTCCAGATTATCAGTTTGTGAGGCCCGGTATTGTCTACTCCACCGGCCAATCTGGCGGTCAAAATAATTACCCTTTTTCCCGAAGTCACTGAGACCGACCGTATCGACATCGACGCAATGCAATTTCGCGAGAGCCTCATTCATGGCATCATAGGTCGCGCCTCGCGCCTCCGGAGCCATCCCCGGGATATCGGGAGAGCGGAGGACCCGCCCGTCGAGTTTCTCCATGATGTAAAAAGCCGTTCCAATGATCTCCTCGTCCTCACAGAGGCAGAAGGTTCGCGGGACGGGAACATCACTTGTCTGCAGGGCGGATATCACCTTGTATTCCCGGTCTACCGCATGGGCAGACGGAAGCAGTGTGCCGGGCGGCTTTTTCCGCATGACATAGTCGCGATCGGGGGTCTGCAATAAAAATGTCGGGTTGGACTGGCCGCCCTGAAACTGGCTGATACTCAAGGGGCCCTTGAAATCCTCGACATTGTTAGTGAGATAGTCGAAAAGCGCGCCCTCATTGAATTGATGGGCATCGCGTACGGCAATGATTTCTGGTCCGTCGGCCATCGAATTTCCTATTATTTTTATTTGTGGAACCGGATTGTCTAATTATTATTGATAATTTTTTCTGCCTGTTCCCAGCCACGCATAGCCAAAGGTTCGACGCGGACTGCGACATCGGCCGCGTTCTTGTTGGATGCCGTCCCGTCCTTCACGCGCCCGACAATGCCCTGTAAAATGGCGGCGAGGCGAAACATATTATAGGCGGCGTAAAAATCCCAGTTCTCGATACTGTCGCGGCCCGTTCTCTCGCAATAGGCTTTTACATATTGTTCTTCTGTCGGGATACCAAGGGCGGGAAGATCCAGTCCGTTCAACCCCCGAAACAAGTTTGGTTCTAGTCGCCAAGTCATGCAATGATATGAAAAATCGGCGAGCGGGTGACCGAGCGTGGCCAACTCCCAGTCGAGGATCGCGGTGACCCGGTGTGTTTCCTTGTCAAGAACGGTATTATCAAGCCGGTAATCTCCATGAACTATCGTGGTCTCGTCTCCGGCTGGAATATTTTCAGGAAGCCAGTCCATCAATTTATCCATGGCCTCAATCTGTTCCGTTTCAGAGGCACGGTACTGTTTGGTCCAGCGATTTATCTGTCGTGCCAGGTAGTCTGTGGGCTTGCCGAAGGTTTCCAAACCGACAGCCTTATAATCCACTGAATGCAGGGCCGCCATTGCCGCATTCATGCTGTCAAAGACGGCAACTCGGTTCGCCTTTGAATAATTCGGCAAGGACGGATCCCATTCGATATCTCCGTCAACGAAATCCATGACATAGAATATAGTTCCAATAATACTTTCATCTTCACATAGGCAATAGGTCTTTGGCACGGGCACATCCGTCCGGGCGAGCGCGGAAATCACGCGGTATTCCCGGTCGACGGCATGGGCGGAAGGTAACAGCTTCCCGGGCGGTTTGCGGCGCAATACATATTTCCGATTCGGTGTCGTCAGTAAATAGCTTGGGTTTGATTGCCCGCCCTTAAACTGGGAAACTTCCAAAGGGCCGCTAAACCCGGCAATATTACTATTCAGATAGGTTGCCAGTGCATCGATATTAAACTTGTGGCGTTCCCGAACTTCCATCGTTCCGGAAAATTGCGTTGAGTCTTCGGACATTGCCGCCTCTTTTTTTGTTTTTATCCCTGCAATTCACGTTTAATTGCCCGCCAACCAATATCGGAACGGCAGAACCCCTGGGGCCAATCAATCGCATTTACGCCACTATACGCCTTTTCGCTCGCTTGTTTAGTGGTTTTTCCTGTGGCGGTAATTCCAATGACCCGGCCGCCATTCGCAAGGATGTTGCTATCCTTGCGGATCGTCCCAGCGTGGAAAACGACGACATCCTTAATGTTCCCTGCTTTTTCAAGCCCACGAACGATCGTGTTTTTTTCATACGCATCGGGATAGCCGTTGGCGGCCATGACGACAGTGAGAGCAACCTCCGGCTTCCAGCAGAGCTTTATATTCGCGAGATTGCCATTCGCGGTTGCCATTAATGCCGGGAGGAGGTCGCTGTCAAGCCGAGCGCACAGGACCTGGCATTCAGGATCGCCAAAGCGAACGTTGTACTCAATCAGCTTCGGCCCGGTTGTCGTAATCATCAACCCGGCATAAAGAACGCCGGTGAAGGGTGTCCCACGGGAGCGCATGGCGGCAACTGTTGGCTTGATGATGGTCTCAATGGTTTTGTTGATCATTTCGGGAGTCATAACTGGTGCCGGTGAATAGGCGCCCATTCCGCCCGTGTTGGCGCCGGTATCGCCGTCACCAACCGCCTTATGGTCCTGTGCCGTGGCAAGCGGGAGTATGTTCTGGCCATCCGTCAGGACGAAAAAACTGGCTTCTTCGCCTTGCATGAATTCCTCAATGACGATTTCATTGCCAGCACCGCCAAACTGGCCGCCAAAAATTTCGTCGATGACGGTTTCCGCCTCGGCGCGCGTCTGCACGATGACGACGCCTTTTCCGGCCGCTAGCCCATCCGCTTTTATTACAAGCGGGAAGGATTGGGATGGTAGATAGGATTTTGCTGCCGTTACGTTGTCAAATCGCTGATAGGCGGCGGTTGGGATATTATAATTGCGACAGAGATCTTTCATAAATCCTTTTGAGCCTTCGAGCGCCGCCGCGGCCGCATTTGGACCGAAACTTTTGATTCCTTCCGCTTCCAGCGCGTCCACAAGACCGATCACCAATGGATTTTCGGGTCCAATAACGACGAAATCGATGGCATTCCCCTTACAGAAAACGATAATTTCCCCTATTTCCTCAACGTTGATGGGGACAAGGGTGGCAATTTCCTCTATGCCGCCATTGCCCGGCGCACAATAAAGCCTGTCGACCAGCGGGGATTTTTTGAGAGCCCAGCAAAGAGCATGTTCGCGGCCTCCGGAACCAATAACCAGTATATTCATTTTGCTTCGCACTAATTTCCTTTAAAGGATGGTTCAGAGTTTGTAGCATAGTGCAGCGACGGGCTAAACAAACTTAAAGGTTAATCGTGCCAGAAAACCAAGACTTCGGATCTTCCAACATACATGAATATACCGTTTCGGAAATTAGCGGCGCATTAAAGCGGACTGTCGAGGATGCGTTTGGCAATGTGCGGGTGCGGGCGGAGATATCCGGTCTCAAGCGCGCGGCCTCGGGCCATGTATATCTTGCCCTTAAAGATGACAAGGCGGTACTGGACGGCATAATGTGGCGAGGGTCCGCCCAAAAACTTGCGTTTCGGCCTGAGGACGGGCTGGAAGTTATCTGTACAGGCCGGTTAACCACCTATCCGGGGCGGTCCAAATACCAGATTGTCATAGAGCGGATGGAGCCAGCTGGGGTTGGTGCGTTAATGGCCCTGCTGGAAGAACGGAAGAAAAAACTGACAGAGGAAGGCCTGTTTGATGCGTCGCGCAAAAAACCTCTTCCCTATATTCCCACCGTCATCGGTGTCGTAACCTCTCCAACGGGTGCCGTCATCCGCGATATCCTGCATCGATTGCGGGATCGCTTCCCGATGCATGTGCTGCTATGGCCGGTTCTGGTTCAGGGGGAGACTGCCGCCGCTCAAATCGCGGCAGCGATCAGAGGCTTCAATGATTTGGACCTGGAGGGCACCATACCGCGCCCCGACCTTCTGATCGTGGCGAGGGGTGGGGGTAGCCTTGAAGATCTCTGGGCGTTTAACGAAGAAGAAGTCGTGCGCGCGGCAGCGGAGAGCGTTATTCCCCTCATATCGGCTGTCGGTCATGAAACGGATACGACGCTTATTGATTACGCATCCGATCGGCGCGCGCCAACCCCAACGGCGGCGGCAGAAATGGCCGTGCCGGTTCGCTCCGAGTTGATTGCCTATGTGGAGGATCGAGAACGCAGAATCAAACGCAGCCTGCATCGCGCTATTTCCGATAAGCGTGAGCGGCTGACGGGGCTTGCGCGCGGTCTGCGCGACCCGAATTCCCTGATTGCCGAAAAGATTCAGCATCTCGATCATCTCGATAGCTGGTTGCGACAATCCGTTTTAAATGGCCTTTCCTATAAATGGCAACAGTTTGGGGGAGTGTCGGCCAAGCTCCGTCCCCAATTATTACGCCGGACCATCACCCAGTATGACGAGCGGCTTATTAATCTGGAGCGGCGCATGAGCAGTGCGGTGACCGTCAAGCGCACGCGCGCCGCCGATCGGCTGGAAGCGACCGGCCGGCTCCTGGAAAGCCTTTCTTTCCGGCGGGTGTTAAAACGCGGTTATGCGATTGCCTGGGATGAAGATGGGAAGCCGATCTCGTCCGTTAAGGGGGCAAAAACCGGGCATTCTGTTGACGTGGAATTTGTCGATGGTCGGGCAGGGGCCGTCTTTGGCAGTTCCTCTGCATCAAAGGAAAAGACGATATTGCGGGACTCCACTTTATCCGTGAAATCCCTAAAACCACCGAAACAAGGAGAGCTTTTATGAGCCGTCTCGCCTTTGTTCTGGCTTTGCTCTTACTGCCGTGGCCCGCACAGGCTGATGCGGTGGTGCTAAAAGGGGATTTTGTCCAAGGCGGCCTGGTTATCGGGAATACCACACCTTCGGATCAGGTATTTCTTGACGAGAAGCGGGTGGAGGTCTCGGCCAATGGGTGGTTTGTTTTTGGGTTTGGCTGGGATTTCAAGGACACGGCAAGCCTGAAAATCCGGCATAAGGACGGAGCCGAGGAGGCGCAGACATTCAAAATCGACAAGCGCGTTTATAAGACCGAGGAGGTAACGGGCTTGCCCCCGTCCAAAGTGACGCCGAGCAAGGAATTTCTGGCTCGCATTCGCAAGGAAAATGGTGAAATCGCCCGAATTCGGGGAATTAGTACGGACAAGGACTGGTTCCTCTCCGGGTGGGATTGGCCGGCCGAGGGCCGCATCAGCGGTGTCTTTGGCAGTCAGCGTGTCCTCAATGGCGTGCCGAAGCGCCCGCATTTTGGCCTCGACATTGCGGCCCCTGTCGGGACAGCGGTCGTTGCATCAACGGATGGAACGGTTCGACTGGTGGAAACCGACCTTTTTTATACCGGCGGCACAATTATGATCGATCACGGGCATGGCCTCGTCTCGGTCTATTCCCATCTTAGCCAGCTAAATGTCACTGTGGGGCAATTTGTGGCGCAAGGAACGAAAATTGGTGAGATCGGCATGACCGGGCGGGCGACGGGCCCACATCTGGATTGGCGGCTCAACTGGTTTGACCAGCGGTTGGATCCTGAACTGTTGCTCAAGAAAGTCCCGCAGAACTAAAAAGGCGGCAATCCTATAGGGATCGCCGCCTGTAATATTGGGGTGCTGTCGTCTTATATCTATGCTTGCGTGACGCCCTTCTGGCGGCGACGCCAGCCAAGAAAGCTCATGAGCGCAAGACCGGAACCATATAACGGCAGGGCCGCAGGTAGCGGAATGGCGGTTATATTAGCGGCAGCAACTTCAATATTCTTGATTGTAAAGCTATCTGATCTGTCGTTGGCTCCAAATCCGAAGGTCGTGCCTGTCCATAAGGTGGAGAAAATATACTGATCATTTTTCGGGATATCGATATTATTGTCGATTTCAGCCAAGCCAAATCCGGCATCGAAGTAGAAATCGAAATCGTCATTCTTATTGACCTTGCCGAAGGTGATACTGATTAGGGTAACGGCCTGATCGAACACGAACTGAATCATTTCGTTTGCATATCGTCCATCAATCTCCTTGTCATTGCCATTGCTGGGAGAATACATGCCGACGCCATGTTGATTTTACTGGTACAGCCAATCGGTCAGATCGGTAATATAGTTGCTTCCGCCTTCGCGGCTGGGAGTTACCGTCAAGCCAATTGAGTCCTGATTGTAGTCAAGGCTTTCCGACCATTTGTCCTTGCCCGTCAGATCGAACACGGTCGAGGCCTGGGCCGCAGGGATCGTGAAAGCGAGTAACGCTGTTACCGCTAGAATAAATTGCATGCTTAAATTCCTGGATATGCAAAAAGTAAGTTGCAGACATAATTACGCTATTATAGGGGGCAGTGATTAATATTTCCTTAATAGGTCAGGATGGATGCTCTTTTTCGAAGGAGATGGGTTATCTGTAGTTTGTCATTGGGAGCGGGTAATACAAAAGAAAACGGCGGCCCCGAAGAGACCGCCGTTTATCAATTAAGCTTTATAAGCTGTAGGATTTAAGCCTGTGCAGCGGCCTTGCGGCGTTTGCGCCATCCGACAAATCCCATGACAGCAAGACCAGCGCCATAAAGCGGCAGGGCTGCAGGAAGCGGAACAGCTGAGACAGTCATCGATTTAATCTTGAAATCGTCATTATTATCCCATGCGCCAATTCCGAATAGTTTGCCAATAATGCCACCTGCGTTGAAGGGATTAGCGTCGAAGTTTATCCCTACCAAGTTAAGAAGGCCATCATTGTCTGTATCCAAAAAGCCCGAAAATTCATCATTTCCAGCGGAATGCCACCCCTGTTTCCAGTTCCAGGAAACCTCATCATCAAAGTAGGTAAAAGCGACGGTTTCAAGTGAGACCTTTTGATCGAACGAGAAAATCACAACGTCATTGTTAATCAATCCGTCGACTTCGTGCTGATCGAAATACCAAGGGTTGGAGACACCGAGGCCGCCAGCGTATTGACCAACGCGTGCTGCACCTGGTGTTGAAACAGTTTCTGAACCGATAGTGCTGGATTGAAATTCACCGGGCGTGGCTGTCAGGCCAATGCCGTCTTCGCTGAATGCGTAGGAAGCGGCTAAGCCGCCATTCCCGCCAAAATTGAAAGTTGTCGAGGCTTGTGCGCCTACGGCAGCAAATGTAAGAACGGCAGCAGCCGCTATCCCTGTTAGTAGTGATTTCATGTTTATACCCCTTTGAGAGATGTTGAGCCGTATACTGCTTAAAAATATATCTGCAAGTTGTCTAAAATTAAGCACTGTTTGTGTATATTAACTGAATCGACTGCCACGTCAATTGTGTCAAAAAGTCGGAAAATGTGTCCAAAATAAGGCTAAATTTCTAATAAATGGCTTATTTCTGCCATTATTGGAATTTTTTTGTCTAAATTTTGACTTGCCAGACCCAAAATAATTCACAATTAATTCGTAAATTTCGTAAAATTTTAGCTAATTATAGTTAATAAGTATGGTTAATTTTTAGCTTCCATGGTTAACTTCTATGTGGTTATGGTTAATTTTCAAAAGGGAGGGCGAATCAAGCCCATTTCGAGATGGTTTTGCTCGAGAATCAATTAAATGTCGCAGGGGTTCTGTCATTTAATAGAGATTGGGGGGCTCGGCATTCAACGCTTGCTATGACAAGGGGAGATGAACGGCTTCTTCCTGATGTATTTCTAAGGAATTACAGGATGACAGGCAGGAACGAAAATCAGTAATACCCTACAGAGCTACTCTGATTTAATTTTTTCGCCGGCTTTTATAACGACGTCACCCGCCTTATTCACATTTTTGCTGGTATCTTCCTTCACACCTTGCCAGGTGTCGCTGCATCCACTGGCCAGTCCCGCAAAGGACAGCATGAGCAGAGCAATAATCAGGCGTTGAGATATTTTCATTATCGGTCTCTCTGATGTGGTAAGGATAATTCCCGATTCAATTAGTTATGCGGACAAAATATTGCAACTGTTTCTGATTTATTTGCCTGAGATAATTATGGCAGTCAAAAGACTATAGCAGCCCTCATTTCAGCTTTTCCTCGCCGAAGGTTTCAAGCAGAGACATCAGGGCCGGGTGGAGGCATTCTCCGACAGAGATGACGCTCTTATGGTTGACTGATTTACGGTTATAGAGAAGTTTTTCTCCGGTGATCGTGGTGGTAACCCCCCCGGCCTCCGAAAGAATGATGTCGGCGGCTGCAATATCCCAGTCGCTCTTTGCAGTAAGTGACAGGGAAGCATCGACATGGCGGGAAGCAACCTTCACGATACGGTAAGCAATGGAATTGACATGACTGAAAACCGCGCCCGGAACGCTTTCAAGCCATCCGTGCCACTCAAAGGACTTACGGCTCGCGAGCAGCCGCACCTCGCCTAGCTTCGCTTTTGAGCCGCAAGTGACGGTCTGGCCATTGAGACGCGCTCCACCGCCGCGTATCGCATCGTAAAATTCCTCCGTGATGGGATTGTAAACGATGCCGAGAACAGGCTCGCCACTTTCGACAAGCGCCGCACAAATAGTGAATTCCGGCTTTCCTGCGATAAAAGAACGGGTGCCATCTATTGGATCGACAATCCATACGCGCGATTTTTCAAGGCGTGCCCGGTCATCGACCGTCTCTTCCGACAACCAGCCATAGTCTGGACGGGCCGCCATCAATGTCTCGCGAAAATGAGTGTCTATAGCAATGTCGGCTTCGCTGACCGGATCGCCAGGCTTTTTTTCCCAGCTTTTCACCGAGCCCTTGAAATAGCGGCGGGCAATATGCCCGGCCTCGCGCACGGCCTCCGTCAGCAGGGCGTGGGCCACATCGAAATCGTTCCTCACGTGCCCGCCACCATCATGCCGTCAATCCGTAAACTGGGGGCATTGGTGCCATGCCGGAAAGTAAGGTCATTTGCTGGCGTCAGGTTCAGAAACATCTCTTTCAAATTGCCCGCAATGGTTAATTCCGACACGGGAAAGGCAATTTCACCATTTTCAATCCAGAAGCCCGATGCGCCGCGGCTGTAATCCCCGGTAATGCCGTTGACGCCAAACCCGATCAGGCTGGTGATAAACAATCCGGATTTTATATCCTTTATCAGGTCCAGAAGGGGGACGTTGCCATTCTGCATGTACAGATTGGTCGTCGAGGAGCCCGGCGGGGATGCGGTGCCGCGGGAGGCCCGTCCGTTGGTTTCAAGGCCGAGCTGCTTCGCCGACGACGAATTCAGTATCCAGCATTGCAGGACGCCGCCCTCGACCACATCAAGACGCGCGTTGGCAACACCTTCGCCATCGAAGGGTTTGGAGGCAAGACCCCGCTGGCGATGGGGGTCATCAATGATATGAATATTTTCAGAAAACACTGGCTTATTCATATGATCTTTTAGAAAGCTTGTTCCGCGCGCGATGGCGGCGCCCGAAATGGCCCCAGAGAAATGGCCGAGGATACTGGCCGAGACCCTGTCACTGAAAACAACGGGAAACTGGCCGCTCGGCATTTTGCGGGGATGCAGAAGCTTGATAGCGCGTTCTCCGGCGCTTCTGCCGATATCGGTGGGTGACCTTAGGTCGGACATATGATGACGGCTGTCATAATCATAATCCCGTTCCATCCCCTGGCCCTCACCTGCAACAACGGAGACGCTCACGGAAAAGCTGGAGGCGGAATAGGCCCCGGTAAACCCCTGCGAGGTTGCCAGGGCAATAGAAGTCTGTCCAAAGGACGAGGAGCCCCCTTCGGAATTGGTGATCCCGTCAATGGCGAGGGCTGCGGCTTCGGCGTCGCGGGCCTGCTCAATCATGGTCTCGGCATCGAGCACCGTCGTATCGAATAGATCAAGCGCGGGTAGATCGCGGGCAAGCCTGTCCGGATCCGCGAGCCCGCAATATTTGTCTTCCGGCATATTACGGGCCATTGCCAATGCGCGCTCCACCAGTTCGTCAAGCACTTCCGGTTTCGCATCATTGGAGGATACAAAGGCCTGCTGCTTCCCAATCAGGACACGCAGACCCAGATCATGCGCTTCAGACCGTTCTATCTCTTCTGTCTTCCCATGGCGGATGGAGACGCCGGTCGATGTTCCCTGAACGCGAACGGCATCCGCCTCTTCCGCCCCTTTCCGGCGCGCAATCCGGATCAGGTCTTCAAGAATATTGAGTGAGTTTTGTTCGTTGGTTGTTTGATCGGGCATATGCATCCTGGAAAAAATTAACAGTAACCTCTCCTAAATAGAGACGACGGGCCGAAAAGGGAATCAGAAAAGTAAATTCATTCCGGTCATTCCGTCCCACAACAGCTTTCCACCCGTAAGCAGAACGAGCAGATAGGCTATACGATAAAAAATATCTTCAGGGATTAAACGGTGGGCCTTGACGCCAAGCCAGATACCGATCGGTGCCAATGGAAACAGCAACAGGGAGGTGCCGATATTCTCCGCGGAGAATTCACCCAATAAACCGTATGGGATGAGCTTGATGTAATTGATCACGAAAAAAAACCAGACCGAGGTGCCGACATACAACGTCTTGTTGAGTTTCTGCGGCAGCATGTAGAACTGAAGAGGGGGCCCGCCAGCATGAGCGATAAAGCTGGTAAAGCCAGCGATGCCCCCCCAGAAAGAGCCTTTTATCAGCCCAGGCTCCGCCCGCGAGCCAACCGCCGGATTGCGTAAGTAATGGATCAACGTAAACACGATGCAGATAAGGCCCAGAAGTATTTTGATAAAATCGGCACTCAGATAGTTGAACAGCAAATAACCGACAACGATCCCGACAACGGCACCCGGAAGCAAATAAAATAAATTCCGCCAGTCAGCGCGACGCCGATAGGCAATAAGAGCGAAAATATCCATGCAGCATAAAATTGGCAGGATGATTGCGGCCGCTTGAACAGGCGAAATCATGAGGGAGAGGAGCGGAACACTCAGCAAACCAAGGGACCCGGCAAATCCGCCCTTGGAAATGCCAATCATCAAAACAACCGGCACGGCAATCATGTAAAAAACAGGATCTGTGATGAAATTCATGACGCACTTTCAAATGCAAACTAGAGCGGAAGGCGCACGTTCTTTTTCCCGGCCTCGCGTTGATCCGTTATTTCCAGATGGACTGTCCGCTGCCGGGAAGGCCAAGGCTTTCCCAAAGATTGTTGACCTTTTGGATGACCTCGTCATCCATCCGGATTTGTCGGCCCCATTCCCGATTAGTTTCCGGCACCAGTTTATTTGTTGCATCGAGGCCGATTTTCCCCCCGAGCCCGGACTGCGGGGAGGCAAAATCCAGATAATCGATGGGAGTATTTTCGATAGTCGTGATGTCTCTGACAGGGTCCATCCGGGTGGAGACCGCCCACATCACGTCCTTCCAGTCGCGCGCGTCGATATCGTCATCAACGATAATCAGGAATTTGGTATACATGAATTGCCGTAGATACGACCAGGCGCCCATCATCACCCGCTTGGCGTGCCCCGCGTAGGCTTTCTTCATGGAGATGACGGCAATACGATAACTGCATCCTTCTGGTGGTAGCCAAAAATCAACTATCTCCGGAAATTGTTGCTGGATCAGCGGGATAAACAGCTCGTTCAGCGCTTCACCGAGAATACTTGGCTCATCCGGCGGGCGACCAGTAAAGGTGGACAGATAAATAGGGTCTTTGCGCATCGTGATTGCCGTAATCGTGAAGACAGGAAAGCGTTCGACGGAATTGTAATATCCCGTATGATCGCCGTAAGGGCCTTCATCCCCATACTCATCAAGGGACACGAAGCCTTCTAGAATAATTTCCGCTGTCGCCGGTACCTTAAGGGGGACCGTTTTGCAGTCCACCAATTCGACCTTCTCGCCGCGGAGAAGGCCCGCAAACTGGTATTCAGATAAATTGTCGGGGATGGGGGTGACCGCGGCCAGGATGGTACCCGGATCGGCGCCAATCACCACGGCGACGGGTAGGGGCTCAGTTTTCTCCTTACCCCACCGGGCATGATGCTGGGCGCCCCCCCGATGCTTGAGCCACCGCATGAGCGTCTTGTTCTTTGACAGTTTCTGCATGCGATAGATGCCGAGGTTGTAATCATCGTTCTTGTCGCTGCCGGGCCCTTTGGTGACGACAAGCGGCCAAGTGATCAATGGGGCAGGCTCGCCAGGCCAGCAGGTCTGAATCGGTAACTTGTCGAGGTCGATATCGTCGCCAGTCAGCACGATGTCCTGACAGCGTCCGCGGGTCACAGTTTTAGGGCGCATCGCCATGACGGTTTTGAGGACGGGCAGCATGCCCATCGCCTCGCGCAGACCTTCCGGTGGTTCCGGCTGGCGAAGAAAGGCGAGCGTTTCCCCGACCTCGCGCAGTTGGTCGGACGTCCGGTTCATTCCCATGGCGACCCGGTCAACAGTCCCGAAAAGATTGACGAGAACGGGGATCGGGTTTTTCTCGCCGTGTTCATTGACAGGATTTTCAAAGAGGACGGCGGGTCCGCCTTCAGCCAGTAGCCGCGTCTGGATTTCTGTCATTTCAAGATGTGTCGATACGGGTTCACTGACGCGGACAAGCTTGCCGTCCGCCTCAAGCTGGGTCATAAATTCGCGAAGTGATCCGTACGCCATTAAAGTATATCCCGAGTTGCCTTTTTACTCCGCGACTATGCCCGAGATGCGCCAGCGCAGCAAAGCAAAATCCGGAATGCCCCTAGACGGGCAGCGTAAATTTACCAGCGATTATGGCGACAAGGACGATCCCGCCGAACGCCTTGTTCGATTTAAACAGTTGCAGACAAAGATCGAAATCATCGATATCAAGATTTTTAATCTGCCAGAACAGATGGACTGCGGCTCCGCTCATGATGATATAGAAGATCACTGACATGTCTGTCAGAAATCCACACAGGGTCAGCGCGGACAAGGTAAAGACGTAAAAGCCTATCAACCAGTATCTGGTGGCGCCGCCGAATTTGAGCGCGGTCGATTTGACTCCGATCAGGGCATCGTCTTCCTTGTCCTGATGCGCGTATATGGTATCATAGCCTAGGGTCCAGGCGATCCCGCCAAGATACATAACGACGGGAGCTGTCCCAAGATTACCCGTCACTGACGCCCAGCCGAGCAAGGCGCCATAGTTAAAGGCGAGACCTAGGAAGAACTGCGGCCAATAGGTGAAACGCTTGGCAAAGGGGTAGATTGCGAGAAGGATTAAGCTGGCTATTCCAAGGAGAATGGCAAAGAGATTGAACTGCAATAAAATAATTAGCCCTATCAGGCATTGAAAGGCGAGCCACAGGAAAGCCTGTGTTAATGTCACCTGGCCGCTGGGGATGGGGCGTTTTTTTGTGCGTTCCACCTTGCCATCGAAATTACGGTCGGCGATGTCGTTCAATGTGCATCCCGCACCGCGCATGACAAGAGCGCCGATGCCGAACAGGATAAATAACCACATGTCGGGGAAACTGCCCCTTGGGCTTGCGAGGGCGATGGACCATAGACAGGGAAGAAGCAGAAGCCAGGTTCCGATCGGCCGATCCAGACGCGAGAGCTTGAGGTAAGGTTGAAGCCTTGCCGGCGCATAGAGATCCACCCAGTTTTGTTTGCTGGCATCGGCGATAATCTGGTCGGGACGTAACATTTGGAACTTTCCTGCTAAAACCAATTTTGAGGGGCATGACATCAATTGTTCTTCATCGCAATATTTAATGACGAATTTTTACGCCCGAAAGGCTACACATGCTGCAAAAAGAATATTCCGTCCGTCTCTTTGTCGAAAGCAATCTGGATAAGGATCTGGGAGTGGTATTGGATAGAGACCAGTCGCATTATGTTGCGACGGTCATGCGCCGCCCCGCCGGGGACCGGATCGCCCTGTTCAACGGACGCGACGGGGAATGGCTCGGCATCCTTCAGGAAGTCCATAAAAATCATTGCCTTATCCATGTCACAGAGCAACTGCGCCCCCAAGCTGCTGAGCCGGATATTCAACTGCTTTTTGCACCAGTGAAAAAGGTTCAGACAAACCTGATTGTCCAAAAAGCCACGGAGCTTGGCGTCGCCGATTTGCAGCCTGTTCAAACAGCCCGCACAAACACTGAGCGCCTGCGGGCGGATAAGCTCGCGTTGCAGGCACTGGAGGCGGCGGAGCAATGTGAACGGCTCAATGTGCCTGTTGTCCATGGTCTCCTTAAGTTGGAACCGGTATTGGCAGTATTAGAGCCAGACAGACCTCTGATCTTTTGCAATGAACGACTAACTGGCAATGATGCGGTCTCGGTACTATCGAAATTAGATAAATCAGAGAAATGGGCGATCCTGACGGGACCGGAAGGGGGCTTCACCACCGAAGAGATCGAAATGATCTCCGCGAGGAATAATACCTATTCCATCTCTCTAGGCCCCCGAATTCTTCGGGCTGAAACGGCTGTAATTGCTAGCCTTTCACTATTGCAGGCGTTTTGCGGGGACTGGAAATAAAGCTGTGATAGAGAACACGAATTGTGGAATGTTCACCCGAATGCGAAATTTACGCTTGATGCAACCATCGCAATTCATTAATTCAGGACTCTGGGGCCGGACGACGGGCGCATTGCTCGGCCATAACGATAAAGGGAAGTAAATGTCTGGACCGTCTAAAGGCGATGCTGTTGAAATCGCCAATAAAGCCCAGCTTGTGGAATTCGCTGAAAGCGGCAACAAGCCCCCGGAAAAATGGCGCATTGGAACCGAACATGAAAAATTCGGTTTTACGTTGGATGGGCATGAACCACTCCCCTATGAAGGCCTTCAGGGCATACAGGCAATGCTTGAGGGCTTGCAGCGCTTTGGCTGGCAACCAGACTATGAAGGGGAAAATGTCATTGCCCTGACGAAAGAGGGCTGCTCCGTCAGCCTGGAGCCCGGTGGGCAATTGGAGCTTTCCGGAGCGGCGGTTGAAAATCTCCATGAAACCTGTAGTGAGGTTCAAACGCATCTTGGCCAGGTTCGTGAGGTCGGCGATGAAATGGGCGTTGGTTTTCTCGGACTGGGGTTTAGCCCAAAATGGACCCGGGCTGAAACACCGATGATGCCCAAAGGCCGTTATCAGATTATGAAAAACTACATGCCGAAGCGCGGCGACCATGGGCTGGATATGATGTTCCGTTCCTGCACTGTTCAGGTCAATCTTGATTATGCGTCCGAAGCGGACATGATCAAGAAGTTCCGCACAAGTCTGGCCCTGCAGCCGTTGGCAACGGCCCTTTTTGCCAATTCACCGTTCACCGAAGGCCGCCCCAACGGGCACTTGAGCCATCGCAGCTTCATCTGGACGGATACGGACCCGGATCGAACAGGGATGATCCCGTTCGTTTTTGAAGACGGGTTTTCGTTTGAGCGGTATGTGGATTACGCGCTGGATGTCCCGATGTATTTTGTCTACAGGGATGGCACATATGTTGACGTTTCAGGACAATCTTTCCGTGACTTTCTGGACGGCAAGCTGCCGGGCCTTCCTGGAGAGAGGCCGACACTGGTCGACTGGGATAATCACCTGACGACCCTTTTTCCTGAAGTTCGCATGAAGCGGTTTCTTGAAATGCGCGGTGCCGATGGCGGCCCCTGGCGCCGGCTATGTGCCTTGCCGGCCTTCTGGGTGGGATTGCTGTATGACGACGCGGCGCTTGAGAGCGCCTGGGAGCTGGTGAAAGACTGGACGGCGCAGGATCGTCAGCGGATCCGGGAGGATGTCATTACCTATGCCCTTAAAACCGAAATGCCAGATGGACGGACGATGCGGGACCTTGCCGCGGATATTCTTGAGATCGGGACGTCGGGGCTGAAGGCGCGCAAGCGTCTCGATAGCTTCGGCGAAAATGAATGCCACTTTCTCAATGCATTGAAAACCTCTGTTAAACTGGGCAAAACCCCGGCTGAAGAGATGCTGGAACGCTACCACGGGGCGTGGGGCGAAAATATCGATCCTGTTTTCAAGGAATATGCTTACTGACGCAATGACCTGTACAGTTCCAAAGCTTCTTCATACTCGTTTTGGGCTGCTTTGTTTCGTATGTCGATCAGACCCTTGATTAGTCGAATGGCGTCATCCTGCTGAAGTGCGGTCGCGCGCCGTCCGATGTCTGCCCGGATTCTATCGGTCAATTCATCGATTTTAGCATAATCATGATCTTGAAGGGGCGTCTCCAGTAGGGGAAGATACGACATGTCTTCATTTGTCTTTACATGTGTGTCAGATTTATTCAAGACATTGATATCAAAGGAATTCATGTAGGTAACAAGGGCTTCGATTTCGCCTGGTAAGGGCAATGGTCCGCCGAATTCCTCGGTAATGACATGACTTGTAAACGCATGTAAATTGGCAAATATTTTCAATGTGCCATAGGGGGCGGTCTCGCCGACACCGCGAAGCGACGGGATGTCGATCGGGTTATCGATACCATCGTCGAACCCTGCCTGCCAGAAGCGGTGACTGACATCTACGCGGCCAGGGCGATCAGATAGCCCAAGAATGTGAAAGTCGGTATTAACGTCGCCGTTGGTATGGCAACTATCGCAGGAAAGGCCAATACGGACAGCCTTTTCGCCGAGAATCTCTGGACTGCGAAAAAGCAGCCGTCCATAGAGAAACCTGTCATCAATTGCCGTCCCGGGCCTCAGGATTTCTGGTGGTATGTTGGATGTCTTTTCGGTAGCACTACCGGGCGGCAACCAGTCTTCCGCGAACGAGGGTGCCGGGCTGAACATGACAGTAAAGCCGACAAGCAGTAGCCGCAGAAAGGGACGTCCGGGGACCTTACGCCGTTCCGCCAACCGTCAATCCTTCAATCAGCATCGTCGGTTGCCCGACACCAACAGGAACGCTTTGCCCCGCCTTACCGCAGGTGCCTACTCCGCTATCGAGCGCCATGTCATTGCCGACGGCGGTGACCTTTTTCAACGCCTCGCTCCCCGTCCCGATGAGCGTTGCTCCTTTTACCGGCTTGGTAATCTTGCCGTCTTCAATAAGGTAGGCTTCGGTGCAGGAAAAGACGAATTTTCCAGACGTGATGTCCACCTGACCGCCACCGAAATTGGCCGTATAAAGCCCTTTTTTAACGGATTTGACAATGTCATCGGGGTTTTGGCTGCCGCCCAACATATAGGTATTGGTCATTCGGGGCATTGGCAAGTGGGCATAGCTCTCCCGCCGCCCGTTACCGGTCGGTTCCACTCCCATAAGCCGCGCATTTTGCCGATCTTGCATAAACCCGACAAGAATGCCGTCCTCAATCAGTGTCGTCGACGTGGTCGCGGTGCCTTCATCATCAACGCTGAGGGAGCCGCGCCGGTCCGGCAGGGTGCCGTCGTCAACGACGGTCACACCCGGCGCTGCGACGCGCTTGCCCATCAAGTCAGAAAAGACCGAGGTCTTCTTGCGGTTAAAATCGCCTTCAAGGCCATGCCCAATCGCCTCATGCAGAATAATTCCGGGCCATCCAGGGCCCAGAACGACATCCATCTCTCCCGCCGGCGCCGCCACCGATTCGAGATTAACAACGGCCTGACGATAGGCTTCGTCAACGGCGGACTTCCACGTCGATTCTTCGAGATAGAAATCATATCCCGTGCGTCCGCCCATACCATGGCTCCCGGATTCTCTCCGGCCATCTTTTTCAACAACCACCGATACGTTTAACCTGACAAGCGGCCGTATATCGCCAGCCCGCTCGCCGCCCGTGCGAATGATCTCGACACCCTGCCACGAACCCGCCAGTGAAACCGACACCTGGATAACGCGGTCGTCTTTTGATCGGGCGTAGGCGTCGATCTCGGTCAGGGCCTTGACCTTTGCATCGAAAGGTATTTCGGTAAGCGGGTTGTCTTCCGTGTACAGGGCCCGGTTTGATCCGGCCGGAGCCAGGGCCATAGTGCTACTTTCTCCCGTTTGCACCGCGCGGACAGTTTCGGCCGCCTGTTGTATGGCCCGTTCACTTAAATCCGACGCATGGGCGAAACCCGTTGCCTCGCCGACGACGGCCCGAAGGCCAAAGCCCTGCGTCGTATCGAAGCTCGCACTCTTTAACCGCCCGTCATCGAATGAAAAGCCTTCGGACTGACGGTATTCCAGAAACAACTCGCCGTCATCCGCATGGCGAAGAGCTTGAGACACCAGATCTTCAACCTTGGCCCGACTCATGCCGGTCGGTTCAAAAAATAAATCATTGGCTGTCTTTAAATCGGTCATCAGGGGAACTCCGGCTTTTCTGCTGTCTGTTTCATATAGCCTGAATATGTGCCTTTCGAAGTGAATTGTCGAGGTTGGGTCAAAAAGGTAAAAAAGATTCTGGGAAAAACCTCAAGGATGGAACGGATTGCAGTGTGACAAAGTGTCACAAGAGTTAGGAATTCTGTGAATCAGGCCAGCTTTAGCGAAATTTCACTTTATTTAGATGCACTCCACCTAACTATTTGATTGGAAATGATATATTCTGATGGTCGGCTTGATCGGCGGAAAAAAATGAAAGCCAAATCGTTTATTCTTCAGTCTAAGGCTTGTTCTGATGCGCATCCCTGGTGTAGTTTCCCGCGCAACTGGATTGAAACCTTTTTGATTTGACTTAATAGGTTGAGTATAAATCAAAAAACTGTCCAAATTTTGTCCGCTCGGGGTATAGTGTTGCGTTGGCTTGTGCGGACAGATACGTACGTGTTTATTGACGGGAATTAAAGATGGGTATGGTTAGGAAACTTGTCGCGCTTATGACCGCAGGAGCGGTGACACTCTTGACGACGGGATATGCGGTGGCGGAACAGGGGAGATCTGAACCCTGGGAGATGACGTTTCAGGACGCCTTTTCCCCGGTCGCGAGGGAGCAGCATTTATTTAATGATATGCTGACCTGGATCATCGGCGCCATTTCGCTTCTGGTCTTGGCACTTCTGGTATATGTAATCGTCCGGTTTAATAAGAGAGCTAACCCGACCCCATCGAAAACCACACATAACACCTTGGTTGAAGTTATATGGACCGTGGTCCCGATCATGATTCTGATTGTCATTATGATCCCGTCGTTAAAACTGCTCTATTATACAGACCGGATAGAAACGCCCGACATGACGATCAAGGCAATTGGATATCAGTGGTACTGGGGATATCAATATGTCGATGAAGACGATCTTTCGTTTGAAGCCCTGCTGGTTGAGGAGGGTGACCTGAAGCCGGGTCAGTTGCGTCTTCTCACGACGGATAATGCCATTGTACTACCCATTGATACCAACATCCGCGTACTGGTAACTGCCGAAGATGTGATTCACTCCTGGGCGATGCCGTCTCTCGGGGTCAAAATAGATGCTGTCCCAGGACGTCTGAATGAAACATGGATCCGGATCGAGAAGGAAGGCATGTATTACGGACAATGCTCAGAGCTTTGTGGAACTGGACATGGGTTCATGCCAATTATGCTGAAGGCAGTCAGCAAGGATGATTATGCAAAATGGCTGGTTAAAGCCAAAGAGGAATTTGCGAGTGAAGGGGCACCGGCGATTAAATTCGCTCAAGTCACCTCCCCGAGCATTAAGTAAACAGGCTAGAAAGAGGCAGAGATTATGGCTTACGGTTCAGCGGCCGCTCACGACGAACATACACCCAGTGGGTGGAAGCGTTGGGTCTATTCGACCAATCACAAAGACATCGGATCGATGTATCTGATATTCGCGATTATAGCGGGTATCATTGGCGGTGGGATGTCCGTATTTATCCGGATGGAACTACAATTGCCGGGCGATCAGTTTTTGAACGGTAATCACCAACTTTTTAATGTACTGGTGACGGGACATGGGCTGGTCATGATTTTCTTCATGGTAATGCCAGCGATGATTGGTGGTTTCGGAAACTGGATTGTTCCACTGATGATCGGGGCGCCGGATATGGCGTTCCCGCGTATGAACAACATTTCATTCTGGTTGCTGCCGCCCGCCTTTTGCCTGCTGCTGATCTCGATTTTTGTCGAAGGTCCCGCCGGGTCAAATGGGGCCGGGACGGGCTGGACCCTCTACCCGCCTTTGTCGTCGTCCCTGGGTCATCCTGGAATGGCTGTTGATTTTGTCATCTTGAGTCTGCATCTTGCCGGTGCGTCGTCAATTCTGGGCGCTATCAATTTTATCACAACCATCTTCAATATGCGCGCCCCAGGCATGACTATGCATAAGATGCCGCTATTTGTTTGGTCAGTTCTTGTAACGGCGTTCCTGCTACTTCTGGCCTTGCCGGTTCTTGCCGGTGGTATCACCATGCTCCTGACGGATCGTAATTTTGGTTCCTCCTTCTTTAATCCACAGGGCGGTGGGGATCCTATTCTATTCCAGCATCTGTTCTGGTTCTTCGGTCATCCAGAAGTCTATATTCTTATCCTGCCGGGCTTCGGGATGGTCAGCCAGATTGTCTCGACCTTCAGCCGAAAACCGGTTTTCGGATATTTGGGAATGGCCTATGCCATGGTTGCCATTGGCGGCATAGGGTTTGTCGTCTGGGCGCATCACATGTTTACGGTCGGCATGAATGTTGATACGCGAGCCTACTTCCTGGTTGCAACATTAGTGATTGCGGTACCAACAGGAGTTAAGATTTTTTCCTGGATTGCCACAATGTGGGGGGGCTCGATAGAGTTTAAGGCGCCCATGATGTGGGCATTGGGCTTCATATGTCTGTTCACAATCGGGGGTGTTACCGGTGTGGTTCTGGCGAATGCCGGACTGGATGTGTCCTTGCATGACACCTATTATGTTGTTGCGCATTTCCATTACGTCCTCAGCCTCGGTGCAGTGTTCGCTATTTTCGCGGGTTTCTATTACTGGTTTCCCAAGATCACCGGTTACAACTACTCCGAAAAGCTCGCTCACCTGCATTTCTGGGTAACCTTTATCGGGGTGAACCTGATATTCTTCCCGATGCATTTCCTCGGGCTGGCTGGCATGCCTCGTCGTATTCCGGATTATCCGGATGCCTTTGCCGGCTTTAATGCAATTTCCTCTTACGGCTCCTATATATCTGCCTGCGGTGTTGTGATCTTCCTGATTACCGTCGTACACGCATTCGTGCGGGGTGAGCGGGCCGCTGATAATCCCTGGGGGGAGGGAGCGACGACGCTGGAATGGACATTATCCTCACCACCGCCCTTCCATCAGTTTAATGAACTGCCTGTTATTAAATAACGGGCGCGATAGGAGTAACTTGTGTCTGACACAAGCGTCATAAAAGAAGTAATCGAGACCCGCGCCGGTTCAGACGTGGCGCGGGTCGGTGATTATTTTGCACTATTGAAGCCACGGGTGATGTCGCTCGTCGTCTTTACCGGGCTTGTTGGCCTTATTGTCGCGCCGGGGTCATTACACCCGATCCTCGCCATTACCGCGCTGTTATGTATTGCGGTCGGTGCCGGGGCGGCCGGGGCCATTAATATGTGGTATGACGCTGACATTGATGCGGTGATGGAACGCACGAAGGACCGGCCGATCCCGGCGAAACGCGTGCGGGCGGACGAAGCTCTGGCACTTGGCTCGGCTCTGTCGGTCGCTAGCGTGGTTTTGATGGGGCTCGCGATTAATTATGTAGCGGCTATTTTGCTGGCGGTTACCATTGCGTTCTATGTCTTCATTTACACGATGTGGCTTAAGCGGCGGACGCCGCAGAATATCGTGATTGGCGGCGCGGCGGGTGCATTCCCGCCCATGATCGGCTGGGCCGCGGTGACGGGGAATGTCAGCCTTGAGTCATTTGTGCTGTTCGCGATAATTTTTATGTGGACACCTCCCCATTTTTGGGCGCTGTCACTTTGGCGGGATATCGACTATGCAAAGGCTGGCGTGCCAATGTTGCCTGTTGTTGCCGGACGGGAAGCAACTCGCAGGCAAATGGTCATTTATAGTACCTTATTGCTGCCCATAACAGTTATGCCTTATTTTATGGGATATGCAGGCCTATTTTATGGAATTGGGGCAACGGCTTTAAGTTGCCTGTTCCTCGGGATGACCGTCCGGGTATGGGTCCGCAAGGATGAGGGCAGCGCCAAGCAACTGTTTGCTTATTCGATTTTATATCTATTTTTGCTGTTTGCCATGCTATTGGGCGAAAACCTTGTCCGGACAATTACTTGATATGCTGAATGAAGAAGAAAAAAAACGGCGGCGCGTTCGTAATCTTGTCGTCGCCGGTGTTCTGGTCGCTGTCGTAGTTCCGTTTTACTTAATTACCATTGTAAAGATGTCGGGCAGTTAGGGATAGTTATGGATAATCGGAAAAGTTCTGTACGACTTGCAGTCATCCTGGTCTCTGTGGTTGTCGGGATGGTGGGGGCGGCCTATGCATCTGTTCCCCTCTACAGCCTTTTTTGCCGGGTTACGGGGTATGGCGGAACGACGCAGCAAGCAGACATTGCACCAGACGTTATTCTTGATCGTGAGATGACCATTGAATTTGACGCCAATACAAATGGATCGATGCCGTGGGATTTTAAACCTCTTCAGCACAAGGTAAAACTGAAGGTTGGTGAAACCGCCATGGTATTTTTTGACGCATATAACCCAACGAACAGAACAGTCAAAGGCACCGCAACCTTTAATGTTACGCCGGTAAAAATTGGTCAGTATTTCACCAAAATCGACTGCTTTTGCTTCACGGAGCAGATATTGAAACCAGGCGAGCGCGCCAATATGCCCGTGACATTTTTTGTGGACCCGGCAATAGACCAGGACGCGAACGCGAAAGACGTGAAAGTCATCACGCTTTCCTATACTTTCTACGAAAGTGAAGATGATGACGACACGTCCGATGTTTCGGTAAATGAGCAACAAAAATCGGTTGATGTGAACTAGTCAGCCACAAGGGTGTAGTATCTTTTTGCGCCGGAGCGGATCCGGCTGAATTGCAGGAGTTTAGGAATGGCAGATTCTCACGCCAAACAACATGATTATCATCTGGTGGATCCAAGCCCATGGCCCGCCCTTGCCTCTATTGCCGCGTTTGTAAGTGCTGTCGGCGCAATTATGTGGATGCATGACAGGGGATATGCGGTTTTCGTGATCGGCGCAGTTATCCTGCTATACACAGCGTTTGCCTGGTGGCGGGATGTTGTGAAGGAAGGCGAGCACGAAGGCCATCACACGCCGGTCGTGCAACTGGGTTTGCGCTATGGCATGATTATGTTTATTGCCTCCGAAGTGATGTTTTTCGTCGCCTGGTTCTGGGCCTATTTCGGTGCGGCTCTGTATCCAAGTGACGTCGGAGGGAGCGTATGGCCGCCAGAGGGAATCCTGACCTTCAATCCTTTCCACCTTCCACTTGTGAATACCCTCATTCTACTCTTATCCGGAACGACGGTAACCTGGGCCCATCACGCTTTGCAGCACGGGGATCGTAAAGGCCTTATACAGGGCTTGATCCTGACGGTTCTTCTCGGGGCGTTGTTCACGACAGTACAGATGTATGAGTATTCCCACGCTGCATTCGCCTTCACCGACGGTATCTATCCGTCGACATTCTATATGGCGACTGGGTTTCACGGTGCACATGTGTTCATTGGGACGGTCTTTTTAATCGTCTGCCTTATTCGGGCTGCCAAAGGGCATTTTACCCCGACGCATCATTTTGGATTTGAGGCGGCGGCCTGGTATTGGCATTTCGTTGATGTCGTCTGGCTGTTCCTGTTCTTTTCGATCTATTGGTGGGGTGCCGGTCCGGAATGGACCTGATGTAAAGTCACCGATGGCCCATAACTATGGCAAACCCGTTTCCCCTTTACGCACCGGACTTACCTGTAAATGTCCGACCTGCGGAGAGGGGAAACTTTTTAAGGGATATCTGGATGTACGGGAGAATTGTCCCGTCTGTGGGCAGGACTTTTCGGAGGTAAACAGTGGTGACGGCCCGGCAGTCTTTATTATCCTGATCGTCGGGTTTGTTGTTGCCGGCCTTGCTGTCTGGACGGAACTGGCGTTCAGTCCGCCCTATTGGCTGCAGTTGGCGATCTGGCTACCAACAATTTTTATTTTGAGCATCGGCCTTTTACGGCCGTTCAAAGCTTTTATGGTTGCTTTACAATTCAAGCATAAAGCTGGCTCTGACCTGAAGCGTTATTGACTATGAAGAAATTTTCTCCTGGACTTATCCCAACCTTGACGACGGTGCCGGTGGTTATGATTTTACTGGCACTGTGTGTCTGGCAAATCGATCGTTACAGTTGGAAAATCGATCTGATAGATAAGATCAACAGCCAACTCGCGGCGGCGCCGGTTGAAATGCCGATGGGTGAACTCGTCCCGGCTGACTGGCAATATCGCCGTGTTAGCCTGACAGGGACGTTCGACCATTCCAAGGAAATTCACCTGTTTGCTGTTGCTGACCCCGGCCGGGAGGGGTTTCAGATTATTACGCCCTTTATCCGCGCGGGAACGGGCGAAGTGGTGCTTGTCAATCGGGGCTGGGTCCCAAAAGATAATGTCGATCCATCAACGCGTCGAGAAGGTCAGCTTGACGGCGAAATGACGGTAACCGGTATCGTTCGCGAGCCCTACGGCAAGGACTGGTCATTCATGCCGGACAATAATCCCGAAAAGAATGTCTGGCTGTACCGGGAACTGAAGCTGATGGCGGCGCACCTTAACCTCGAGGTTGCCCCGGTATTTGTCGAACTCGATAAGAGCGATATTCCCGGCGGGCTGCCGATCGGGGGGCAAACCCGCGTGAGTCTTCCCAATAATCATATACAATATGCTTTCACATGGTTTGGACTTGCAATTGCCATGCTGGTTATATTTGTTATTTACGGTCTGAAACGCGGCCAACCGGATCAAGATTAGCGGGATGTCCTCGCCGTCGCGGTCCTATCTCAAACTGGAAACACGGTTTTCGCGGCTGTCTGCTTTGTCAGGTGCCGCCGCCATCCTGCAATGGGATAGCGCGGTCATTATGCCGCCGGGGGGAAGTTCCGCGCGGGCGGAACAAATGGCGGGATTAACTGTCCTCTCTCACGAGTTGTTAAATCACAGTGAAACCGCTGATCTGTTGGATGAAGCCGAAAAAACAGTAAGTGATTTGGATGACTGGCAGCGAGCTAATTTAAAGGAGATGCGTCATAGCTGGCGCCATGCAACGGCCATAGCCCCCGATCTGGCGGAGGCCCATTCCCGCGCCACCTCCCTCTGTGAAATGCAATGGCGGCAGGCACGGCACGACAATGACTTTGCGTCCCTTTCCACCTCCCTGACTGAAGTTGTGAACCTGACGCAGAAAATTGCGGCGGCGAAAGCGAATGTCTTCAAAACCACACCCTATGATGCCCTCCTCGATGAATATGAGCCGGGCTGCTCCTCTATGATAATCGACCGGTTATTTGCGGATTTGGAAGAGTTCCTGCCGGGGTTTCTTACAGACGTCCAGGATCGTCAGTCGTCAGAGCCTCCCGTGATCCTTCCCAATGGGCCGTTTGACGAAGCCATTCAGAAACGGCTCGGGCGGGATTTTATGACTGCCCTCGGATTCGACTTCAATCATGGGCGACTGGATGTCAGCCATCATCCTTTCACCGGGGGCGTTGCCGATGACGTCCGGCTGACGACGAGATATCAGGCCGAGGACTTTACAGAAAGTCTCATGGGAACGTTGCACGAAACCGGTCATGCCCTGTACGAACAGGGATTGCCAAAAAAATGGGGTACCCAGCCCGTCGGCATGGCGCGGGGAATGGTGTTGCATGAAAGCCAGTCGTTACTGGTGGAGATGCAGCTCTCCCGGGGCCACGATTTTATGGCTTTTACTCTTCCGCAAATAAAGAGCGCGTTCAACGGGCAGGGACCGGCGTGGGAGCTTGAGAATCTGCAACGGCTTTACCTGAAAGTCGAGCCGGGGCTGATCCGGGTTGATGCAGATGAAGTTACGTACCCATTACATGTGATTTTGCGGTATCGCCTGGAAAAGGCATTGCTGTCAGGGGACTTGAGCGTCGCTGACCTGCCCGGCGCCTGGAACAGTGGGATGCAATCGCTGCTGGGCATCACGCCGCCCAACGATACGATGGGCTGTTTACAGGATATTCACTGGCCCAGCGGAGCGATTGGCTATTTCCCGACATATACGCTTGGAGCTCTAGCCGCCGCGCAGATTTTTCAATCCGCGGCGAGTGGAATAGAGGATTTTTCCGAAAAAATACAGGATGGCCGGTTCCAGGATCTGCTCCGCTGGTTGCGCCTTCATATACATAGCCTGGGAAGTTCCACGTCGACGGATGAGATTTTGCGGGCGGCAACGGGCGGCCCGCTTGGATCGGCCGCCTTCAAAACCCATTTGCAGGCGCGGTATTTGTCCCGATAGCTGTTCGATGCCGAATTGTCAGTTTGGGTGAAGTCGATGCTTGCACTATTGCCCTTCGTATGGTTACTCTCACCCGCCTTTTGGTCCCAGTAACGGAGAAAGATGGTGCGTTATATCAGTACGCGCGGCAAAGCGCCGGTATTGAATTTTGAAGACGTGGTTCTGACCGGACTTGCACGGGACGGGGGGCTGTATGTGCCTGAAACCTGGCCGCAGGTCTCGAAAGAGGAAATACGCGGGCTGGCGGGCGTTTCCTATGCCGATGCGGCGGCCTTTCTATTGCAGCCGTTTCTCGGATCCTGTATTTCCGCCTCTGACTTCAACGCGATGACCCGCAAAGCCTATGCAGGCTTCTCGCATAAGGCTGTGGTTCCGATCAGCCAGCTTGGTAGCAATGAATTTTTGATGGAGCTCTATCATGGTCCGACGCTCGCCTTCAAGGATGTCGCCTTGCAGTTGCTGGGATTGCTCTACGATCACCTGTTAGGTCAGCGCGGCAAGCGAATTACAATCATCGGGGCGACGTCCGGGGATACAGGCTCTGCGGCCATTGAGGCCTGCCGCGGCCGAGAGGCCCTGGATATCTTCATTTTGCATCCGGCAGGGAGGGTTTCCGACGTCCAGCGGCGGCAGATGACGACGGTGGCGGATGCCAATGTCCATAACATCGCAGTCGAAGGCGACTTCGATGATTGTCAGGCGATGGTCAAGGCAATGTTCAACGATCATGTCTTTCGCGATGAACTGGCGGTCTCGGCGGTAAATTCCATAAACTGGGCGCGGGTAATGGCGCAAATCACCTATTATTTTACCACTGCTGTGAGCCTTGGCTCCCCTGAGCGGTCTCTTGCCTTCTCCGTGCCCAGCGGTAATTTCGGGGATATCTATGCCGGCTACGCGGCAAGCCGTATGGGGCTTCCTATTGACCAGTTAATCGTCGCGACCAATCGGAACGATATTCTATCCAGGTTTTTTAATAGCGGTGAATATCGAAAATCCGGTGTCGACCCGACAATCAGTCCGAGCATGGATATTCAGGTGTCGAGTAACTTTGAGCGGTTCTTGTTTGACCTTTACGGCCGCGATGGAGCAGCGGTGAATGATCTTATGGAAAAACTAGATCGAGACGGCGGATTTTCTGTTAACATGGCGCAATTGAACGAGGGAATTTTTTCGGCCGGACGTTGCGATGAGGAGGAAACTCTTCTCATGATCCGCAAAACGCTGAAAGAAAGCTTGAAACTTGTTGACCCCCATACGGCTGTGGGCTTGAAGGTAGCGGAAAAATGCCGAAATAAGAAGAGTGTACCGATGGTAACCCTGTCAACAGCCCATCCAGCGAAATTCCCGGATGCGGTAGAAAAGGCAACAGGTGTGCGGCCGGCGTTGCCTGCTCATCTGGCGGATCTGTTCGAACGCCCGGAAAAACTTGAGCAACTGCCCAATGACCTGGAAACTGTGAAATCCTTTATAAAGGAACGCGCCCGTATACTCGGGGCATAAAAACGGAAGCAAATTGATGGACGTAAAAGTTACAACTCTCAAAAACGGATTGCGGGTTATATCGGATCCGATGCCAAGCCTGGAAACAGCGGCGGTTGGTGTGTGGGTGGATACCGGGGCGCGCCACGAATCGGCTGCGGAAAACGGAATTTCCCATGTCCTTGAACATATGGCTTTCAAGGGGACTAAAAATCGGTCGGCGCTGGAAATCGCCGAAGCGATAGAAGCTGTGGGCGGGCATCTGAATGCTTATACCAGTCGCGACCAGACGGCCTATTTTGCCCGGGTACTGAAAGATGATGTGCCGCTTGCCGTAGATCTTCTTGGCGATATTTTACAGAATTCCACCTTTGATGAGGCGGAACTGAAACGAGAGAAGGAAGTCATTGTTCAGGAAATCGGTCAGACCCAGGATACGCCGGACGATATCATCTTCGATCATCTTCAGGAAACGGCCTATCCCGAGCAGCCTTTAGGCCGTTCAATATTAGGAACATCGGCACAGGTTCGCGGATTTGACCGGGAGATGATCGCCCATTACATGAAAAGTCGGTATCTGGCGCCAAAAATGGTGCTGAGCGGATCAGGAGCGATCGATCATGCCGCATTGGTAGAGCTTGCGGAAAAGGCATTTGGCGATTTTGCCTCTGCCGGGGCAACGGATATGGAAAGCGCGATCTATAAAGGGGGGGAGTATAGGGAGGAAAGGGATCTGGAGCAGATCCATTATGCCTTGTCAGTTCCAGGCGCCTCCTACAGCGACGATGATTTCTACACGGCACAGATTCTGGCGGGATTGCTGGGCGGGGGAATGTCCTCGCGTCTATTTCAGGAACTCAGGGAACGACGCGGTCTTTGTTATTCCGTCTTCTGCTTCTCATCGTCCTTCGCCGATACGGGGGTCTTTACGGTTTATGCCGGCACCGGTGAGGAGCAAATTTCCGAGTTGAGCAATGTGCTGGGAGATGAGCTGTTGCGGTCAACCGAGGATATTCTGGAGGTAGAGATCGAACGGGCGAAAGCCCAGCACAAAGCTTCCCTTTTGATGGGGCTTGAAAGTCCGGCGTCCCGATCCGAAGCCCACGCCCGGCAGTTGTTGATTTATGGCAATGTTCTCAGCAGTGCTGAAATTGTGGAAAAAATTGATGCGGTGACGGTTGAGGGTACAAAGCGTTTTGCCCGGGCATTATTCTCCGGCATCAACCCAACTGTGGCGGCGCTGGGGCCTCTTAAAAACCTTGATAGTTTTGACCATATTGCGGCAAGATTTAACTAGTCGGCTCTCATCAGGGCCACATCGGGTGTGAGGTTCCATTGCTGGAAAGACTTTCCATACTGGGTTCTGGTCCGCGAATTGAGACTGCGAGAATGTATCTCAGGTCACCCAAGCTTTCCGACTGGGAGCGATGGGCGCAATTAAGATCCGAAAGCCGGCGGTTTCTGGCCCCCTGGGAGCCGGTCTGGACGACCGACTCCCTGACAAGGGCAAGTTTTAAGGCGCGGTTGAGGCGCTATACCAGAGATATGAAAGACGACATGGGGCAGGCATTTTTTCTGTTTGACAGGGAGAGTGATGACCTGATTGGCGGCATCACGCTCAACAATATCCGGCGCGGCGTCGCGCAGACCGGGACGCTAGGGTACTGGACGGGCGAACGCCATGCGCGCCGGGGCTATATGTTTGAAGCACTTTGTGGATTGTTGCCCGTATTATTCAGCGAATTTGCATTGCGGCGCGTTGAGGCGGCCTGTCTGCCTGAAAACATCCCAAGTTCAAAACTTCTTGAGA
>NZ_JBDNHC010000033.1:0-42938 GCF_041689005.1 Sneathiella sp.
CGAACGCCATCAATTACCGCGATCTGATGACAGTCAAGCATGCGGCCGCCCGGGGTATCACTGAACCCCGCATTCCCAACTCTGATGGGGCTGGAATTGTCGAGGAAGTAGGATCGGGGGTCACGGACTTCAACGCGGGCGACCGCATAGTCGGAACCTTCTTCGAGGACTGGTCGTGCGGGGATATCAGCGCCGCGGCAAGGGCCTGTGCCCGAGGCGGCACAGCCGAAGGACTGCTCTGTGAATACGCCTTAATGACCGAGCGGAGCGCGCTTCCTATTCCTCAGAATTTATCCTTTGAAGAGGCGGCGACGCTTCCCTGCGCTGGCCTGACCGCCTGGAACTGCCTGATCGAAGCGGGAGGTGCAAGACCCGGAAATACCGCTCTGCTGCTCGGGACCGGGGGCGTCTCTGTCTTTGCTCAGCAGATGGCCAAGGCTTTCGGCATTCGCACGATCCTCACCTCCAGCAGTGATGAGAAGCTGGCACGGGCCGCGGACCTCGGGGCAAATGAGCTCATCAATTACCGGAAGAATCCGGAGTGGGAGCAGGAGGTCCTCCGCCTGACCGGTGGCAACGGTGTCGATCTGGTGGTCGAGGTCGGGGGTGCGGGCACGCTTGAAAAATCGATTGCGGCGGTCAAGGTCGGCGGGCGAATTTCTCTCGTCGGTGTTCTGACAGGAGGCCAAATCAATCCGACCCCCATCATGCAAAAATCGGTTCGGCTGCAGGGAATATATGTCGGGCCGCGTGATATGTTCGTCAGAATGAACGCCGCGCTTGAGCAGAACGATATCCACCCCGTTATCGACAGCGTGATCGATTTCAAGGACGCCAGGGACGCCTATCGCCACATGGAAGGCGCGACGCATTTCGGAAAAATAGTTATTTCAATTTAAGCCGCGACACGGCCGCCAGCAGGAGAGTAAAATGAAGTTGTTACGATACGGGTCCGCGGGTCAGGAGAAGCCGGGCATGCTGGACGAAGCGGGCCAGATCCGCGACCTGTCGGCGATCATTGGCGATATATCCGGGGATGTCCTCACCGATGCCGGGCTCAAAAAACTTGGCGCCGTCGATGTGCAGACCCTGCCGGTTGTCAGCGATGGCTCCCGGATCGGACCTTGCGTCGGCGCGGTCGGCAAATTCGTCTGTATCGGCCTGAATTATTCGGATCACGCGGCGGAGGCCGGACAGCCGGTCCCGACCGAACCCATTGTCTTCATGAAAACCACATCGGCAATCTGCGGGCCCAATGACGACGTTGAAATCCCGAGGACATCGCAGAAGACCGACTGGGAAGTCGAGCTTGGCATTGTCATCGGCAAACGGGCAAAATATATTACTGAGGCTGAGGCGCTTGACCATGTGGCCGGTTATTGCACGGTAAACGATGTGTCGGAACGGTCTTTCCAGTCGGAGCGGCTGGGCCAATGGACGAAAGGCAAGAGCCACGATACCTTTGGCCCCATCGGTCCGTGGCTGGTCACCCGCGACGAGGTGCCAGACCCGCAGAACCTCAATCTGTGGCTGGAGGTGGACGGCGTCCGCCGTCAGGACGGCAATACCGGCACGATGATTTTTGGTGTCGCCACCATTATTTCCTATCTCAGCCAGTTCATGACCCTTAATGTCGGCGACGTGATTTCCACGGGAACGCCGCCGGGTGTCGGGATGGGACAGAAGCCGAAACCAATTTTCCTGAAGGCCGGACAGGTCATGAAGCTTGCAGTCGAGGGCCTTGGCACGCAGGAACAGACAACCATACAGGCATGATATTGCCAAAACAGAAAACATCAGGATATTCAACATGAAAGCAATCAAATCGCCCGAAAGTATTGGCTTCAGTTCCGACCGGCTGGAATATGTCACCGACTGGATGGACCGCTATGTGGAGGAGGGCAAGCTCGCGGGCTCGCAAACCATAATCGCCCGCGGTGGAAAAATCGCCTATTCCAAATCCGTCGGCCTGGCGGATGTCGAAAATAATCTGCCGTGGGCAGACGATACCCTGGTGCGCTTTTATTCGATGACGAAGCCGATCACCTCCGTCGCCCTGATGATGCTGTTTGAAAAGGGTCTGTTCCACCTCGACGATCCGGTCGAGGATTTCATCCCGGCCTTTAAGGATATGCGGGTCCTGCGCCTCGGCGCGCGCAATATCGACGATACGGAACCCGCGACGACGAAAATGACGGTTCACCACCTGCTGACCCATATGTCCGGCCTGACCTATGGCTTCAATGAAGGCACTCTTGGCACCCATTATACGGAGTCGAAGATGGATTTTGGGCCGCGCCGGGGCACCTTGGCGGAACAGGTCGATAAACTCGCCGGCATGCCGTTACTGTTCGATCCGGGCACGCGCTGGAATTACGGCGTGTCCACCGATGTGGTCGGGCGCCTAGTCGAGGTGATTTCCGGACAGGACCTGAAAAGCTACTTCGAGGAACATATCTTCGGGCCGCTCAACATGACCGATACCGCCTTTGATGTGTCCGAGGACAAGGTGGGGCGCTATTCCTCGGCCTATGGTGTCTCCGGGGACGGGAGCCTCAAGCTCATGGATGCGCGCGAGAAAAGCATCTTCCTTGCTGGAAGAACGGTATGCTATTCGGGTGGCGGTGGCCTGATTTCCACCGCCGGGGACTATTTTAAATTTGCCGAGATGCTGCGGCGACGCGGGGTGCTGGGCGATGCCCGGCTGCTCGGCAGCCGCACGGTTGATTTCATGACCCGCAATCACCTGGAAGGCGATCTCGCCCTGAACGGCCAGCCGTTGTTTTCGGAAGTCTCTTTCATCGGTGTTGGGTTTGGACTGGGTGGTTGGGTCATGCTGGAGCCGACACGTTCTCAGATGATGGGCTCCGTCGGTGATTTCGGCTGGGGCGGCATGGCCAGTACCGTTTTCTGGGTGGACCCGATCGAGGACCTGACGATCATCTATCTCACCCAGTTGATGCCGAGCAGCCATTACCCCTTGCGCAAGGAACTCCGCTCCCTGGTTTATCAGGCGCTTATCGACTAGGCGCCTGTCCGCGATATGCAAAGGTTTAATGTCGAGATCGGCTATGTGGTTGTGAAGGCTCTGTCTTAAAACTGCCATCAAACAACAACCGTTCTGTCACTGAATGGACATGTCCCTGCAACAGCGTGCGGCGATAAACGCGATAATCTCTGTAATGTATTGGAGTTTATCGTGGAAACATTGCAATTTAATAATCTCGAACTGCGCCTGGCCCAGTGCGCCGCCGATGTCGACGCGGCGCAAAGCCTGAGATACCGTATTTTTTATGAGGAAATGGGGGCGACGCCGACGCCGCAATGCCGGGCTTTTGCCCGGGATGTTGATCGGTATGACGAGATTTGCGACCATTTGCTGGTTATCGATCTTGACCGCAGTGACAATCGCGGGCCCTGTGTCGTCGGCACCTACCGGTTTTTGCGCAGCAGCGTGGCGCGAAAATTCTCGGGCTTTTACTCCGAGAACGAATTTGATCTCGGCAATCTACATGCCTTTCCCGGCGAGATCATGGAGCTTGGCCGTTCCTGTATCGATGCCGCCTATCGCCGCCGCGGGGCCATGCAGCTTTTATGGCGGGGCATTGCCGCCTATATTTTCGAGCATGATATCCAGATTATGTTTGGCTGCGGCAGTATTCACGGCATCAACCTCAAGGAACAGGCGCGGGTTCTCTCCTATCTGCACCATTTCCACAAGGCGCCGGGCCACCTCCGCCCGCGCGCGCTGGACGATCGGTATATCCCGATGAATGTCCTGCAAAAGAAGGAGGTTGACCGGGAAAAGGCTCAGGCCGAATTGCCGCCGCTACTGAAAGGCTACCTACGGCTTGGTGGTTATATCGGGGACGGCGCGGTCATTGACCGGCAGTTTAACACAATTGACGTTTGCGTCGTCGTCGAAACCGAAAACGTGACCGGTAAATATATCCGTCATTTCGCCCGCAACCGCACGGAGGGCGTTGCGCCAGGTTTCGCGGCCTGACGGCCCTAATTATCCCGGTGGGCGCCTTGTGAAATCCACCAGCCGATGAGAGCGCGCTCATCATCGGTCATCTTCGTGATATTGCCGAGCGGCATAGTATGGGTATCAATGGCCTGCTGGCGGATACGGGTTGCCGCGCCGGCGATCTGGGCGGGGGTTTCAAGCTTGAGCCCCTTTGGCGGTGTGGCGAAATCTTTGTTCGCTGGCTTCGCCGCATGGCAACTGGTGCAGCGCGAATGGATAATCTCCTCGACTTGTGTAAAGGATATTTTTTCCGTCGGCGCTTCGTCCGATGATTTCGGGGCGGCGGCATAGGCAATAAGGAAAAATAGCACGAACGCAAGCGGCAGCAGGAAAAATCCCTGCTTCGCCCGGCCCTGGTTCTTCATATTGAAATAATGCCGAACCAGCACTCCGACGAGAGAAATCCCGGCCAGCAGAAGCCAGCCATATTGATTGCCGAAGGTCATCGGGTAATGGTTGCTGATCATGATAAACAGCACAGGCAGAGTGAAGTAATTGTTATGGAGCGAACGCTGTTTGGCCCAGAGGCCGGGTTTCGGGTCGGGCGTTTTGCCCTCTTTCGCCGCGGCGACCATCGCTGTCTGGCCCGGAATAATGACCATCAGGACGTTGCCCACCATAATCGTGCCGATCATCGCGCCGATATGAATATAGGCCCCGCGGCCACTGAACACTTTCGATAGCCCATAGGCCGCAAGGGTGAGCAGGACGAACAGGATCACGCCAAACAGAGCCTGATTATTGATCAGCGGAGATTTGCACAGCTGGTCATAGAGGATCCAGCCGCCAACAATTGCCCCAAGCCCGATAAGGATGGCAGCGTCTCGTGAAATATCGGCAATGCTGCGATCAATCAGGTAAATGTCAGCGCTGAAGTAATACAGGATGGTCAGCAGGATAAAGCCGCTGATCCAGGTGAAATAGGCCTCAAATTTGAACCAGTGTAGGACCGGCGGGATTTCCGGCGGGGCGAGGCGGTATTTCTGTACCTCGTAAAAGCCGCCGCCATGAACAGCCCAAAGCTCGCCGCCCACCCCGGCCTTGTCCTTGTATCCGTCCTTGACCGGCGGGGTCAGGTTCATATCGAGCCAGACAAAATAAAAGGAGGCCCCGATCCAGGCAATTCCGGTAATAATATGGATCCAGCGGATTGCCATCTGTACCCATTCCATAATGTCCATTTCCATCGCCGATTGTCCCCTCGCAACAGATCCCGTCCAATATTGCCGCAAATTTTTGTCTCTGGCAATTTCTAGGGATATAACATTTACTTATGTGAGATTCTGACAGGCGCGGATGATTTCACACGCGGCATACTGAACCTCTGCCTTGGTGGTAGAGCGCCCAAACCCGACCCGGATCGTTGCTGCGGCCTCACGCGCACTCAATCCCATCGCTCGCAACACATGGGACGGTTCGGATAGCAATGACGTGCAGGCGGAGCCCGTTGACAGGGCAAGTGCGGGCAGATCGTGCAGCAGGTCTTCGGCGTCCACACCGACGAGTGTAACACTCAGGCATCCGGGAATATGCGGGGCTTCCTCGCCATTGAACTGCACCTGCTCGCCTAAACTCGCACTCAATGAGGATTGCAGGCTCTCGCGAAGCTGTCGGAGATGCTGCGCATCGCGCCCGCGCTCAGCCCCGATGATTCGGCAGGCGGCCCCAAGTCCGACACAGAGGGCGGTCGGAAGTGTTCCTGCCCGCAGATTTCGTTCTTGTCCGCCGCCCACAACCTGTGGCTTGATCCGGGTTCGGTCACGGACGTAGAGCGCACCGATGCCCATAGGGCCATATAATTTATGTCCTGACAAGCTAAGAAGGCTGAGATGGAATTCCTCAACGTCGATTTTTTCGGTGCCTAGACCTTGCGCAGCATCGCTGTGAAAGGTCACCCCGTGCTTTTTACAGATGGCGCCGATCGCCGCTAAATCCTGGCATGTCCCAGTTTCATTATTGGCAGCCATGACAGAGACAAGCAGGGTTTCAGGTCGGATCGCTACTTCGAGGGCATCAAGATTAATACGTCCGGTACTGTTCACGGCCAGCAGGGTGATATCGAGCCCTTCCTCGGCGAGAGCCTCTAGTGGGCGCAGGATGGCTTCGTGCTCCGTTGTGACTGAGATGATATGACGCGCGCCGGCGTTTGCCCGAGCGATCCCGAGGAGGGCGAGGTTGTTTGCCTCTGTCGCGCCGGAGGTGAAGATTATTTCATGAGGGTTGGCGGATATTAGTGCGGCAATTTCCGTGCGCGCGATTTCGATGGCGTCCCGGGCTCGTGCACCAAAGGCATGGGTCATGCTATGGGGATTGCCAACTCCGTCTCGCCAAAAAGGGGCCATAGCGTCGGCCACCCGTTCGTCCACCGGCGTCGACGCCTGATGGTCGAGATAAATTGGCAGAGTTAGGGGCTTGCCCTCAAAAATTATTTGCCGGGGCTGTCGGTCATCGTCGGTCATCGGGTCAGGCGCTATAGGCCTCAAGGCGTGCCAGCATCGCCTGTTTCCGCGTGTCAGGGCAGAAGCTCGCCTCGAACCCGTTGCGTGCTAGAACGAGAATATCGTCGCGTGTGAGATTGAGACTATCGGTGATTGCCTGATAATTTTCGTTGATGTAACCGCCGAAATAGGCCGGATCGTCGGAATTGATCGTTGCCTTCAATCCCCGTTCCAACATTCTCCGGATCGGGTGATCGCGCATATCGTCAACGCCCGCGAGTTTCAGGTTGGAAAGCGGACAGACGGTCAGGGCCATCTGCTCGGCCGCGAGCCGGTCGCAGAGCGCGTCATCTTCAAGCGAGCGGTTGCCATGGTCGAGCCGGTCAATTTTAAGAATATCGAGCGCCTCAAGGACATAGTCGGGCGGGCCTTCCTCCCCGGCATGGGCGACGGCGAGGAATCCGTCGGCCTTCGCCTTGGCAAAGACCCGCGCAAATTTGGAAGGCGGATGACCGAGTTCGGAGGAGTCAAGCCCGACGGCGATGATCTGATCCTTATGGGCAATTGCCTGATCCAGGGTTGCAAAGGCCTCCTCCTCACTCAAATGGCGGAGGAAACATAGGATAAGCGCCGAGGTGATGCCATATTCCGCCTGTCCCGCCGCGAGCGCCCGGCTGATGCCGTTCACGACGGTGTCAAAGCTGATCCCGCGCGCCGTATGCCCTTGAGGATCGAAAAATATCTCCGTATGAATGACATTCTGGCTATGTATTTTTGTGAGGTAAGCAAACGTCAGGTCGTAGAAATCCTGCTCAGTGATGAGAACGCTCATTCCCTGATAATAGATATCGAGAAAATCCTGAAGGTTGGAGAATTGATAGGCCTCTCTTACCGCCTCGACGGAGGCAAAGGGCAGGGAGATGTTGTTTCGTTTAGCGAGCGCGAACATCAGTTCCGGCTCCAGGCTGCCCTCAATATGCATGTGCAATTCAGCCTTGGGCATGGAGTTGATGAAATCTGTCAGATCGGTCATTGCGCTCTCCGTTGTGATGGTTTGCAGCATAAAATAAAACCCCCGCCGATCTGATCAAGAACGGCGGGGCTGAGTATGGCAGATAACGCCGTTACTTCGGCAGGTTGCCTTCAATACCTTCAACATACCAGTTCATGCCGAGCAGGGTGCCGTCATCGAGGGCGGTGCCTTCGGCCGCGCCGACAGAACCGTCCTGCTTGTTAAACGGACCGGCAAAGGGTTGGATTGAGCCATCCTCGATGCCCTTGCGGGTATCCTCGGCCAACTTGACCACTTCCTCCGGCAGTTTCTTATTATATGGCGCCAGCTTGACCATGCCTGACTTGAAGCCGCCCCATGTATCCTCGGACTTCCAGGTGCCGTCGAGCATTGCATTGGTCCTCTCGATATAATACCCGCCCCAGTCATCGATAATCGCGGTCAGCTGCCAATTTGGCGCAAATTTGGCCATATCGGACGCCTGTCCAACCGCCCAAACACCTCGGCTCTCGGCGACCTGCATGGGGGCGGCGCTGTCCGTATGCTGCAAGATAACATCCGCACCCTGATCGATGAGGGCCTTGGCGGCATCCCCTTCTCTGCCCGGATCATACCAGGAATTAACCCAGGCGACCTTGACGACGACATCCGGGTTTACGCTGCGGGCAGCGAGGGTCGCCGCATTGATACCGCGCACAACTTCCGGGATCGGGAAGGAGCCAACATAACCGATGACATTGGTTTTTGTCATCTTCCCGGCGATCTTGCCAACCACATAGCGGCCCTCATAGAAGCGGGCGGAATAAGTGGCGACATTGTCGGCGCGCTTATAGCCGGTGGCATGCTCGAATTTTACATCCGGAAACTGCTTCGCGACTTTCAGCGTCGGGTTCATGAAGCCAAAGGAGGTGGTGAAAATGAGTTTATATCCTTCGGAGGCCATCTTCCGGATAACGCGCTCCGCATCCGGGCCTTCTTTTACGCTTTCGACAAAACCTGTTTCCACCTTATCGTTTAGAGCCTTCTGCATGTCCTGACGGCCGACGTCATGGCGATGGGTGTAGCCAAAGTCACCAACCGGGCCGACATAGATGAAGCCGACCTTCGCTTTCTCATCGGCGGCGGCAGCGCCCCCGATGAGCAGGCTGCCGACGATGGCGGCAGTGCCAATCACGGCAGAAAGTTGTTTTAGCATCATGTGTTTCTCCTTAAACTTGAGTAAATTGGTGCGTATTTTTACTTCGTTACGCCGCCGGGTGAAATATTTTTCCGATACAGGCTGGCGCATGTTTTCTGATTCTGGATTGGTCTTTTGAGATCAGAACCAGTACGATCACAGTTGCCAGGTACGGAAGCATCGAAAGGATCTGTGAGGGAACGTTAAGTCCGGCTGCCTGTGCATGCAACTGCAAAATTGTGATGCCGCCGAACATATAGGCCCCGACTAGCACTAAACCCGGCTTCCATGTGGCAAATACGATCAGCGCCAGCGCGATCCAGCCGCGGCCCGCGGTCATATTCTCCGCCCACATTGGTGTATAGGCGAGGGAAAGATAGGCGCCGCCGATGCCCGACATGGCGCCGCCGAAGATGACAGCAAGATAGCGGATACCGATCACCGAATAGCCGATGGAGTGGGCGGCGTCATGGGAATCACCGACGGCCCGTAAGATCAGCCCGCTTTTGCTTTTGTAGAGGAACCAGCTGACGAGGGCGACCATAACGAACGACAGGTAGACCAGCGCATCCTGTGCAAAAAGGATCGGGCCAATATAAGGCAGGTCCGACAGCCCGGCAATGTCCAGTTGAGGCAGCGGCGGCACGGGTTGTCCGACAAAGGCCTGCCCCATCAGCGCGCTTAATCCGACACCGAACAGGGTAAGCGCGAGCCCGGTCGCCACCTGGTTCGCCATAAGCGACAGCGTCAAGATGCCAAAAAGGAATGCCATGATCCCTCCGGCAACAGCAGCAACAATGATGGCGAGGATATAACTCCCGCTAACCGTCGCGGTCATGAAGCCGCTGACCGCGCCGATCAGCATCATGCCCTCAACGCCCAAATTGAGGACGCCGGATTTCTCAGTGACAAGCTCGCCTAGACTTGCAAATACGAGGGGTGTTGCTGCCGTGATGATGGTGAGAATAACCGGGACGATCCAATCAAATCCAGACATTACAAGGCGGCCTTTCTCGCTGTGTTCAGGCGGAAACGGTAATGGACAAGGACGTCACAGGCGAGCAGGTAAAACAGAATCATACCCTGAAACACGCCGGTGACCGCGACGGGCAAGCCAAGGTTGATCTGGGCTGTCTCGCCGCCAAGATAGGTGAGGGCCATCAGCAACCCGGCGAAAAAAATGCCGACCGGATGCAGCCGTCCGAGGAAGGCGACGATGATCGCCGTGAAACCGTATCCTGGCGAAATGCTGGGTAGCAGCTGTCCGATCGGGCCGCTAACCTCCGAGATACCGGCAATACCCGACATGGCGCCGCCGAATAGCAGGGAAAACCAGACGATCTTTTTCTGGCTGAACCCGGCATACCCACCCGCCGTCGGGGCGGCACCGATCACCTTGATCTGGAACCCGATGAGTGTGCGGGCCATCATGATCCAGGTACCGAGAACCGCTAGGAGTGCCAGCAGTGTACCAAAATGCAGACGGGTGCCGGATACCAGGATAGGCATGGTGGCGCTGTCGCTGAAGGTCTGGGATTCGGGAAAGTTATAACCGGCAGGATCGCGCCACGGCCCATGGATCAGCAGCGATAGCAAAAGCAGGGCGACATAGACCAGCATCAGGCTGGTCAGGATTTCATTGGCATTGAACCGGGTCTTGAAATAGGCCGGTATCGCCGCCCACGCCGCTCCGCCAACCGCACCTAAAATGATCATTGCCGGGAGGAGAAAGATGCTGTCGGTATCGGGAAAGTAAATGAACAGCGCGCTGCCGGTAATGGCGCCGATCGTCAACTGTCCCTCGGCGCCGATATTCCAGACATTAGCGCGAAAGCCCACAGAAAGCCCAATCGCGCACAAGATCAGCGGCGTCGCCTTCACGAATAGTTCCGACCGGCCGTAGGCAGAATTGAGCGGCGCGACGAAGAAATTGACAAGTGCGTCAACCGGATCGACCCCGAGAATATGGAACAGGACGATACTGCTCAGCATTGTTAGGACAAGCGCGAGCAAAGGAGTGACATATACCATCGCCCTCGAATACTCGCTGCGCTTCTCAATCTTAAGCAACATGAGCCTGCCCTCCCTCGGCGGTAGTGCCATTCGCACCGCCCATCAGCAGGCCGATTTCCTCAAGTGTGATTTCGCTGAGGGGGCGGGCAACCGACAGCCTGCCGTCGGCAATCACCGCAATGCGGCTGCTGATGGCGAACAATTCATCGAGGTCTTGACTGACGACGAGAACAGCCGTTCCCTGTTCGGCCAGGTTGATCAGCGTCTGGTGGATGTCCGCAGCGGCCCCGGCGTCGACGCCCCAGGTCGGATGGGCGACGATAATCACATTTGGCTGCTGCAGCACTTCGCGTCCGACGATGAACTTTTGCAGGTTGCCACCGGACAGGCTGCTCGCCGTGTGTTTTATTCCCGGGGTGCGGACATCGAATTTAGCGACAATATCCTCGGCATAAATGGCAGTGGCACCCTTGTCGATAAAACCGCCCTTAAGGAGGTTCTTGCGCCGGAAACCGCTCAAGAAAGCATTCTCGGCCAGTGTCATTTCCGGCACCGATCCATGCCCGAGCCGATCCTCTGGCACGAAGGCAAGACCGAGATTGCGGCGGCCGTTTGGCCCCAACTGGCTGATGGATTTTCCGTCGAGCTGGATGGCCTCCGCATCGCGGCAGATGGTCTCGCCGCTGAGGGCAGATAACAGCTCAATCTGGCCGTTTCCGGCAACTCCGGCGATGCCGAAAATCTCGCCGCCGCGCACCTCGAAGTTAATCGTAGTGAGATTGAAGCCAAACTCGATATCCGCATCGATACTGAGGTTACGGACTTTTAGACGAACCGGGCCGGAGGCTCCCTCCGTTTGACGTTTTGGTGCATGTAAATCGGTGCCAATCATCATTTCCGCAAGGCTTTTGGCGGTTTCAAGCGTCGGATCGCATTCGCTGATATATTTGCCACCGCGTAGGATCGTCGCCTTGTGGCATAGCGCCTTGATCTCGTCGAGTTTGTGACTGATATAGAGAATGGAAACGCCCTCCGTGGACAACCGCCGAAGCGTTTCAAACATCTTGTCAACTTCCTGCGGGGTGAGAACGGAGGTGGGCTCATCCATGATCAGGAGCTTCGGGCTTTGTAGCAGGCAGCGGACAATCTCGATGCGCTGTTTTTCCCCGACCGAGAGCGTATGAACCTGGCGATGGGGTTCGAGCGGCAAGCCGTAGCTGGTGGAAATTTCGATGATCCGTTTTTCCAGCGCCTTCATGTCCTGCCGTCCGGGCATGCCGAGGGCGATATTTTCGGTAACGGTCATGGCTTCAAATAGTGAGAAATGCTGAAAGACCATACCAATGCCAATTTTCCGGGCCGCATGCGGGCTCGAGATTTTTACGCATTCGCCTTCCCAGAAAATCTCCCCCTCGTCGGCCTGAAGAACGCCGTAGATGGTCTTGACGAGCGTGCTTTTGCCAGCACCGTTTTCGCCGAGCAGGGCATGGATTTCGCCGGGCATGATTTTCAGATCAATATGATCATTGGCCAGGCAGCCCGGATAGGCTTTTGTAATCCCCCGCAATTCCAACTGCGGCGTCTCGGCGCTGTTCCCCGTCATTCACCCCTCGCTTCCTGTTCACGCACGCGTTACATCCCCTGTAGATATTGCGTCCTCGATCAGCTATTTCTCAGCAAACCATATTTACGGTCCATTTGCACCTGTTGACTTTACTCGAACACATTCTGCCGCCCGCTGCTGGTGCCGGAGCAGCAAATCAGTGGCGACACTCGCCGCAATTTCCGCCGGACGCTTGCCGGTAAGCCCGTCAAGGCCGATCGGGCAGGTGATCCGGGCGATGGTTCCGGCATCGAACCCGCGCTGCGCGAGGCGCTTCTCAAACTTTACCTTTTTTGTCTTTGAGCCGATCAAGCCGATATAGGCATCCGGCGGCGCCTGCCGTAGCAAGGCCTTGCATATCTCGAGGTCCAACTGGTGGCTATGGGTCATCACCAGATTAAAGTCGGCCGAGAGTAGCTGCGTGACGATACCAGCCGGACTGTCGGTGAGCCGTTTCGTGACATTGCCGGGCAGGACTTGCGGAAATTCGTCCGCGCGCATATCCACCCAGGTGAGGGCGCAGGGCAGCGGCGACAGGGCCTGGACGATCGCCTTGCCCACATGGCCCGCGCCGAACAGGGTGATATGAAATTCCGCATCAGAAAAAGACTGAACCAGCGTAAACCCGGTCTCGCCGGGGGCAATGACAATCTCCGCGCCGGGCTGGTTCCGGCGCCGATCAATGGCTGCCTGCAAGGGCTTGTCGAGATAGATCGCGGCGTCCTCTTGCAGAACGATCCGGCGGCGGCAGGCATCCTTCGACCAATGGGACAGAAGCAGCGAACCCTTTATATTTTCATTTAACTGGTTAAATAATTTTATGTCGCTATCGGTTAGTCTGCCGAGCAGAATATTGACATGGCCGCCGCAACATTGGGCGAGTTCCGGGCCGAGCGGAAAAGTGAGGATCGCTGCCTCCCGATCCGGTGCCTTGAGCAGCTCCCGCGCTTCCGCCGTCGCAAGATACTCAAGCCGCCCGCCGCCGATGGTGCCGACGGTGGCAGTGATTGTCACCAGCATTTGGGCGCCGGTCTCGCGCGGGGTCGAGCCCTTGACAGCGCCAACCGTCACCAGCACGGCGGGGTCTTCGTTTGCCCTCAGGGCCGAAAATATGTCGCGCCAGTCACTCATTGTGCAGCTTCAACGACGGGCGTTTGCCGCGCCGCGTCCGCCATGTCCTGAACCGCCTTCAGGACCCGTTCCGGCGTCGCCGGGGCATCAAGGTCGGGATAAAGGCGGTAGTTCGAGACGCTGGAGATCGCATCGGCAATGGCGTTGAAAGCGGAGATGGCCAGCATGAGCGGCGGCTCGCCGACCGCCTTGGATTTGTAGATCGTCTCCTCCACATTTTCACCGGCGTCAAATATTTTCATGTTGAAGATTGCCGGGCGGTCACTGCAGGCGGGTATCTTATAAGTGGAGGGGGCATGGGTTTTAAGGTTGCCCTCGGCATCGAAGAAAAGCTCCTCCGTCGTCAGCCAGCCCATGCCCTGAATGTAGCCGCCCTCAATCTGGCCAAGGTCGACATAGGGATTGAGGCTCTTGCCCGCATCATGGAGGATATCCACCGCGGTAATCTTGTTCTCCCCGGTCAGGGTATCGACGACTGCCTCCGACAGGGCCGCCCCATAGGCGAAATAGTAAAAGGGCCGCCCGGTCAGGGTTTCTGCGTCGTAATGAATTTTCGGGGTGCGGTAATATCCCGTTGCCGACAGTGAGATCCGGTTGAGGTAGGCCTGCTGGACCAGCTCGGTGAAAGTGATCTCCGTCGCGCCGATCCGAACGCGGTTCGGCAGGAAATGTATTTCATGCTCAGCGACATTATAATGGGCAGTGGCAAAGGTGATGAGCCTGTCTTTCAGGGTCTGGGCCGCTGCCTCGGCCGCCTTGCCGTTCAAGTCAGCCCCGGAGGACGCCGCGGTCGGTGAGGTGTTCGGCACTTTGTCAGTGCGGGTGGCGGTGATCTTTACCCGGTCAATATCGACCTGCAGGACCTCGGCGACGACCTGCGCGACCTTGATATAGAGCCCTTGGCCCATCTCGGTGCCGCCATGATTGATCATCACGCTGCCGTCCGTATAGACATGGAGCAGGGCGCCCGCCTGGTTCATATGGGTGGCGGTGAAGGAAATGCCGAACTTGACCGGCGTCAGCGACAGGCCTTTTTTCAGGTAGGGGCTGGTCTCGTTGAAGGCGCGAATGGCCACCCGACGGTTCACATAATCTGCACTTTTCTCAAGCTCGTTTATAATCTCTGGCGCGATATTATCCTCTACCGTCATCTGGTAGGGTGTGATATTGCGTGTTTTTTTGCCATAGAGATTGATCTTGCGGACCTCCAGTGGGTCCCTGCCAAGATAGGTGGCAATGACATCCATCATCCGTTCCGGCGCCAGCATACCTTGCGGCCCGCCAAATCCGCGAAAGGCGGTGTTGGAGACCGTGTGGGTTTTGCAGCGATGGGAAGTAATGGTGACATTCTCGAAATAATAGCAGTTATCGACATGGAACATGGCGCGGTCATTGATGGAGGCGGAGAGGTCAACCGAGCGACCACAGCGGGAGGCGAGGATGAACTCCGCCCCGCTCACCCGTCCGTCCTTGTCGAAGCCGGCCTCGAACTTGACAACAAAATCATGGCGCTTGCCGGTCATCACCATGTCATCGTCGCGATCAAGGCGGATTTTGGCGGGGCGGCCGATCTTGGCGGCGGCGAGGGCCGCCATGGCCGCGAACCAGGCTCCTTGCGTCTCCTTGCCACCAAAGGCCCCGCCCATGCGCCGCACCTGCACGGTCACGGCGTTATCGGGCAGATCGAGAAATTTGGCGACGTTATGCTGGACTTCCGTCGGATGCTGGGTTGAGGAATAGACGAAGATATCCCCGTCCTCGCCGGGAAGGGCAAGGGCGACTTGCCCCTCAAGATAAAAATGATCTTGCCCACCGACCTCGAACGTCCGGCTTATCTTGTGTTCTGCTGCGTTGATGGCGTCACGGGCATTGCCGCGCTTGATCTCGCGGCTCGGCAGCACGTAAGATCCGGCGGCCATTGCCTGCTCGACGGTGATGATCGCTGGAAGCTCTTCATATTCAATGACGGCGTGGGCGGCGGCGGCGCGGGCCTGCTCCAAGGTCTCTGCGACGACCGCGAACAGGGCCTGCCCGACATATTCGACCAGTCCGTCGGTAAACACCGGGTCGTCCCCGGCGATGGGGGAGGCATCATTGATCCCGGGCACGTCCTCTGCCGTCAGCACGGTAACAACACCGGGCCGTGTGCGGACATTGGCGACATCAAGCTTTATGATTTTTGCATGGGCTTTTTTACTTTGCGCAATATAAAGATGCAGCAGGTTTTTCGGTTCGTGGATATCGTCAATATAGTGCGCCTCGCCCGCCGCCTGCTTTGCCGCGCTGTCATGGACAATCCCGCCATTCACCCGGCCGCGAATTTCGGTTGTGCCCGCCGGAGGATTACGCATAGGCAAGCCCCCCTGCTCCAACAATGCGGGTGGCGACCCCTGGCGTTGTCGTCTCAATGGCGAATTTCTTCAGCAGGTTCTGCGCGCTCATCAGCCGGTATTCCTTGCTCGCGCGCATGTCGCTCATTGGTTGGTAATCTTCGGCCATCATGGGTAGCGCGGCCTCGATGCTGGCGACCGACCACTCGGTACCGATCAGGGCTTTTTCGGTCTGGTGCGCGCGCGCCGGCGTTCCCGCCATTCCGCCATAGCAGATGCGGATATCCTTGACGCGGGACCCGTCGAGGGTCAGGCGAAAGGCGGCACAGGCCGCAGAAATATCCTGATCGAAGCGTTTGGAAAGTTTATAGGCGGCAAAGCGGCTGTTCCCGTCCGGAAGCGGCACAAATAGTTTTTCGACGAATTCCTCGGGCCTCAAGTCCTGCTGGCCATAGGTGATGAAAAAATCCTCAAGCGCGATGTCCCGTGTTCCCGTGGCCGAGCGCAGCCGCAACCGGGCGCCCAGCGCGATCAGGGCAGGGGGTGTGTCGCCGATCGGTGAACCGTTGGCGATATTGCCGCCGATTGTCCCGCTGTTGCGAATCTGGGTTGAGGCAAGGCGGCGGATCAGTTCGCCGAAATCGGGATAATATCCGGCAAGCTGCGACCAGGCCTCGCTATAGCTGACACCGGCGCCGATGCTGAGCTGGTTTTTCTCCTCCGATATCTGCCGGAGTTCGGCGATCTGGCTGATATGGATAACGCAAGGGAGGTCGCGATGTTGCTTGGTGACCCAGAGCCCGACATCGGTGGCCCCCGCCAGAATTGTGGCCTCGGGAAAGCGCTCAAGTAGTCCGGCAAGCTCGTCCGTCGTCTTGGGGGCAAAATAGTGCCGGTCCGCCCCCGTGAGGGATAGGCTTTCGTCTTTTTGCAGGGTTTGGAGCAGCGCCGTGGTGGCAGAGGCGCGGTCGTGAAACTGGTCGCGCAGGTCGGCGCGGGCAATGTCTTGTGCCGCCTGGATAAGCGGGCCATACCCGGTGCAGCGGCAGAGATTTCCGGCGAGAATATTGTCGATATGACCGCGATCGGGCGTGCGGCCGGTATGCATCTCGGCGAAGATTGACATAACGAAGCCCGGTGTGCAGAACCCGCATTGGGTTCCGTTGGCAGCGACGAGCGCCTCCTGAACCGGATGCAAGGTACCGTCCGACGCCTTCAGGTCCTCCACCGTGATTATCTCCTTGCCGTCCAGCATCGGCAGGAACTGGATGCAGGCATTGACCGCTTGATACCGAAGGCCGCCGTCGTGAAGATCGCCGAGGACAACACTGCAGGCACCGCAGTCGCCTTCGGCGCAGCCCTCCTTGGTGCCGGTCAGGGCCCTGTCATAGCGAAGATAGTTGAGCAGGGTTTCGGTTGGATCGATATTCTCCAACTCGACAATCTCACCGCGGTGAACAAATCTCAATTTATTGCGCATGTTCAACTCCGAAACCGCTTTTCGCCACTATATCAAATTTATCCTGTGCGCGAAATCCTGACAATTCTAACTTCCCCTATAGGTCGAATAGCTATAGGGGGAAACCAGTAGTGGGACGTGATAATGTTCGGTTGCATCGGATATTCCGAACCGCACAACAATCTCGTCCAGAAAGGGGGGGGCTGCAAGTGGCCCGTCCTGCTTGTTAAAATAGCCCCCAACATGAAAAATCATCTCATACTGGCCGACTTCAAACGCCGCGCCCTCCAGGAGCGGTCCGTCGCAGCGGCCATCAGCATTGGTGGTAACCGTTTTGAGCGAGGCTCGGTCATTCATCGAAATGCGGTAGAGGTCGATGGCGATGCCGCCGCCCGGCCTTCCCGTGGCCGTGTCCAGAACATGCGTCGTCAGTTTGCCCATATCATCCCCCAGGATGCCCAGCCTTTGTCCCGGCTGGGGCCTAAAAAAGCTTTGCATGACCGTGCCCACATTGTCTACATAATTTATTTATTTTGTATACAATAATATAATATATTGTATAAATGACGGAAGGGAAATACGCAGGTTAAGGATTATTTATGCGCAGGACTGCCCCAACAGTCGCTTTGAACATCGCCGGGACATCGGCCCGCAGCGCCGCACCGAACGAGCATATTCACGCGGAAATGTTCGCCGCCATTCTTGAGCAGCGCCTTGCCCCCGGTACGAAGCTGTCGGAGGACACGCTTGGCGAGATATTCGGCGTTAGCCGGACTGTCGTCCGGGCAGTGCTGCAGCGCCTCGCCCATGAGCGGATCGTGCGCATTCATCCCAACCGCGGTGCCTTCGTCGCCGAACCGACCCCGGAGGAGGCGCATGAGGTTCTGCAGGCCCGCCACTTGATCGAGGAGGGGATCATCCGTCTTGCCGCACAAAAGCGGACGGCCTCCGATATTGCCGATCTTCGCCACATGGTCGCGGCGGAACAAGATAGCCTGAATGCCGGAGACCATCAGGCCTGGGTACGGCAATCGGGAGATTTTCACCTTAAGCTGGCGACCATTGCTGCAAGTCAGACACTGTATGCCTATCTCAAGGAGTTGGTGTCCAGAACCTCGCTGATTATCGTGCAATATCAGAAAGGCAACCTGTCCGCCTGCAACTGTGATGAACATACTGATATTATTGATGCCCTCGCAGCGCCGGACGAGGAGCGGGCGGTTGCCGTCATGCATGTCCATTTACAAGCCTGTGAGGACAAGCTGAGCCTGAACGGCGAGACGCCGAAAAGCGATCTTCATGCGATATTCTCCAGATCTTCGAAAAACCAGGAGCCGACATCGTGACCGAACCGTCAATCTATCCCCGTAACCTCATCGGCTATGGCGGCAATCCGCCCGATCCGAAATGGCCGAACGGGGCGCGGATTGCTGTTCAGTTCGTCCTCAATTATGAGGAGGGCGGTGAAAATTCCATTCTTCATGGCGATGCGGCCTCGGAAGTGTTCCTGTCGGAGATTGTCGGCGCTGTGCCGTTGCCGGGCGTCCGCCATATCAGTATGGAATCGATCTATGAATACGGCAGCCGCGCCGGGGTCTGGCGGATCTTGAAACTGTTCGAGAAATTCAACCTCCCGCTCACGATTTTTGGCGTTGCTATGGCTCTGGAGCGCCATCCTGATGTCGCCCGTGCCTTTGTCGAGGCCGGTCACGAAATCTGCAGCCACGGATATCGCTGGATTGACTATCAATATGTGCCCGAGGCGGTCGAGCGCGAACATATGCAGAAGGCGATCGCGATTATTGAGAATTTAACCGGCGCGCGGCCGCTCGGCTGGTATACGGGCCGGACCAGCCCGAATACGCGACGACTAGTCGCCGAAGAGGGGGGCTTCCTCTATGATGCCGATGCCTATGATGACGATCTACCCTACTGGATCGAGGAGGCCGGGCGCAGCCAGCTGATCATCCCCTATACCCTCGATGTGAACGACATGCGCTTCGCCTCCTTTCAGGGATTTAACTGCGGTGACCAGTATTTCACCTATTTGAAAGACAGCTTCGATACCCTGTATGAGGAGGGGGCCACCAGCCCGAAGATGATGTCTGTCGGGATGCATTGCCGCCTTGTCGGGCGGCCTGGACGGATCGCCGCGCTGAAACGGTTTCTGGAATATGCAACCGGGCATGAGGATGTTTGGTTCTGCCGCAGGATAGATATTGCCCGTCACTGGTACGCCGAACATCCGCCGGGCATTGGATCGGCAAAAAAATGACCAGATTTGGAACATCACCTAGTAAAATGAACAAGGTTCAATTTATTGAGGCTTTCGGGGATGTTTACGAGCATTCTCCGTGGGTGGCAGAGGCAGCCTGGGCGCGGGGAATAACCGGGCGTCATGATGAGGTCGAGGTACTTGCGGCGATGATGGCTGACATCGTCGCCACTGCCGGGATGGATAGAAAATGCGCGCTGATAGAGGCCCATCCAGATCTGGCCGGCAAGGCGGCGGTTCGCGGTGAATTGACCTCGGCGTCAAGTTTTGAGCAGGCAGGGGCCGGTCTTGCTGAATGCAGCCCAGAGGAATTTACAGTGTTCCAGGCCTGTAATAATGCCTATCGGGAGAAATTCGGTTTCCCCTTTATCATGGCAGTGAAGAACAGCAATCGCCATGACATCCTCGCCGGATTTGAGGCGCGGCTTAAAAATTCGCCTGAACGGGAATTTGAGACGGCGCTTGCGGAAATTGATAAAATTGCGCAGTTCCGGCTTATGGAACGATAGAATTCGGGGCGTACGTCCCCGGTAATGGAGATAGTTTATGAATGTGTTTGCCCCGGAGGCGGCGGAATTCGCCGCGAAATATACGGATCTGGCGTCTCCGCGATTGGGGGCCGAGGTCACCTTTGCGACTGATGATTTTTTTGCCGACAAGGCACGCCTGATAGATTCAGCCGATCCGGTTTTCACTGCCGACAAATACGATGATAACGGCAAATGGATGGATGGGTGGGAAAGTCGCCGAAAGCGCGGGGAGGGCTTCGATCACTGTATCGTCCGTCTTGGCCTGCCGGGAATTATCCGCGCCGTCGATATTGACACAAGTCACTTTACCGGCAATTTCCCGCCGGCGGCCTCGATTGATGCCTGTCATGTGAATGGGGAGCCGTCGGCGGAGACGGACTGGACGGAAATCGTCCCGGCGGTGACCCTTGCCGGGAACAGCCACCATGTGGTTGCCGTCGCGAATGTTGAGACATGGAGTCATTTACGGCTCAATATCTATCCCGATGGCGGTGTCGCCCGGCTCCGTGTCTACGGCGAGGTGCAATGTAACTGGGAGACGCGGGACGCCAACGAAATTGTTGATCTCGCCGCGCTCGTCAATGGCGGGCGCGGGGTCGCGGCCAGTGACCAGCATTACGGCTCTCCGTCCAATATTCTGGCACCGGGGCGTGGGATCAATATGGGCGATGGCTGGGAAACCCGCCGCCGCCGTGAACCCGGTAATGACTGGGCAATCATCGCTCTCGGCCATCCAGGAGTGATTTCGAAAATTGAGGTCGATACGGCTCATTTCAAAGGCAATTTCCCGGATCGTTGCTCAATTCAGGCGGCTTTGGTGACTGGCGGCACTGACGCGTCCCTGATCCCCCAGAGCATGTTCTGGAAAACGCTGCTGCCCGAACAGAAGCTTTCCATGGATAACATCCATGACTTCACGGGTGAAATTGAAAATATCGGCCCGGTCAACCATGTCAGGCTGAATATCATTCCCGATGGCGGGATAAGCCGCCTCCGGCTGTTTGGAAAGATCGGCGGGGGGCGCCATGAAACTTGAAATAACGCCGCTCACGAAAGAGGCTTTCGCCGCCTTTGGTGACGTGATCGAGACCGATGGTGCCCAGAATTTCGAGATCAATAACGGCTCAACCGTCCGCTACCATGATCTGGCGAACATCGAGACAGACGCCAAAGTTCTGGTGAATATCTTTCGCGCGGCCCCCCTCGATTATCCGGTCAGCGTCAAGATGGTGGAACGCCACCCCAAAGGCAGCCAGGCCTTCTTCCCGCTCGACAACCGCCCCTATCTGGTGCTGGTCGCGCCGAAGGGGGAAACAGTGGCCGCAAAAGATCTTCGTGCCTTTACGGCGGGGGGGCGGCAGGGCGTGAACTATCACGCGGGCACTTGGCATCACCCGGTTCTGGCGCTCGAGGCGGTCAGTGACTTTCTGGTGATCGATCGCGGCGGTGAGGGGGAGAATTGCGACGAAATCTATTTCGACGCCGAGGATATCCGTCTCGCGCTATAATTTTGTCCTGTAATGGTAACTGTAGAGAATGTCGTTAAAGCCCATTCTTTCCCAGAATGCCTGCCCCGATGCATTAGTCGTGACGACCTGAAGATAGGCGGTCCCGATTCCCTGATCGCGGGCTTGGCCCATGAGGGCGAGAGTGATCCGGGCGGCGAGCCCTTGTCTTTGATACGCGGGGTTGGTGGCGAATTCAAAAAGGCCAAGATGAGCATTCGAGCCAACACCAAGACCACAGGCAACGATTTTGCCCTCCTTTTCGATATGCGCGCAGAGAAGCGGGAGATTCACCTGCATCAGCATGTCACGGAAAATTCTTTGTTGACGCGGGTTCTGCCCGGTCAGCGCCGCCAGCCCTTTCAACCACGCGGGCGTGGGGGTGTCACTGATCATAACGTCATTCACGGCGGCCTGGCTGCCAAGACCGGCAAGCGACCGGGTCCGCACCTCAGTGTTGCGAGAGCGGCTGTATCCCCGCTGATCGAGCAGCGGGTCAAGCTCCGGTTCGGCGAGCGGGGTCAGCCGGAAATGACAAGGTTGCCGCCGTCCCGCATAGACTTCCTCGCAATGAGTGATTTTTGCCTCCAGCGGAAGTTTTCCGCGGTGGATCACATTGACCGAATTGGCACGATGTGTATGGTTCCGGGCAAAGCGGATAAGCCAGCCGTCATAGTTCTCGGTCTCGAGTGCAGGGATAGCAGCTAGCGAATGGGTTTCGATTTCGGTAATCATCTCGCGCACAAAAATCGGGTCTGGGTTGAAGAAGGCTTGAATTCGCATGAAGGCCAGCAATAATCAAGGACATTCTGTCTCAGGAGAGCAACGCTGCCAATGGCTTCACTTTTAACCACAGCTCCGGCCCGGTTGCTGGCGGCGTGCCTCGTTGTCATGGGGGTCATTGCTCTTCTGTTCTTCACAGTGGTGGACTTGCGGCCACAGATATCGCCGGATTTTTTCTTCGGTCCGAACGATCCGGAACTGGCACAGTCCACCCGCATCCACGATCTTTTTCCCGCCGACGAGTTCCTGGTAATCAGTGCCGCCGGTGATGACATTTTTTCGGTGCGATATCTTGAGCGGCTCGCCGCCTTTTCTTCCGATCTCTCGCGTATTGCGGGGATTAGCCGTCTGGTCAGTGTCGTCGATGGTCCGGAGACCGTTGCGACAGCGATGAAAAGCCCGTTCTGGCGCCCGCTCCTGATCAGTGACGACAGCCATGCGACCCTGGTCATAGCCTTTATGGACGCGGCGGACCCGTCGCATGTCATTACCGAAATCGAGGCAGCGGCCCGCCTGTTTGACGAAGGCGATGCATTCCACATCCGCCTGTCCGGCATGCCCTATATTACGGAGCAGATAAAGCGCAGTCTGGTCTATGATTTTCGGCTTTTCAGCGGCGCGGCGCTGGCGATATTCTTCGTGCTTTTAATGATTGTTTTCCGCTCTGCAGTGATCGCCTTGGGCGCGAGCATGAGCGGGATTACGGCGGTTTTCCTGACCCTGCTACTCCTCCAGATGATTGGCCAACCGGTCGGTATCCTGACAGCCAACCTCGCGGTCATTGTCTTTGTCCTCGCGCAGTCACAGATTATCTATCTTACCTCCAACTGGCGGCGGCGGACCGAAACAGATCCGCTTGCGGCCGTGAAAAAAGCGGTTCACCAGACCTTCGGCGCGTCCTTCTGGTGCATGGTGACGACACTTCTGGGCTTCACAACCCTGCTTGCCGTCGCCGCCGAACCGCTGCGTCAACTTGGCACGGGCGGCATTGCCGGCGCACTTTCGGCCCTTATTTGTAGCTTCGTCCTCTATCCAGCTTTTCTGTTGTTCGCGGTGCGAAAGCCGCGCTCGGAAAGCCCTGCGGCCCCGGCGCGAGACATTCCGCGCCGCACGAAGCTCGCAGGATACGGGATCGGGGGTGTCCTGCTGGTGATCGCCGGGGTTGCCCTCCCCGGACTGTTGACACTGAACACAGACCCGGGCCTGCTGTCCTATTTCAAGGAGGGATCGGATATCCGCGCCGGCCTCGCCTTTATTGATAAAAACGGTGGCAGCAGCCCGCTGAAACTCGTCGTCCGGCGCGAGAACGGCGAACGACTGGACAGCGAGGTCGGGTACGAAGCCATGTGGAAATTGCATAACGAACTCGCCGCTCAGAAGGAGGTGGGAACGGTGATCTCACTTCCCGCGCTGATGGCCGAGGCTAATAACCATCCGCTTGCCTTTCTACTGCCCTGGCGCGAGATTATCAGCGTGCTGTCAATGGATATGAACCAGCGGATCGCAGACAATTTTCTTACCGAGGTCCGCCGGGACACTCTGTTCCTTCTTCGCATGAAGGAGGAGGGACGGCAGCAGGACCGCACGGAGATTACGGCGAAACTGCACCGGATTGTCACCGAGGCTGGGTTTGAACCGGTCCTCACTGGCGGGGTTTATGTGCTGCAGGGGCGGTTGTCCGATCTGGTCGCTAAGAGTTTGCTTGTCGGCAGCGCCTATCTGATCGGTGCCTTTGGCGCCCTTGCCTGGTGGATCAGTCGCGATGGCGCTGTCACGGCGGCGATGACGGTAACGGCGGCCTTGATCCCGCTGGTTATTCTGGGCGCGGCTGGCTGGTTCCGGGTTCCCATCGATGTCATTTCCGCCCCCGCCGCCACGGTCAGCTTCGGGATTGCCGTCGATGCCCTGATCCATCTTGCGCTGGCGCTCAAGCGCTATCGACGGAGCCACGGCGCGAAAGCCGCCTGGCACCTTGCCCTCCGTGAACAATCTACCGGGGTGATTGTGTCCACGGCAGTGATTGCTGCGGGGTTTGTTATTTTTTCGCTTTCCGGTTTTCCACCGATTGCCCGTTTCGGCAGCGCCATCGTTCTTGGCGCGATATTCGCCGGACTGGCGACCCTTACCCTGTTCCCGCTTCTGGCCCAAGGCTTCGGCCGCATTGGTCGTCGCGCATGAAACTCAATTTCCCTGAAACCGGTCTGCCGGTCGCTAATATCCTGCCGGATCTGGCGGCGGCTCTTTCAACCGCCCCGGCGGTGATATTGCAGGCGGCTCCCGGGGCCGGCAAGACGACATTGGTACCGCTTTTTCTGCTGAAGGCTGGCTTATGCGGAAACCGGAAAATTATCATGCTGGAACCGCGTCGTCTGGCCGCCCGCGCCGCCGCCCGGCGGATGGCTGACCTGCTGGGTGAGGAGGTCGGTGACACGGTAGGCTATCGTGTCCGTCTTGACAGCCGGGTAAGTGCGCGGACCCGGATCGAGGTCGTGACAGAGGGGATTCTCACCCGGCGAATGCAGGACGATCCGGAACTTGCCGATGTCGGGATCATTATCTTCGATGAATTCCACGAACGCAGCCTGCAGACGGATCTCGGCCTCGCGCTTGTTCGGCAGGTACAGGAGATATTGCGTGCGGACCTGAAACTTGTTGTCATGTCGGCAACGCTGGAAACAGAAAGACTGGCCGCGTTCCTGAACGACGCACCCGTCCTCCGGAGTGTTGGTCGCCAGTTCCTGGTGGAGACGCGCTTTCTTGACCGGCCGCCAACGGGCCGCCCGGAACGGGAGGTGGCTCTGGCGGTCGAACAGGCGCTTGCAAACGATTCCGGGGATATCCTCGTCTTTCTGCCGGGGGCGGGGGAAATCAATCGCGCTCAGGCGATGCTTGGAGGGGCCTCGTCCCGCGCTGGGGCGGTGCTCGTTCCGCTCTATGGAAACCTCCCCCAGAAAGAACAGGACAGGGCGATACTGGCGGACGCCGAAGGGCGGCGCAAGATTGTTCTCTCCACCGATATCGCGGAGACCAGCCTGACCATTGAAGGCGTGCGGATCGTGATTGACGCGGGGCTTGCCCGATATCCGCGCTTTGATCCCAACAGCGGTATGAGCCGGCTGGAAACACGGCGCGTCTCCCGCGCCTCGGCGGATCAGCGGCGGGGGCGGGCAGGACGTCTCGGCCCCGGCGTCTGCTATCGTCTCTGGACCGCCGCTGAGGATCGCGGGCTCATTGAGCATGCGGAGCCGGAAATCGTCACGGCGGATTTAAGCGCCCTCCTGCTGGAACTGGCCAAATGGGGGGTCTGCGACGTCGCCGACCTTGCGTGGATGACGGTTCCACCGCCCGGTCCGGTGGCACAGGGGCGGGATATGCTGACCGCGCTCGGCGCGCTTGATCCGGCGGGGAAGATCACGGCGCTCGGCGAAAAAATCGTCCGTCTGCCGCTGCATCCCCGGTTAGCGGGCATGGTGATCCGCGCGCGTGCCCTGAAGGCGCAAGCGCTCGCCTGCGATATCGCCGCACTGCTGTCGGAGCGCGATATCCTGTCCCGCGACAGGGAGGCCCCCAATGCCGACCTTCGCGACCGGCTTGAGATGTTGGCATCCAGCCGTCACCGGTCGGGGAAAGGCGCGGGGGCGCTTGGACAGGTTGCACGGGTCAGCCGCGATATCGCCCGGCGTCTGAAAGTGACGCCGGAGCCGTTCGATCCGGCAAAAAGCGGTGCGTTGCTGGCTTTCGCCTATTCCGACCGTATCGGGGAGCTGCGCGAAGGCAGCATGGTTCAGTATCGCCTGTCCGGCGGTCGCGGCGCGCGCCTTGCTGATAATGATAAGCTGCAGGGGGAGCCTTATCTGGTCGCCGCTGATCTGGACGGCAAGGGACGGGAGGCGACGATACGCCTTGCTGCCCCGATTACTCATGCGGAAATTGAACAGGGGTTTGCCGCGGATATTCTAAGTCTTCGCCGGGTATTTTGGGACGAGAAGAAAGAGCGGGTCCTTGCGGTGAGCGAGAGGAAACTCGGGGCGTTGGTGCTCGAGTGCAAACGCCTCAAGTCACCGGAGCCCGCGGAAATCTCTGCGGCGCTGCTGTCGGCAATCCGGCAAAAGGGCCTGACCGTTCTGCCGTTTGATGAGGACAGCCGGTCGCTCATGGATCGCCTGTGCTTTGCGGCGGTTCACCAGCCGAACGGCGGTTGGCCCGACTCGTCGGAGGAGACCTTGTTGGCAACCCTCGATGACTGGCTGCTCCCGTTTCTTGGGCCGCTATCGACTCTAGCGGGTCTGAAAAAGCTGAATATCCGGGAAATTCTGCTGGCTCAGCTTGACTGGGACCAGCAGAAATCCCTCGACAGAATTGCGCCTGAGCGGATCGTCGTGCCGAGCGGATCCACCATCCGCCTTGACTATTCCAACCCGCAGCATCCGGTTCTCGCCGTCCGCCTGCAGGAAGTCTTCGGACTTGAGGACTTGCCCAAGCTGGCCAACGGGGCGGTTGCCATTACGGCGCATTTACTATCACCCGCCCGGCGTCCCGTCCAGATCACGGAGGACCTCGCAAGCTTTTGGAGCACGACCTACGGCGATGTCAAAAAGGACTTGAAAGGCCGCTACCCCAGGCATTACTGGCCCGATGATCCCCTGCAGGCGGAGGCAACGGCGAAGCTGAAACCGCGCCCGGGCAGAGGGACTAGCCGATAATCGCGACACAGGCGAGAAGGATGAACAACTCGCTGATTTGCTGGACAGCACCGAGGACATCGCCAGTCTGACCGCCGATCTGACGATAGGCAACAGCGCCTATCAGCGCCGCGCCGATAATGGCGGCGAGCAGGGCGATGGCGCCAATGGACGCACCAAGGATCAGGATGGCAATCAGAACGGTGAGGAGCGTCGCGCCCAGGACCGCCATAATCTCCGGCTGTCCCGCCCCCCGGCCAAGCCCGTCGTCGCGCGCGGGCGGCAGCAGGTAAAGCGCCCAGCCCATCAGACCGCGACTAATTGATGACGCCGCGACCAGCAGGGCGAACACCATCAGCGGATCCTCAATCTCGCTGATTGCGGCGGCCTTTATCCCGATAACGAGGATCAGGGTGACCACCGCATAGGTGCCCACGTGGCTGTCGCGCATAATAGTGAGCTTGCTGTCCCTGTCCGTGCCGCCACCGAACCCGTCGGCGACATCAGCGATCGCATCCTCATGCAGGGCGCCGGTCAGCATAACTTGTGCGGCAATGGCGATGAGGGCGGCGACGAGCGAGGGCAGGCCGAACATGGTGGCCAGCACATATAACGTGCCGGAGAGACCACCGACGATCAGTCCGACAAGCGGGAAGGCGCGGCAGGCAGTTCGGAGCGCGCCCATCCCAAAGGTAAATCCGGGACGGATTGGAAGGCGGGTTAAAAAGACCAGCGCCACCGCAACATCCTGAATCCAGCCGCCCTTAAACGGCGGGAGGTCTTGCATCGGCTCTTCAGTCATGATCTGCCTGTTTCAATATCTGCGGTATGCCCGCCGTGACAAAATAAACTGTTTCCGCCGCCGCTGCCAGACGTTGATGCAGTCGCCCCGCATGATCGCGGAAGGCACGCGCGAGGGCGTTATCAGGAACAATGCCTTGTCCGACCTCGTTAGAAACGAAAAGGACAGGCCCCGGCAGGTCAGGGAGCGCCAAGACCAATCGCTCAATTGCGCCCACCACCGGCATCTCCCGTCCCATGACATTGCTGAGCCACAAGGTCAGGCAGTCGACAAGAATAATATTATGTTTTGTGGAATGTTTCTCTAGCGCAGCGGTGAGATTAAGGGGTTCCTCGACCGTGGTCCAGCCGATCCCGCGTTCTTCCTGATGGCGGCTGATCCGCGCTGTCATTTCACCATCAAAGGCCTCAGACGTAGCGAGATAAACACGGGAACGCCCAGACCCAACAGCCAGCTCTTCGGCAAACTTGCTTTTGCCCGATCGCGCGCCGCCGAGAATGAGGGTAACCGGGGATATTCTGTTTCCACTCATTTTATGCCTTGTCAATCAAATGGATGAAGGAGCCTGCTATCGAGCCCGCGATGGCACCGGCACTGCCGAGGTCGATCCCCCGGGCATCACAGATGTCAAACAGGGACGGGGCGGCATTTTCGGCCGTGATGCTGGCATAATGAAATTCATGAGCGGTAAAACTGCTATTTTTATTCCCAAGAATGCTATTGTTCGAAAGCTGGGCGCGGCGATAACCAAGATGCAGTTTTGGCGCGGCGAAGGAGGTTTGAACAGGCAGCAGACCAAGCATTTCATGGGACTGTTCTGCCTTGTCCGTCAGGCTTTCGCCGAGCACCATGAAGCCGCCGCATTCGCCATAAATCGATAGACTTGCTTCAGCTGCGCTTCGGAGAGCGGATTTAAAATTTTCGGCGCGCGCCAGTCTCTCACAATAGAGTTCCGGATAGCCGCCGGGCAGGAAAATCGCATCGCTGCCCGCCGCTGGTCCTTCATCGGCAAGCGGTGAGAAAAAGCTGAGTTCCACCCCGGCGTTGCGCCATCCGGCCAGCAGATGGGGATAAGTGAAGGCAAAGGCATCGTCCTCTGCTACCGCCATTTTTTGGCCCAGCGGCGGGAGGGGGGCGGCTTTGGATGAGCCGGGGGTAAGGCCGCACGGTGTCGTCGCTGTTCGCAGGAGCGCGTCGAGATCGCAATGGGCCTCGATACTGTCCGCAGCGGCATCGAGAAAGGCATTGAGCTCAGCATTCTCGCGCGCCTGCACAAGGCCAAGGTGACGATGGTCAAGCGCGAGCCCGTCCAATCTTGGCAGGAACCCTAGCGCCAGGATACCAGCTTTTTCCGCTGCCTCCCGCAGCAGGCGGACATGGCCCGGGCCGCCTACCTTGTTGAAAATAACGCCGCTGAGCCGAACATCATTGCGAAAACTGTTAAAGCCTTGCAGCAGGGCGGCAACGCTCGCCGCCTGACCCTTGGCATCGACCACAAGAACCAGCGGAATCCCCCAGTCGGCGGCGACGTCGGCGGTAGAGCCGCGCCCGTCCTGCGCCCCGTCGAATAAACCCATGACTCCCTCGCCAATGACAATGTCACTGTCGGCGAGCACGTCTTGCAAAATGGCGGATTGCATGTCCGGCCGCATCGCCCAGGGATCGAGGTTGGAACAGGCGCGCCCGGAAGCGGCCGCATGGAAGGCGGGATCGATATAGTCCGGCCCGACCTTGAAAGAGCCGACCCTGTGCCCGCGCCGACGAAGAGCCCGCAACAAGGCAAGTGTTATCGTCGTCTTGCCGGAGCCGGAGGCAGGCGCCGCGATCAGGAGAGCGGGGGCCGAGTGCGCCACGCTATTTCGCCGTTTTGCTGGCAAGGAATTCGCTGTACCAGTCAAGGTCCGGGCGGAGTTTGACAACTTCACCGATGACGATAAGGGCGGGCGGTTTCAGGCCGCTTTTCTCAACATCTGCGGTGACATGCTCAAGAGTACTGACGATGACTTGCTGTTCGTCCGTCGTCGCCTTGAAGATAACGGCAACCGGCTCATCCTTTGGCCGTCCGAACCCGATCAGCCGTTCGGTGATAATCGCGATGTGCTTGAGCGCCATATACAGCACAATCACCGGCGAGCCCTTGGCGATATGCTCCCATTTGACATTGGGTACGGCGCCGCTGGCGTCATGACCGGTGAGGAAGGTAACCGCCGAATTGGTTTCCCGGTGGGTAAGCGGAATGCCCGCATAGGCCAGACCGCCAACCCCGGACGAAATACCCGGGATAACCCGGAACGGGATATCATGGGCGGCAAGCATCAGGGCTTCCTCGCCACCGCGGCCGAAGATATAGGGATCTCCGCCCTTCAGCCGCAGCACCTTTTTCCCCTCCCGCGCGAGCGTAATCAGCCGCTCGGTAATATCCTTTTGCTTCGGCGACGGCTTGCCGCCGCGCTTGCCCGCATATTCAAGCAACGTATCGGGCCCGGTCAGCTCGAGGATGTCCTGCCCGACGAGGGCGTCATATACCAAAACATCGGCTTGTCGCAGCGCTTCGTAGGCATACAGCGTGAGCAGGCCGGCGTCTCCGGGACCCGCGCCCACCAGCCAGACTGACCCCGTTTCGAACACCGGCATTTTGCTTGTAATTCTATTCATAATTCTCTTTTACACATCTATGGCGATCCCGCCTAGCCATCTGTCCCACAGCCGCTTATAAATGTTTTTATGAAAGAAAAAAATGCAAAAGAGTTGCGCTATGGCTGGACGACGGGGGCCTGTGCCACCGCCGCGACCAAGGCGGCTCTGACGGCATTTTTTGATGGTGGCTTTCCGGACCCGGTGATGATTACCCTGCCCAAGGGCCAGACGCCCGCCTTTGCGTTGGCGACGGAGGAAAAGGGCACCGATTTCGCCCGTGTCAGCATTATCAAGGATGCGGGGGATGATCCGGATGTCACCCATCTTGCCCGGATAATCGTGACAGTTCGGAAAAGCGACGGCGGCATCGTTTTCCGGGCGGGCGCGGGCGTTGGCATGGTCACCAAGGAAGGATTGCCGATTGCCGTGGGCGAGGCGGCCATCAATCCGGTGCCGCGTAAAATGATGCGTGAGGTTACATGCGAAGTCGCCGCCGCCTTCGGACAACCCGCGGATATTGAAATTGAGATCGGCGTTGAGAATGGTGAGGAACTGGCCCGCCATACCATGAACGGACGGCTTGGTATTATCGGCGGACTCTCCATCCTCGGTACGACGGGCATTGTCGTGCCCTATAGCTGCGCATCATGGATCGCCTCGATCCATCGGGGGATTGATGTCGCCCGAGCCGCCAGCGAACCTCATCTCGCGGCGAGTACCGGCTCGACGTCGGAAAAGGCCGTGGCCGATCTCTATGGCCTGCCGGAATTCGCATTGCTAGACATGGGAGATTTTGCGGGCGGCGTCCTTAAGTATATCCGGACTCATCCGGTGCCGTGGCTAACTTTCGCAGGCGGATTTGGGAAAATCACTAAACTTGCGCAAGGCTGCATGGATTTGCATTCTGGGCGCAGCAGTGTCGACTTCACTTTTCTGGCTGACCAGCTTGCCGGGCTTGGTGCGGGAGCGGAGTTGGTGGCGGAAACGCGCGATGCCAACACGGCGATGCAGGTGTTTGAATGGGCGCAGCGCGCACAACTCCCCCTCGCCGATAGGGTTGCGAACAAGGCACGGGCGATTGCCGTTGGGATTGCGGGGGATGAGACCCGTATCGATGTACTGATCTTTGACCGTGCGGGCGCGCTGGTGGGCCGAAGTGATGGCTGACGTAACCTCCATCCTGCTGATCGGCGGTACGCAGGAAGCGGTTCAGCTCAACACGGCACTGGCTAAGCGACCCGATGTTCGCCTTATTACCTCACTTGCGGGGCGCACCACCAGTCCGGCGGCGTTGCAGGGCGAGGTCGTGACCGGCGGGTTCGGCGGCGCGGACGGCCTCTCCCGGTTCCTAACAAAGCAAAAAATTGATTGCGTTATCGATGCCAGCCATCCCTTTGCCGCCGCAATCACCCACACGGCATATACCGTCTGCAAGGATCAGGGTATTGATTTCCGGCGCTACCAGCGGCCAGCATGGGAACCGACCGTAGAAGATCGCTGGATTGTGGCCGGCGACATGACCGCCGCGGCGGACAGGCTGGATGGATTTGCGCGTATCTTTCTTACCGTGGGGCGTCAGGAGCTGGCGGCTTTTGAGCATATTGAGAACAGGTTTTTCCTTGTCCGTAGTATTGAGACAGGTGAATTCGCTCCCCCGCATTCCGAGGTCCGTTTCATCCGCGCGCGTGGGCCGTTCACGATCGCTCGAGAGATAGCACTCCTGCAGGACTGGAAAATTGATTTGCTGATTGCCAAGAACAGTGGCGGGAATGCCACCTACGCCAAGATTGATGCCGCCCGCCGCCTCAATATCCCCGTGCTGATGATCGACCGGCCGGAGAGACCAGACTGCCACAGCTATTCAAGTCTAGACGTCCTGCTGACGAGCCTTCCCGCCTAGCCTGCCCAAAAAGTCAGGCCTTGCGTTTAGGCCGCAGCACATGCACATGATCCGCATGATAGAGCGCGCTGTCGCGATATCCCTTGGCGTCCAGCACCCGACCGACGATGATCAGAGCGGTGCGGGTGATTTTCTCGGCGCGGACCTTCTCGCGAATATCCGAAAGCGTTCCGCGAATGATGCTTTCATCGGGCCAACTCGCGCGGAAGACCACAGCGACCGGGCAGTCTTCGCCATAATGCGGAATGAGTTCGGCGGTCACGACGCGAAGGTTACGCACTGAAAGATGAATGGCCATGGTGGCGCCAGAGGCCCCGAGTGTTGATAGATCCTCCCGGTTCGGCATGGCGGTCGCCTTCATCGAGGTCCGGGTGAGGATGACGGTCTGGCTGACCTCGGGCAGGGTGAACTCGGTCTTTAGCGTCGCCGCCACGGCGGCAAAGGCCGGCACGCCCGGCGTAATGACATAATCGATGCCGAGATCGTCAAGGCGGCGCATTTGCTCGCCAATCGCTCCGTAAAGACAGGGATCGCCGGAATGCACCCGCGCGATATCAAAGCCTTGATCATGCGCCTTGACCATTTCGCCGATGATATCGTCAAGGGTGAGCGGGGCGGTATCGATGATCAATGCGTCTTCGGGGGCGTGGGTCAGGATTTCCTTTGGCACCAGCGATCCCGCATAGAGGCAGACAGGGCAGGCGGCGATCTGGTCACGACCGCGCAGGGTAATCAGGTCGGCGGCACCGGGTCCGGCGCCAATAAAATAAACGGTCATTTTTCTGTTCCTGTTTTGAGGGCCTGCTTGTTCATTTTCCCGGCATAGCCGCGCGGGGTGTAGACCCAGCTTTTCGCACCGGAATTGGTGGTGGTCAATCGGCTCTCACTCGAACCGACCATGACCAGCGTCAACATGTCGACTTGCTCCGGGTCGAGATCGACGAGCGGAACAAAGGTCACGCTCTCGGTCTCGCGCCCCAAGTTGCGGGCAATGATGACGGGGGTTTGCTCCGGTCGGTGGCGGAGCAGGATTTCCTTCGCCACCTGAAGCTGCGTCCTCCGCTTCATCGAGACCGGGTTATAGAAGGAAATGACAAAATCGCCCTCTGCGGCGGCGGTAATCCGGCTTTCAATCACCTCCCAGGGAGTGAGCAGGTCGGAAAGGGAAATAGTGCAAAAATCATGGCCGAGCGGGGCGCCGCTCCGGGCCGCGGCCGCCTGCAGGGCGGAGATGCCGGGGGTGACTTCTATATCGAGACGGTCCCAGCCTGCTTTTTGCTCCCGTTCGATCAGTTCGAATACCAGCGTCGCCATGGCATAGATGCCAATATCGCCCGAAGAGATGAGCGCGACATTACGGCCCTCCGCGGCCAGGTCAAGGGCGGCGCGCACCCGCGTTTCCTCCTCGCCGAGGCCGAAATCATGGCGGGTTTTCCCAGCAATGCGGCTCCCCAGAAGGTCGAGATAAAGGCTATAGGCGACAAGGTCGGTGGCCTCCCCGATCAGGCGGCTTGCCTCCGGTGTGCGCCACGCGTCCTGACCGGGGCCGATACCGATCACCGAAAGCTTGCCCTGAATTTTCCCGACTGCATGGGCGTCAATCGGCATGATGGCCTCGGCAAGGGCGCAGGTCGCCCGTTTGGATTTCGCCTTGGGCACGATGAGGGTGCCGGACGATCCCGCCGCGGCCAGCGCTGCGCCCTCACTGACGCCGTGACAGCCGACTTCGCGAAAAACGATATCGGAGGGCGTGGCGAGGCGCGGGGTTTCGCTCTCCAGCCGTGCGGCATCGAAAAACCGGGGCGCCAGACCGAAATGGGCGGCGACCGAATGAATTGCCCGCTCATCCGCTTTTACGTCAATGGAACCGACCCAACCGATGGCAAGTGGGCTCAGGTTGTTTCGTTCAATCACCTCTTTCACCAAGGTGATTACCTCGGACGGGTCCGTGTTCCGTTCACAGCCAAGACCGAGGGCAAGGGATTTTGGGTGGTAGACCAGCTTGCCCGTGTCTCCGGCAACGGCCTTGGTCGTGACCTCGATACAGAGGGAGCCGTCTTCCGCGATAGGCAGATCGGATTGCGCAAGCCAGTCATGGGCGCCCGTCAGGCGGATTTTCTCACCGTCCCGTAATTTTCCGACAAAGGCCTTCATATCCTGCGGGTTGGCAATTTCGAGACCAGCGGGAGGGGAATCGAGGGCGATATTGTAATGAATGTCGCTGGTCGTTGTAATGGCCGCATGGGTGCTGAAGGCGTCGGCGATTTCCCGCGCGAGCGCATTGGCGCCGTGATGGCCGCCGAGCAGGGGAACGACGCTGCCTCCGTCATCGGCCATGGCAATCACCGGCGGCTCAGAGAGTTTGTCTGCCAGCACCGGCGCCAGACAGCGGATCAGGATTGCCGAGGCGCAGAGCCCGATAATCGGCGCCCCGCTCCGGAACAGTTCCTGCAGATGGGCGGCGGTTTGCGGAAAGGCGATATCGGCGTCCGTCACACGGCCCCTGAGGCCGTGGATGAGCGCTTCGGGATAAAGCTGTTGCAGTTTTCGGGCGGTCGGCCGGGCGCTGTCATTGAGCAGGATGATGGCAAGGGGCGGTGTCATTTCCATGCCTGCCCCCGCTTATGGATCAGGATCATCGAGAAATAAGGCGCCGCATCGGCGGGGACGTCAGCAAGTGGCAGGATTTTCTGCGCCGCCATGGTGGCACGTTCGATATAGCGGGCGTTATCGGTGAGGCCGAGTTCCGATATCAGATCGCGGACCCGCTCAAAATGCCGGCCGACCTTCATGATCGCGGCGCTGTCGGTATCGCGCAGGCGGGCCGCCAGAATGTCGGAGGGAAGCGGCGCGGGCAGCACGGTCAGGATATCATTGCGGGCCGACAACGGCGATTGCAGGGCCGTCGCACAGGCCGTGAGTGAGGAGACGCCGGGCACCACCTCAACCGGGAAATGTTCGGCGATTCGACCAAAGAGATACATGAAGGAGCCATAGAAGAACGGATCGCCCTCGCAAAGAACTGCGACATCCTGTCCCTGATCAAGATGTTTACCAATTTCCTCTGCCGCCGCATCATAGACAGTCTGGGCGGGGGCGCGTTCCACGGTCATGGGGATACGGATGGCAATCTCGATTTTCGGCGTGGTCAGGTGCGGCGCGATAATGGCGCGGGCGAGGCTGTCGCCATCCTCCAAAGCCGGATAGGCCAGCACCGGTGCAGCCTGCAGGAGTTTCAGTGCCTTGAGCGTAATAAGGTCCGGGTCCCCGGGACCGATCCCGAGGCCGTAGAGCGTCCCTGTCATTCTTTTACCAATCTTAACTGTGTGACCTGACGGAAGGGCTTCCAGCCGGTGAAGCCGCCGATTTTCTCTGCGCGGGAAATGTTAAGCCGTGTCAGGCGGCCGCCAAACGCGCTATGAATTTCAAAAAGCCGCTGTTCGCCCTCAAGGGTGACGGCGTTGGCGACCAGCCGTCCGCCGGGCTTAAGGGCCTGCCAGCCGCCTTCAAACACACCATCATTCGTCAGCCCGCCGCCGATGAAAATGGCGTCGGGGGCTTCTATGTCGTGACAGGCGTCCGGGGCTCGGCCCTTGACGATTTTAAGGCCCGGGACACCAAGGGCCCGGCAATTTTGCTCGATAAGGCCGATGCGGTCCTTGCGGGACTCAATGGCAATGGCGCGGTTGGCGGGGTGACAGCGCATCCATTCAATGGCGATGGAACCGCATCCGGCGCCAATATCCCAGAGGAGCTGGCGGTTGAGGGGGGTGAGGGCAGCGAGGGTCGCGCCCCTGATTTCCTGCTTGGTAAGCTGCCCGTCATGGACAAAGGCGTCATCTGGCAACCCCGGTGAGGTCTGATAGATCTTGGCGGCGGGAGCATCGGGACATTTGATGGCCACGGTATTCAGGTTCCGATAGCTCGTGCCGGTGAGGTCCTGCGCGACGATTTTATGGATCTCTTCGTCTACGCCGCCCATATGCTCAAGGATCGTGAGCTCGCTCTGCCCAAACCCCCGTTCAGTGAGTAGCTTTGCAACATCGGCGGGCGTCTCGCCGCTGTCGGAAAGGGCGAGAATTCTGGCCGCTGGCGTGAGATGTGGGATCAGTAATTCCAGTGGCCGTCCATGTAGGGTGAGGGTTTCTGTATTTGTCAGGTCCCACCCAAGCCGGGCGGCGGCGAGGCTGAAGGCGGACAGGGCGGGGTAGATGGCCAGCTCCCGCGCTGGCAATCGCTTGGCAAAGGTGACGCCGATCCCGTACTGCATGGGGTCCCCGGTCGCGAGAATGCATATTTCCTCGCCGCGCCGGGCCATAATCTCGTCCACGAGAACCATCAATGGGCTCGGCCAGCTACGCCGCTCTCGTCCGTCATCGGGAAGCATGGCAAGATGCCGCTCCCCGCCCACGAGAAGGGTGGCGCTGGCAATCGCCGCCCGGGCATCGGGCCCAAGACGGTCCAGTCCTTCCTCGCCGATGCCGACAATGCTGAGCCAGGCCGTCACGCGGCGGCTCCGGCAAGACTGGCGGCGGCATTTACGGCGGCGGCGGCCATGGCACTCCCGCCCTTGCGGCCGCGAATGGTGATGAAGGGCACGCCGATGGCGCTTCTGATCAGGGCGTCCTTCGATTCCGCAGCCCCGACAAATCCGACCGGAAAGGCAAAGATAGCGGCAGGTTTCGGCGCTCCCGCCTCAAGCAGTTCCAGCAGATGAAACAACGCCGTGGGCGCATTGCCAAAGACTACGACGGCGCCTGCCAAACGCTCTATCCAAAGCTCAATAGCTGCGGCGGAGCGGGTCGTTTTCAGGCGCTGGGCATTGACCGGGACTTCGGCATTATTGAGCGTACAGATAACGTCGTTGTTCGCGGGCAGGAGCCGGCGGATAATGCCATGGGTCACCATTTCGCAATCGGACAGGATCGGCGCACCCTCGCGGATTGCGGCAACGGCTGCTGCCGCCACCCCTTCGCTATAGGCAAGGTCGGGCAGGATTTCTGGCATCCCGCAGGCATGGATGATCCGGGTGGCAATGCTCTGCATGTCGCGCGCCATGCCGGTGAAGTCCGTTTCCGCCCGAATGGTCGAAAAGGATTTCTCATAGATCGACTTGGGATCGCGAAGATAGTCATACATGATCAGCTAGCCGTCTTTTTTCATGCTGACTGGCCCGAGGGGGTGATCGGCGTGAGGGTAGGGATGATGGTGATGATCATGTGTGTCGTGGGAATGGCCGTCTCCATGGGAATGTTCGTGATCGTGAGATTCTTCGCCGTGAGGATGATGATGCGGGTGGTCATGGGAGTGGTCGTGGTTATGGGAATGTCCGTTGGTGGCGGCACCGGCGGCATTGATCCCTTCCACATGGTGGTGGTGGCTTTCCTGTTTCAGGCCGACCTCGTCCTCGAAGCCGAGCGCTTGCTCCCGGTATTTGCACATGCCGCAGTTCATGTTGTTTTCCCCGGCGAGAATTTCTGACACCCGTTCGGCGAAGCTGTCAAGCACCAGCGGATGATCATTGAGGTACGGCGCCTTAATAAACTCAATCTCCGGATGGGCGGCCGCGACCTTGTCCGTGTAGTCGTAGATGCGATTCACAAGGATGCCGGTAAACAGGAAGTAGGGGAAGACGACAATCCGCTTGTAGCCGAGCTTCGCCGCATGTTCCAGACCCGGTTCCACCAGCGGGAAGGTGACGCCGGAATAGACCGTCTCACCCCAGCCGAAGCCGAGACCTTCCCAGAGCAGACGCATAACCTTGGTGACGTTGGAATTGGCATCCGGATCGGAGGCCCCGCGTCCGACAACGACCAACATGGTTTCATGCATGGGAACGTTCTGTTCCGCGGCCGCCAAGGCTTCGCGGATACGGTCCCCGGCGGCGCGGATCATCTTGAGATCGATGCCAAGTTCCCGGCCGTAGGAGATTTTAAGGCCCTCATGCTCAGCGGCATAGCGGTTGAGCACCGAGGGGATATCATTCTTGGCATGTCCCGCCGCGAACAGCATGCCCGGAATGGCGAGAATGTGGTTATGCCCACTTTCGCGGAGACGGTCGAGGCCCTCGCGGATAATCGGCGTGGCAAACTCGAGAAAGCCGGAATCCACCTGATATTGTGGCAATCGTTCGGCAATTCCCTTCGCCACCGCTGCGAATTCGGTCACTGCGCCGTTATCGCGGCTGCCGTGGCCACAGACCATTACGCCATATTTATCTGTCATGTCTTGCTCCAGTTTGCGCGGGCTGTCTCGCGCGCGAAAAATAGTTTTAACGGGGCGGAACGCCCATTGCCAATAAATTCAGGATTGACGCTGCGCTGCGCCCATATCATCTTGCTGCGATGACCAGCATAATCTTTGGGCCCGGCTCGGCCTTTTTTACCCCACCGCTGATTGTCTTGCTGGCTTGTCTTATCGATGCGCTGGTGGGCGATCCGCCAGCACTCTATCGCCAGGTATCTCATCCGGTTGTCCTGATCGGATCGATGATTTCGCTGCTGGAAAAATACCTTAACCCCCTGAAAGGCAGCACTCTCCGGCGATTCATTGGCGGTGCGCTGACAACGGCGATTGTTATCCTTCTCGCCGTCTTTGCCGGGGTGCTGATTGCCCTCCTTTGTGACGCGCTGCCCCTCGGTATCGTTCTTCTTGCAATACTGGCCAGCAGCCTGATTGCCGGGCGCAGCCTTTTTGATCATGTCGAGGGGGTTGCGGTCGGGCTCGAGCAGGGCCTCGACACCGGGCGCAGGGCGATTGCCCATATTGTTGGCCGCGACCCGGAGAGCCTGGACGAAGCCGCCGTTTCCCGGGCGGCAATCGAATCGCTGGCCGAGAATTTCTCCGATGGAGTCGTCGCCCCGGTATTCTGGTTCGTCCTGCTCGGTCTGCCCGGGCTTCTCGGTTACAAGGCGATCAATACCCTCGACAGCATGATCGGGCATCACAGCGAGCGGTATGAATATTTTGGCAAGGCAGCGGCGCGCCTCGACGATCTGGTGAATTATATTCCGGCGCGGCTGACCGGCGCCCTGATTGTGGCCGCGGCTTATTGGCAGACCGGGGCCGATGGTCGCTGGGCCTGGGCGGCGGTGCGCCACGATGCGGCGCGGCACCGCAGCCCCAACGCGGGCTGGCCGGAGGCGGCAATGGCGGGTGCGCTCGGCATCGCCCTTGCGGGTCCTCGAACCTATGCCGGGAAAGAGGTCCGCGACCATTGGATGAATGCCCCGGGTCGGCGTAGCGTTGGCCCGGCGGACATTCGCGCCGCGCTTAAAGTCTATGGCCTCGCCTGCGGGCTGCTGGCAATTCTGCTGGTTGTCCTCGCCGCCGTGTTTGCGGTTGCTAATTAGCATTTTCGGCGACCTCCAGCAGTGCGTCGATATTGAGATATTGCTCCATATGTTCTGCCAATTTATCTAAAGTACCCTCCACAACTATTTCAAAATTATCAAGTTTCTCTTTTCTTATTTTAAACCGGTTAAGAAAATTATACCTAAATTCATCAGAGGAGAATATTCCGTGCAGGTAGCCTCCCATAATCCGGCTGTTAGCTGATATCGCCCCGTCCGGGCCCGAGGTGAGGGTGAACATCGGACGGTTGAGAGCAGCGCCGTCACAGCGGCCCACATGCATATGATAGCCGGAAATCGCAGCGCCCGTCAGATGGTCGGTGCCGTGTTCCTCTACCAGCTTTTTATCGGGACCGAGTTCGGTGTCGAAATCGAGCAGGCCAAGACCGTCGATCTCCCGGATCGGGCCTTCGATCCCGCCCGGGTCGCGAAGCCGGCGGCCCAGCATCTGGTATCCGGCGCACAGGCCGAACACTGTTCCGCCCTGACGGACATGCGCATGAATATCGATATCCCAGCCTTGCGCCCGGACAAACTCCATATCTGCAAGCGTTGTTTTGGAGCCGGGCAGCAGGATCACGTCCATGCTATGGGGAATTGTCTCTCCGGCGCGCACCATATGGACGGCAACGCCGGGTTCGGCCAGCAGCGGATCGAGATCGTCGAAATTCGCGATGCGGGAGAGGACAGGCACTGCGATGTTGATCACGCCCTCGCGGGCCGGCCTTGAGGTGATTGAGAAGGCATCCTCGGGCGGCAGTTTATGGGCATCAGCGAAAAAGGGAAGAACGCCGAAGCTTTCAAGCCCGGTTTTCTCGCTAATAATGGCAAGACCCGCATCGAACAGCGACAGGTCGCCCCGGAATTTATTGACGAGATATCCCTTTGTCCGCCTCTGCTCGGACGGGGACAGAAGCATATGGGTGCCGACGATCTGGGCGATGATACCGCCGCGATCAATGTCGCCCGCAAGGATAACCGGCACATCGGCGGCCTCGGCGAAGCCCATATTGGCAATATCATGAGCGCGCAGATTAAGCTCGGCCGGGCTGCCCGCGCCCTCGATGAGCACAAGATCAGCACCTTCGCCAATGCGGGCGAAACTCTCCAGCACCCGGCACAGTAAGGCGGGCTTCATTGCCTGATACTGCCGTGCCGTTGCATTGCCGTGGATTTTTCCCTGAACTATCACCTGCGCACCGGTCTCCGTCTGCGGTTTCAACAGGACCGGATTCATGTCATTGCGGAGCGGCGTTCGTGCCGCGCGCGCCTGCAGGGCCTGCGCCCGCCCGATCTCGCCGCCCTCGATGGTGACGGCGGCATTGTTCGACATGTTCTGCGGCTTGAACGGTCGGACGATAAGCCCCCGGTTGCTGCAAGCGCGGGCCAGACCAGCGACAAGCAGCGACTTGCCGACATCAGACCCCGTTCCCTGCAGCATGAGGGCAGCAGTCATCAGAATTCGATCCCGACCTGTGCCTTGACGCCGGAGCGGAAGGGATGCTTGATCTGGGTCATTTCGGTGACGAGATCGGCAATCTCGATCAATTCGTCCTTGGCATTGCGGCCCGTCACGACGACGTGCAACTTCTCCGGCTTGTTTTTGAGAAACTCAACCACAGCGGCAAGCGGCAGGCTGTCATAGCGCAGCACGATATTGAGCTCGTCGAGGATCACCATATTATAGGCGGGATTGTCGCCCCGGCTCGCCTCGATCATCGCCTTGGATTTCTCCCAGGCGCTTTCGGCGGCGCGGATATCGCGCTCGCGGTCCTGCGTCTCCCAGGTAAAGCCCTCGCCCATCGCATGGATCTCGATCTGGTCGGGGAAAGCCTCCAGCACCTTGCGCTCGCCCGTTTCCCACTTGCCTTTCACATATTGCACAACGCCGACTTTCATGCCGTTACCGATGGCACGGGCGGCGAGACCGAAGGCCGCCGTTGATTTGCCCTTGCCCTTGCCGGTATGGACGATGAGAAGGCCTTTCTCGATGGTTTTTGTAGCCAGCATTTTGTCGCGTGAAGCTTTCTTTTTCGCCGCTTTTTCATTGGCGCGGGCGATTTCTTCCGGTGTTAAATTCGGGCTCATGAGGTTTCTCCCTGTCGTATTCTTGTCAGTTCATCATGGATTGTATTGCGGCGGGGGCGCCAGAGGCCGCGGTCCAGCGCCTCCTGAAACTTATCGGCCATCTCTTTGAGAGCATCGGGATTATTCTCGCGCAAGAAATCGCGCACTTTCTCATCCATCAGATAGGCATCGAATACTGCCTCGAAATGATGGTCCTTGACGGCCTGAGCGGTGGCGGCGAAGGCGAAGAGATAATCGACGGTTGCCGCCATCTCGAACGCGCCCTTGTAACCATGGCGCATCACGCCATCGATCCATTTCGGATTGACGACGCGGGCGCGGACGACGCGGCCGACCTCTTCTTCCAACGTTCTGATCTTGGGGCTTTCGGGACGAGAATGATCATTGTGATAGACGATCGGCTGTGATCCCTTGAGATGGCGCACCGCCGCTGTCACGCCGCCCTCAAACTGGTAATAATCGTCACTATCGAGCAGGTCATGCTCCCTATTGTCCTGATTATGGATAACGGCCTCTACCTGCCCAAGCCGGCGTTCGAACAGGCCATGCTCGGCGACACCCTCTTCGCCGGCGCCATAGGCATAGCCGCCCCAGGCGACATAGGCGCGGGCCAGATCGCCGGTTTCACTCCAGCCGTTTTCATCCATCAACGCCTGCAGCCCGGCCCCATAGGCGCCGGGCTTGGAACCGAACAGCCGATAGGCGGCGCGCTTGGTCGCAATTTCCGGCGATAATCCGGATTTCACCAGGTCGGCGACATCCGATTTCACGCGTGCGGCAAGCGGGTTGGTTTTCTCATCCTCCTCAAGCGCCGCGACATCGCGAACAGCGCTATCGAACAGCGCCATCTGTTGTGGAAAGGCGTCGCGGAAAAAGCCGGAAACCCGTAACGTCACATCGACCCGTGGCCGGTCGAGCAGGCTGGCGGGCAGTATTTCAAAGCCGGTCACCCGGTTGGATGCCTTGTCCCAGGTCGGGCGCACTCCCATCAGGGCGAGGGCCTGCGCGATATCGTCGCCACCGGTCCGCATGTTGGAGGTGCCCCAAGCGCTGAGGATCATGGTTCTGGGCCAGGCGCCATTTTCCTGCCGGAAGCGGTCGATCAGAAGTCCGGCAGATTTCCACCCCAAAAGCCAGCCGGTCGGCGTCGGCACGGCGCGGCTATCTACAGAGTAGAAATTCCCTCCCGTC
>NZ_JBDNHC010000034.1:0-4155 GCF_041689005.1 Sneathiella sp.
CATCACTTCCGAGGCAACGGTAATATCGAAATGATCCTCGCGCGGAAATCCATCGGCAATGCCGCCAAGGCTGTTGACAATATTGCGCAACGCCCGGTCATTCATGTCAACAACGCGCCGCCAGATAATCCGCCGCTCGTCCAGACCAAGCTGGTTACCCCAATAGATATGATTGTCAACGAGCGCCGCCAGCAGGTTGTTGGTAACCCCGATGGCGTGGAAATCTCCCGTGAAATGCAGGTTGATATCGGTCATCGGCACGACCTGCGCATAACCACCACCGGCGGCACCACCCTTCATGCCGAAGCAGGGGCCGAGCGAGGGCTCCCGCAGGCAGATCATGGCTTTCTTGCCAATCCGGTTAAGGCCATCCCCCAATCCCACGGTTGTTGTTGTCTTTCCCTCTCCGGCGGGCGTCGGCGTCATCGCCGTAACCAAAATAAGCTTGCCGTCAGGCCGGTCTTTCAGGGTCTTGATATAGTCGAGCGAGAGCTTCGCCTTATAGTGACCATAGGGTTCCAGATTATCGATATCGATCCCGAGGCTTTCCTGCGCCACCTCGGCAATCCGTTTCATTGAGGCGGCCTGAGCGATATCGATGTCGGATTTGGGCTTTTGATGCTGGTCAGTCATGGTGCTGTAATTCACCCTCTAAGTCGCCGCCTCTTGTGGGCGGCATGCTCCCTATTCCCCCTGTCACAGTGGCTGTCCTTAAATTCGCTGGCTATTCATGAAACGACGTAAATTCTTCAGCATGCGGTTAGCGGTAAAGACGTTGCTTGCGAATGTCGCTAATATTCTACTAAATGACAGTTGGTGACGGATTTGAGAGTGGTTAAGATGGCACATTCCATATGCTGACAGACTGCTCCGGCAGGCCTCATTTGATGAAACGGGACGGTTGTATGGTCAAATATTCAATTCTTTCGATTGCCCGCAACGCCCTCAGTAATCATAAAAACTGGCCAGTCCAGTGGCGGAGCCCGGAACCGAAGCCTGAGTATGAGGTGATTATTATCGGCGGCGGCGGCCATGGTCTGGCGACCGCCTATTATCTTGCGAAAGAGCACGGCATCACCAATGTCGCGGTTCTGGAGAAGGGGTGGCTTGGCGGGGGCAATACGGCACGAAATACGACAATTGTCCGCTCCAACTATCTCTGGGATGAAAGTGCCGCGATTTATGAGAAATCGCTGCAACTCTGGGAAGGCCTGTCTCAGGATATTAACTATAACGTAATGTTGAGCCAGCGCGGCGTCCTCAATCTTGCTCATAACCTCGGCGATGTCCGCGAGGGTGTACGCCGGGTCAATGCCAACCGGTTGAACGGGGTCGATGCCGAATGGCTGGATGCGGAAGGCGTGAAGGAATTCTGCCCGATCATCAATATATCGAAAGAGACACGTCACCCGGTTTTGGGCGCCACCCTGCAACGGCGCGGCGGCGTCGCCCGCCATGACAGTGTCGCCTGGGGCTATGCCCGCGCCGCCGATGCCCGCGGCGTTGATATTATCCAGAACTGTGAGGTGAGTGGTATCCGGCGGCAGGGCGGCAGGGTCGTTGGGGTTGACACCAGCCGGGGATTTATCGGCGCTAAAAAGGTAGCCATAGTGACGGCGGGGCATAGTTCCGTTGTCGCAAATATGGCCGGTCTGCGCCTGCCCGTGGAGAGCCATCCGTTGCAGGCGCTCGTCTCTGAGCCGATCAAGCCGGTTATCGACTGTGTTGTCATGTCGGGCGCGGTGCATGTCTATGTCAGCCAGTCCGATAAGGGCGAACTTGTTATGGGGGCGGGGGTCGACAGCTATAATTCCTACGGGCAGCGCGGCAGCTTCCATGTGATTGAGCATCAACTGGGGGCCTGTCTTGAGCTTTTCCCTATCTTTAGCCGGGTTCGGATGATGCGCAGCTGGGGCGGGATCGTTGATGTTTGCCCCGATGCCTCGCCGATTATCTCGAAAACCCCGGTTGAAGGGCTTTACATCAATTGCGGCTGGGGAACCGGCGGGTTCAAGGCGACGCCGGGATCGGGTTGGAGCTTTGCCCATACGGTTGCCCGCAATGAGCCGCACCCGCTCAATGTTCCGTTCAGTCTCAACCGGTTTGAAAGCGGCGCGCTCATCGACGAGCATGGTGCCGCCGCCGTCGCACATTAGAGGGGAAAATTTATGCTGAATATTGACTGCCCCTGGTGCGGCAAGAGACATGAAACCGAATTTCATTATGGCGGAGAGGCCCATATCGCCCGTCCCGACGATCCCGCGTCCCTTTCGGATGCGGAATGGGCGGACTTCTTGTTCATGCGACGGAATATAAAAGGGCCCTTCGCTGAACGCTGGTGCCATAGCAATGGCTGTCGCCGCTGGTTCAATGTCATCCGCAATACCGCGAGCCATGAAATTCTCGCGACCTATAAAATGGGGGGCACGCCGCCGGATCTTTCACCGGACAAAGGAACAAAAGCATGAGCGGCAGTTTTCGGACCCCGGCGGGGGGGCGCATCAATCGGGACAAGCTGCTTCGCTTCAGCTTCAATGACCGGAGCTATACGGGCTATGAGGGGGATACACTGGCCTCGGCCCTGCTTGCCAACGGGGTGCACCTTTTGGGGCGGAGTTTCAAGTATCACCGGCCGCGGGGCATCGTTGCCGCCGGGGCAGAAGAGCCGAACTCCATGGTGCAACTCGACACGGGCGCGACGACGGAGCCTAATATCCGAGCGACTCAGATCTCCCTTTATGAAAGCCTGACCGCCAGCAGCGTTAATGTCTGGCCGTCGGTTGAGTTCGATGTCAGCGCCGTCAACGGCCTGTTCGCCAAGATTTTCACCGCCGGGTTTTATAACAAGACCTTCATGTGGCCGCGCGCCATGTGGATGCGGCTTTACGAGCCGGTGATCCGCCGCGCCGCGGGCTGGGGCAAGGCACCGACGGTCAAGGACCCCGACGTCTATGATCACATGCATCTGCATGTGGATGTCATGGTGGTTGGCGCAGGCCCCGCCGGGCTTGCGGCGGCGCTTGCTGCGGGCCGCGCTGGTGCCCGGGTTGTCCTGGTCGATGAACAAAGCGAATTTGGCGGCAGCCTGCTTTCGCTCACGCGGCAGATCGACGGTCTCGACGCGGTGGACTGGATCGCCGCCGCCCGCGCAGAACTTGAGGCTATGGATGACGTTACCCTGCTCCCGCGCGCGACCGCTTTCGGCTATTATGATCAGAATTATCTCTGTGTGCTGGAACAGAAAACCGACCATCTGCCGCAGGCGCAGCGGGCAGGTAAAGTGCGACAACGGGTCTGGCATGTCCGCGCGGCAGAGGTGGTACTGGCCACCGGCGCCCATGAACGGCCACTTGTGTTTGCCAATAATGATCGTCCGGGGATTATGCTTGCAGGGGCCGTGCAGACGTATGTTAACCGTTACGGCGTCCTGCCCGGCAAGAACATGGTGCTGTTCACGAATAATGACGCCGCCTACGAGACGGCAATAGATATGCAAGCCGCCGGGGCGAAGATCGCAGCGATTGTCGATTGCCGACGGGAGACTAGCAGCGAGCTCGCGGATGAGGCCCGGGCCCTTAACATCAGGGTTCTGAACGGACACGCGATTACCGGGGTGAAGGGCGGCAAACGCGTCTCCGCCGTCGAGGTCCGGAAAATCCAGGCCGGGGCGAAGGTCTATACCTCTGTGGCGGAGATGATTGACTGTGATCTGGTGGCGATGTCCGGCGGCTGGAGTCCCGTGGTGCATTTGTTCAGCCAGTCACAGGGCAAGCTTCAGTATCGGGAGGAACAGGCCTGTTTCGTTCCCGGAACCCCGGTTCAGGCGCAGGGATTTGCCGGCGCGATCACCGGAAACTTCGCGCTTTCTGACTGCCTGGTTGAGGGCAATGCGGCGGGAATGAAAGCCGCGCAAAAAACTGGCTTTGACTCCGTGAAGGAAGAGGTCTCCTTTGCCGTGGAGGAGCCGGATATAGGGACGATAGAGCCTTACTGGATTGTCCCCGGCGCCCGCCCGATCGGCGAAGGAACGGCCAAGCATTTCGTTGATCTGCAGAATGACACGACAGCGGCGGATATCGAGCTCGCGGTGCGCGAGGGCTTTGAATCCATCGAGCATATAAAACGCTATACGCTGACAGGGTTCGGGACCGATCA
>NZ_JBDNHC010000035.1:0-22778 GCF_041689005.1 Sneathiella sp.
GCCAGTCGATAATCTTGGCGGGCAGCTTGTATGTCGCCCGGGCGGCAATCTCGCGCGCCTGTTGCCAGTTGCGCGCATCGGCAGCGGCAAAGGCCTCCCGATAGAGCCGCAAGTCGCGCAACGATAACAGACCGGTTGCCAGCGGCCCCGGGGGAAGGTCGATATTTGCAGGGCGCTTTTGCGGGAGCGGGGCAGACATGACATTCAGAAGGGCAAGCTCGTCACTTTCTGGTTTCATCTGCGGTACCGGCACCAGGTCATCGCTATTCACAGCGCTGGCAGGGTCATTTTTGATCAGCTCTGCTTTCCCGCTTGCACCGGCCGACGATGAAAACAGGATCGCCGCGGTCAACAAACTCGCAATCCCCCAATACAATCGCATATAGCGCTACCAATCCGTCCTTTATTCCATGACAAATGCATTTATTTGCAGTTGCATAAGCCCTTTGAAGCATATTATCAGATAATTTTGCTAATTATGCAGGCTTTTGTTTGCGATTTCGTAAACATGATCGGACAAATTCGGAATTTTCAGAATTTCTTCTAGTTCCGTCGTCATCAGCTTTTGTCGTTGCTCGTCATAACGACGCCATTGTCCGAGCGGTGTGACCAGTCGCGCGGCAATCTGCGGGTTAGTCTTGTTGAGATCGCGGATCACGTTTGAGAGTATTTTATAGCCGCCGCCGCTCATGTCATGAAAAGCGACGGGATTGCCGGAGGCGAAGGCCCCGATTAGTGATCTTACCCGGTTGGGATTGCGCAGTGTGAAGGCAGGGTGTGACATCAGGGCGGCAACATCGTCAAGCGCGGTCTTGCGCGATGCCATCGCCTGAATGGAAAACCATTTGTCGATCACCAACGGATCCTTTTGCCATCTGTCATAAAAATCGGCGAAAACCTCATCACGGAGAGGTCCGCTTGTCTCCCCAAGACGGGAGAGCGATGCCACCGCATCTGTCATATTCCCGGTGGTGTGGTATTGCTCGGCGGCAAGCTCGAAATATTTAGGCTGTTCCGTCGCGGTCAGAAAATGCAGCGCAACATTTTTGAGCTTGCGCGCACCGCTTGCGGACCGGTTATCCTTCGCGGCTGAATTCGCACAATCGTCGTACAGCTGTTGCAAGGTATCTTCAAATTCCAGCCCGATGGTCTTGCAGATGCCGTTGCGGACCGCGTGAATGGCGTCTACATCGACAACGACCATTTTCTGGGCAATGTCCTGCTCACCCGGCAGGGAGAGCGCCGCGGCGATAAAGGCCTGGTCGAGTTCAGTGTCAGACAGGATCGCCGAAAAGGCTTTCTGGAATTGCGGGGGAAGCGGTTGTTTCTCCGTCCCCTTAAAAGTTGCGATCCGGTTCAGCAGGATATTACTCGCGAGACGCTGCCCTGCATCCCAGCGGTTGAAAAGGTCGGTATCTTTTGCGAACAGAAAGGCGAGGGCCTCATCACTGGCATTCTGACGTATCTTCACGGGCGCGGAAAGCTCCCGGAACAGGGACGCCACCGGGCGGGCTTTAAGGCCGGAAACAGTAAATTTCTGTTTATGCTCGGTGAAATTGAAGACCCCGTCATACTTGCCCTTAAACGGACCGTCCGGAAATTTTACGGGGTTGCCCGCTTCATCCAACAGCCCCATTCTGAGCGGAATATGTAACGGCTTTGAGGATTTGCCTGCTTTCGGGTTATTCTGAACGAGGGTAAGTTCGAACTCTCCGGTTTCCTCCGTATATTTTTCGGAGATGGATATTTCCGGCGTGCCCGGTGTTGTATACCAGCGGCGAAATTGGCCAAGATCAATGCCGGAGCCGTCCTCCATGGCGGCGACGAAATCCTCGGTGGTGACGGCCTCGCCATCGTGGCGATCGAAATATAGGTCCATACCCTTGCGAAAATTTTCCGGCCCCAGCAGGGTATGGATCATGCGGATAACTTCAGCACCCTTTTCATAGACAGTAGCGGTGTAGAAATTGTTTATCTCGACATAACTCTGCGGCTGGATTGGATGGGCGAGGGGGCCCGCATCTTCAGGGAACTGTGCCGCCCGCAGACCCCGCACGTCGTCAATTCTCTGCACAGCGGCAGAGTTCATGTCGGCCGAAAATTGCTGATCGCGAAAGACTGTCAGGCCTTCCTTCAGAGTCAATTGGAACCAGTCGCGGCAGGTAATGCGGTTGCCCGTCCAGTTATGAAAATATTCATGGGCGATGACGCTTTCAATGCCGTCGAAGTCCGTGTCTGTTGCCGTTTCCGGTGAAGCCAGGACATATTTGGAATTGAAGATATTGAGGCCCTTGTTTTCCATGGCGCCCATGTTGAAGTCGCTGACGGCGACAATCATGAAGATATCGAGGTCATATTCGCGGCCGAATTTCTCCTCGTCCCACTTCATGGATTTCTTGAGTGAAATCATGGCATGGTCACATTTGTCCTCATTGCCCTTTTCGACAAATATCTGCAATTTGACGTCGCGTCCTGACTGCGTCGTGAACTTGTCTTCCACACAGGCAAGATCCCCGGCGACAAGGGCGAATAAATAGGCCGGCTTAGGGTGGGGGTCATGCCAGGTGACCGACAGGCGGCCGTCATCCAGGGTCTTGCGGGATGACAAATTCCCGTTGGAGAGCATAACTGGGTATCGCGTCTCGTCGCCTATAATGGTGGTCGTGAAGACCGCCATGACGTCCGGCCGGTCAAGGAAATAGGTGATCCGGCGAAACCCTTGTGCCTCACATTGGGTACAGAAATTACCGCTCGATTTATAAAGGCCCTCCAGCGCGGTATTTTCTTGCGGCTTGAGGTCCGTGACGATTGTTAATCGGAAGTCCTGCATGTCTAGGGGAATATCAAGACGGAGATGCTTGTCCGTCTTCTCATAGGATTCCGCAGCAAGCAGGGTGCCATTCAGGGCGATGGAGACGAGATCGAGATGCGCGCCATTTAAGGTTATGTCCGGGATGCCTGGGGTGTTTCTTTCAAGTCGCAATACTGAGATGACGCGGGTAATTTCCTCCCCAAGTTCAACGGTCAGGTCGACAGTCTTGATGAGGAAATCCGGTTTTCTGTAGTCTTTGAGAAGAACCGTGGCGGGCTGTGTGGTCGTTTTGTGCAAAATGCGGGCCTTTACTGAAATGTGCTTTATCTACAAGATAAACGGATTGCGGTCATGATCAAGGGCCAAGGCGCAAGTTAGTCCAAATCAGGCAGACCCAAAAAAGCGGCATAAATTGCGCCCTGAGGGCGTCATATGCAGTTACTTCTTGCCTTGCTACACGTCATGCCTGTAAATCAGGCATTCGACGACAGCATATCTGCGATTCCCTGAGCTATCCGCGGGCTTGTCGGCGAAATTATATCTGCAAACCACAAATCGAGGTTACTGCCATGTTTAGAGGATCGATCACAGCGCTTATTACTCCCTTCGATGGAGAGCGCGTGGATGAAAAATCGTTTCAATCCTTTTGTGACTGGCAGATAAAGTCCGGAACCAAAGCCCTGGTTCCTGTCGGGACCACCGGGGAATCCCCGACCTTAAGCCACCCGGAACATGATCGTGTCGTCGAGCTGTGCATCGAGGCCGCGGGCGGCCGCGTGCCGGTGATGGCGGGCGCAGGCTCCAACAATACTGCGGAGGCCATCCGTCTTGCCAAGCATGCCAAAAAAGCGGGCGCTGATGCAGTGCTGGTCGCCATGCCCTATTACAACAAGCCGACGCAGGAAGGCATGTATGCCCATTACAAGGCGATTAATGATGCGGTTGAGATCCCGATTTATATCTATAATATCCCGGGCCGTTCCGTTGTTGACATGACGCCTGATACCATGGGTCGGCTTGCCAAGCTTGAGAATATCGTTGGCGTCAAGGATGCCACCGGCGATGTCTCCCGCGCGGCTCTGCAACGCCTGAGCTGTGGAGTTGAGTTCAACCAGCTTTGCGGGGACGACCCAATTGCGCTCGGTTATAATGCGCAAGGCGGCAATGGCTGTATTTCCGTTACGTCAAACGTGGCGCCGGATCTGGTCTCGCAAATGCAGGAGGCGAGCCTTTCAGGTGATGCCGAAACGGCGATTGAGCTTCAGGACCGTTTGATCTTGTTGCATAAGGCATTGTTTGTGGAAGCGAGCCCGGCGCCGACGAAATATGCCCTCTCGCTGCTTGGCAAATGCAAGCCGGATGTGCGTATGCCCATCATTCCCGTATTCAAGGACGAGTCGAAGCGGGAGATCGAGGCGGCGATGCGCCATGCCGGGCTTCTGAACTAGGGAGCGGGAACGGATATCACGATGGGTCGGACGATCGCTGAAAATAGGAAGGCACGCTATAACTACTTCATAAACGAAGAGTTTGAGGCGGGATTGATGCTGCTCGGTACGGAGGTCAAGAGCCTGCGGGCCGGGCGCGCCAATATTCAAGAATCCTACGCCTCCTTTGAGAATGATGGCCTGTATCTCGTGAATGCCCATATCGCCGAATATGGCCATGGCAACCGCAATAACCATGAGCCCCTGCGGCCACGACAATTGCTGATGCATAAAAAGGAAATCAACAAGATCGCCGGCCAGATCCAGAGGGCTGGAAAGACGCTTATCCCGTTGTCGATGTATTTTAACGACCGTGGTATTGTGAAGGTCAAGGTCGGGCTGGCCTCGGGCAAGAAGCAGCATGACAAGCGCGCGACCGAACGGGACCGCGACTGGAACCGTGAAAAGCAGCGGCTTTTGAAAAACACTTAGTAGCGGCGAATCACTCCATTGCTCCAAGCGGAAGGGGATGGGCGAATTCCAGGCCAAGGAAGTTATCGCGGGTCCAGACGACCCGGCTTTTCAATCCGTTAATCGCGGCATTCGAAGATTGCAGGATGAGGGAACTTCCCTCAGGCGGCTTACCGTTCAGCCAAACTCTTGCGCCGGTCCGGCTGTAGTCGACGAGGCTGACATTAACCTTAGCTTCCCCACTCACCAGAAATCCCGGCCAGTCGACGCTTTGGCGTTTGTGGCGGCGCATGTTCACGTAAGTTCCGGGCGTCGCCCTGAACACGGGGATATCGCCTTCGGACAGGCTGGCGAGTTGCCGTGGCCGGTATTTTTTGTCCCGCTCCTGACGCTCGAGCACTGATTCATGGAGCTTTTCCGGCTCGGCGTCAAAATTGGCCGAAAATTCGCGGGATACCTTTCCAACAGGGCGGTTGAAGGTCTTTTTGAATGGTAGCGGAAGCCCGAATACCTTGCGCCTGTTCATGGCGATCCGCCCGGTAACATCCGGTGCTGTCAATTCCTCCATTTTCTCCCTGTCCACATACAGGCCCGCTTCGGCCGCGCGGTCGAGCAGCCATGTCAGGGCAATATCAGACAAGCCGCTATCGCGGCGGCCGCCAACAACATTTTCGTGTGATCCGGTAAACCAGACCTGCTCCATCGCCTTCAGTTTCGGTGAATGGGTTCCTGTCCAAAGTCCCGGCTTGAAACGGCTGCGCCGCTCATCAAGCGCAATAGCCTGATAGGCCGCATCGACGTTGCTATTCAGCTTGTGGTCCGTGAACATCATCCAGCTTTCTGAAATCCGGTTCAGCCCCGGGGTTGGCAAGCCATGGCTGCCTACCGTGTCCCAGCAGCCAAGAAAGCGGATGCGCACGGGGCGCCGCGGCAATAACTCGCCCAGCGCTTGTGCCGCCGGTGATTCCAGGGCTTCCATCGGGATCTGGCTATATTCATAGGCGGTCGGCAGAAGATGGAGATTGTCCGGGGTCAATAGTCCTGCCTTGTCGATCAGGTCGGCCAGCCGCCTGAGGCTATAGGCCCCGAGGCCGGCGCCGATAAGGAAAATTTCATCGCCGTCTCGATGGTTGTTGGCGAGAAATTGATAGGCGTTAAAAATTTCCTTCTGCGTTCCCAACCCAAAGAAACGCTGCATAAAATTGCTGTAATAGGTGTCTTTCCTGTGCTCGTCGAGCAGATGCCGGATCTGCTCCCGGTTCTCCGGGTCGGTCGGGGCGACACATTGATAGGCTAGCGCCGCATTTCCCGGAACACGCCGTTTCCGGCTTCTGTATTGCGGTTTTACCCAGCAGCCATCACTGAACACAATGAGTTTTCGAGTCATAAGTCCTCTCAACTTAGTCGGATCAATTATACCAAACCGAGTGCAAAACGATACCTGCCATTTATGACAGACAATTGTTCGAGACGTATATACTCAAATTCCATTGCTATTCCCTGTCCCGATAGCCCCTCAATTTTATCGTCAATTTATGGCTTCGTCTTTTTAAAAGTCACTAAATCATGACAGGGAGGCCATATATTTGTATTTAAACAATTTTTTTGGTTGCACAAAATAATTTTATCTCATTATGATAGAATAAATAATATTTAAAACAATCAAAAAGATAAAATGCTGAATACGAGGGCTCATGGGTAAATTTTTTTACGTCAGAATGGCCGGGGTTTTCATCGTGCTGCAGATGGCTTCAGGCTGCGCAGTGGACCGCAGTACGATTCCCGTGGATCTTGCCAATAATATTTCAAATCCAGCTAAGGGTGTAAACATAAAAATCGTTTCGGTTGAGGATACGCGGGTATTCGAGTTCAAGCCGAGGACACCCAGCATACCCTCATTGTCGGAAACGGAAATCGTCAGTCCCGAGATACAGGCTCGGGCGGTCGCCCGAAAACGAAATGGCTATGGCCAGGCTTTCGGCGACGTGGTCCTGCCGGAAGGGGAGACGGTTGCCGGGGTCATGACGCGCGCCTTGACCAACGCGTTTCGCAGCGATGGCTACAGGGTTTTGAACGCCAACGATCCCGACTATAGTGAGGCTTATCCTGTCACTGTGCAAATCGTCCAGTTCTGGTCATGGATTGAATGGGGGTTTTGGCAATTGCCCCTGCATAACACTTCAGAAATTGTCCTGAAGTCTTCCGTTCGATCACTTGAGAAAAAGGTAGCGGTAAATAATGAGGTTATCGAAAATCATACGGCGATTTTTGAAAGTGACTGGCAACAGAACGTGATGCGGGGCATGGAGGAGCTATCGACGAAGGCGGTGCAGGAGTTCAGGAAAAGCGTTCAACAGCCAATGGATGTGAACAAACAGGACCTTAAAGTTCAGGCGAGTTCTTCCGCATCCTCGTAGGGGTCGAATTCACCGGGGTAGTCTTCATATTCCCTGTCTTGGCGCGGGCTGACAGCCCGTCCAACCTTCTTCTCCATATCCCTGAGTTCGATAAAGAAATCAGCTTGCCGCCGTAATTCATCGGCAATCATAGGCGGCTGCGACTTGACGGTGCTGACAACGGTGACGCGAACGCCCTGACGCTGGATTGATTCAACCAGGCGCCTGAAGTCGCCGTCACCGGAAAACAGGACCGCATGGTCAATATGTCCGGCCAGTTCCATCATGTCGATGGCAAGCTCGATATCCATATTGCCTTTATATTTGCGCCGACCTGTCGAATCCGTGAATTCCTTCGTCGGCTTTGTGACCATCGTGTAGCCATTATAATCAAGCCAGTCGACGAGGGGCCGGATGGGGGAGTATTCCTGATCCTCGATCAGGGCAGTGTAATAGAAAGCACGAACCAGTCTTCCCTGCGAGGCAAATTCGCCCAGTAACCTCTTATAGTCGATATCAAATCCGAGCGACCGAGCGGCGGCATATAAATTTGATCCATCAATAAAAAGGGCGATTCTTTCCTCGGAGTAAAAAGGCATTATATTTTCCGTTACTACTAATTTTCTACTTGCAGATCGTAATTTTTACCGTCTCCATAACAATCAATAGCAAACTTATTTGATTTACTCTAGACAAGAAATGCACCGATTTTTGCTTATTATGGTTAAATACAGGGGATAATAAGGAGTTTTTGTGATTTTTGAGCTATTATAAAATGATTTTGATTGGCCTCGGGGCAAATAAATCTCATCCGGAATACGGCCCGCCGCTGGAAACATTGACCGTTGCGATCCGCGAAATTGGCAAACGGTTCCTGATCCGTCGGCAATCGAGCTGGTATCGCTCGGCGCCTGTTCCGATGTCTGATCAGCCCTGGTTTGTCAATGGCGTGATCGCCATCGAGACAGAACTTGCGCTTGGCAACTTACTAGGTGAGTTGCATGAGATTGAAGGAAAATTTGGCCGCGAACGCAAGGAAAAATGGGGCGCACGGGTCCTGGATCTCGATATACTCGTCTATCATGATCTGGTGACCGACAATCAGGACCAGACGGCAGGACCGGTTGCGCCGCACCCGCGAGTTCAGGAACGCGCTTTTGTGCTTGCGCCGCTCGCCGAAATTGCGTCGGAGTGGCGGCATCCGCTGAACGGTCTGGGAGCGGCGGAGAGCCTGCAAAGCCTCCCGGAGCAACAGGAATTTGAGATCCTGCCATCGCTGGAAACCAGCCGGTAGATTTTATAATAGTGTCTTTGGCTGCTGGAGAGGAGACAAAATGTGGAAAAAGGACGGAAAAAACCCAAATTTCAACGGCTTTTCTATCACTTTGACTTGCTATCTTGGGTCCAAACGAATATGTAATAATTTAATTCACATACATTTGGAGTAATTGTATATGGCACGCGTCACCGTCGAAGATTGCGTAGAACGAATTCCGAACCGTTTTGAGATTGTCCTGCTGGCCGCCCGTCGTGCGCGCGCCATTGCGGCGGGTTCGATGTTGACAGTGGATCGGGACAACGACAAGAACCCCGTGGTTTCCCTCCGGGAAATTGGTGACGGGACAATTGATCTTGAGGATCTGAAGTCCAGCCTGATCCATTCCTTGCAGCGCCGGGTCGAAGTGGATGAGCCGGAAGAAGATAACATGGCGGCCCTGATGAGTTCGAGTAATGAGTGGGCCGGGGTTATTCAGGAGAATGCAGCGACCGAGACCTTCTCCGCCGAGGAAATCGATGCAACAGCGGAAGATACGACTGATGCAGAAGCGGAAGATACAATCACCGAAAGCTAAGACCGCGGGATCAAAGACCCTCCGTTTTAGATCTTCCGTCTGGAAGAGATATCAGGGGCAGTCGCACTTTTTCGTCAAGTGCGGCCGCCGGTTGTTCCCGGAAGACGAAACGCCGCCGGAGATGTACGGCCAATGCCAAACTTGTAGATGCTGATGCTGCGCCAGGTTGAACTAGTTGACCGAGTTTTAAGTTACGATCCGCAAGCAGATGAGGATCTGCTCAACCGAGCCTATATATTTACGATAAAATCCCATGGAACCCAGGTTCGCGCCTCGGGCGATCCATATTTTTCCCATCCCATTGAAGTTGCCGGTATCCTGACAGAGCTAAAGCTGGATACGGCCACCATTGTCACCGCGCTGCTCCACGACACGATTGAGGACACGGTGGCGACCCGGGAGGAAATAGAAAAGACTTTCGGCAGTGAAATCGCAGGCCTCGTCGACGGCGTGACCAAGCTGTCACGGATCGAATTACAATCCGACCAGACCAAGCAGGGCGAAAACTTCAGAAAACTTTTGCTGGCAATGTCCAACGATATCCGGGTGTTGTTGGTGAAGCTGGCTGACCGGCTTCACAATATGCGGACCCTGCATTTCATCACCAGTCCGGAAAAGCGCAAACGAATTGCCACCGAGACTATGGAGATTTATGCGCCGCTTGCCGAGCGTATCGGGATGCAGAACTTCCGTGATGATCTTGAGGACCTTGCGTTTATTGAGCTAAATAGCGAAGCCCGGAACTCGATCAAGCGCCGGCTCGAGTATTTGCGCGAAGAGGGCGAGGATATTGTTATCCGGATCGTTGACGCGCTGAAGGAAGACGTCGCCGCGGCAGGGATCACGGCGGAAATCTACGGCCGCGAGAAGCGGTTTTACTCGATCTGGCGCAAAATGGAGCGGAATAACGTCTCCTTCGAGCAACTGGCCGATATCATTGCCTTTCGCGTCGTCACCGAGTCAGTCGAGGAATGCTATCATGTCCTTGGCGTGCTGCATGCGAAATATTCCATGGTTCCGGGGCGGTTCAAAGATTATATCTCCATCCCCAAGCGCAATAACTACCGATCCATCCACACAACCGTGATTGGCCCGGAAAAACAGCGTATTGAAGTGCAGATCCGGACCCGCGAGATGCACGAGACGAATGAATATGGTGTCGCCGCGCATTGGCAATACAAGGAAAATCTGGAGAATGTGAAGGAGGGCAGGCAATATCGCTGGCTCCGTGAGCTGCTTGAAATCCTTGAAAATACTGTCGATCCGGATGAATTTTTGGAACATACCAAGCTAAGTATGTTCCAGGATCAGGTTTTTTGCTTTTCGCCAAAGGGCGATCTGATTTCCTTGCCGGCCGGCAGCAGCCCTGTTGATTTTGCCTATGCGGTCCATACGGACGTCGGTAATACCTGCGTCGGGGCAAAGATTAACGGGCGCCTTGTTCCGCTGCGAACGACGTTGCGCAACGGGGACCAGGTCGACATCCTTAGATCGAAGAACCAGACGCCATCACCCACGTGGGAAAGTTTCGTCGTCAGCGGCAAGGCACGGTCTGCCATTCGCCGTTTCACCCGGCTGAAGCAGCGTGGGCAGTATGTCGAGCTGGGCAAGGCGATCGCCGAAAAGGCATTTCGGGTTGAAGGCAAAAAATTTGCCGAAAAGGCTTTGCAGACAGCGATCAAGGTCTGGGATCAGGAAGACCTCGACGATATCTATTACATGCTCGGAAATGGTATCCGGACCGGACGCCAGTTGATCGAGGTGATATTCCCGGGTGAAACCCGACAGGGCGACTCCGAGAACGTTGTCCCGATCACCAAGGCGCGTCCTAAGCAGACCCACAAAAATAGTCACGCCATTCCAATCCGCGGCTTGATACCCGGCATGGCAATGCATCTGGCTGGCTGCTGTCATCCGTTGCCGGGGGACCGTATTGTCGGCATAGTCAGTACCGGGCGTGGGGTCACCATTCATACAATTGATTGTGATACGCTGGAACAATTTGCCGATGTTCCTGAACGCTGGCTTGACGTGTCGTGGGATGAGGAAAACCAGCAGGCGGCCCTGCCGGTCGGCCGGGTTTCGATTATCATGGCGAACGAACCGGGCGCGCTGTCCAGCATTACCTCGACTATTGCCTCGAATAAGGGCAACATCAACAACCTGACTATTGTTAATCGCAGTCAGGATTTTTTTGAAATGCGGATAGATGTTCAGGTGGCGGATGTCCGTCATCTGACGAATATAATTGCCGCGCTCCGGGCCGATCCGGTTATTAGCTCGGTGGAACGATCGACAGGTTAGTACTGAAAGAACGGGTATGCACGACGACGAAATTCTCTCCCATTTCCACGACACCGGCGCCTTGCTAGAGGGCCATTTTCTGTTGAGTTCCGGCCTGCATTCAGACCGCTACCTGCAATGCGCGAAAGTGCTGATGCATCCCGATCGGGCGGCAATCCTGTGCCGGGCGCTTGCGGATAAGGTGATTGCCGTGATGGGGTCGGATGCCGTGGATATCGTCATCGGGCCTGCCATGGGCGGTATTATCGTTGGCTATGAGCTTGCCCGCCAGCTTGGTGTCCCGGGTATCTTCACAGAGCGGGAAAATGGCGTTTTCACGCTTCGCCGGGGCTTTTCCTTAAGCCCGGGCGCGCGGGTGATCATGTCCGAGGATATCGTGACCACCGGCAAGTCGAGCCGGGAATGCATTAATGCTATTGAGGCGGCAGGCGGCAAGGTTATCGCGGCGACTTGTCTGATAGACCGCTCCAACGGGACGGTGGATGTCGGCGTTCCGCTGGTTTCGTTGATGCGCATGGCCGTCAACACCTATGACGCGGAGAACCTTCCCCCCAACCTCGCCGGGACACCGGCAATAAAGCCAGGCAGCCGCAACATCAAATAACCGAAACCGAGTATAGCCGAATGTTTTTACGCCGTAACAAACCTTCCAGGATCAAGCAGTTTTGGGATTTTTTCTGGCCCTCGATCGGGTTTAAGCGGTCATCGAGATATGTCGGATACCGGCTCGCAAGATTACGCGGGACGCCTTACAGCCTTGCCGCCGGTTTTGCCTTCGGGGCCGCTGTTTCCTTTACCCCCTTCATCGGGTTTCATTTTATCCTGAGCGCGCTGCTTGCCTGGATTTTCAGAGCAAATATTCTCGCCTCCGCGCTTGGTACCGTTGTTGGCAATCCCTGGACCTTCCCCTTCATCTGGACGTTACTGTATCGCATGGGGCACTGGATGCTCGGCCATCACGCTGGGCATGGGTCCTTCAACGAAGCGACCATGAAAATGTTTTTTGATGGCGTCTGGTCGGGAGACTGGGGCAGCGTTTCCCATATTTTCCTCAATGTCATTCACCCGATGCTGCTTGCCAGCATCCCGGTGTCAATCATCGTCTGGCTCATTTTTTTCTATCCTTTGAAGGCTTTGATCCGTAAGTTTCACGAAAAACGGGCGAAAGTGATTGGAATCGGGCGTGAGAATAACGCTATTCTGAAGTCAAAAAAGCGGAAGATTACACGCGTGAGGGAAAAATGAAGCATTTACGTCTTGGGGTAAATATTGATCATGTCGCGACAATCCGGAATGCCCGGGGCGGAGCTCATCCGGATCCGTTGCGCGCGGCAAAAATCGCAGAGGCGGCAGGCGCGGACGGGCTGACCGCCCATCTGCGTGAGGACCGGCGCCATATTGGCGATGGCGACATGACCCGCTTGATGGCGGAATTGACCATTCCGCTTAATTTCGAGATGGCGGCAACCGACGAAATGCTGGCGATCGCGCTGGCGCATAAGCCCCATGCAAGCTGCCTTGTTCCCGAAAAGCGTGAGGAACGAACAACCGAAGGTGGACTTGACGTGGCAGGAGGTCAGGAGACACTCCGACATTATGTTGAGAGCCTGAAGGCTGCGGACATACTTGTCTCGCTGTTTGTCGAGGCCGATCCAAAGCAGCTTGAGGCTGCGGCCCGGCTCGGCGCGGATATCGTTGAACTTCATGTCGGCGCCTATTGCGACACCACGGACAGCATTAAGCGCCAGAGCGAGCTCGTGCGGATCCAGCGGGCCGCGGCGCTTGCCGAGGAAATGGGAATTGAATGCCATGCCGGTCACGGGCTGACCTATGATACCGTGGGGCCCATCGCCGCTATTTCTCAATTCACGGAGCTCAATATTGGTCATTTCCTGATTGGCGAAGCTATCTTCGTCGGGCTGGAGAAGACTATCCACGAAATGCGGCGACGGATGGATGATGCCCGTCGGGCTGCGGCCTGATACGGGCAGACAGGTGGAAACAGGATTATGTCACTAATACTGGGTATCGGGAGCGATATCATCGATATTCGCCGTATCGAGAAAACCCTTGATCGGTTTGGCGATAGGTTTATCAATCGCATCTATACGGAAGTGGAAATCGCAAAATCCGAGCGGCGGCTTAACCGGGTAGAATCCTACGCCAAAAGATATGCGGCGAAAGAGGCCTGTGCAAAAGCCCTCGGAACAGGATTTCGGCGCGGCGTCTTCTGGCGCGACATGGGTGTTGTTAACATGCGGTCGGGCAGGCCGACAATGAACTTGACGGGCGGGGCACTCGAGCAGTTAAAGCGGATCACCCCGCCGGGAATGCGGGTTGAAATTCACCTGACAATAACCGACGAGCCACCGCAGGCTCAGGCATTCGTCTTGATATCGGCGATTGCCGAAAATCAGGAGTAGGCCGCGCGCGGGCCGTCTTCCGGAAAATCGGTTGCCTGCCGGGACCGTTCATGCAATTGAAGGTTTTTAAATTAGTTTGGAAGAGTTTGATGAAGGAAGAAACGATAAAGGCAAAAAGCGGAACCGGTGAAACCATCCGCACAATTATCTATGCGGTTCTGATTGCCGTCGTTATCCGGACATTTGCCTATGAGCCGTTTAAAATTCCATCCGAATCGATGTTGCCGACCTTGATGATTGGGGATTATTTGTTCGTATCCAAATTCTCCTACGGGTATAGCCGTCATTCCTTTCCATTCAGTATCGCCCCGATTTCCGGGCGGATTTTCGCAGATCTGCCGGAACGCGGCGATGTTGCCGTGTTTAAAAAGCCTATTGGCGAACCTGTCGATTATATCAAGCGGATTATGGGCCTTCCTGGCGACAAGCTGCAAATGATCAATGGCGTACTGAATATCAACGGTGAGCCGGTCAAACGGGAAAAGGTGGAGGATTTTGTTGATCGTGACCGCTTCGGCAATATCCGTCGCGTGGCTCAGTACCGCGAGACGCTCGACAGTGGCCGGACCTATTTAACGCTTGATGAAACGGTACAGGGCCTGATGGATAACACGGATGTTTATACGGTCCCCGAAGGCCATGTGTTTGCCATGGGAGATAACCGGGATAACTCGACTGACAGCCGCTTTCTGAACCATGTCGGCTATATCCCGGTGGAAAATCTGGTTGGGCGCGCCGAGATCCTCTTCATGTCCCTCGACGGCAGTGCCGAATGGTATGAAATCTGGAAATATCCTATGGCGATCCGGTGGAGCCGTATTTTTACACCTTTGAGTTGATGACTGAGCATTCCGAAAGTCTCGCTGCGCTAATGATCCTGCTGGGGCATGATTTCAAGGACGAGAACCTGCTGACCGCGGCCCTTACCCATTCCTCGATCACCAAGGGAAAGGGCAGGGGAGGCACGCCTCAGGCGGACTATGACCGGCTTGAGTTTCTGGGCGACCGTGTTCTCGGTCTCATTATCAGTGAGGAACTGTTCAAGCGGTACAATACTGCGGAGGCAGGACAGCTTTCCCGCCGCTATAATTCGCAAGTACGCCGTGAAACGCTAGCTGATATCGCGGAAACAATGGGCCTTGCCAAGTATATCCGGATGGCCGACGATCTCGCCGCGGCGGGCGGCCGGCAAAACCCAGCGATCCTTGAGGATGTCACGGAGGCCGTGATTGCCGCCCTGTATCTTGATGGCGGTATGCGGGCCGCAAAAAAATTCATTAAATCGCAATGGTGGCCGCGATTTGATCTTAAGGATGCGTCCCGAAAGGATGCAAAATCGGCGTTGCAGGAATGGTTAGCAAAAGCTGGTAAGTCACCACCGATATATTCGATAACCGCGGAAACCGGTCCGGACCATAACCGGAAATTCAAGGTTGCGGTTACGGTTGAGGACCATGCTCCTGCGGAAGGGGCTGGCGCGTCTAAACGCGCGGCAGAACAAAAGGCCGCAGCTAAAATGTTGAAGGATTTGCAAGGTGAATGAAAGCCAGCCGGATGACGATATGACACGCTGTGGATACGTGGCCCTGGTCGGGGCGCCAAATGCGGGAAAATCGACGCTTCTCAACCAGCTTGTCGGGGCAAAGATTGCAATTGTCACCCCCAAGGTGCAAACAACCCGCGCCCGCGTAACCGCCATTGCCATCGAGGATCAGAGCCAGTTAATCTTTGTCGATACGCCGGGCATTTTCAAGCCGACCCGCCGGCTTGAGAAGGCCATGGTCAATGCCGCCTGGAGTGGGGCGGAGGATGCGGACCGGATCGTGCTGATTGTCGATGCGGTCAAAGGCATCACCAAGGATGTGGAGCGTATTATCGCCGGGCTGCGGAAATATAACCGCCGGGCGCATGTTATTCTCAACAAGATCGATATTCTGAAACGCGATAGCTTGCTCGGGCTCGCCCAGCGCTTGTCGGAGCAGGAGGTTTTCGATGAGATTTTCATGATTTCCGCCCTTAAAGGGGATGGTGTCGCCGAATTGCGGGCCGCCCTCGCGGCGGAAATGCCGGCGGGCCCGTGGCTGTACCCTGAGGATCAGCTGGCCCTCGCGCCGATGCGGCAATTGGCGGCTGAAATCACGCGCGAAAAGCTGTTTTTGCGCATGAATCAGGAATTGCCTTATTCCCTGACCGTGGAAACCGAAAGCTGGGAAGAGCGGAAAGATGGTTCCATTAAAATTCAGCAGGTCATTTATGTCTCTCGTGCCAATTACAAACCTATGGTTCTGGGCAAAGGCGGGCAGACGATCAAGAAAATCGGCGCGATGGCCCGCGAGGAATTGGAGGCCAGCCTGGAATGCCGGGTCCACCTGTTTCTGTTCGTCAAGGTCAGGGAAAAATGGCTCGATGATCCGGAACGATACCGGGAAATGGGCCTTGATTTTCCGAAGGACGACTAAAAAGGACACTCCAGCCGTAAAAAACCTTCCTATAATCCAGCTAGAACCGGTGCCTGCGACATGCTTGCACCGGTTTTTCTGTTAACGGGTCGCAAAAAATAAACTCGGAAACAAAAAATTAACCTACTGCCTTTCATTATGGCTTCGTAATACATGCGTGAAGTATTCGAAATTGGTTTTTTAAGTCGTTACTTGTTGATTTATGGGGACTGAAGATGATGGCTAACCTTAACGTGAACTATATTGAAAAGCATTTGCAAAGTGCGGATGCGGGCATTCCGGATGAACAGTACCGGGCAGGCCTTCTTTTTTCTACCGGGGACGGGGTGCCGCAGGATCTGATAACCGCTCATAAATGGTTCAATCTGGCGGCCATGAACGGAGTTACAGCGGCGCGCGAGAACCGGGCGGAAATTTCAATGGATATGTCGGCACAGGAGATCGCCCGGGCCCAGAGGATGGCCCGTGAATGGATTGCACGGCGATAAGCCTTATCCTCGCCGTCATCCGCTTGCATGGGGGGTGAATTCCGGCCGATGCCTTTATATCCGATGCAGAACCGTGATTTTCCGGAAACCGGCCACAAAAGCTTTGACAGGCCACCAAAATCTGCGATATTGCCGCCTCCGGTGAGGTGGCCGAGTGGCTTAAGGCGCATCCCTGCTAAGGATGAATAGGGGCAACTCTATCGTGGGTTCGAATCCCACCCTCACCGCCACGCACTCCCGACAACCTGTCTCCGATCCCGCTCGTTGCGTGCAACCCCCCGTAACAGGGCGAACTTTCACCGCCAATCCCAATCTTGCCGGCGTCTCCGGACCGTTAGATAACGGTTCTACAGGGGCAAATTGCTGCCCCGTCTCCGGCCGTCTGATGGCAGGGTGAGTTTGGCGTTAACAGGGCGTTAACAGGGAATTTTTTAAAAAAATGCCAAATAACAGGGTAAAATGACCTCCTGTACGCGAGAGACCTATAATTTTATCCAGTAAATTCAAAGCTTTATGGTCGTAAAATGCCACTTTCCTGTTAATTGCTCATAACAGGTCGATTAAGCACCATAACAGGCCCTGTTATGGTCATTAACAGGTGATTTTAACGCATTAACAGGTGACTTAAGAGTTTTCCTGATCGGGGGATTAAGTCGGTTTCAACCCGCTGTTGCGATCCCGAAGAGACGACGCTGGTCCGCCCAGAGCAGCGGGATCTCGCCCTTCATAAGAACGGCCAGCGTCAGGGTGTGCGGATGTCGCCCCTCGAGGATGGCGCGCTGGATTTCGGGCGCGAGAAACGCCAGCCGGACCAGTTGGCGCCGCCAGGGTGTCGTGGGGGATGTTTGCAGGATTGGCCCGTTCTTTGACGAGTATTCAATCATGGCATGGGCGGTACGCAGCGCCCTGATCAGGGACGGGTCCGGTTGTGTCGCGTTTTGATCACCGGCGACAATTTCAACCCTGCCGCCGCGCGTCTGCATCCGCCAGGGCAGGGTCAGCCGCAAGCATTCCGGTTCGGCGGGATCGGGCACGGCCCGCTCACCGGGATCAAGATTGCCATTGACCTTGTTGATAAGGTTAAGCGGCAACAGAACCTCGACACTCTCTGCATGGATCTCGACGCGGCTCGCAAGCTTGAGTGGATCCTCCTGCAGGGCAGGGAGAAGGCGTGTCATCGCTTTCAGTAACCGGGCCTCCAGCGTTGCCGCAGAAACCCGCCGCGGCGCGTCGTCTTGCGGATTGCGCTTTACCCCGCGCTGTAAAGGTGCCGACACATAATAGCGATACAGACGGCCGCTGCGCCCATAAGCGAATGTCGGCGACATCGGCTGACCGTCGGTATCAACAATGCGCCCCGCCAGCGGCGAGCGGGCAACCTGCACGCCGGTCGCCTTGCGGCGGCGGGCATTGGTATCAAGCCGCTGCTGCACGGCCGAGAACAACTCCGCATCAATAATGGCGTCATGCAGGCCGGGATGGGACTGGTCCTTGTGCGGCACTTCGCCGAGATAGGCGCGATTACGCAAGAGATAATAGAGCGCCCCGCGATTCAGAGGGCGGCCACCAATGGATCTGCCGGCGAGGGTCGTGCGGGCCTTTGAGTGGATATTCTGCCTCTCAAGCTGGCGCACGAGGGCATGGACGGAATTGATCTGCAAATAGGTTGTGAAGATCAGGCGGACTATGTCCGCTTCGGTGTCATTTACCCGTAATGTATGAGAGCCCGCTTCCGGCAAGTCATAGCCAAGTGGGGGATGACCGCCCATCCACATGCCCTTCTTCTTGGAGGCGGCGATCTTGTCGCGGATCCGCTCTCCGGTTACCTCGCGCTCGAACTGGGCAAAGGAGAGCAGCACATTGAGTGTCAACCGTCCCATGCTGGAGGTGGTGTTGAAGGATTGCGTGACGCTGACAAAACTGACGTCATGACATTCGAACAGCTCCACCATGCGGGCAAAGTCGGCAAGCGAGCGTGTCAGCCGGTCGATCTTGTAGACGACCACGATATCGACGTGTCCCGAAGAGATATCGGTGAGGAGCTGCTTGAGCCCGGGGCGCTCCATACTGCCGCCGGAATACCCGCCGTCGTCATAGCGGGCAGGGAGGGGACGCCAGCCTTCACTGGCCTGGCTCTTGATATAGGATGCGCAGGCCTCACGCTGGGCATCGAGGCTGTTAAAACTTTGCTCGAGCCCTTCTTCGGAGCTCTTGCGGGTATAGAGCGCGCAGCGCCGGAGGGGCGGCTTCATGGGGTGCTCTCACGAAGTCCAAAGAAGCGCGGGCCGTTCCAGCGGGTCCCGGTTGCCGCCCGGGCAATGGCCGAGAGGCTCGGGTATGTTTTATCTTCCCAGCGAAAGCCATCCGCCGCAACCACGACCTCGATCCGGCGGCCCTGCCAGTCGCGGCGCAGGATGGCGCCATCGCCAAGGGCACGGCCTTCGGGCGCAATGGTCCCGCGCCGGGTGAGCAGGCGGCGGGTCTCGGGAAGGATTCCGCCCAGAGCTTCTGCCTGCAGCCGCCAGGCCAGCATCAGGCGTAGCAGATCCGGCGAGCGCAGCTTGGGTGGTGGCCCGATGCGGGCGGCCCAGAGGGGGCACGCAGGTCCTCCAGCCCAAGCGTCTCCAAGGCCCTGATCTCGGCATCCATGTCAGATACGCCTTTCATTGTGACGCTCCGATCCGGTAGCGGCGGACCCCGTCGATCTTCTCAGAGGTAATCGAATGGCCTTTCTTCTTCAGAGCGCCGGCAATGGCCCCGCGCACTGAATGCGCCTGCCATCCGGTGGCGGTGCAAAGCTCAGTAAGACTGGCACCGTCCTTCCGCCCGAGACGTTTAACGATCTGTTCAAGTTTGGTAGAGGCCATGGATGTGGGTTGGGGGGTGGCTGTGATGCTTGTTTTGTTGCGCTTACGACTCAATGAATTGGGTTTTTGAGATGTCATGGATCTCTCCTCCGGTTATCGGGCGGAACAGTTCCGCCCGTACCGACAACAGCCCGGCAAACGGGCGCAACGACAGTGACGCTCGTTTGCGCCCCAAAGTCCAGCCCTTCCAAACGTTGGTATATTGGGGGGCTGGAAGGCGTTATATTCATCTCCAACATGACCGTTTTTGGTGCAAATAAGGGATTGGATGTAAGAAATGAGTGAAGGATCTGACATTAAGAGCCAGCTGACTCTTATCTACCGGCCGGTCAGTGATCTGGTGCCTGATCCCCGGAATGCCCGCACCCATTCAAAGAAACAGATCGAGCAGATCAAAGCCTCGATTGCCGCGTTCGGCTTTACCAATCCGATCCTTGCTGACCCAGACGGCCATCTGATCGCGGGGCATGGCCGGTTACTTGCGGCGAAGGCAATGGGCCTTGATGAAGTGCCGGTGATTACGCTGTCAGGTCTTACGGAGATCCAGAAGCGCGCGCTCCGGCTGGCCGACAACAAGATCGCGCTGAATGCCGGCTGGGATGTCGAAATCCTCAAGCTGGAACTCTCCGAGCTCGCAAGTCTTGATGTCGATATGGACGTGACCCTGACCGGGTTCTCCACCGGCGAGATCGATGTGATCCTGAAAGATCAGGACGATCCCGACGATGAGGTCATTCCCGCCGTCCCGGAAACCCCGCGGACCCAACCTGGCGACATCTGGAGTTTGGGCGATCACCGTATCGGCTGTGGCGATGGTCGTGACCTTGCGTTTTTACAAAAGGTCGTCGGAGCGGATACACCTGTCGATGCGGCCTTTCTTGATCCGCCCTATAATGTCCGGATCAGCGGACATGCGAACGCCGCCGGCCGGCACCGTGAGTTCGCCATGGCCGCGGGCGAGATGACAACCCTTGAGTTCCGGACGTTCCTCACAGAAACACTCGGCGCCTGCGCGCGCGTCTCGCGCGACGGGGCCGTTCATTTTATCTGCATGGACTGGCGGCATATGGACGATGTGACCGCTGTTGCCCGTGATGTCTATGGCGACTTCCTCAACCTCTGTGTCTGGAACAAGTCCAACGCCGGCATGGGCTCGCTGTACCGCTCCAAACATGAACTGGTGTTTGTCTACCGGGTCGGGGAGGCGGCGCACTTGAACATGGTCGAACTTGGCAAGCATGGTCGCAATAGGACCAATGTCTGGGACTATGCCTCGGTCAATTCGTTCCGCGGCAGCCGGAGAGAAGATCTTGCGCTGCATCCCACGGTCAAGCCGACGGGGCTGGTGGCGGACGCCATCAAGGATGTCACCCGCCACGGTGATCTAGTCCTTGATATCTTCCTGGGCTCGGGCACGACCCTGATTGCCGCCGAGCGGACAGGTCGCCGGTTCCGGGGTGTTGAGATTGATCCTGCCTATGTCGATGTTACCCTCGCGCGATGGTCAGCGCTGACGGGGAAGGAGCCCCGTCTTGAGACGGGGGAGGGGCTGAATGAGCGATAAACCCACAAGAGGAAGACCGCCCGTCTCGGGGCGGTTTAAGCCGGGCCATAGCGGCAATCGCAAGGGCCGCCCGAAATCCAGAGCAAAGCCGCAGACGTCGCCCGCCATAGAAGTGATATTGGACAAGACCCTGACGGTCACCCGGAACGGGGTCCTGCGGGAGATCACTGTGGAAGAGGCGCTGCAGCAAGGCGTCTTGCAGGACGCAATAGAGGGCAATCGATCAGCACAACGCGAGGTGCTGAAATGGATTATAAAGCGCGACACATATCTTGCGGCGGAGAACCGGCGGAAATCGCCAAAGGGCGCGACCACTCTTCAATCGGATGACCCGGGTAATGCAGATGATGCCCTTTTGCTGCTCGAGATTACAGACCTTGATCCGACGCATGAGGATTATCACGAACCTCGACCCCAAATGCTGCTGGAGCCCTGGGCGGTGCAGGCGGCCCTGAGCCGGCGCCGCGGCGGTAAGAAACTGACCAAAAATGATCTCTCCGAGATCCGGCGCTGTACACGCGATCCGGATAGTCTGCATTGGCCAAGAGGAACGGACGAATGACTGGCGATGGAAACGGAAATGACAGCGGCGTTGGCTACAGACAACCACCTGCCGCGACACGGTTTAAAAAGGGCCGGAGCGGCAATCCAAAGGGACGGCCACGGGGGCGTTACAAGGAAACTCCCTATGAAGCAGTATTGGGGCAGAGGGTGACGATCCGCGAGGAGGGCATCGAGCGAAAGGTCACGGCAGCGGAGGCGTTCCTGCTGCAGCTTGCCAGGCGTGGGCTTGAAGGTGACACAACGGCGGCCCGCAATACCATGACGGCGATTGCAGAGGGGAAAAGCGAGCAAGCCGTCGACTCACTTCAGTTCGCCAGGTTTGTCACAATTTTTGTCTCGCCTGGCAGCGTCAATACAGCGCTCCAACCGTTGCGTATGGCAAAGAAGCTCGATCCGTACCGGGATACTGCCCGGATGGCACTGGAGCCCTGGATTGTCGAGGCCGCCCTGACACGCCTCGGAGAGCGGCATCTCACCCGTGAGGAGCAGCGCACGGTCCTGCAGGCAACCCGCACGCCCCGGAAGGTGAAATGGCCAGATTGGTGGGAGGTGTTACCGTAGGGAGGGCAGGCTCATAGCCTCAAGGTTTCAGGTTCGAATTCTGCCCCCGCAACCAAATTAAACGCCGCTTTCCCATTGGGTTGGCGGTGTTTCTACGCTAACAGACATCCCCGATAAATCATCACTGGAAGCATATAGGAAGCAAATGAATGGGCTTCGTTTTATATCATAAGATTTGTGCAGCAGAACATATTTACACTGAATACTCGCAATGTGTTCGAACGAAATGACAATTTTGTAGATTCTGGAACTTTAAATGTAACGCCACCATGTGGCACTGGAGATATTGCTAATGCTGGTTTGGGTTAATCCTGTGTCCATTCCCTCCTCAAGACTCTTCTTAATCTGATTTCCTTTTGGACTTCCGACATCGTGGACTTCATAAATCACGCCAGTGGGGGTCTTCTCAAATCTTGCATAGGGGTCTTCGAATTCCTTCAGTTCAGGTATCTCTAGTTTGATTGTATTCTTGTTTCCGTGAGCTTGAGCTGGATTAAGCCCGTGCACGGTTCCAGATTGCACGCTCACAACACTATCAATACCCTTGAAGAACTTCTCCGATACGCGAAACGGAATTTGTGTTTGAGTA
>NZ_JBDNHC010000036.1:0-45442 GCF_041689005.1 Sneathiella sp.
CGTCGGGGATACACATAGACGCTGATAACGCCTTATCAATCGTCTGAAGAACAGTCACATTCGGCTGGGTAGCCTCGATTGCTGGAGGTGCGATAACCTCATGCTTGGGGAAGTACAACTGCACCAACTCAGGCGATGATGTGGCGTCCAAACAAACCGCTAAACCGTCAAACCAACCGTCCTTAATCTTAGCCCGTCCACCAACATGAACGACCGCGTCACCATCGGCATTTTCACCACGGATCAACCAACCAGATTTTTGTGTCCCATCACTACCGACCAGCACTAGCAGTGCTTTCCAAAAATCAACTCGCAAACGCATACGCCTAATTGCTGCCGATGAAGCCAACGCCTTAAGAAGCTGCTTGCGGGGCATTCCAGGATATACGGGTAAATTAACCACTGTTTGCCATTCAAGCCGAATGGCCTCGGCAACGGCACTGATTGTCAGTTCCCAAAAGTATCGCCCCGCTAGGTTGCCTTCAGGGTTCTCAATGACTGCTTTTGTGGCAGTGTCACGAAGGTGAAGTAGCTTTTTGGTAAGCCTTTTATCGGGCATCAACTTGCCGTCATCATCTTTCGAAAAAACCACGTCCTCAGTCTTCCGGAGGTCTGATACTCGCAAGGCTCGACGATGGCGCTCACCACCAAAAGCGAATTGCTCATCAATAATCAATAATCCCCGAGAATTAAAAGGCGGTTTTTTGTGAAACAACGATGCATGGGGAACCATCACAACATCAAGGGGTTTAAGATTGCCAATTTGACCATAGTACCTGCACGAATGGCGAAACTTGCACTCCTTGACACCGTTGCTACATATACTCGATGCTACCGGAAGACCAGCATCTATACACCCCTGGACACTGTCTGCACGTTTGCACATCGGATGTTCACTGGTTTCCTTGATTTCAAACAGTCTCCCCCGGAACGGCCCGGCTGTCAGCCCAGCATTCTCCGCACGTTCAACTGCCTCATCCGCTAACTTATGTGTCGGCACCGCCAGTATGGCCTTAGTGAGTCGCTGGTAGGCGATACGGGTAGCATCTGAAAGCTTGCTGGCATCATTCGCGTTCTTATCGGCTTTGAGCAAGGCCAGTGCCTTATCACGGACATATTTAATCAGCCTGAATGCCTGTTCGGTTTTGCCTAGGCCAACACCTACAGCTAGACTCAAAACACTCTTTGGTAACGGCCCCGGATCTTCCAATTCACCTAACTCTAGGTCTTTCCAAACCTCATTACGGATTTCTGCGGCTCCAGCTACAGGGTCGTATTCGATGCCGTTTTTCTTTGCTGATTTTCGGGCAGCAGCTTCAAATTTCTCATAGACCTTCCTGTAACAATCCTGATAAGGTTTATTCATTTTTTCCCATTCGGCCAGCGCATCAAAGTGTTGGTCGGCGGCATCCCACATACTCGACTTGATTTCGCGACGCGCCTGTTTGGATGTCAACTTTGCGGCTGGATACTTCGGCACCGTGACAACCTGGCAATACTTACTGACTGCCGTGTCGATGTTCTGGTCAAGGTAGCCATCACTAAGGTAATGAGGGATGTTGGTTCGAGCATCATGTTTCGGAGCCTCATTAATGGCCTCTCGTAAACGCGCCTTGAGCCAATCAATATCTATTTCCCACTCGAACTTTCCATAAACGTAACTGGACGCCGCGGCGATAAGAACATCATGGAAGCGTGACAATCCATCACCATCACCCAAGAACTTAAGTTTTTCTTCAAATCCATGAACCGAGCCTATAGGCCCTTTGCCAATAGTACGGTACGCCTTCGCAATTGCTTCGGGTGGTAATTGTGGCAAAATAACCTCAGTTTTATCCAACTTGACCAATCCTATTCGTTTTGAAAGATGGTCTTGAATACCCTCCTCAAATATAGGTCCAGCGATATAGTGAACCTGAACTGTTTGAAATGGGCGCGGATCGATGGCCGGGGCTTTCAGCGCATGATAGGTCTTCAATTCATCTTGGCCGACAGCCCTATCCAAAATGAACCAAATATGGATGCTCAATGACCCGGTGTCTTTACCTATGCCAGCAGATGATGACAGTTGCCACACGAAACTAATCCCCTGATAACACTCAGGTAGAAATTTTTTACTGGCCCGCTTAACTGTCCCTTCAGGGTCATTTACCAAGTCAATGTCGTCGAGCTGCAACTTGTCGATATCAATCATCAACCAACGGCGTTGGCACTCCTCAAAGTGGGCCTTGTCACCCCACTTGTTGACATCTTTACGTAAGTGAATGACGCCATCAGGGTCGACATGATCGCGTAATGCACCTCTCAGGACTACTGAATTAGGATTTTGGCTGGCCTCATTTAATACCTCGAACAGAGAGGCGATATTGGGCACATCGTGAAATGACAATCCCCACTTCCATTGCGGTTCAAACCCCTGAGTAATTGCCAGAACACCGTCGGCGTTAATCCCGAGGGTCTTCGTAGCAGGTCGACACCCCGTCGCAACTGGCATGACAGTCGGGTTCTGACTAAACGACTTTCTGCGGATGTCTGGCTCAGTGCATCGGGTCATTGGTGCTGGCCGATGCTGCCATCTCACGCTGCTTTTGATTATCTTCACCCTCGAAGTAGAATTGCATACTGAGGATAGCGTCGAGCCGTCGAAGGTGTTGTGGGCAGACACCGACAACATGTTTACCTATCTGACCAATGGGATATATTTCTCGACCAGTCGGCTGGTGGCCGCAAATATGACAACCATTGTGATCGTAATTTGTAGCGGCTTTAATGATCCGTTGAGCAAGCCGTTTATCAACTCGTCGATTATTTTTTGATGTGGTGATGTTTGAGTTGATCATATCAATCCGCCCCTATCCATCTCAAAAAGAACGCCCTACCGTCGGCACTGGTCTTGTCCCATAACCTCAACAGCTTCTGACCTTCAGCCTCGATCAACTCCTCGTCGCCCGTTTCGCGCAGCTTTTTTGCTTGCTGCACTGTATCGACACTGACGTTTAACATTTCAGCAGCCGTGGCTTGGGATGTAGGATTTCCTGTATGCTGATTATCACCTTTCTCAAGGTTGGCTAACTTGTCAGCCACCAACCCACGTTGGCTTGTGGTTAAATGTTTACGGGTCAGGTTGTGTCGGATGACGAACCCTAACGGGTCATCACCTTTATCTTTAACGTAGGTGGACGTCACCTGAGCGTTAGCACAGGCAGCAGCGCGATTGCGACCATCCAGTATCTTGCCTTCAAAGGTAACGATGGGCTGTTCAAGCCCATCGTTACGGATCGAAGCCACAAGCTCCTGAAACGCGCTCCCCTTCATCGTAGGGAACAGATTTGCGTAAGGGTGTGGCAGCATGTTAGAGGTCCCCTTTTTGCTTGAAATGCTCAGGGTAAACTTTCAGTAGAAGTGACTGCTCATGCTCCATGTGCTGATAGTTCGTGATCATGGCTCGACCCTCCCAGCTTGGTGGTAAGCAAGAAGGTCTAGGCGGCGGTACATGATTTTTCCACCTAGTTTTAGATAGGCAGGACCTCGCCCTCGACAGCGAAAAGTTGCCAGGGCGTTTGGTGTGGTTTTGATTTCTTTTGCTGCTTCTTTGCAGGTGAGGATTTCAAAAAGCCAAGCCCGTGTTTCAGGGTCTTGTGAATCAAGACCCAGATCATTAATGGGGCTAAAATGTGGATGGGATAATGGCTCTATTTGAGCGATATCTTTATCGAGTAAACTTTGTCTGGGCATTTCAAGTTCCTACCAATTGTTGTTGGTAGGGTTATAAAATGTCTAAGAAATCTAATCTAAGTACAGAAGTAACCGTTTTTATTTCAGCCGTTTTTTATGGCGCTTTAAAGCTTGCTCGATGTCCAATGCATTTATTGTCATGAAATCATTTGCGGGGCTAAGCATAGCACGACAGAGATCCATGAATGGCCCTTCAGACCGCCCAATATTACTAGAGTAAGTCGCCTCATTGCCAGTTTCTGTTTCATATATCTTGATCAGCTGTAGAAGCATCCCATCCCTGGGATATTCTTCAGGACGACCGGTCTTTGGCCTAAGTGCATTTTTTAAATCTGTAAGAGCTGAAATTAGATGTTCTACATTTGGATTGTCAGAATCAATGCCTTGGTATCTTAGCTGTGTCAAAAGCTCTTCAGAGACCCCGCTGTTTAGTTTGATTTTTGTTAAGGCCATAAGTGTTGCTTTGGTGCCATCGCGGGGATCATCAGAGAGGTTTGGTTTAGTGTATGGGCGAGCATTTAAGACCCTTAAAGGGTCAGCTCCTCTTTTTATTCGAGCAAGCACCTTGCCAGCCTCTTCCCGTACAACCGCATTCGAAGGTGATTGCTCCCAGTAAGATTGCATTCCTTGATAAAGATCAAATGCATCAGCAAGAACTTTTCTCAACACCTTGTTATTCGGGGTGCTGTCGAGCGCACGTTCAGCGGCAAGCAAGCGTTCTTCACTCAATATAAAATCTGTCCGTTTGGTGACGGTCCGTTTTTTTGCACCGCCAAAAACCTTTTGTAAGTTGGTCATAGTTCATCTCGCTTAGGCAGTGCGGTAACATTAGCGGCATCTGAAAACACTTGATCCATTGATCCTAATACAGCACGAAGGCCATCAATATCAGCATGGGCATATCTCTCAGTGACCTTGGTGGTGCTATGTCCCAGTAGTTTTCCTACAGAAAATAAACTCTGGCCGCCGGCAACCAGGAGCGTGGCGAAGGTATGCCGCAAATCATATAGGCGAGTTCCAAATTCATTCTCAATTTCCGCTGTTGCAATGACCCTAGACCACGTTTTTTTAACTTCGCCAATGGGGCGGGTAGGGGACGTTCTGCTAGGGAAAACATACTCACTATGACCGCTTAGTAACTTAATATGATTAAGGAGTGATATAGCATCCTGGGCTATTGGAATATGGTGAAGGCGTTTCTGTTTTGTTGTTGATGCTGGCTTCGACCATACAGCTTCTTCAAGGTCAAGCTGGCTCCACTTCATACGGTAAACTTCTGAAGGTCGAGCCCCTGTAAACATTATCATTCGGATTGCGTTGATGCTGGTGCTATATCTTTGTCCATTCTCTAATTCCACCGCATATAGGGCTTGAATGAGGCGGGAAATTTCGAGCCTGGTAAGAAAACGTTCACGCTCACCTTCCTCATATGGCGTGATAGATGTACCTACAGCAGGGTTCTTGACTACAGCTTTCGGATACCAACCTTGCGCTATGTTGAACATCTTGCGGATGATTTCACGGCGACGATTAGCTTCAGTTTGAGTGGCAGACCCCATAACGTGTAATCGAGAAATATCGTCTTCTGTAATTAGGTCAATTCGCTTATTAGCCAGACCAGGATGCACGGGTGGCTTCTGGCTCTTATAATTGGAGAGACGCTTTCCATATTCACGTTTCTGATCGGGGAGGTCCTTATTGTTGTAAACGGTGTTTCCGAAATCATGTACTTGGGCACTGGTTATAAAGCCAAGGCGGCGAAGTCGGTAAACATCCTGCTCAAACCGGGATTTTTTGAGCAGGGCGTATTCATTCAAATAACGAAGTGATAACTGGTTTAGTGTTGGGATAGATCGAGTTTCTTTGTCGGTGTCTATTCTGGCCTGAATGGATGCTTTTGGATTGCCACCAAGATCGACTTCAGCTCGGAGTTCCTTTGCCTTTTTCCGTGCTGCACTGATCTTAACAGCATCAGTTGCACCCAAGGTCATGCGATACTGGCGACCACCACGACCTCCGACTGAATAACGAAAAATAAAAGTCTTCGCACCATCACGACAACGAAACCCAAATCCATCAACTTCACTGTCCCAAACTGCATCATCCTTCTTGTCAGTAATATACTGAGCAACGAAGGTATCAGTTAGTTTAACTCTGTCTGCTATACGGGGCATCGTTATTTCCTTGTCAGGGTCGTCTCAATAGTCGTTGGGACATACCGGGGACGAACATAGTTGACAATAGTAACAATATTAAGGCATCATAGGCAACTGAAATATGGCGTATTATATAGGATTGGTGGAATAAGTGAAGATGACTATAGAGTAATCTACTGTCTCATAACCTGAAGGTCGTAGGTTCAAATCCTGCCCCCGCAACCAATAATAACAACGGCTTAGCTGAAACACGCTAAGCCGTTTTTTGTTGGCCGGAAGCATAATGGAAGCATGGTAGGGAAGGATAAGTATTTTAAATTTTCGTAGTGGAATTTTTTATTTGTCATTACAGGTATAAATTGCAAGGCTGCTAATTAGGAATTTTATTTTAGCGGTAGAGAAGGTCTACAATATGAAATACACGGTTAATTTTCAATACCGTCCAGCGGATTCCGATCGCCCATTAGACGAAAGTCAGTCAATAGAACTAAGCAATAAAAATGATTCACTTCTCTTACTGCCAAATATTGGCGATCACGTCCTTATGCCATCAGACGATAATATTAACGGCGTCGTTGAAAATAGATTGTTTATGTATTTTGAATCAGACAAAGAAGATTTATGCATAATAAATATAGTCGTGACGGACTCAGAAGTAGATCAAGGGAAATTATTGAAAGAATAGACGATTAGGACTGTCATATTCCGCGGATTGCCAAGATTATAGAAAAAATGAAGTTGGCTTTTTTAGGGTTTGTAAAAGCGTTTAAACTGCCTATTTAAGCGTTCTGGTGTCGCTGAAATTTATTATGCTTGATGGTTAATATAGAGAGTATGGCGCATGAGTGATGATAACAATTTTGATCAAGGCAAACTATTAAAGCTATTTGAAGAAAGCCAAAAATGGTCATCACTCCTTGTGACAATTGATCAAATAGCTGAAGAAAATAAAAAACTTGTTAGAGATTTAGAAAAATACAACGTTAGGTATACAGTTCCACTCTTAGCCGGTCTTTTGACTGTTCCAGAATACCAATCAAATTGTATTAGATTGGAAATACTGGTGGTGCTTGCTGTTCGTTATTGTTCAGGGAAGAGAAAGGCCAACATCGGCCAAGCAGTTCGATGGTTTAACCTAATTGGTAAGTCAAAATGTGCCGCTGCTGAAGATCCAGCAGAGGATGTATTTGTCTCTCTAGTTATTGGTGAACATGAGGACTATCGAATAATTGAAGGTGTATGGGAGGCAGCGGGATTTTATACTGATCTGGTATATCGCGCAGTTAATACCATGCCGAAAAGCGGACGCTTTGGACAGATCAGGCGAAACGTCCATGCAATACTCAAGATTTCAGATATCGTTTGCGAAAAAGCTGGGCTTAATCGATATCAGATAGGAAGTGAGGAGAGGCACAAGCCCTTGTCCAGCCGCTTCCTGCCGGGACGTAATGAACTTTTGAACTGTGTCACCATACCTATCAAGGAACTTGAGCAACATGGTATAAAACCCGGCGATATAGAACCCTTTCTGTTTGACCCAAGTAACAAAGAACGACCCTCCGCTCAGCGTGTGGGAGATTCAAACTTGGAACAACGCCCGTTTGTTTTTTACGAGGAAGATAAGCTAACCGTTACACTTCCATCAGCACTATCAGTTGCGCTTAGAGACTTTGTCATAGCTGAAATCATTGACGGAAATATAGAGAATGAATTTGATCAATGTTTGGCGATTTTATATAAAAATTTGCTTTCAGATACACCTCTCCTAGGAGGTCCAATGAATGTTTCCTTTAATTGGAGAAAAATTGGACAACATAGGATTTCAGAATTCGCTTTTGAGGTTGATGACGGATTTGTTGCTTCCTTTCATCTGTTCCTTCCATCTGTCAGTGTGCATTTAAAGGGGGGATTCAAAGAAAATTTCGAAGATGATGGGACGCTTACAACAGCCATTCAACTGTCAATTGATGGTGCTATCAAAAGCTTTGAAAAGAAAGAATGGTTCAGAGGCGGGCTAGTCCTATTGATTGGGTGTGGCTGGGGAAAAGGTTACGCGACTGAAGGTATTAAAGTTGATCACCCAAAATGGCGTTTCGAGCATATGGCCGTTGCGGATTTGGTTCGTCTAAGTTGGTTGGGTGATATGAATCCTGGATATTTCTGGCGAATCCAAGATGGATTGGAGGCTGTTAAGAGGGCCGGCGTAGAAATACTAAATCCTAACGGTATTCTCAATTTAATTGGCTTCGTTAGAGAGAATGATGGACATTTTGTGCCTCATTCTGAATTACCTGAAGGACCTATTTCGCCAGAAGCGCCGCTATTACTCAATCCACCGATTAACCTTTTGCGCAATGTTCGAATGGATTCTGATCTTGGCTATGACAGACATGGCGCAACTGATGAATCCGGTAAACGTCACTTGATCCAATATACGTCGCCAAATCCTTTTTTTAAAAGTGACACTTCCCAGAAATTATATTCGTCTTTGACTGATGCTAGAGAAGGAAAATTGACTTCGGTATATGAGGGGCATTACCGGCTTTGGCTCCAAGTCGAAGCTCCCCATTTGAAAGATTCAGATGTTACGTTTCGATTATGGGAAATGGGTTCTGAATGGCTTCATCGTATTGGTGGTGAAATTGATAACTATTTCTCTGGTGGTGAGGCGGCTAGGCCAAAACGGATTAATCTAATTTTCAAGGACTCTGAACTGCCTAAGGAATTCAAAGAAAAGTCTACAGAGGAAGCACTAGAAGCGTTATGTACCTTTCAATTCAATGATAACGGTTCCTCGTGTGAAGTAATCTTAGCGGCCGGATTCTTAAAAAGTTTTAGCACAGCCGAGAATATTGCCGAGAGGGTTGTTGCGCGGAAAATGCTTTTTGCGTTTTTGAAATTGCTGAAAATAAAATCAAGTGCTGAAGAAATAGCTCAGCTTGAAAAACTTGTTGTACCCAATAACCAAGCGCGAAGCTTTCATTTGTTTCAGGCTCGCGAGTTCCTTGATTTCGTGAGACATCTGTTGCCAAAAGAGTTAGTTACTGTCGATTCAATCGAAAATGGCATAGCTAGGTTAGGTTTGGCGTGGCGTGTGCGTGATCGGTCTCAAGGAAATATAATTCGTGGGCAAAAAATGTGCACGGGATTTCTCAATAAAATTGTAGATGCTTTGATCTCTGATATCAGATTGGAATTAAAGAGCTTTAATCGCAAAGGTGCATTACTTCGAATAGTAAGTAATATTGAAAAGGCTAGCGCAGAAGAAGATCATTGGAAACGAACATCCGCTGCACTTCTTGGTTTGCACGGAGAAACAAAACAAACAATTGATCAGTACGTACTGCAAGTGTCTAAATTTGCGGGAGCTGGGATTGGTAGTCGTGTTCTGGCGGAAATGGCAGTTTGTGTCTGCCCAACGAATTCTGGTCGTAAACTTTCAGATATAGAATTAACACGACTTATATCGAAAATACTCCTTGTGGTGCAGTTTGGGGGTATTTCCGATGCGATTAGATACAATGCTTTACCACCCGAACTGACATTATCCCCGCTCGGAGATATATTGTTTAAAAACGATTTTGGACGGCTAGTAGTTGAACCGATGCTATCCGAAGTTATCGGTAATAAATTTCTAACAGAAGCTCCATTGCAAACAAAAAATTATGAAGATCCGACCATTTCGCCTGAAATTCGAAGCTCCATTGATAGCGAATTTTGGGAAGCTTGGAAGGAAGAGATGGGTTTTGACCTTGATCAGGCTCGGGAAATCATCGGAGCAATAGAAGATAAGGCTATAGAAAAAAACAGCCCTATTTTGGTACTAAAGCGGAGCGAATTTTTAAACACGGTCTGTGTTGATGGTATTGATGAGAAAGTTGCTAGCCATTTCTTGGAACAATTTACTGTTATATCTCGACCGAATTGGGACAAGCCTCCAAAAGGCTTTGAGTTAAAGGATATTTACCCTTGGCGTTTTGGGCGGCGATTGTCGTTCGTTAGCAGACCTATTTTGCAAATAAATGAAGAAGTTGACTATCAATTGATCATTCCTCCTGCATCATTGCGAAAAAGCTTCGCCTATCTCTTCGACGGAGCATTTAATGGGCGCCTTGAGCAAGCATTTTTTAAAACCTCAAAAATGAAAGATGCTTGGTGGGGGCAAGCAAGAGAAGGACATACTTTTGAGAAAAAAGTTGCGCGAGTTTTAGAAGAAGCCGGTTGGTGTGTCCGTGTAAATATTGGTGTTCCAGAGCTTTTGAATAGTAAAACAGAAGTTGATTTTGGCGATATTGATGTTTTGGCTTGGAGGAACGATACTTGCGAAATTCTGGTGATTGAGTGCAAAGATCTTCAATTAGCGCGAAATTATTCTGAGATAGCATCATTATTGTCTGAATATCAAGGCGAAGAGAAAAACGGAAAGCCTGATAAATTAAAAAAGCATTTGAATCGGGTGTCCATCGTTAACGATAACTCAGTTGCTCTGACCCGGTTTACACAAATCCAAGACCCAAAGGTTTTTTCTTGGCTATGCTGCAGTGGTGATGTACCTATGCAATATACAACTATTGAGGCGTTAAAAAGCACTACTGTTGGCTCAATTTCTGATTTGCTTAAACTCTAATACTCAAATGTCATGTCTATCAACAGAATTTGATATTTAGGTTTCTTTTATTATGTTGGAATCGCTAATTTAAATCTCTTGAAAATGGTCGTACGGTAAACGGCTGACATTTTTAATAGTCGATGGGACGTTTGCGCAACCTATCTACAATGGCTTGGAGCCGTACTTTGTCTTTTTCAAAGGCGGTTTTCGGATGGCTTTCTTTGGGAAGAATTGCCTGATCAAGCCGTTTGCTCGTTATAGGTTGAGTTTTAAGAACCAGCCTATTCTGTGCCCGATCACGACTTTCGAAGAAATTGGTTTCGGCGCAGTTAATCCTATTTGAAATAGTTTGCCCAATATCCTGACCGAACGTTTCGCTGATTTCTTCGTCTGTTAGTTCCAGCACCGCCGCAAGCCCAGCGGCATTACCCGTGATTTGCTGAATGTAGGTTTCTATCTGCTGGTCCCGGAATACTTCCCGTACTTGTTCGGGCACAAGCCCTGAGTGGTAATCGATGAACTTCTTTGAGAGGCATTCCGCAGCGGCTAGCCACAATGGATGCTTACGCTGCCGAGTAACATTTCCGTCTGTCTGAAAATCGTCGAGATAGCGCACTTTCTCAATGGTATCATTGAACAAGTCGCCGACAGAGTTTTCAAGATCGGCAAAGGTCCGAATGTTCCATTTATCCTTGAGTTCCTTTTTCCCGGCTCTCAATTCGACCCGCCAGACATTCTTTGTCGTATCTTTGGGGTTTATTCCCCAAACTCTGAACCAGTAGTAGGTGCGCTGCTCAATAGCCGCTTTTCGCTTGTCATAAACGATTACCTGTCGACCTGGCATTTTACCGACGGTGACGGATTCAGTTCTGCGTCCCCGGAAGACGAGGGCGGCTTTATCCGTATCTGTTTCTTTTGTTTCTCCCTTGCTCCCAAAATACGGCGAGAGTTTAGAGCGATGATGCGAGACGAATTGCATGTGATTAAGCTCGAACATTTCCGGCATAAGAAAATCCATGGCAAAGTCTACACGCCGAATACTCTCTTTCCCGAAACGGCATCCCATTGCATTAAGGGTGTCAAGAATGCGTTCCCTTGTTTCCTGATAGCTGTGGCAGGCGAGGGCGCTCGCATGGGGCTTGACGGCAATGTTCCATTTGCTGGGGTCCGCTGTGTCCTTAAAGCTCCAAATATCCCCCGTGGGCCCGGTATCGAACAGGAAGGCATAACCGCCGGTCAGGCCGTGGGAAGCGATATGCCCCGCAACATTTCCGGGACCGATTGTCATCAATTGCCGTTCCTGCTGCTTCGCCGCTTCCTGCTTGGCTTCGCGAAAGGTCTCCAAAGCCTCTATTGGTAAAGCTCCCAGAAAGGCGACTTCGATAGTATCGAAACCCGCATAGAGTTGTTTGATCTTCATGGTTACGCTCTTTTACGCTCAAGTAATTCTAGAGGGGGGTGTTACAAAGACCCCCCTTTAACGGAACTATTCCGTTGGTTTGTGATCGATGGTTTGTTAGTTGGTGCGCTCCGCGCCGGGGAAGCTTTTAGGGGTTTTGAGGGCGGGGCCGGGAAGCGACCCCTCCCGTGAGAAACAAGACACGGGAGGGGCGGGGAGCCTCACAGCTCCAAAAGAAAACTCAGGTAAATTGAGATTGAGAGGTGTTTGAAACCATATGTGCTTCCGCCCAGGCGATCAGTTCCCGGCGGCGATAACGGATAGAGCGGGAGGAAACCTTTACGAACTTCGGGCCGCCCCCGCGCACCCGCCAGTTCTGCAAGGCGCGGATGGTATAACCCAGAAACTTCGCTGCTTCGGTTTCGTTAATCAGGCTGTCGTAATAGGCCGGGTTTTCAGAATGATCTTTCGGGATAGTATTAACGTTCATGGTATCAAGTCCTTCTCATAAGTTATCGAATGACCTGAATATCGCTAACGCCGTCTTTTGATAAAACTCCCCAACTGTTTTAAATAAACCCCGGACTTTGACCCTTGGGTTTAATCACCTTTAAAAACAAGGGGTTGAGATTCAAAGAAATTAAACCCCTGACTGCGAAAAGATAAAAGTCAGGGGTTTAACTTGCCGGTCGTCCCGGTTTCTTCCAATGCGCAGGGGCATGATCTTTCCAGACGTCATCGAACATATTTTGGGTGAGGTCGGGGATTTCAGACTTCATTGCCTGCCAGCAATCTTCCTTTTTTATTCTCTTATGCGTTTCCGCCAGCTTCGTAATAAGCCGGATGGCCTGTTCCTTTGTTGTCAGGATTTCCGGCTCACTCTCGACAAGAGGCTGAAGTGTCGTCAGCCATTGCTCAAAGGATGTTTTCGAAACAAAGACGGGAGCATCCCCGCGCGTGCTGTATTCGGGCGGGGCGGTCGCAAGGGGAAGGGATACGGAAGCCTCAAAACTCTCGTAGCCTCGCTAAAGCTTCCAGTCGATGATCTGGTCCAGCCCGAACAGCGCCTCTATCTTTTTATCGGCAAATCCACGAAACAGGATTTCCCGTGTCTGCTGCCCGCGCTGATATTGCTCATAATCGGCAATCAGGGTTTCACGGTAGGAGGGAAGGGCGCTTTTCCTGTTTAGAAGCTCCTGCTCCTGTTTTTGAAGCTCGAACAGCCGCAGATTAATCTTTTCTTTCTCGGGTCCCTTTTCCAGCCTGCCGCCTTTCAGCAGTAGTCCGGCTTTTTCAAGCCCTATCGTATCGAGCTGGTCGTTTAGTTCCTTGTGCCGGGTTTTCAGAATGGCCGGATCATCGGACGGGGCGGCGAAGGCTTCCATGCCGGTCCAGTCGTTTCGATACAAATGTCGCCCGAGCCGGTCGAATGCTTGCAACAGAAAATAATGACTATCGAGATCAAATTTGAGTGGCATGGGGTTAAACCCTTCTGGATAAGCAACGTAATTGAGAGGGAATAACCCATAAGGGAAAGAGGCGGAAAAATAAACCATTGGCGCTTATCAGCGTATCAATTCCCTTACGGGATAATGTGAGACATTCCCATACGGGTTTGAGTCAAAAGGAGTAAGGAATATTGCTCATAATCGATTTGAAACATTACGTATCGTATCGTTACGAAGAAATGTGGCTGTCTGTTGTCATGGAAAAGATCAGGCAGTCTCGTAGAGAATATCAACAACCGGGCAGTCCGTCGCGGTTCCGCCCGCGCATTTATCAGCGGCGCTTTCAAGCACGGACCGCAGCCGGATCAACTCTTCTATCTTCCTGTTGATTTCTTTCAAATGCCTGACAGTGACGGACTGCACTTGCTCACACGTTTTATCGTTGTCGATCAAGGATAAGAGCTGGCGTATGTCGCTGATTGAAAATCCGAGAGAGCGCGAACGCATGATAAAGGCCAGCTGCTTCAAATGATCGCGCGAATAACTCCGATGCCCGCCATTGCTTCGCGGCGGCTCCGGCATCAGACCAATTCGCTCGTAGTATCGTATCGTTTCGATATTGCAGCCGGTCTTTCGGGACAGAACCCCAATGCCAAAGTTTTTTATGTTCATCATCAGAATTCCCTTGTACCTGTAGTGACTACAGATTGTAGCATACAGGAATGAAAGACAAAAACCTGCTTAAAATCGGGATCGTCGGGACGGTAATAGCGGCGCTCTGTTGCTTTACGCCACTGCTCGTCATCCTTGTCAGCGCCGTTGGGCTTTCGGCATTTCTGGGAATGCTGGACATTGTATTACTGCCCGCATTGGCAATATTTATAGGAATTACGGGTTACGCTTTATGGAAACTCAATCACAAAACATCGAACTGACGTCGATCCTTACCTGTCCGGAATGCGGGCATAGCGAAGCGGAAACCATGCCGACGGATGCTTGCCAGTGGTTTTATGAATGCAAGGGTTGCGGTCTTCTCCTAAAGCCCAAGGCGGGGGACTGCTGCGTCTATTGTTCCTATGGCACGGTTCCATGTCCGCCGATACAACAGGGCCAAAATTGTTGCGGCACCGATGAGGGCGGCGCAGATCAAAGCTGAAACTTGAGCTGGCCATTGACCGGCTCAATCCCTGCTGAAACTGTTATGGAAAAATCATTTTCCCATACGTAACGATACGTAACCTATCCAATCCATATCATACAAAATAATCCGGGTAATTATGCGGTTGCGCCGCCCTTCAACAGCCTCGCCAGCTCAGTCGATACGCGTTCGGCGGCATTCTGCATGGGATCATCGGCAAGATGGGCATAACGGGCGGTGGTCTGCACCTGACTGTGCCCGAGCAGCTTGCCAATCATGGGAAGGCTTTCGCCCGATCCTACAGCGATTGAGGCGAAGGAGTGTCGGAGATCATGGAGCCGCACATCTTCAAGTCCTGCCGCCTTTCTTATCCGCCGCCATGGCTTCTGCATATCGGTGATATGGGAGCCGGGAAGCTTCCCGGTAATGACGTAGGGGTTATCTTCGATACGCTCAATATTTGTGAGAACTTCCAGAGCCGCCGGTCCAAGATAGACCCGTTTCGCGCCCGTCTTGGAATCCGGTAGGAAAGCGGAGTTGCCTTTGACATATTCCCATTTGAGGGTTTGTATCTCGCCGAGGCGGCAGCCCGTGAGGGTCAACAACCGAATGCAGTTAATCGCTGATTGCGATTCAATGCCTTCCGCTTCCAGATCGGCAAGGGTCTGGCCGAGCCGGGAAAGCTCCTCGCCGCTCAAATACCGTTCGCGCTTTTTCTCCTCATATTTTTTGACATGGCGGCAGGGGTTTGTCCCTTCGGGCCGGAGGCCCCAGACTTCGGCCTGATTGAACATGACCGAGAGAACGCCCAATGTCCGGTTCGCCTGATAGGGCTTGTCCCTATGCTTGTGATGAAGATCGGCAATATCGCTTCGCTGCACTTCCTCTACCTGTACCGTTCCAAAGGCGGGTTTGATAAAAAGGTCCATGCAGCGCCGATATTCCTTCGCCGTACTTTCCCGGCAATGGGACGGCACATAATCGGACATAAAGCGGTCGCAAAGTTCCGAGACGAGAGCGGCCCCGCGCTTGCGCTTGGCTTCCTCAGCAGGGTTTGACCCATGGGCAACGCCACCAAGCAGCTCACGGGCCTTCTCCTTGGCTTTTTCGGCGGTTACCGTGCCGTATCGCCCCAGCCCCTTGCGCCGGGTGCGTCCGCCGCCGTCGCGATATTGAATGAGGAAGGTCTTGCGCCCGGAGGGCAGCACCCGCAGCCCATAGCCGGGCAGGGTTTCATCCCAGACAAAGTAGTCTTTTTCTTTTACCAAGAGGCCGTCAATGGTACGCTTGTTCAATCTCATATTCGCTTCCATACATCATTCCGGAAGCATAATGGAAGCATTTGACAGCGAAAATCAAGATATTTGTGAGAGACAGGGCGTAACGAATATATAAAATAAGATAATTATAACAATGGTATATGACCATATAGGCCACCATATGACAGATCCTGATAATACCAGAAATCTAACTCATAACCTGAAGGTCGCAGGTTCAAATCCTGCCCCCGCAACCAAAACTATTCTGTCCTTGCAAGTTAAATTACTACGCCCCCTGCAACCGATAGTGAAGTGCCCTCTGGGGCACTTTCGTGCTTATGAGACCCTTCAGAGAACGGCTGCGCGTTCCCGTTGCATCCCTCCGGCCTTGGCTCTTCCAGGGTATTGAACCCGTTTCAGAGCCATTCAACCCGTATCGCGGGATTGTACCCCTTACGGGAGACTAAGCTCTCCCTGCGCCCATCGACATGGGCGGCGGTCCGGACCCCAAGACCCTTGCCAACGCTATTGGAGCCATTTCATGGAGACGACTTCATCGCGAGCAAAGAGAGTTCCTGCTCTTTAGAAACCTGACCAACCGTTCGCGTTTTGGATGCGCGTTAAGCCGTCAGCACTGGCAGCCCAGGAATTCGTCTTCACTGTTCGGACAAGCCAATTCCTGCCTGGGAAAACCCATTTTATCGCCGTCAAATTCGGCCAAGAATCCGCCATTGGCCCAGCACCATTTGCCGTCGCACATCACGGTGTGTAAGGCATCGAAGGAGCGTCCCAAATAGAGCGTTTCCTTTTCACGTGTCACAGAAGAACCTGCTCCGGCTTCATGAAAACGGGATACCGGATATTGGGACTGTAAAACGTAGCCGGATTTGTTGCAACTCATAGACCAACTGTGATTGCCGCTGACATGATTGTAGTCTTCAGCTGACGCTGTTAAAGTAAGCAGACATACGGCCTCAATGATTGTTGCCAATATTATTGATTTCAACTTCATCCGGAAAAAACCTAAATGCCAAGTGATGCATGTTTCCTGTTCAGAAGTTATGTCATAATTTTTGCACACGCTAGGTAGATCTTTCATGTAGTATGAATTAGGTAACCACCACTTTTTCCAAGGATAAAACGATGACGATTGAACGTATTGGGGCCGGGTCCCGCATGAGCCAGGCTGTTGTCCATGGCGACACGATTTATCTGGCGGGTCAGGTCGGCGCGCCGGGGGAGAGTGCCGCCGCACAGACCAAAGCCATCTGTGCAGCTATCGAGGGATTGCTGGCAAAAGCTGGAAGCAGCAAATCGAAGATGCTGCAGGCAACAATCTGGTTGTCCGATATGGCATATTTCAGTGAAATGAATGCGGTCTGGGATGCCTGGATCGATCCGCAAAACCCCCCGACGCGCGCCTGCGGGGAAAGTAAGCTGGCAACGCCTGATTACAAGGTCGAGATTATTATTGTGGCGGCAAAATAGGCAGGGCTTGCGGCGGTGCTCGTCGCCGCCAGAGCGAGACGACCAAGCCCGAAACGACTAGCACAGTTCCGGTGGCGTCCTGCCAGGTCAGCGGCTGATTGATGAACAGGGCGCCGAAAAGGGCCGCACTGATTGGACTCAACCCCAGGAAAACGGTGACGTTCGATGGCAGCGTATGGGAGAGTCCATAGAGCCAGCAGAAATAGCCAACCGCACTTGCAAAGCCGATGAACAGCAGCACGAGCCAGACGTGGAGTGTGAAATGCGGCAGGGTGGTCAGCATGCCTTCGGTGACAGCCAGCCCGCAGAGGAAAATCACCGAGGCCAGCATGGCAAGCGTACTGATCTGGAGGGTCGGGTATCGCTTGAGGTATGGTCCGTAAAAAATTGAGCAAACCGCTCCTGAAAGCGCACTTAAAAAGGCGGCGGAAATGCCAAGCCAGCCATCAGCCCCAATATTTTCCGAAAAAGCCGTGGCACCGACAGCAAACCCGACACCGACGATGGTTAGCGTGATGCCGATCAGTTTGCGCGACGTGAAAGCTTCCCGGCCGAGCAGGATAGCGATCGTCATCGTCAGCAGGGGCAGGGTTGCGAAAATAAGCACTGCCAGTCCGACCTCGATATAGATCACGGAAAAATTAAGCAGCATGATCAATACAGCAAACTGAAAAATGCCAAGGAGGGCAAGGGGCAGGAAATCTGTCAACGGGACGCGTATCCAGGAAGTTCGGAGCGCGAATGGTAACAACAGCAGGGCGCCGATCAGGTAGCGGATGAAGGCAATGGTGATCGGCCCCGCCGCCTCGACGATTGAGCCCGTTGCAACCAGCGCCACGCCAACAAGAATCCCACTGATGCCCGCCGCGAACAGGGCGGGAACCTCCCGGGTCACAGCTGAAGATCCCAGTTCTGGCCAATGAGGTCGCATCCGAAACTGTGATGCGCTTCTTCATCCATTAACTCGAATCCGGCTTCCTCGTATAAATGGATTGCCGCGCCCAGGATGCTGTTCGTCCAGAGAGTGACTGTTTCATAGTGATTATATCGGGCGAAATCGAGGCATTCTTCGATAAGTTTGCGGCCAACTCCCTGACCCCTGGTGCTGGGCTCGACGTAGAGCAATCTCAGTTTCGCAACCCTGTCAGTTTTTCGAACAAGAAAGATGGAGCCGAGAATGTCTCCGTCCCGCTCGGCAATCCAGCAATGCTCCGTTTTTGGATCATGGCTCTCTAGAAATTCGCCGGCAACCTTTGCGACCAGAGCTTCGAACGTCTCATCAAACCCGTATTCCTCGAAATAAAGCTGGCCGTGGCGACGGATAATCCAGCCGATATCACCGGGCTGGTGGCTGCGAATGGTAAAAGAGGCCGGGGCACCGTCAGCTTCGCCGAAAGTTTCAAGTATGGTCTTCATGGCCGCAAGGAGTTTTAGCTGCTCCTGATCCGAGAGCGGATTGAGCAACTCCGCCACTTCATCACGGGAGGCCTTGGTATAGGGTGTAAAGTCAGTTCGCCCTTTTTCAGTCAGGGCGAGCAGCCACTGGCGGCCATCCTCTTCGCTGCGAGTAGACTTCAGCAGGCCTGCAGTTCTAAATTTTTTTAATATTCGGCTGAGATATGCCGGATCAAGGGAAAGCTCCCTGACAAGATCAATTGCTGTCAGTCGGTCATGGGCATTCAATTCATATAGAATACGCATTTCTGTGAGGGAATATTTACTCTTTAGGAGGCCCTCGTTAAGGGCACCTACCTGCTTGGTATAAAAGCGGTTAAAACGTCGAACCGCGTCAATCCGGGTTTCTGAAATATCCATAGTTCCTTCCAGTCTCGTTCCAGAATGCCAAAATAGTTGACTAAGTCAACTAAAATGATGAAGGGAGAGGAGTTACCGGGGCAGGATAAAGGGCTTCAGGCTTCTCTGGAAATTTTCAATAAATTCCTGCATCAGGAGCGACCGAGGATGATACTTTGGATAGAGAATATCCAACCGAAACGGGAGTTGTGGCTCAAACGGGCGGGAGACAAGACCATGGCCGATATATTCTGCCGCATCGATTGAGCTGACAATGGCAATTCCAACTTCCCGCTCTGCCATGATACAGGCCGTAGCAAACTGTCGGACTTCGACACGTTGATTGAGCACAGCCCCGGCATTGTCAAAGGCCGCCTTGACGGCGTGGTAAAAGCGGTTTTGTCGGTCCTGGACGATCATCGGTAGGCCGTCAAGATCTTTTGCTGTGATGACGGACTGGCGGGCGAGGGGATGGCGAGAGGACAGGGCGCAAACTGTCCGAATGTTTAGGGCCTCATGATGAACTGCGTTATGCCCTTCGAATTCATCAGCGATTCCAATGTCATACTGCTGTGCGGCGATCCATTCCCGGACCCGGGCGGAACTGCGGGTTTGGATCGACATGGTCACGTCTGGCCGATCCACAAGGAACTCGGCAACGACACGGGGCAGTAGCGAGGTGGCAAACCCGGGCAGGCAGGCGATCCGCAGATGGCCCGCCTTCTGGTTACGGATGTCCGCTGCCAGTTTCGAGATATGGTCAAGATTGGTAATCGCCCGATCGACCTCTGTGAAGAGGAATTCAGCTTCCGACGTCGGATACAGGCGCCCCTGACGCCGCTCGAACAAGGGGATTGCAAGGGCTTTCTCAAGACTGGCAATCAACCGACTGACAGCCGGTTGACTGATGTTGAGCATGTTTGCCGCCGAAGTCACGCCGCCCGCCATGATAACGGCCCGGAAAGCTTCGAGTTGTCTGAGTCGATTCATAACTCTCCATATTTTTTTTGAATTCCATATCATCATGTTATGGACCCATACCCAAATATTATCATCAAACTGCAGATTTGCTAATTCTTTGCTGAGATTCCGGCACTGTCATTAAACCGTCATTGATAGACTTGCAAATACCGGTACTCTGATGGGGGAGAAGGGTTGTCTCCATTAGAAAATTAAATTCAGGCTTCGATAGATATCGGCGGCCGTTTCAATCAACCTTGTAGGGAAAATATAATGTCAATATTTAAAAAGCTTTTTGCGCCGGTCGTGCTTGCCACGATGGCCAGCAGCATTGGCCTCGCGTCGGCTGCAACTGAAATTCAATGGTGGCATGCCATGGGCGGCGTCAATGGGGAGCGGGTCAATAAGATTGCCGAAGATTTCAATGCGACCCAATCCGACTACAAAGTTGTGCCGACTTTCAAGGGCAACTATACTGAAACAATGACGGCAGCGGTAGCGGCCTTTCGGGCGAAAAAGCAGCCGCATATCGTGCAGGTGTTCGAAGTTGGAACGGCATCGATGATGGCGGCGAAAGGCGCAATTTATCCGGTCGAACAGATGATGAAGGATGCCGGGGAGCCGTTCGACAAGTCCGATTATTTGCCTGCTGTAATCAGTTATTACCAGACCTCGGATGGGGAATTGCTGTCGATGCCGTTCAACAGCTCCACACCAGTTATGTGGTATAACAAGGATGCTCTGGACAAGGCAGGTGTGGCCGAGGTTCCCAAGACCTGGCCGGAAGTGGAAGCCGCGTCGAAGAAGCTGGTCGACGCCGGTTATAAATGCGGCTTTTCGTTCGGCTGGCAATCCTGGGTCATGATCGAGAATTTCGGCTCATGGCATAATATTCCCATGGGAACCGAGGAAAACGGGTTCAAAGGACTGGACACCAAATTCACGTTTAATAACGATGCCGTCAAAATGCATATGGCAAATTTGGAAAAATGGTCCAAGGAGAAGCTGTTTGTCTATGGCGGTCGCCGCGGCGACAGCCTGCCGATGTTCACCAATGGGGACTGCGGCATGTGGATGAATTCGTCGTCTTACTACGGAGCCATCAAGAGCCAGGCGAAATTCAAATTTGGCCAAGCTATGTTGCCCTACTATCCAAGTATCATCGACAGCCCACAGAATTCCATTATCGGCGGGGCGACACTCTGGGTTTTGAAAGGCAAGGATCAGGGCGACTATAAAGGTGTTGCCAAGTTCCTGACCTATCTTTCCTCCCCAAAAGTACAGGCATGGTGACATCAGGAAACCGGCTATGTGCCGATTACCAAGGCGGCGTATGAGCTGTCGAAAGAACAGGGTTTTTATAAGGAAAACCCTGGCACCGATACGGCGATCAAGGAACTCAGCCTGAATGAGCCTACTCCCAACTCCCGGGGCATCCGGTTTGGTAATTTCGTCCAGATACGCGACATTATCAATGATCAGATGGAAGCGATCTGGAGCGGGAAGAAATCAAGCTCTGAGGCGATGGACGATGCCGTCGAACTCGGCGATGCCCAGCTCCGTAAATTTGAATCGGCAAATAAATAAGCTGATTTAAAAATAATCGGTTATTCTCCCGTAGCGGCTGTCGGCTGCTGCGGGAGATATCGAACAGGGGTAGTTCATGCTGAAAAAAGTTCATTTCGGCCCTTCAGTGTTACCGTTTCTGTTGGTAATGCCGCAGATAATTGTGACGCTTGTTTTCTTTATTTGGCCGGCGGGACAGGCCCTGTACCAATCCTTGCTAATACAGGATGCGTTTGGCCTCAAGACGGAATTCGTCTGGTTCCAGAATTTCATTTTACTGTTTCATGAAGAACAATATTGGGGAGCGTTCGAGCGGACAATCGTCTTCTCCGCCGCCGTTGCGTTCATCTCCATGTCATTCGCCCTGATGCTGGCGGTTATGGCCGACCGGGTGATTAAGGGCTCAGGGATATACCGGACGCTGCTGATCTGGCCCTATGCGGTTGCTCCGGTGACGGCGGGCGCTCTTTGGGTATTTATGTTCAACCCCACCCTAGGTATTCTGACTTATTTTCTTGCGGTGTTCGGCTATGACTGGAACCATAATATCAACGGTGATCAGGCGATGGCTCTGGTGGTCATGGCGGCGGCCTGGAAACAGATTGCCTATAACTTCCTGTTTTTCCTCGCTGGACTGCAATCGATCCCGAAATCCCTGATTGAGGCGGCAGCGATTGACGGGGCGGGGCCCTTCCGCCGTTTCTGGGATATCATATTTCCACTTCTGTCGCCGACGACCTTCTTCCTGCTGGTGGTCAATATCGTCTACGCCTTCTTTGAGACATTTGGCATCATCCATGTGGTAACCGCCGGTGGTCCGGCGAGCGCGACAACGATCCTGGTCTACAAGGTGTTCAACGACGGGTTCGTCGGACTGGACCTTGGCGGTTCGGCGGCGCAATCGGTGATCCTGATGATCATCGTGGTCAGCCTGACGGTTGTGCAGTTTAAGTATGTCGAGAAGAAGGTGTCCTACTGATGATTGAAAACCGGCCCCTGCTTACCATATTTTCCCATCTCATTCTGATTCTCGGCATTGCCATGGTGGCCTTTCCAATCTGGATTACCTTTGTGGCCGCCACGCATAACGAGCTACGGATGACGCAGGTTCCGCTTCCCCTGCTGCCCGGCGGACATTTCTTTGAGAACCTCAGCCTTGCGCTGAACAAAGGGCTTTCGGGCGGAAATGGTCAGGGGGTCGCGGGCATGCTGTTTAACAGCCTGGTGATGGCGATGATGATTGCCGTCGGCAAGATCTCGATTTCCCTGCTGTCGGCCTTTGCCATCGTCTATTTTAACTTCCGATTTCGGATGTTTTTCTTCTGGATGATCTTCATTACGCTGATGCTGCCAGTGGAGGTCAGGATCCTGCCAACCTATGAGGTAGTCGCCAATCTCGGCATGCTCGATACCTATTGGGGGCTGTCGATACCGCTGATCGCCTCTGCGACGGCAACCTTCATGTTCCGGCAGGTCTTCCTGACCATACCCGATGAACTGCTGGAGGCGGCTCGGGTGGATGGCGCGGGACCGATGCGGTTCTTCTGGGACATTCTGATCCCGATGTCGCGCACCAATATTGCCGCCCTGTTCGTGATTCTGTTCATTTATGGCTGGAACCAGTATCTGTGGCCGCTGCTGATCACATCGGACGTTCACATGTATACGGTTGTTATGGGCATCAAGCAGATGCTGGAATCCGCTGAACAAGCACCTGAATGGAATGTGATCATGATGACGGCATTGTTGGCGATGGTGCCGCCGGTCTGCGTCGTGATTTTTATGCAGAACCTGTTCGTCAAGGGCCTGACGGAAACCGAGAAGTAGGAAGAGAAGAAAGATTATGGCACGTGTCGTTCTGGAAAACCTTCGCAAGACATACCCGAATGGGTTCAAGGCAATTCATGGTGTGGACGTTGCGATCGAGGAGGGAGAGTTTCTTGTTCTTGTCGGTCCGTCAGGCTGTGGCAAGTCAACGCTTTTGCGCATGATTGCCGGGCTTGAATCAGTGACTGAAGGCTCGATCAGTATTGGCGAGAGAGTGGTCAATAACCTTGAGCCGTCCGAGCGGGATATCGCCATGGTATTCCAGAATTATGCTCTGTATCCCCATATGACTGTCTATAAGAATATGGCTTATGGCCTTAAAATCATGGGCCTTCCGAAGACGGAAATCGACGAGCGGGTCAAAAAGGCCGCGACCATCCTTGAGCTGACTGAGGAGCAGCTGACGCGCAAGCCCCGGCAGCTCAGCGGTGGGCAGCGCCAGCGGGTTGCCATGGGCCGCGCCATCGTCCGGGAGCCGAGTGTTTTCCTGTTCGATGAACCGCTCTCAAATCTGGACGCCAAATTGCGCGTACAAATGCGGCTTGAGATCAAGGGGCTGCAAACCGATCTTGGCATTACCAGCGTCTACGTGACCCATGACCAGGTTGAGGCAATGACCCTCGGTCACCGCTTGATGGTTTTGAATGAGGGTATCGTTGAACAGCTGGGGACGCCGATTGAGTTGTATGAGCGGCCGGCCTCGCTATTTGTCGCCGGCTTTATCGGCTCTCCCGCTATGAATTTCTCCGAGGCGAAAATCGATCAGGAGGGCCGCAACGTGACTGTCTCAGGACAGGCGGCGCTACCACTCGGAAACGGCGGGATGCCAGAGAACGCGGGCCGCGATGTGATTATGGGAGTCCGGCCCGAACATCTGGAAGTCGCGGCCGATGCGACGGACGCGGTCCCGCTTAAGGCGGTGATGATCGAGCATCTGGGCGCGGATACCCTTGTTCACGGCCATTTCGGCGAGAGCAAGACCAACCTGACTGTGCGGCTGGACGGCATTCAATATATTAATAAGGGGGATGTTCTGCCGATACGTGTGACCCCGGACCATTTGCATATATTCGATCCGAAAAGTGAAAAGCGGCTGTAGCGAGCAGAGCGCCCATTATCTCGGCCAGCGGCCCCGGTAAGGCGTTTCAAGCGCGCGGGCAACCAGTTCCAGATGGTCCTGCCCGTAGAACATGTCGCCCTCGACGAAATAGGTCGGCGAGCCGAAAACCGACCGGGCAATCGCTTCTTTTGTGTTCTTTCCGTAAATATCGCGAACCGTCGCCGTCATGGCGGTGTCCAGCAAGGGTACGGGATCAATCCCGGCGGCCTGCCCTATCCGCATAAGGTCATCGCGATTATCGAGGTCATAGTCATCGACCCAATGCGCCTTCAACATTTCGTGTGACAAGCGATCCATGTCTACCCCCTGAAGCTGTCCGGCGATGAGCATACAGTTCGACAAGGTGATGTCGTTGTCATGATGGGTCGGCTTTCCGGACATAACCGGAATATTCCGATGCTCGGCCCAGCGGATGATCTCTCGGCCGAAATAATAGTCCCGATGCGCCTCTGTCCGCTCAGGCGGGGGGATCGTGCCGCTTCTGGCAACGACTTGTCGTAAATCAATGGGGCGATGATCAATTTCGCAGCCTGCCTCCTGTGCGATCCGCTGGAGTTCCGCCGACCCGATATAGGCAAAGGCCGAATAGCCCGCATAAAAATACTCGATCGTAGCCATGGTCATTTCCGATTTGTTAGCGTGCGATGGACCGCGTCCTGCCAAAGGGCATAGGCGACATCGCGCTCTGCCTCGGGCATCTGCGGCGAAAATTGCCTGTCGCGTCGCCAGGATTTGGCAAATTCATCAGGCGATGGATAGAAACCGACATAAAGCCCCGCAAGGTAGGCGGCACCGAGCGCCGTGGTTTCCGCTGATTTCGGGCGGTCAACTGGCACGCCCAGAATGTCGGCGAGACGCTGCATCGTCCAGTCCGAGGCGACCATGCCACCATCGACGCGAAGAACGGTCTCATGTTCGGTCTCAAAATCAGCTTGTATTGCCGTGAGCAGGTCGCGGGTTTGAAAACAGACACTCTCAAGGGCGGCTTTTGCGAATTCCTTCGGGCCTGTTGCGCGGGTGATCCCGAAGATCGCGCCCCGGCATTTGGAATCCCAGTAGGGTGCGCCGATACCCACGAACGCGGGCACCATAATGACCGACTGTTCCGGATCAGCCTTGGCGGCGAGTTCCCCTGATTGCGCCGCCTCCTTGATAATGCCCAATCCATCGCGTAGCCATTGAACGGCGGCCCCGGCAATGAAAATGGATCCTTCGAGGGCGTAGGTCGGCTTGCCGTCCAGCTGATAGGCGATAGTGGTCAGCAACCTGTTCTGCGAGGCAACGGGGGTATCGCCTGTGTTGAGGACGGCAAAACATCCCGTGCCGTAGGTTGATTTCATCATGCCTGGCGTGAAGCAGGCCTGGCCGATCGTCGCTGATTGCTGGTCTCCCGCAATTCCTGTGATTTTCACGGATCCGCCGAGAAGTGACGGGTCAAGCACCCCGAAATCGGCCGAGCTGTCACGCACCTCTGGAAGCAGGGATATCGGGATATCCAGAATTTTCAGGAGTTCGTCCGACCATTCCCCCTTGTGAATGTCATAGACCAGCGTCCGAGAGGCATTCGTCGCGTCGGTCGCGTGAACCTTGCCGCCGGTGAGCCGCCAGAGCAGGAAGCTGTCAATAGTCCCGAATGCGAGCTTGCCCGCTTCAGCATCGCTCCGGGCACCCTCTATATTATCCAGCAGCCAGGAGATTTTAGTACCGGAAAAATACGGATCGAGCAGCAGGCCGGTTTTTTCCGTGAACAGATTTTCCAGCCCTCTTTCCTTGAGAGCCATGCATAAATCCGAGGTCCGCCGGTCCTGCCAGACAATGGCATTATGGATTGGCTTGCCTGTTTCCCGGTTCCAGATCACCACCGTTTCGCGCTGGTTGGTGATGCCGATGGCGGCAATATCCGCGATTGTCGCACTTGCTTTGGCAAGGGCCTCCTTGCAGGTGGCGATTGTCGTGTCCCAGATTTCCTCCGGGTCATGCTCGACCCAGCCTGAGGCCGGATAATGCTGGGTAAATTCCCGCTGCCCGGTGGCGACAGGCGTGTAGTCCTTATCAAAAACGATGGCGCGGCTGGACGTGGTTCCCTGATCGATGGCGAGGACGTAGCGTGACATTGGGCGGCTCTTCTTTTTATCTTAACTTCCCTGAGAGCGGATTTTGACATTCAAAGAGCAGATATACCAGTCTGTTTTACGTTTTTTGCGGAAGAAGCGAGTCAGGGGCGGGACAGGATCAAGAAAACATTTGGCGGGTGAGGATTGGCTCATTGACTTAGGCCAGCAAACATGACGCAATGACCGCAGTTTTCACCCGGACAGGCCGGTCACGTTATGCGTATTGAAGGAACGATACCCTTTATCCGCCAGGAATGGCGGTTTCTGCTTTTTGGATTGCTTCTTTCATTCTGGTCGGGGCCTGGGCAGACCTATGTCATCTCCGTCATCGGTGGTCATATCCGCCAGGATTTTAACCTCAGCAACGGAGAGTTTGGCGCCATCTACACGGTCGCAACGCTTCTCTGCGCCGCGATGTTATGGAAGGGCGGGCCGCTGGTCGACCGATTGCCGCTTCGCCAGTTCGTGTTCAAGATCACGCTGATCATGATCGCGGCGATGCTGGCTTTTGGGTTTATTCAGGGGCCAATTACACTTTTTTTCGGGATCATAGGCATCCGCTTCATGGGTCAGGGGATGATGACACATGTCTCGCTCACCTCGATGGCGCGGCGGTATGAGGCGGAGAGGGGGCGGGCGGTCGCCATCGCCGGTCTCGGTTTCCCGCTTGGCGAGGCGTTGTTCCCGCCGCTGATTGTGCTGGCCCTCGGCGTGGTTGACTGGCGATATATCTGGCCGGGTATGGGGGTCCTGATGGCGATTACCCTGCTGCCGGTTATTCCCGTGCTTATCCGTCACACCACTCGTCAGGACGGTCCCGGCGCGAAGCTTCTGGTGGCAGCAGATAAGGAGGCACGGCACTGGAGCCGCGCGGAAGTGCTGCGCGACAGGCGCTTTTACCTGTTGGCGCCGACGGCCATGGCCCAGGCCGCAATTATCACCGGCCTGTTCTTTCATCAGGTCTATTTTATCTCGTTAAAGGGCTGGGATTTTAAATGGTGGACATTGTGTTTCACTGTTTTCGCCCTCGCCTCCCTGATTGGGGGCATGGTGTCCGGCTTTTTTGTGGATATCTTCCGGGCACGCCGGATCATGCCTTTCGTACTGTTACCGCTGATGCTAGGCCTCGCTATTTTTAGCTATTCCGGACCGCAGGGGTATGCGGTCGTGGTCATGTTTGTTCTTGGTCTCGGGGCGGGATCTACCAGTCCGGTCCTCTCTTCCCTCTGGCCAGAGCTTTACGGAACCCTTCATCTCGGGGCAATCCGGTCAGTTGCGACCGTCGTCATGGTCTTCGGATCCGCCCTTGGGCCGGTTTTCATGGGGTGGGCGCTTGATGCAGATATTTCTTTGCAGGCAATTATGCTGGCCTCTATCGCGATTGCTCTGCTTTCCGCTCTGCTGGCAAAACTGGCTCTGCTAAAGACCTGACGGTCGCGCCTTCAAATGTTTAAAAAGTTACGAGTCCTTTACATTTTGCCTCTAGACTGTGGCAAACGCGGTTTCCTGATAAATAAGTTTCCACAATTACGTAAAATTTGATTATTTTTGTGTCTATCCCCCATTTAGGGGATGTGGATAACAATCGCTTCAGTGTAAAAAGTTGGCTATAGTTCGGGCTACATAGAAAAGAAACCCGATTTTGATAATTTTTCCAGAGGGTTACCTAATTTGGGTTGTCTCTGGTATTATGTAAATGTCCGTGGAGTGTGAGCAATGGCAACGTCGAACACCAATAACAGCGTCGGTGAAAATTCAGGTCACGATGTTGGAATGACAATTGTGGCAATGCCCGGAGAAACAATTGAGCTGCCCTTCGCATCGCTTCAGGACGTTACTTTTAGTCAGGACGGCGGAAACCTGATTATTACGCCGGTTGATGGCGGACCCTCGGTTTTATTGCAGGATTTCCTGACATTCGCGGTGACGGAAAACCCGCCGGCGATTGGGTTCGCCAACGGCAACGTTGTTGTGGTTGACCAGATCACGCCATTGGTGGAGGGATATTCGGTCGCCGACATTTCGCCGCAGGCCGGAAATAACGTGAGCGATGGCGGCGGCGCCCATTTTCAGCCCTTTCACGATGGCAGCATTGGCGACCCCCTTGGTATCGCCGATCTTTTGCCGCCGACGGATCTCTCTTTTTCTCGTGAGGAAGCCGATGAAATCATTGGTAAGAATGAAGATTTCCGGCCCATCGGCAGCCCTAATCCTGGTTCGGACGTGCCGACTGTCATCGTTACGGACGCGGCTGGGAAAGAGGATTTTGGAACTGCTGCTGATCAGATTGCCTCGGTTCCGGCCCCGGCAGATGGAAACATCGCCCTTGCCATCACGCTGACAACCGGCCAAGGCGGAACGGAAGACGGTTGGGTGATCCTGAGTGGGTATCCCGCCGCTGTGACTTTCTCTGCCGGAGCGGCCGACGCCGGTGGCTGGCGAGTGGAGCAGGCCGATCTGGCCGCACTGACGATTACCGGCCTTCCCGCGGACAGCGATGGTGACTTTTCAATCATTGTAACCCCCTGGTCTCAGGACGGCGCGGCGGCTGCCACGGCCGGAACGGCGGGGACGATTGATGTGCTGATTGACGCGGTGGCGGACCTGCCGACGCTTACCTTAGATGCCTCCGGCGCGGATGCGTCGGTAACCGGCAATGAGAATACGGCGATTGGGTTGCCGGATATCTCGGCGGCGCTTCAGGATACGGACGGGTCTGAAAGCCTGTCCCTGTCTATTGATGGCGTTCCGACGGGCGCGACCCTGACCGATGGCACTAACAGTTTTATTGGTAATGGCAGCAGCGTCGATGTGACGGGCTGGAATCTCGCGAACATGTCGATTACCCCAGTCACTGACGACACGACGGATTTCTCGCTGTCGGTGACCGCGACCTCGCTGGAGGCGGCGATGGTCGGGGCCGGCGGCGAACTGCAGGAGGGCGACAACACGGCCAGCACTAGCCTTACCATTAACGTGACGGTGGACGATGTGCCTGTGGTCCTCGGTCCAAATGCTGTTGCCGACGGGCCTGTGGTGATTACCGAGCCACTCGATACCCATGCTGTTTTTATCGTCGATACCTCCGCGAGTTTGTCCCAAAACGATCTTGCATTAATGGAACAGGCGCTGAAAAACCTGGCAACAACCCTGTTTTCTCAGAATCCGGATGGCACCAAGATTACAATTATTGATTTTGATTCCACGGCCAAATTCCTGGGCGGTGGTGATGGGACCTTTACCACGCTTGCCTCGACATTGAATGCCCTCAACGGAATTGACAGTCTGAGCGGTGGCGGGACGAGCTATTACGAAGCGCTTAATCTCGCGCGTACCATTGATTTCGATCCCCAGGATGTGCCCAAGTTCTATTTTCTCTCCGACGGTGTTCCGACGGAGTCTGGTCCGGGCGGCAACGGTTTTGCGATTAATTCCTTTAACGATTGGGTGAATAATGATCTCAGCGGTGCCGAGGTCTATTCCGTCGGGATTGGCGCGGCGGCGAACAATAGTGAATATCTCGGGCTCTTCGACAATACGCCGACGGACGATAATGTGACTGCACCGGGCGGCCCGTATTTATATGTGGATGACGCTGCCCAGCTGAATGGCAGTCTTGTGGCAACGCAAGCGGAATTATCCGGGAATGTGCTGACCAACGATAGTGCAGGTGATAATCCGCTCGCCGCCATTCCGATTGTATCGGTGGCCTATAATGGGACGACATATGATCTGAGCGATGATGGCAATCCAAACGTAACGGTGAGCGGGAATAACCTTACACTGACAACCGATTTCGGCGTTCTGGAGCTGAATTTTCAAAACGGTGACTATCATTATGTCGCAAATACTGATGTTTCGAACTTCGAGAGCGAGGTGTTCAGTTACACCATTTCCGATACGGTTGGATCGACAAGTACGGCAGACCTGAATATCCAGATCAGCCCCGATACGTTCTACACGGGGACGCAGAACGTGGATACGATTATGGGCGGGACGGGAAATGATTATATCGCTGGGCAGGCCGGAGATGATTCGCTCACCGGTAATGATGGCGATGACCGGTTTGTATTCCAGAGTGCGCAGTCGGATGGCGATGACGTCATTCACGATTTCGGCACCAATGGTGATCATGATGTCATTGACCTGTCCGCCGTATTCGATGATTTGAATATTAATTCGGGCGACCGAGCCGATCATGTCGTTTTCAGTGATGACGGGACGAATACCACGATTACCGTAACCGATGGGGCCAACGCACCAATCGCCGATTTTTCAGTTGTTGTCGAGAACTCCGTTTTGACTTCAACCGACATCACAAACGGAAAAATTGTTGTGGATGAAAGCTAGGCGATAACTGTAAAATACAAAAAAGGCCGCAATGTTTGCGGCCTTTTTTATGACCCACTGGCGATAAAATAGACTGGTCCCGCGCGCGGCCTTGCCCTATTGTGCGGGGTATCAGGGGCAGGTTAAATGAAATATATTTGGGGGACAGGAACATTGAGTAGAGTCGTGAATTTTCTGGTGGCGGTGATCATTGCCGTGGCACTGCCGGTCGTCGCTGCGGCAAAAGACCTTCCGATTTCCGCATTTGCGGGCAATTGGCAGGGAAATGCCATCTCTGAAAATAATGTCAGCGTGAATTTTCCGATTACCAGCCGCGATATTGACGTGAGCATCTCGCCGGCGGACAACGGGGATTTTACCGTGACATGGCGGACCTTGCTTCGCCAGAAGGGAAGCCCGACGAACCCCAAGGAAGTTCTGAAGGAAACGACATTTACCTATGTCAAATCGGAAGTTCCCAATGTTTGGAAAAACAATCTCGGGGGAGATGTCTATGCGGGGGACACTGTTTCCTGGGCGCGGATCAGCAAGCAGACATTAACTGTCTATGTCATGGCGATCAGCGATGTCGGCGACTATGATATGCAGGTTTACAAGCGAACATTGACGGGCCCCAACATGGAACTCGAATTCACCGCACTGCGCGACGGCGTCATTCGGCGCACGGCAAAAGGCCGGCTAATCCTTCAAAGCAAGTAACAGGCGCTGGCCAAGCGCCGTGCGGCCCTAGATATCCCCAATTCCGGGCGATATGTTGCGTTTCTGCGGCGCGGCCATCTGCCGGATCTGGGAGGGGGGCGGCGCCGCGCGCTGCGCGCAGTTCGACCGTTCGCACAGCCGACAGGTAATGCCGACGGGCATAACTGTTCTTGGCGCCGCAAGGTTCATGCTGTCGGCATAGATAAGTCGCTGTGCCTGGCTGACATCACAGCCGATACTGATGGCATAATGGCGTTTTGGCTGGGAATAGCCGAGACTTGGCTTGGTCACGGTCCGGGCAATCGAGAAAAACCGGCTGCCGTCGGGCATCTCGGAAATTTGCGGGCAGATAGTGCCGGGGGTCAGGAACGCGGCATGTAGCACCCACCGCGGACAGGAATTGCCATAGCGCGGAATACGCAAGCCAGAGGCGCTGAACCGTTTCGAGATGTTCCCGGCGACGTCACTTCGGATCAGGTGAAAGGGAATGCCTGATTTTCCGGGTCGCTGCAGTGTCGTCAGGCGATGGCAGATCTGTTCGAAACTGCCGCCGAACTGCTGTTGCAACAGCTCAATGTCATAGCGCAGGTCCTCCGCCGCACGGAAAAATATATCATAGGGCAGTAGAGAGGCACCGGCAAAATAGTTGGACAGGGCGGCAACGGCTTTCGCCCGCGCGGCATCGCTGGGCAATTCCGGTGCGTTCACCAATTCGTCAAACAGACTGGAAAACGACAATTGACCACAGAGCAACGCCAGATGGAAATTGACGCTCGATTGTGGCAGGGCCTTCGAGAGAACCAGCGACCGGTTCTGTTCGTCATATAAGGTCGCCTCGGTGTTATGGCTGTCGCGATTGGCATAATCGATTTGAACGCCATGTTCGCGCCTTAGAAAATCAGCCAGTGCCAGTGTTGGCAGGATATCGTCGCTGCCAATTGAATTGCGGAATTCCGTTGCGGCGATTTCGATCGGCTCGAAATAATTATTCCGCGACTGAATAAAATCTGACACCGCCTCATTAGGAGACGGGGCCCATGTTTTGCCGCTCAGGCCGTCGCCACCAACAATGCCGAGAAGTTCGTTGACCGTATCAGTCAGGGCCTCGCTGTCTTTTAGAACAATCTGTAAGAATTCCTTTCGTTCCTTCGGGCCAAGATCTTCATTATCATGCACAATTTCAGTGGAAGACAGGATCGATGTCACCAGGGTCCGCAGACGAAAAGAGGAGCCGGCGAACAGCAGGTCCTGGGATAAACGTTCGCTTAACAGCTGCATATCGGTCTGCGAAGCCTTGTAGGCATCATATGTCTTTTTGAGCGCGGAGCAGAGCATTGGCGCATCAGCCGCCATCGCCGCGATGTCCTCATCGCCAAAGTCGTCATCAGCAAACAGCGGGTCTTTCAGGGCGTCCGTTACTTCGGCGATCAGGAGCCCTTCCTCCTGGGGCGAGAAGACCAGCGGATCGACTTTGAGAATCTGGCTTATTCGCAGCAGCAGAGGTACTGTGATACTGCGCCGGTTATGTTCGAGCAAATTGAGATAGCTTGCAGAGATGCCAAGGCGGTCGGCGAGTTCAACCTGTGTCAGTTTCTTTTCCTTGCGCAATCTCCTGAGCCGGGTTCCCAAAAGCGCGGATCTTGCCATGTTTCTGATCCTGATATTTACATACTTTACATATTTACAAAATTATTCGAAAAATATTGACATAAAAAACCGCCGTTTTCCAGTGTATTATTGGAATAATATTAAAAATGTGAAATTTTTACAGGGCGGGGGTTTGAATTCTACGGAAAACAAAATGATAAACTCCCGGCACAGGGATGACCTACTGGAAAATGGGAGAAATTTTATGAATGACATCAAGAAACCAGGCGTTTCGCGCCGGGGCCTGCTGAAGGCTGGCGCGGTAACGGGACTGGTTGCATCGACCCCGAGCTTCTTTATCAAGAACGCTTGGGCCGCCGACTTTCGCAATGATCCAAAAAATGCAGACCAGGTTACGCTCGGGTTTAACGTGCCGCAATCCGGCCCTTACGCGGACGAAGGTGCCGACGAGCTCCGTGCCTACAAACTCGCAGTAAAACATCTGAATGGCGAAGGCGACGGCGGCATGCTCAACACCTTTAAGCCATCGAGTCTCACAGGCAAAGGGATCCTTGGCAAAAAGGTTGCCTATTCAACCGGAGATACCCAGACAAAATCGGATGCGGCGCGCGCTTCGGCGAAACGCATGATCGAAAAGGACGGTGTCCTGATGGTCACTGGCGGCTCGTCCTCCGGTGTGGCGGTTGCCGTACAGTCACTCTGCCAGGAACAGGGTATCATCTTCATGGCGGGCCTCACTCATTCCAATGACACGACGGGTAAGGACAAGCGCCGGTATGGTTTCCGTCATTTCTTCAATGCCTATATGTCTGGTGCGGCGTTGGCGCCGGTGCTGAAAAAGGAATATGGCACTGATCGCAAGGCCTATCACCTGACCGCCGACTACACTTGGGGCTGGACTCAGGAAGAATCGATCAAGAACTCAACCGAGGCGCTCGGCTGGCAAACAGTTAATACCGTGAGAACCCCGGTTGGTGCCGGTGACTTTTCGCAATATATCACTCCGGTCCTGAATTCCGATGCCGATGTGTTGATCCTGAACCATTACGGCAAGGACATGATCAACTCCCTCACGCAGGCAGTTCAGTTCGGCCTGCGCGACAAGCAGGTCAATGGCAAGAACTTCGAGATTGTTGTGCCGTTGTTCTCGCGCCTGATGGCGCAGGGTGCTGGCGATGCCATCAAGGGCATTCTAGGAACCGCCAACTGGAACTGGTCGCTGCAGGACGAAGGCTCGCAGGCCTTTGTGAAGTCCTTCGGCGCCGAATATGGGGCTCCGCCCTCCATGGCCGCCCATACCTGTTATGTCCAGACATTACTGTATGCGAATGCCTGTGAAATGGCCGGCACCTTCTACCCACCAGAAGTGATCAAGCAGCTGGAAGGCTTCAACTTCGACGGTATGGGCAACGGTCCGACCCTGTATCGCGCTGCAGATCATCAGTGCTTCAAGGATGTGCTGGTGGTGCGCGGGAATGAAAACCCATCAAGCCAGTTCGATCTTCTGAACGTTGTCGATGTTACGCCACGCGCTCAAGTGGAATATGATTGGAAAATATTCGGCGGCGAACTTGGGCCGTATGAAGTTAAAATGTAGGGAATAAGCAACAATAGGCGGGATGGCGACCAGTCGCGGTCGCCATCCCGCCCGGCTTGCTCTTTCCGCGTGTACATCGACTTCTCGTTAAATCGACCATTTTTGGGGGCCTTCTGGGTAGATTTTTATGGATGCCATTTTTATTCAAATATTAAATGGTCTGGATAAGGGTGCTGCATACGCCCTGATTGCGCTGGGGCTAACGCTAGTCTTCGGGACTCTGGGGATCGTCAATTTCGCCCATGGCGCGCTGTTTATGCTGGGCGCATTCTGCGCCGTTACTTTTCAGAAATTAGTGACGATTTCCGCCAAGATCCGCGATGAAAACATTACGGCTTTTGCCGCCTACAAGGAACAGCCCTATATCGAAACCTGGTTTGGCGATATCGGCACGACGATTATCAATTATTCGGTACCGCTGTCGATTTTACTCGCCATCCCCTTTATGTTGCTGGTCGGCTATGTGATGGAGCGCGGCCTGATAAAACATTTTTACAAGCGCTCGCATGCCGAACAGATACTCGTCACGTTCGGCCTTGCAATCGTCATTCAGGAAATTATCAAGGCGTATTTCGGCGCCAACCCGATACCGCAGTCCGCACCGGCATTTCTCGCCGGAAGTGCAGATGTCGGATCCTGGGTGGGACTTGGCAAAAACCTGGTGTATCCATGGTGGCGTCTCGTCTATCTCTGTTTTTCCGGCGTCATCATTTTTGCGGTCTTTGCCTTTCTGCAGTTCACGACCTACGGCATGGTGGTGCGCGCCGGGATGTGGGACCGCGAGACAGTGGGCCTTCTTGGCATTAATATCCAGCGACGATTCACGATCGTGTTCGCCCTTGCGGCTGTCGTTGCCGGTGTTGCCGGCGTGATGTATACGCCCATTCTGCCGCCGGATTATCATCTTGGAATGGAATTCCTCGTTCTATCCTTTGTCGTTGTTGTGGTGGGGGGGATGGGATCGCTTGGCGGCGCCGTGTTGGCCGGATTCCTGCTCGGAATCGTGCAGTCCTTCGCCTCAATGAACGAGATAAAGGATATTCTTCCGGGCATTGACCAGATTATTCTCTATCTTGTCGCCGTGATTATTTTACTGGTTCTGCCGCGCGGATTATTGGGCAAAACCGGCGTGATGGATGAATAAAATGAAAAAGCCGTTTCTCAATGATGCGCTCCTTTTGCTTATCTTCTCCGCTGTCATTCTGGCGCTCCCGCTATGGTCGGAGCCGTTCGGCGCCAACTATCCTGATTTGCTGCAGAAGTTCGCGATTTATGGTATTTTTGCTATTGGCTTTAATATTCTTTTCGGGCTAACGGGCTATCTTTCGTTCGGGCATGCTGCCTTTCTCGGGGTTGGCTCCTACGCCGCCGTCTGGTCGTTCAAGCTCTTGACCATGAACGCTATTCCTGCCGTGATCTTCGGAGTTATCTTTTCGGGACTTCTTGCCCTTATCATTGGCTTTTTAAGCCTGCGGCGCTCGGGCATCTATTTCTCAATCCTGACTCTCGCCTTTGCGCAGATGTCCTATAATCTGGCGTATTCGGTGCTAACCCCCATTACCAACGGGGAAACCGGATTGCAGTTGGCCCGCGCTGATCCGCGTATTATCGACAGGATGTTTGGGGAGGCAACGAGTGCGGGATTGCCCATCACCGATTTATTCGGCGAACCGATGAGCGGTTACCCGGGATTTTATTTTTGCGCCGTGCTACTGATCATCTGTTTCTTCCTGTCATTGCTCATATTCCGGTCGCCATTTGGATTGATGCTGAAAGGGATCAAGTCAAACCAGAACCGAATGAAATATACGGGGCTGAACACACGTCCCTATATGCTGACGGCGTTCGTCATATCCGGCATGTATGCCGGGCTGGCCGGAAGCCTGCTTGCAGTGACAGACCCGCTTGCGGGGGCCGAGAGAATGCAATGGACCGCCTCGGGAGAGGTGGTGTTGATGACAATTCTCGGCGGCGCGGGGACGCTGATCGGGCCGATGCTGGGGGCCGGCCTTATCAAGTATTTCGAGAATATATTCTCATCTTTCGATAACAACGTCCTGCATCATGCCTTTTCCTTCTTGCCAGATTCGGTTGTGGATTTTCTGGTCCCTGTTGTCGGTCTTTTCGTCGGCAGTGGGTGGAACCTCACTCTGGGGCTGCTATTCGTCATTGTCGTAATCTTCCTGCCCGGCGGTCTTGTCGAAGGCTTCAACCGCATCTTTAGTTTATTCACCTCGGATAGAAAACGCGACGCACAATCGGTGCAGGCCCCGAACCAGGCCGGCGAGTAAAGGGAAGACCATGGGTGATCTCGTTCTTCATTTGGACAATATCAACAAGAGCTTCGGCGGGCTGAGCGCGTTGTCGAATATAAACCTGCATGTGGAAGAGGGGACCACGCATGCGATAATCGGGCCCAACGGTGCGGGTAAATCAACCCTGCTCAATGTTTGTATCGGCCGCCTGAAACCTGATACGGGGAAGGTAATATTTGACGGCGAGGAACTGACCGGCAAAAAGCCTCATGAAATTGCCCAGATTGGCGTGGCCCGGGTTTTCCAGACTCCGGAGATTTTCCAGGAAATGTCCCTGCTTGAAAATGTCATGATCCCGGCATTTTCCCACCGCGATGGCTCCTTTCGTTTCAATGCGGCTAAGCCTCTCACCCGTCAGGGGGAGATTCGTGATGAAGCCGAGAATATCCTTGAGGATGTCGGCCTGAAGGACATGATGATGATGGAAGCGGGGAGTCTGTCACGCGGCGACAAGCGGCGGCTTGAACTCGGAATGTGCCTGATCCTGCGACCGCGGCTGTTGTTGCTGGATGAACCGACGGCGGGAATGGCCCGCCATGACACCAATCAGACGATTGACCTGCTCAAGAAAATAAAATCGCGAGGCATGACAAAGATCATTATCGAGCATGACATGCATGTCGTTTTCAGCCTTGCCGACAAAGTTAGCGTTCTTGCCCGCGGCGAAATTATTGCCGGCGGTGATCCTGAGGAAGTACGCGAGGATCCTAAAGTCAAGGAAGCCTATCTGGGGGGAGCTGCCTGATGTCGGCGGAAATTAAAAAACCATATTTCAGCGTTAAGGATATTCACGCTTATTACGGGGAATCCTATATCGTTCAGGGAGTCTCCTTTGACGTGGAAGAGGGTGAGATCGTCGCTCTGCTGGGGCGCAATGGGGCTGGAAAAACCTCGACGTTGCGGGCGCTTGCCCGGCTCGACAGCCCGGCGCTGAAGCGCGGCGAGATTTATCTTGGAGGTTTGCCCATCCATCCGTTGCAAGCCTATCAGGCAGCGGGGGCTGGAATACAGCTGGTACCTGAGGACCGGCGGATATTTGGAGGCCTGACGGTTGAGGAAAATTTGATCCTGGCCCAGGTCGCAGAGCCAAAAGGCTGGGAAATCGAGCGGATTTACGAACATTTCCCGCGCCTTGGCGAGCGCCGCAATCAGGACGCTGTGACCATGTCAGGCGGAGAACAGCAAATGCTCGCGGTAGCGCGGGCGTTGGCCAGAGATGTGAAGCTGCTATTGCTGGATGAACCTTATGAGGGGCTGGCGCCGGTGATCGTTCAGGAAATTGAAAGGATACTGATGGAGGTCCGGAAACTCGGAATCACCACGGTCATCGTCGAACAGAATGCGGTCGCCGCCCTGCAACTGGCCGACAAGGCATTGATTCTGGACATGGGACAAATCGCTTTTCGCGGGACCGCGAAAGAGGTGCTTGAAGATGAGGATCTACGACACGAATATCTGGCAATCTGACGTTTTCGGAAAAATATCCAGGATAACCACTTTGATTTAGGGGTTATTCCGGCGACGGGTAAAAATTTATTTTACCCGTCTCCCGTGCTGCGTTAAATGTTATCCTGATAGTGAGGAAAATGATTTACCGTAGACTACGGTGTGAAAGGGCTTAAGAGCATGTCAATAAATGAATTATATCCCGTACCTGCCGAACTGGCGAATGCCGCCTGGGCGGACAAGGCGAGTTATGATGCGATGTATCGCGCGTCGATCGACGATCCGGCGGCCTTCTGGGGCGAGCATGGTAAACGGATCGACTGGATTAAGCCCTATACGAAGGTCAAGGATGTCTCCTACGCGAAGGACGATTTGCATATTCGCTGGTATCACGATGGTACGCTGAATGTCAGCTACAACTGTCTCGACCGGCATTTGGAAACACGAGGCGACAGCCCCGCGATTATCTGGGAAGGGGATGAGCCGACAGATGACAAGACGCTCACCTATCGCGAACTGCATGATGAAGTTTGCAAATTCTCTAACGTGTTGAAGGCAAAGGGAATAAAAAAGGGTGATCGTGTCACGCTTTACATGCCGATGATCGTCGAGGCGGCCGTGGCAATGCTGGCCTGTGCCCGAATTGGCGCCATTCATTCCATCGTCTTCGGCGGCTTCTCTCCCGATGCGCTGGCGGGCCGTATTATCGATTGCAAGTCCAACTGCATTATTACCGCCGACGAAGGCGTTCGCGGCGGCCGGCCGATCCCGCTGAAGGCGAACACGGACAAGGCGTTGGAAAACTGCCCCGACTGCACCACCTGCATTGTCGTCAAACGCACCGGCGGCAAGATCGACTGGACCGAGGGACGCGACATCTGGTATCACGAGGAAATGGCGAAAGCGGATGCCGATTGTCCGCCTGAGGAAATGAACGCCGAGGATCCGCTGTTTATCCTCTACACCTCGGGATCGACAGGCCAGCCGAAAGGCGTCATGCATACTACTGGTGGTTATATTGTCTATGCGGCCATGACCCACCGCTATGTCTTCGACTACCACGACGGCGATATCTACTGGTGCACCGCCGATGTCGGTTGGGTGACCGGCCATAGCTATATTATTTATGGCCCGCTTGCCAATGGCGCGACCACCTTGATGTTTGAAGGGGTGCCGAATTATCCGACTGTTTCCCGTTTCTGGGAGGTCTGCGACAAGCATCAGGTGAATATTTTCTACACCGCGCCAACTGCGATCCGGGCGCTAATGCGGGACGGGGACGGGCCGGTGAAGAAGACCTCGCGCAAATCCCTTAGGCTTCTCGGCTCGGTCGGCGAACCGATCAACCCCGAGGCATGGCGCTGGTATTACGAGGTGGTTGGCGATAGCCGTTGCCCGATTGTCGATACTTGGTGGCAAACTGAAACTGGCGGCATCATGATCACGCCGCTCCCCGGGGCAACGGATTTGAAGCCGGGCTCGGCAACGTTGCCCTTCTTTGGTATCGATCCGGTGATGGTCGATGGCGATGGCAAAGTCCTGACGGGCGTGTGCGAGGGTATCCTCTGTATTGACGATAGCTGGCCGGGACAAATGCGCACGATTTATGGTGATCATGAACGATTTTATCAGACCTATTTCGCCGCTTTCCCGGGCCGGTATTTTACCGGTGACGGCGCCCGCCGTGATGAGGACGGTTATTATTGGATCACCGGGCGTGTCGATGATGTAATCAATGTGTCCGGTCACCGCATGGGCACCGCGGAAGTTGAAAGCGCACTCGTCGCTCATGAGAAGGTGTCGGAGGCGGCTGTCGTTGGGTATCCACATGATATCAAGGGGCAGGGTATCTATGCCTATGTCACGCTCACTACGGGTGTTGATCCGTCAGAGGAATTGCGGAAAGAGCTGGTCGCCTGGGTGCGACAGGAAATTGGGCCGATTGCCTCTCCGGACCTGATCCAGTGGGCGCCGGGCTTGCCGAAAACCCGCTCTGGTAAAATCATGCGGCGTATTTTGCGCAAAGTTGCTGAGAATAACTATAGCAGCCTTGGTGATACCTCGACACTTGCCGATCCGGCAGTGGTTGAGGAGCTGATCGACAATCGCATGAACAAGTAACGCCTGCCTCCCGGAAAGATCAGTCAATGACAACAGCCGGGGGACTAGGCTATAATTGCAGGCAGGGAGACTTGGGGCTGGAGTTTGAACTAAAAAGATATCGCAAGAGACGATGGAGAAAATTCCGCTACCCCGGTTAACGAAAGGGAACAAACGGCAAAATGGTGCATACAGTGCTTGTTGTGGAGGACGAGCCGAACATCGTCTTGTCCTTGCAGTTTATCCTGAAACAGGCTGGCTTCGTAGTGCGTGTGGCCCGCGATGGCGAACAGGCACTCCGGGCGATCGCAGAGTATGTGCCAAATCTCGTGCTTCTTGATATCATGCTGCCAAAGCAGGACGGATTTGCAGTTTGTGAGGCAATTCGGGCAAATCCCGCCTGCCGGGCCGTCAAGATTATTATGCTGTCGGCGAAAAGCCGTGAGGCAGACAAAGAACGGGCGCTGGCCCTTGGTGCCGATGAATTTGTAACCAAGCCGTTTTCAACGCGCGTCCTCGGTAAAATGGTCAAGGAAATTGTCGCCGTTCCGACGTCGGTATTGAAGGCAAAGCAGGTTTGAGATGGCGGGGTAAATCCAATCATAAAGGTCTAGGGCGATGATGAGAAGCGGGCGAAAAAAAGAATGGTCGATCCTGCTTTTTGTTGCCTGCCTTATTGCCTTCATGCCGCCGGTTCTGCGTATCATCAACAGCTCCCAGCTTCTGTTCGGCATCCCCATAAGTTATCTTAGCATGTTCGGTATCTGGGGCGCGGCGATTGTGCTCACGGCGATCGGGGCGCGGCGGCGTGATCGGACGCCGGCTGTGCCGTTGCCTGCAGGTCGTTCGGCGGACGACGCGCAGCGGGGGAAGAAGTAATGTCCGGGGGGCTCGTCCTCACGGTCTCCTTTCTCTATCTCGGGCTATTGTTCGCCATTGCGCAGTTCGTCGATTCCCAGGCGAAGAAGGGTAGGCACCTGACCCGCAATCCTTATATCTATACCCTGTCGATTGCAGTGTTCTGCACTTCCTGGACTTTTTATGGCAGTGTCGGCTTGGCGGCAACACGCGGGCTTGATTTTCTAGCCATTTATATCGGCCCGACCCTCGTTTTTTTGCTCTGGTCGGTGGTCTGGGTAAAGATTGTCCGCATCTGCAAGGGCCACCGTATCACCTCCATCGCCGACTTCATTGCCTCTCGCTACGGTAAACGGGCTGGGCTCGGCGGTCTGGTGACCGTGATCGCGGTGGTCGGCACAATGCCCTATATTTCGCTCCAGCTCAAATCCATTGCGAGCAGTTTCCGTATCCTTGTTAATTCGCCTGAGACGTCGCTGCTCGATGTCTCGAACCAGTCGATACTGCCCATCGATACGACGCTTGTTGTGGCGGTGGCTCTTGCCCTGTTTTCAATCCTGTTCGGTACCCGCCATATCGATGCAAGTGAGCATCACGAGGGGCTGGTCGCGGCCATCGCTTTCGAATCTGTGGTCAAGCTCGTGACCTTCCTGACTGTCGGGATTTTTGTGACCTACGGGCTTTATAACGGTTTCACCGATCTTTTCGCCAAGGCCGAGGAGGCGGGGCTCAGTTCTCTTTTCCGTATCAGCGGCGATGGCGGTTACAATGTCTGGATGACGATGACGGTACTCTCCATGGCGGCGATTATCTGTCTGCCGCGGCAATTCTATATCACGGCGGTGGAGAACCCGGACGAATCCTATTTACGCAAAACGACGTGGCTGTTCCCCCTTTATTTGTTGATTACCAATATCTTCGTGCTGCCCGTGGCGCTTGCCGGTCGACTCGCCTTTCAGGGCGGGCCAACCGATGCAGATATGTTCATGCTCACGGTGCCGCTGGTAAATGACCGGGGTGCTCTCGCCCTCCTTTCCTTTGTCGGCGGATTGTCGGCGGCGACCTCAATGGTGATTGTCGCCTCTATCGCGCTTAGTACCATGGTTTGCAATGACCTCATCATGCCGCTCCTACTGCGTTCGAAATGGCTGAATATCAACAAGAACGATGACCTGACCGGATTGCTGCTCACCATTCGCCGGGTTAGCATCCTGCTGGTGATGATTCTTGGCTACGCCTATTACCTGATTGCCAGCGAATCCTATTCGCTTGTGATGATCGGCCTCGTCTCCTTTGCTGCTGCGGCGCAGTTCCTGCCGGCCCTTATCGGCGGTATTTTCTGGAAAGGCGCATCCTACCGTGGGGCGCTGAGCGGCTTGGCGCTTGGGTTTATTGTCTGGCTCTATACGCTTCTTCTGCCTTCCTTTGCGCAGTCGGGTTGGCTGCCAGTAAGTTTTATCGAGAACGGTCCCTGGGGTATTGCCTTTCTCAAGCCCTATTCGATGTTCGGAATGGAAGGATTTGATCGGCTAACGCATGCGCTATTCTGGAGCATGCTGGTCAATATCGGCGCCTATTGGGTGGTCTCGCTTATGTCGCAGCAGACGGCGATCGAACGGATACAGGGAACATTGTTCGTTGATGTGTTCGGCCATACGGATGATGACCGCGACAGCCGCTACTGGCGCGGATCGGCAACAGTCGCCGATTTGCAGCAGCTTGTGGGCCGCTTCGTCGGTGTCCAGCGGGTTGCCCAGGCCTTCACGAATTTTGCCGCCGAGCGTGACATCAATCTGCGAAAAGGCCAGACCGCCGATGCGGCGATGTTGGATTTCGCGGAAAAAATGCTGGCCGGCGCCATCGGCTCGGCGACCGCGCGGGTGATGATGGGCTCCGTCGTCAAGGGCGAGATTGTCGGGCTGGATGAGGTTTACCGCATTCTCGACGAGACCAGCCAGGTGATCGAGTACAGCCATCGGCTGGAGCAGAAATCTGCCGAACTGGAGCGAGCGACGGGGCAACTGCGCAATGCCAATGAGCGACTGAAGGAACTGGATTCGCTGAAAGATCATTTCCTGTCAATGGTCAGTCACGAACTCAGGACCCCCCTTACCTCGCTTCGCGCGTTCGGCGAGATTCTGGTGGACAATCCCGAAGTGTCGCTTGCCGAGCGGTCGCAGTTTCTGAACGTCATCATCAAGGAAAGCAGCCGCCTGACCCGGCTGATCGACCAGTTGCTCGACCTTGCGCGCATGGAGGCCGGGCAAATGGACTGGTCGCTGGATACGGTGGATATGGCCGCCACGGCTCATGAGGCAATGGCGACGCTCGCCGGTCTGCTCAAGGAAAACGATGTGACGCTGACCCTCGACCTGCCGGAGGGTTTGCCGTCGGTGCGGGCGGACCGGGACCAGCTTATTCAGGTGATGATTAATCTGGTGTCTAACGCTATCAAGTTCTGCGACAAGTCAAATGGCCGCATCCATGTCACAGTTGCCCCCGCTGAGGATGTTCTGACGGTCACCGTCACCGACAATGGCAAGGGCATTGCGGAAAATATGGCAGAACATATCTTTGAAAAATTCCATCAATCTCTCGACAGTAGTGAGGATAAGCCGCAGGGGTCCGGACTCGGGCTCGCCATTTGCCGTGAAATTGTCACCTTCCTTGGCGGCCGGATCTGGGTCGCCAGCCCGAAGAAGGGTGGTGCCAGCTTTTCCTTCACCGTGCCCCGGTCGGACCGGAGCGATTTGCGGCTGTCGGCGGAATAACGCGTTGCTCCGGATATAAAGAGATCATGAAAAGGCGCGGTAGATCATAATCGCGCCGATGAGACCGACCAGTAACAGAACAATCTTCTTGAAGTTCCGCTGGTCAATCCGGTGGCGGACATGGGTCCCGGCCCACATGCCGGCGAACAGCGGGACCAAGCCGATGACGCTGTAGACCGCCTCGGTGACGCGCAGAAAATTCATCGTCTGCAGGCTCAACATCAGGAAGATGCTGCCGAAGAACAAAAAGGCACTGACGGTCGCGATGAAGACCTCCTTTTTGAGGTCAAGCGCGACAAAGAAGAAAATCGGTAGCGTACCATAAAGGGTGGTAATACCGCCGATGACCCCCGCGATAACGCCGATGATCGGGCCGAACAGCTTTTCCCGCCGCCCGAGAAAAGCGAAGGATATGCCAGACATCTCCAGCGTTGCGATCAGGATCAACACCGATCCGACGACGATCAGCAGGTAGCGTGTATCGACGGCCGAGAGCAGATACACTCCGACGGGCAATCCCAGCGCCAGCCCGAGAAAAAGCCGCCAGTGACGGCTAAGTACCATTTTCACCTGACCCGAGATCATCATCTGGACGAAGTTGGTGATGATCATGGGAAAGACCATGATGGCGACGGCGGCCGGCAGCGACATGAAGAAAACGATGATCGGCACGGCGATGGTCGGCAGTCCGAAGGCCGATATCCCCTTGACGAAGCCGCCTAGGGCAAGGGCGACACAGACAATCAAAAGATGGTAGAGATTGAAATCAGGAAGATATTGCGCAATCATGTCGGGGCTACTGCTAAATAATCGATAAGAAATCGGGGACGGGGACGAACCTGAAGGGTCCACTCAGGACTATGGACTAAAAAATTGCTTTACAGTAAACATTTTTCTTCCTTCAATAGGGGAAGAGCCGGGGCGCTAATAAATAACAATAACCGGAAGTAATTCAAACAAGCAAGGATGAACCAGTGAAAGCCTATGTAATTCAGGGAGACGGGGGTATTGACGGTCTCGCGCTCATCGAGCGGGATATCCCGAAGCCCGGCCCCGGCGAAATTCTGGTGCGCCTGAAGGCGAAC
>NZ_JBDNHC010000037.1:0-37079 GCF_041689005.1 Sneathiella sp.
ATCGCAACCACGGTTGACCGCTCAAAATCAAACAACATGCCGTGCAGCGGTGCCAACGTTTCCCGCATCATCAACCCCTTGCTCCGCGCCTCGGACGTGTCTGCAATTTCTACGGTCAGATCAAGGCTTTGGTCAGAGGTTTCAAGAACAAGTCGCTCACCCCCCGCCCGGGCGGGGGAAAGAACAGTGAGGGACAGAATCAAGCCGACAATAAAAAGACGCATAACGTTGACGGTTCGGTGGAGAGCGTTCTTCTGCATTTCCTAAAATTCCTTTGCCGGGTCTGTATTTATCTCTATAGTGACCGTTCCTCGGGGGGAGCCGGTTGGCTGAGAGGTTCCGTTGCTGGAACGACCCCGTTTACCTGATCAGGTTAAGACCTGCGTAGGAACGAGATATCCATGGAGCCTGACAACCGATTCCCACCATCATCCCCCGAACCTAGTACCGGGGAGCCGCGTAATCAAGCAGGCACACGCATTGGCCTGCAGCTTCGCCTCAACCAGCTGATCTTTGACCGGGAGCTGATTGTCGGCGATCTGGATTTGTCGCTTGTGGGCGGCGAGATTACCTGCCTTCTCGGGCCAAGCGGTGTTGGCAAAAGCAGTATTCTAAAAATTCTTGCGGGTTTCATCCCGCTGCCGCCGGAGAGCTGGATAGAGTGCAGCGATGGCAGACCGGTAACCGGGCGGATTTCCTATATGGATCAGCATGATCTTTTGCTTCCCTGGGCCACAGTGCTTGAAAATATCGTCATCGGTGGCCGTCTGCGGGGCGAATCGCCGGACCTGGCACGCGCCCGGGAGTTACTACACCGCGTGGGCCTTGAGAACTGGGAGGGCGCCCGCCCCGCCACCCTGTCCGGCGGCATGCGGCAAAGGGTCGCCCTCGCCCGTACTTTGATGGATGACAGCCCGATTGTGTTGATGGACGAACCATTCTCGGCGCTCGATGCAATTACGCGATTCAGGTTGCAGGGACTGGCGGCTGACCTGCTTAAGGATAAAACTGTCCTACTCATCACGCATGATCCCATGGAGGCCTTGCGGCTCGGCCATACCATCCATGTATTATCCGGACATCCCGTGACCCTGTCGCTGCCCTATTCGCCTGACGGGCCCATCCCGCGGGATCCAGCCGATGATGCGCTTCGACATTATTATTCGGAAATTATGGCCAGCCTGGCGCTAGCGACGGCGGATACGCCATGAAGCTGTTTCGCATCTTGATCACCATTGGCGGATTGCTGCTTTTCTGGGGCGCGGTTACAAAAATTGCGGAACTGCCGAAATTCATTCTGCCCTCACCCCTGATCGTGCTGATGGCATTGATTGAAAATGCGGGATTAATCGCGGAAAACGCCCTGACGACAGCAGTTGAGATCATTCTTGGTCTAGTCTTCGGGATCACCTTCGGCATGATGTCGGCACTGGCAATCTCGGCCTATCATCCTGTGCGGCAATGGGTCTTCCCAGTGCTGATCGCCAGTCAGGCTATTCCCGTCTTTGCCGTTGCCCCCCTGCTCGTCCTCTGGCTCGGCTACGGGATTGCACCGAAGGTCGTGATGGGCACACTGATCATCTATTTTCCGGTGACCGTCGGTTTTCTTGATGGCCTGAACCGCACGGAAACAGCCTGGCTTAATCTCGCCGGCCTTTTGCAGCAGTCACACCAGCGCTCCCGCTTCGCCAATATTTATACTTTGTATCGCTATATCAAAATTCCCTTCGCCCTGCCCTCGCTCGCCTCGGGCATTCGCGTCGCCGCAGCGATTGCCCCGATTGGCGCCATCGTCGGTGAATGGGTCGGCTCCTCTTCCGGACTCGGCTTTCTCATGCTGCATGCCAACGCCCGTGTGCAGACGGACCTGATGTTTGCAAGCTTGCTCGTTCTCAGCCTGATGGCCATCACACTTTATTATCTCGTGGATCATGCCTTGCGCTATATCCTGCCCTGGCAGCCGGACAAGGACACCCCCGCCCCTTCATAACGGAGTTTATAAATGAAGTTTAAATATATAATTTGTATGATTTTTTTCTTTCTGCCAATCACTACTGCTGGCGCCACAGAAAAAATGACCGTGCTGCTTGACTGGTTCGTCAATCCGGATCACGCCACTCTGGTTATCGCCCAGGAGAAAGGGTTTTTTGCCAAACACGGCCTTGATGTTGAGCTGATTGCCCCCGCCGATCCCAATGATCCACCAAAACTGGTGGCGGCCGGCAAGGCCGATCTCGCGATCTCCTATCAACCCCAGTTGCATATGCAGGTGGAGCAGGGATTGCCTCTGAAACGGATCGCCACACTCGTCGCAACACCGCTGAACAGTCTGGTTGTCCTGAAGGACGGGCCGATCAAAACACTGGCCGACCTGAAGGGGAAAAAAATCGGCTACTCGGTTGGCGGCTTTGAGACGGCCTTACTGACGGCAATGCTGGCACCGCACGGGATTAAGCTGTCGGACCTCACCCTGATCAACGTGAATTTCTCCCTCTCACCGAGCCTGCTTTCGGGACAGGTGGATGCCGTTGTCGGCGCCTTTCGCAATTTCGAACTCAACCAAATGGATATCGAGGGATACCCCGGCCGTGCCTTCTATCCCGAAGAGGAAGGCGTTCCTGCTTATGATGAGTTGATTATCATCGCCAATTCCGAGAAACTGGATGACCCTCGCCTCCGTCCCTTCGTCGCGGCACTGGAGGATGCAGTACAATTTCTGGTCAATCATCCGGGCGAAAGCTGGCAGTTGTTCGTCAAGGGACACCCGGAGCTCGACGATGACCTTAATCGCCGAGCTTGGGCGGCAACCCTGCCGAGGTTTGCGCTTCGTCCGGCTGCACTGGATACAGGCCGCTATGAACGATTCTCAGCCTTTATGGAAGCACAAGGCCTGATAACAAAGACGCGCCCGGTCAGCGATTATGCCGTCGCCCTCGATTAAAATATTGTTTTAATGTCGATAAAGACTTTGAGCGTCCGAAAAAAATTAATCCGGGCGCTCAATCTCTGCAACCTGCGGCCCCTTGGGGCTATCGCCGATACGGACTTTCAAGTGCTGTCCTGCCTGTACGGGCAGTGCACCTTCCCGGCGGAGGGTCTCCATATGAACAAAGATATCCTGAGATCCGTCGCCGCGGGTGAGAAAGCCGTAACCCTTCACAGGATCAAACCATTTCACCTCAACATCGACAAAATCACCCGTTGGCTGAATGGCCGGATGGCTCGTGACATTGCTTTTCTCCACCGGGCGCGGCTCAAACGGAACAGCCGTCGAGGTGTCGATATCAAGAACCTTGACCGCCTGCAATCCCTTGGCACGCCGCACCACGACGCAGCTGATGCTCACGCCTTCCGCCACATATTCATGTCCCGCTTCGCGCAAGCAGGATAGGTGGAGGAAGATATCTCCCGGTTCGTTATTTGGCGTCAGGAAACCGAATCCCTTAACCGTATTGAACCACTTCACCTGCCCCTTCATTTCAAATGAGGCCTCGGCTGAATCGCCGGATGTGGAAACTTCCTGTTTACTCCGCAATTGCTCAATCTTGGCCGTCATGCATAACTCCCACGCTTGCTCGACGCATAAGTTCGTCCTGTCAGTTAAAAAGTTTAGCATAATATTAAGCAAAAGTTCAATATTCGAATTATTTGATTTTATTACAACTGTAATATCTCCGAATAAATCAACATTACTTTCGTCACCGGAATGCGGATCCTGGTGGCGGTTGTGACTTGCGGCAAGGAGAATCCCGTGGCATAAACTCTCAAGGCTAACAGATTAGAATATGCTGGATTTGCCAATGGGAACCGGTAATTGGTAGCGATGACAGGAAAGGCCCGACTTGTTTAGACTTATAAGCTTATTTCTTGTTTTAATGGCGACCTGGCTGCTGCTTTCCGGCCATTATACGCCCCTACTCATCAGTTTTGGTATCGGATCCTGCCTGTTATCAGCATTGATTGCCTATCGGATGGACGTCGTCGACCGGGAAAGTCAGCCTTTTTACCTTGGGCCCCGTATTATCGCCTACTGGGGCTGGTTGCTTGTAGAAATTTACACGGCCAATATCGATGTTGCGAAATGCGTATTGTTTCCTCGCAAATATCTCAAGCCGAGCATATTCGTCGTCAAGGCAACCCAGCAGACCGATCTCGGCAAGGTCATCTTTGCAAATTCCATAACCCTGACGCCCGGCACTGTCACGATCGATATTGACGAGGATAACGTGATGGTTCATTCCCTGACCGTGGTGGCGGCCGAGGGAATCAAGTCCGGCGAGATGGACCGGCGTGTAACCCGGGTGATGGAGGAATCATGATTATCTATGCGGTAGTGGCAATTGCCATTCTTGTCAGCATCGCCATGGCGTTGGCCCGCGCTATTCTCGGCCCGACTTCCTATGACCGCATTTTATCAGCCAATGCAATCGGCACCAAAACTGTTCTGTTGATCGCTGTTCTCGGCTTTTTGAACGGACGGCCTGACTTCCTCGACCTTGCGTTGGTCTATTCGCTCATGAATTTCATCGGCACACTTGCCGTCCTTAAATATTTCAAGTTTGGGACCTTGCGGGGACGTCTATCAGCTTCGGAGAAGAAGTCATGATCGACCTGTTGCTCGATGTCGGGACATGGATCCTGCTTATTTTCGGCGGCGTCCTCTTGCTGATCACCGGATTTGGACTGTTGCGGCTACCTGATCTTTATTCCCGTATCCATGCCGGCGGCATGGCCGACACGCTGGCGACCTTCCTGATATTCACGGGGCTTGCGCTGCAAAGCGGGTTCACCCTGGTCACGGTCAAGCTTGTTCTGGTGATCGTTTTTGTTTTCTTCACTAGTCCGACATCGTCATATGCATTGGCCCATGCGAGTTTTGTCGCCGGACTGAAACCTGATCTGAAGAGTTACCGGGACCGGGATGAGGAAGATGAGTAAATGGCAATGCATAAACGGGAGATAAACCGATAGCCGATTTTGTAGATATATTCCTTATGCTCCTGCTGGTTGCCGGGACGATGACGGTTCTGATTGTCCGAAATCTTTTCGTCGCAACGATGCTGCTCGGTATCGTCAGCTTCACCATGGCGCTTATTTTTGTCAGCCTCGATGCGGTGGACGTCGCCTTTACCGAAGCCGCCGTCGGTGCTGGGATCAGTACCGTGCTCTACATCGGAACGCTGGCAATGGTGGGGGCTCAGGAAAAAGAGAAAAAGACAATCGCAATCGGCCCGTTGATCATCTGTCTTGCGGTCGGTGCAACACTTTTCTACGCGACCTACGAAATGCCGGCCTATGGCCGGGCAACCAATCCGGTTCAGACCCATGTTGCCCCCCGCTATATCCAGGACAGCCCAACTGAAATCGGTGTCCCCAATATGGTCACCTCCGTCCTCGCAAGCTATCGCGGCTATGACACTTTTGGCGAAACGACGGTTATTTTTACTGCCGGCATCGGCGTGATGCTCATACTTCGCCAGCGTCGCCGCCGTAAGCAGGAAGAGGACGAGGAAGAAGAGGAGGAACTGCGAAGTTCCACCTCCGGCAGCCTGACGGGACTCGGCAGCGATCATGATCTCGTCCCGCATGTGGTCGCAAAACTGCTGATCCCGTTCATTCTGGTATTTGCCCTCTATGTGCAGTTTCATGGGGACTACGGTCCCGGCGGGGGATTTCAGGCCGGTGTCATCTTCGCTGCCGGATTTATCCTCTACGCCCTCGTTTTCGGTATCGATTTCGCCCGCGCGGTCCTTGACGGTAAACTTGTCCTCTTCTTGATGGCGGCGGGGGTCCTGCTTTACGGCGGCGTTGGAATTGCCAGCATGATACTCGGCGGCGCGTTTCTCGATTACAACCTGCTCGCGGACGATGCTGTCCATGGCCAGCATCTTGGCATCCTGCTCATCGAGCTTGGCGTCGGCATTACGGTGACGGCGGCCATGCTCTCTATATTTTACGCTTTTGTCGGCCGGGCCGACATCGATATTGAGCAGGGAGATTAGGACCGCCAATGTTTTCTGAACATTTCAACTACTGGGTTTTCATCATCCTTCTGATGCTCGGCCTGTTTACGGTTATGAGCCGCTCTAACCTGATCAAGAAAATGATTGGATTATCGCTGTTTCAGATATCGGTATTTTTATTCTACATCAGTATGGGCAAGGTAACGGGCGGCACTGCCCCAATTGTCGTTGAAACCCTCGGTAACGCGTCGGAGCCTGTCTATTCCAATCCTCTTCCCCATGTTCTTATCCTGACGGCGATCGTGGTCGGTATTGCCACAACCGCGCTCGGCCTGTCCCTCGTGGTCCGGATCAAGGAAACCTTCGGTACGGTCGACGAGGACGAAATCCTAGCACTGGAGGAAGACAGCTAGTATGCTTTCGTTGAGTAGCCAGTATCCCGTTCTCGTGATTATTGTGTCGCTGATGTCGGCGCCGGTTTGCGCCCTGTTGAAGGGTACTCGGCTGCCCTGGGCCCTGACGCTGATCGTGAGCGCGCTCACCTTTTACATGAGCATTCAGTTGCTGATCAATGTCACTGCGGACGGACCGACATCCTATGCCCTTGGCGGCTGGGCACCGCCCTGGGGCATCGAATTGGTCGTCGATCCGTTAAGCGCCTTTATGCTGGTTATTATCAGCGGCCTCAGCACCGGCGTTCTCCTGTATGCACGAGCAAGCATCGCCCGAGAGGTTCTCGACCATCAACTCGGGTTATTTTTCGCCGCCTATTTGCTTGCGCTGACCGGAATGATGGGTATCTGTATCACTGGCGATGCCTTCAATGTCTTTGTTTTTCTGGAAATCATGTCGCTCTCGTCCTATGTGCTGATCGCCATGGGGGCGCGAAGCGACCGCCGGGCTCTCACCGCCGCCTTCCAGTATCTTATAATTGGCACCGTCGGCGCAACCTTTTACCTGATTGGCGTTGGTCTTCTTTATATGATGACGGGAACGCTCAATATCGCTGACATTGCGTCGCGCTTTGCCGAAATCGGCGACACGCGGCCGATTCAAGCGGCGGTTGCCTTTATCGTCATCGGCCTCGGGATCAAGCTTGCCCTGTTTCCACTGCATTTCTGGCTTCCCAATGCCTACAGCTATGCGCCCAGCATCGTCACAGCCTTCTTTGCCGGAACTGCCACCAAGGTCGGTGTTTATTTACTCATCCGCTTCATCTTCACTGTCTTTGGCGCAGATTACAGCTTTGGAACCGTGGGTCTCGCAGATATTCTCATGCCGTTCGCTGTTCTGGGATTCCTCTCCATGTCCGTCGTGGCGATTTATCAGGACAACCTGAAACGCCTTCTCGCCTATTCCAGTGTCGCGCAGTTGGGCTATATCGTGCTCTGCATTGCGCTGGCAAGTGAAACCGGGACAACGGCTGCCATCGTCACTATTTTTAATCATGCGATTGTCAAGACAGGTCTGTTCCTTTCCGTCGGCTGCATGTTCTTCGTCACGGGTTCCGTCTATCTGAAAGATTTGAACGGGATCGGAAAACGGATGCCAATCACCATGTTTGGCTTCGTCCTGGGCGGCCTCGGCCTGATCGGTGTGCCGCTCACGCCCGGCTTCATCAGCAAATGGTATCTCGTCCAGGCTGCCCTCGAAAAGGAAACCTATCTCGGCTACGGTCTGGTCACGGTAATCCTCATTTCCAGCTTGCTGGCCGTCTTATATATCTGGAAGGTGGTCGAGGTTGCCTATTTCCGGGATCCTCCGCCAGGATCGGTTACGAAAGAAGCGCCCCTGTCCCTACTCGTCCCGACCTGGATCTTCATTTTTGGCAGTTTTTATTTCGGTATAGACACTACCATCAACGTCGGTTTTGCAAAGGCCGCGGCGGCGTTTCTTGTAGGGGGCTCATGAGATGATCTTCTCCGCCGAAACTCACGTGGTCCTCGCGATAATTATCCCGGTTCTGGGCGCGCTTGGTATCGCCCTTGCCTTCGCCGTCCCTAATATTCGCGAGGGCATCACCCTTATCACTTCCGTGCTGTTATGCCTGAACGTCTTCAGTCTGCTGCCTGTCATCATGGCCGGAACGGAACCCACAATACTGCTTGTCCAGATGCTGCCCGAAGTTGGTCTGGTGCTGAAGGTGGAGCCGCTTGGGATGGTGTTCGCCGCCGTCGCCTCCAGCCTCTGGATCGTTAACTCGATATATTCTATCGGCTATATGCGCGGTAATAACGAGAGTCGCCAAACCCGCTTTTATGTGTGTTTTGCCATCGCCATTGCGGCAACAATGGGGATAGCGTTCTCCGGCAACCTGTTGACGTTATTTGTTTTCTATGAGGTTCTCACGCTTTCGACTTACCCGCTGGTGACCCATTCACAAAATGCCGCGGCTCTTAAAGGCGGACGGATTTATCTCGGGATTCTGATCGGTACCTCCATCGGTCTGTTCCTGCCCGCTATCATCTGGGTCTGGACCCTGACGGGCACGGTCGACTTCGTGAAAGGCGGCATCCTGTCGGGTCACGCCAGCGCTGGCGTCACAGGTGTCTTGTTGTTCCTGTTCATGTATGGCATTGGCAAGGCCGCCCTGATGCCGATTCATCGCTGGCTTCCCGCCGCCATGGTTGCCCCGACCCCGGTGAGTGCGCTGCTGCATGCGGTCGCGGTTGTGAAGGCCGGTGTTTTTACGGTTCTGAAAGTCGTCATCTATATTTTCGGCATTGATTTCCTGGCCACAACCGGTGCCGCCGAGTGGCTGACATGGGTTGCCGCCTATACCTTGCTGGCGGCATCGGTTGTTGCGCTGACCAAGGATAACCTGAAGGCACGGCTCGCCTATTCGACGATCAGCCAGCTTGCCTATATCGTTCTCGGCGCCTCCATGGCGAGTTCAATGGCGGTCGCCGGGGGCGCCCTGCAGATCGTCATGCATGCCTTTGGCAAGATCACGCTCTTCTTTTGCGCTGGCGCGATCTACACAGCGGTTCATAAAACCGAGATCAGTGACATGCGGGGGCTTGGCAGGCAAATGCCCGTCACGTTCCTTGCCTTCCTAATCGCCTCCCTCAGTATTATCGGCCTGCCGCCGCTCGGCGGGAGCTGGAGCAAGTTTTACCTGATGATGGGGGCGGCTCAGTCGGAAGATCTTTGGATCATGGCCGTGTTGCTGATAAGCTCACTTCTCAATATTGCCTATCTACTGCCGATTGTCGCCCGGGGGTTCTTTTATCCGCCGCTCGGTCAGACGGCCGCGCCGGTTGCCGTCGGCTATGAAAAATCGGATTTTTCCTGGGCCAATATCAAGGAGGCACCGTTTTTCTGTGTGCTCCCGCCAGCACTTACTGCCGGGGCCTGCATCGCTCTGTTTTTCCTCGCTGACCCGATCATGAAACTGATTATTCCCATCGTGACACCATAGGACGGACGTGATGTCGAACCCTGATACAGAAAAAAAATACTGGCTCGACGAGCCTAAAAATATCGACAAGATATTTTACGCCGTCCTTGTTGTCTGTACGTTGATCACCCTCCCCGACATATTCGCCATGTTCGATATCCTCTATCACAAGCATCTTTCATTTAAGATGGAGGAAATTCCTGGATTCTATGGTCTTTACGGTCTTGTTTCCTATGTCGGCTTGGTCCTGATCGCCAAGCAGCTCCGGAAATTCCTCATGCGCGATGAGGATTATTATGATTGAGGGCCTTAATCCCGGTTTAATCTTTATTGCCGCGGCGTGTCTGGTTCCGTTCATTGGCGGGCTTGCCCGTCAGGCGTTACTGCTTGCGCTGCCGATTCTCGGACTGGTTCAACTCTATATGATGGGCATGGGCAGCTGGGGTCACTACGAGTTTCTGGGGATGCAGATTGAGCTTACCCGCGTCGATGCATTGTCGAGGGTTTTTGGTACGATCTTCCATATCGCCGCCTTTATCGCCATGATTTATTCGCTGCATGTCAAGGATACCATGCAGCAGTTTGTCGCCCTGATTTATATCGGTGCGGCAATCGGCGCGGTGTTTGCCGGTGACCTGATCACTTTTTTCGCTTTTTGGGAGCTCACGGCGGTCTCCTCGGTATTCCTGATATGGGCAAGCCGGACTGAGCGGGCCTATCGGGCCGGTATCCGTTACCTTGTCATTCAGGTTACCTCCGGCGTTATTCTGGTAGGCGGTATTATCCTCTATTATCAGGACACCGGGTCCGTCGCCTTTGGATATATCGGTCTTACGGGCATTGCGAGTGGCCTGATCCTGCTTGCTTTCGGTATTAAATGTGCATTCCCGCTGTTGCATAACTGGGTGCAGGATGCCTATCCCGAAGCCACGGTAACCGGGACTGTGATCCTCTCGGTGTTCACGACCAAGCTCGCGGTTTACGCCCTCGCCCGCGCCTTTCCCGGGACAGATATCCTGATCCCAATCGGTGCCGTCATGACGGTCTTTCCGATATTCTTTGCTGTCCTTGAAAATGATTTGCGCCGGGTGCTTGCCTATTCGCTCAACAACCAGCTCGGCTTTATGGTGATCGGGATCGGCATCGGGACCGAGATGGCGATCAATGGTACCGCTGCTCATGCCTTCGCGCATATTCTTTATAAAAGCCTGTTGTTCATGAGTATGGGCGCGGTACTGTTCCGGACCGGTACTGTCAAGGCGTCAGAGCTGGGCGGCCTCTACAAGTCAATGCCGTACACTACCGTCTTCTGCATCATCGGCGCCATCTCGATTGCGGCCTTTCCACTGACCGGCGGCTTTGTTTCGAAATCGATGATCCAGTCCGCCGCGGCCGATGGCGGTATGGTGATTGTCTGGCTGGTGATGCTGTTTGCCAGCGCCGGCGTAATGGATCATTCCGGGATCAAGGTGCCGTTTTTCGCCTTTTTCGCCCATGACAGCGGCATCCGGGTCAAGGAAGCGCCGATGAATATGCTCATCGCCATGGGAATTGCGGCATTCTTTTGTATTGGGATCGGTGTCTACCCAGGTGCGCTTTATGCGCTCCTGCCCTATGCGGTGGACTATCATCCCTATACCTCCGGGCATGTCATCACGCAGCTACAGCTTCTGTTGTTCTCGGTCCTCGCCTTCGCGTTGCTGCTTCGCTACAAGATCTATCCGCCGGAACTGCGGTCCACCAATCTTGATTTCGACTGGTTCTATCGCAAGCCGCTAAAAATGCTCGCAATCGCAATCGGACGGCTTTTGGGCAAAATCTGGAGCTGGGTCGGTGTTACCGGGCAGTCGGCGGTCGGGGCCGTCATCACCGTCTTCAGCGACACCCATGGCGATGGCAAAGTGATGGCGCGGACAATGTCGTCCAGCGTCGCGATAACGATTATCGTGGCAATCCTTGGAGTCGTCGTCGTGCTCTTCTATCGCACCTAGGGAGGGCGCTCAGTTCAGCAACGGCCCTGCTTTTGACTCCACCCGTCGTGACGGAGTCCATTTGGTCACAGACCGGCCATCGGCGGTAAAGCGAATTTCCTGCGTCGGGGTTGGCGCCGCATCGAGATTGGGCCGCGCCGCCTTATAGGTGGTGCCATCAGGGAATTTAGCGCCACCCTTTTCTGTCAGTCGTCTCGGCAGACCATTTTTATAGGCTGCGGCCATTTCCTCAAGCGTAATCTCGGAATTGCGGCCACGTGCCGCTGCGGCGGATATTGCAGTGTCCTCGGATAACATGAGATCAAGCTCTGTCAGAGTCTTATCCTTGCATGCCCGCCAGATCGACTTCAGAAAGGTTTCAACCTCCCTGTCCAACTCAACCGCATCCTGAAATTTAAACCCGCCTTTCAGGACCAGGAATATATCCGGCTCTATCGGCCCCACCGCTGTCGACAGGAACGTCGCTGGCATCAGTTTGCGCCGGCCATTTTTTGCCGCATAGGCCGCCTGACACAGATAAAGCAGCTTTAACAGAAAAGCCGTTTCCAGCGGACGATCGTCGGCACGGGCGATCGCCGTTAATCGGAATAGAATGTCGAAGGTGGAACGGCTTGCTGGATGCATCGTAAATCTCGCTGAAGACAGAATTATCAGCAGATTAAGGCCGAATGGTTAATCCTTGTTTAATAGGGGGCGGCTTCATCACGTATATCTAGCAAAAAAAATTAAAGAAAATTTAGCAAATATTCACTACTTATAGATGTATTTATATGTTGCATAAAACTCGTTAACGGTATAGATGATGTACGCACTCAACTGATAGTTGGATACAGTAAACAGGATACAGTAAAATGCAAAAGTTTACGACAGCGATGGATGACATCAAACATCCATGTCTAATTGATCTGGTCAACTATTGGAAAAAAATGAAAACGACGTCGGGTATCCCGTTACGAAGTCAATTTAACCCAGTCGATATTCCACAATGCCTGCGACATGTCGTCCTGATTGACGTTATCCCAAGTAATCCCAGGTTTTATATCCGTCTCGCCGGCTCAGCTGCGGTTTCAGTCTATACATTTTCGGTGCCCGGAAAATACGTCGAGGATCTTCTCGCTGAAAAAGATTTAGCCGAAGTTATCCCGCAATATGAACATAGTCTAACCCATCATGTCCCAACATATCTGGACAGCACGCTCACCGTGCCATCGGGAAAGCGACTGCACTATGAGCGCGTCGTCCTTCCCCTGTCGAGCGATGGCAAACACGCCGACAAATTACTGAATGGGTTACATTATTTCGACGTCAAGCAGCAGCTGATGGACCGTCCGATATTAAAAATGCTGTAATAGGAACGCTCTTGCCGAACCCGGTGCAAATGGAGTAGGTTTATACAAACAAGCCCTTAAACTCCGGCGGAGATCCATTCATGCAGATGAACGGCGAAGAATTAATCAATGCACCGCGAGACGTTGTCTGGGCCGGCCTGAATGACCCCGACATTCTGCGTCAGTCAATCCCCGGCTGTCAGACTGTCGACAAGGAAAGCGATACGGCTTTTACCGCGACCGTCAAAGTCAAAATCGGACCCGTTTCCGCAAATTTTAAGGGTAAGGTCACCTTAAGCAATGTCGATGCACCGAACGGCTATACAATTTCCGGTGAAGGAAAAGGCGGTGCTGCTGGCTTTGGCAAGGGCAGTGCTGATATCAGCCTGACCGAAGCGCCGGGTGGCACCTTGTTGTCCTATTCCGTGGAGGCGTCCGTCGGCGGGAAAATGGCACAAATCGGCTCGCGCCTCATTGACGGCACCGCCAAGAAACTGGCAGGAGAGTTTTTTACAAATTTTAACCGGCTTATTAGTGAGGACACGGACGGCCAACCCGCGCCATCGGAACCGGCCCCCGTTGCCGAGCCATTTGTCGAAGCCGCCAATCCGGTGCGCGAGTCACCCGCTACTGCCGAGATACCTGCTCCGGCGGAGACACCGCCCTCACCCGGCTGGATGCGACCTTCGATCCTCATACCGATGGGGGTCGTCGCTGCCCTTATCCTGTATTATTTCGCCAGGCGGTAAAGGAAGTTACTGCCCTCGGCTTTACTGATCCTTATGACGCACTACTTATTGATTAGACAAAAATTTAAAACGCGTTTTAAATGAATGAACTCACCGGATAACGAGAAATTTCCAATCACTAGGGGAGGAGAACATTATGACAACCGTTTCCATGACGGTAAATGGGAAGAAACGGACAGCCGATGTTGCGCCGAATACACTTCTTGTTCACTACATTAGAGATAACTTGCGCCTGACCGGCACCCATGTCGGATGCGATACCAGCCAATGCGGCGCCTGCACCATCCATGTCAATGGCGACAGTGTGAAAGCCTGCACAATGCTGGCGGTTCAGGCCGAAGGTGCCAACATCACCACCATCGAAGGACTTGCGCAAAACGGTGACTTGCACCCGATGCAGGCGGCGTTCAAGGAAAACCACGGTTTGCAATGCGGCTTCTGCACCCCCGGCATGATCATGAGTGCCGTGGATCTGGTCAAGCGCAACCCAAACCCGTCTGAGGAAACAATCCGGTCCGAGCTGCAAGGGAATATCTGCCGATGTACCGGATATCATAACATCGTCAAATCGGTAAAAGCCGCATCGGAGAATATGGGAGGATGAACAATGTCAATAGAAAATGGAATTGGCGCCTCTGTCAGGCGTAAGGAAGACCAGCGTTTTATCACCGGTAACGGGCATTATCTGGATGACATGAACAAGGTGGGGCAGACCTATGGTTATTTTCTGCGCTCCCCCCATGCCTTTGCCAAGATCAACAATATTGATCTCACGGCAGCAAAGGATGCGCCGGGCGTCGTTGATATCTTCACCGGCGCCGATATGGTTGCCGATGGCATCGGCGGACTGATCTGCGGCTGGGGAATTACCAGCAAGGACGGAACGGCTCACAAGGCACCGCCCCATAACAGCATGGCCGTTGACGCGGTCCGCCACGTCGGGGACCAAGTCGCCTTCGTTATTGCGGAAAGCCTGCAACAAGCGAAAGATGCCGCTGAACTTATCGACGTCGATTATGAGCCCCTGCCCTCCGTTACCAACATAACAAAGGCCCTGGCCCCCGGTGCCCCGCAAGTTCACGAGGAGGCGCCCGGTAATCTCTGCTACGACTGGGAACTTGGCGATAAAGCCGCCGTTGACGCGGCCTTTGCCTCTGCTCCCCATATCTCGAAGATTGATCTTGTGAATAACCGTCTTGCGCCGAATGCCATTGAACCTCGCGCCGCCCTTGGCGACTATGACGCGGGAAGTGGCGAGCTTACGTTATACACGACCAGTCAGAATCCGCATGTCGCCCGCCTGATCATGTCGGCCTTTCTGGCCATCGCCCCTGAAAATAAACTGCGGGTCGTCGCTCCCGATGTCGGCGGCGGTTTTGGTAGCAAGATTTTTGTCTATGCCGAGGAAACAACGACGATCTGGGCCGCCAGAAAAATAAACCGCCCGGTAAAATGGACGGCGGACCGTTCCGAGGCCTTCCTGACCGACGCCCACGGCCGCGATCATGCGACCCATGCGGAGATGGCACTCGATGACGATGGCAAGATATTGGCATTCAGGATATCAACAAAAGCCAATATGGGGGCATATCTTTCGACTTTCGCCTCTGCCGTGCCGACCTATCTTTACGGCACCTTGTTGAACGGCCAGTATAAAATCCCCAGTATTTATGTCGAGGTTCAGGCCGGGTTCACCAACACAACGCCGGTAGATGCCTATCGCGGAGCTGGCCGACCGGAAGCCACCTATGTGGTTGAGCGCATGATCGAGACAGCGGCGCGGGACATGAAAATTGACCCGGTCGAGTTCCGCTTGAAAAACTTCATTCAGCCCGATGAATATCCCTACGAGACGCCAGTCATTATGACCTATGATTGTGGCGATTATCCGCTGTCAATGAACACGGCGGTTGAGCTTATTGACTATAAGGGCTTTGGTGCCCGCAAGGCCCAATCGGAGGCCAATGGCAAGTTACGCGGGATTGGCTGTTCAGCCTATATTGAAGCTTGCGGCATTGCCCCGTCGGCGGCAGTAGGGTCTTTGGGTGCCGGTGTCGGCCTCTGGGAATCGGCGGAAGTCCGCTTCAACCCGACGGGCAGCGTGACTGTCTTCACGGGCAGCCACAGCCATGGCCAGGGCCATGAAACAACATTTGCCCAGATCATTTCCGACAAGCTTGGCGTACCCATCGAAAGCGTTGAGGTCGTCCATGGCGACACCGACAAGGTCCCCTTTGGCATGGGCACCTATGGCTCGCGGTCGCTCGCGGTTGGCGGGTCGGCAATTGTCAAGGCCGTCGACAAGATTGTCGAGAAATCGAAGAAGATCGCTGCCCATCTGATGGAGGCCTCGGTTGAGGATATCGAGCATGAACATGGTGTTTTCTCGGTCGCCGGGACCGACAAAAAGCTGACCATGGGCGAGATTGCCTTTGCCGCCTATGTGCCGCACAACTATCCGGCCGATCTTGAGCCGGGCATGGCTGAAAATGCCTTTTATGACCCGCTCAACTTCAGCTTCCCGGCCGGCACCCATTTTGCGGAAGTCGAGATTGATCCCATGACGGGCGTTGTCGATATTCTTGATTGGGCCGCCGTCGATGATTTCGGCAATGTCGTCAACCCGATGATTGTCGAGGGCCAGGTTCATGGGGGTGTCGCCCAAGGCATCGGTCAGGCCCTGCTCGAAGGGGTGCTCTATGATCAGGAAAACGGACAATTGCTGACCGGTTCCTACATGGATTATAGCATGCCGCGGGCCGATAACCTGCCGAACTTCCGGGTTTCCATGACCAACACGCCCAGCCCCAGCAACCCGCTCGGGGTGAAGGGATGCGGCGAAGCCGGCGCCATTGCTGCCCCGGCCGCCCTGATGAACGCCATTACCAATGCTCTGGGAAAAGACATCGATATGCCCGCGACGCCCGAAAAAGTCTGGCGCGCGATTCATAGCACATAAATAGGGAAAACAGGACATGTATTCATTTGACTATGAACGCCCTACGGGGACAAACGAAGCCGCCTCGACGATCGGGGCAGATGACAGGTTTCTCGCGGGAGGACAGACGCTCATTCCCACATTGAAACTTCGCCTTTCGCAAGTGGACAAGCTTGTTGACCTTGGCGGGATAGAGGAATTGCGGGGCATCAGCACCAACGGCAGCGAACTGACCATCGGCGCCATGACAACCCATGTCACCGTTGCCAATTCAGCGGAGGTCAAATCCGCCATCCCGGCCCTCGCCTACCTCGTCAGTCATGTCGGCGATGCGCAGGTCCGGAACCGGGGCACCATCGGTGGATCGATTGCCAATAACGATCCCGCTGCGGATTACCCGGCGGCGCTCGTCGCCCTCGGGGCCACGGTCCATACCAACAAGCGCAGTATTTCAGCGGAGGATTTCTTCGTTGACCTGTTCGAAACCGCACTTGAGGAAGGAGAACTCATCACCAAGGTTGCCTTCCCGATCCCGGAAAAGGCGGGATACAGCAAATTCCCCAATCCGGCATCACGGTTCGCGCTGGTCGGGGTTTTTGTTGCAAAAACTGCCAGTGGCGTCAAGGTTGCCGTGACCGGAGCGGGTCCCTGCGTCTTCCGCCAGAGCGCGATGGAAGAGGCTCTTTCGGGTAATTTTTCTGTCGACGCGCTTTCTGGAATTACAACTGATGCCTCAAACCTGAACGCCGATATTCATGCCTCGGCAGAGTATCGGGCAAACCTTGTGTCAGTGATGGCCGCCCGGGCAGTCAAGGCCGCTTCATAGGCAGCGCACGTACGGTCGTTGAATGAAGGGGAAGTTTCAGCTTCCCCTTCCCTTTTTTTGATCCCGTTGCCGACATCCCAAAATGAGGTTACGCTTACACCTCACAGGTTTCAAAATCTTCACCGGATATTATCAATAAATGTCAAATTCGCTCCCCCAAACAATCGATGCCATACAGGACATGCTCAAGAAGGCCAATTACGTCGCCGACAGAAGCCTTGCTACCGTCCTTTACCTGTCCCTGAAAATGCAACGACCGTTGTTTTTGGAAGGCGAAGCCGGGGTTGGCAAAACGGAAATTGCAAAAGTCCTCGCCGAGCAATTGGGCCGTCCGCTGATCCGGCTGCAATGCTATGAAGGGCTGGACATCAGTTCCGCCGTATATGAATGGAATTACGCCCGCCAGATGATCGAGATTCGCCTTGCCGAGGCGACCGAGACTGCCAATCGCGATAGTCTCGGTAGTGATATCTTTTCGGAGAGATTCCTGATCAAGCGGCCGCTCCTGAAAGCCCTTGAAAATAGCGGTGGCGGCGCCCCCGTCCTGCTTATTGATGAGTTGGACCGCACGGACGAGCCCTTTGAGGCCTATCTTCTCGAAATTCTGTCAGACTTCCAGGTAACAATCCCCGAATTCGGCACCATCCGGGCAGAGGAACCGCCAATTGTCATCATTACCTCTAACCGGACGCGGGAGATCCATGACGCCCTGAAACGGCGCTGCCTGTATCACTGGGTGGATTACCCGGACGCCGCACGGGAAAAGGAAATCATCTCGCTCAAACTGCCGGGTGCCGATGCCCGCTTGTCGGAGCAGATTGTGTTATTCGTGCAGGCGCTGCGCAAGGACCCCAATCTGTTCAAGCTGCCCGGCATCGCCGAAAGCCTTGACTGGACCACCGCCCTGACCGAGCTTGACGTCATCTCTCTCGATCCCGACGTCATTAATGATACGCTCGGCGTGCTATTGAAATACCAGGATGACATTGTCAAAATCCAGGGCAGCGAGGCGGCCGAGATCATCACACAAATCAATCGGGAAATCGGAACAAGGTGACAGACGCGCCCGCAAAATCCGGTGGCACGTTCTCCGAAAACATCCTGCATTTTGCACGCGCCCTGCGCCGTGCCGGCCTGCCGGTCGGCCCGGGCCGCATAATCGAGGCGATCCGCGCCGTTGAAACCGCGGGCATTCAGCGCCGGGATGATTTCTACTGGACCCTTCATGCTGTCTTTGTCAATCGCCGGGACCAGCGGGACATCTTCGATCAGGCGTTTCATGTCTTCTGGCGTAACCCGGAGCTCCTGAAAAAAATGATGGAGATGATGCTGCCAACAAGTTTCCTGGAGACCGTCAAGGACGACAACCAGAAACAGATAAGCCGCCGATTGTCGGAGGCACTCGCGCCCTCCGAAGCGCCGAATAACCCTGAGGACCCCACGTCCGAGGAAATAGAGATTAACGCCACCCTCACCGCCTCAGACAACGAACTGCTTCAGAGCAAGGATTTCGAGAGCATGAGCGCGGTGGAAATGGCGGAGGCAAAAAAGGCCATCGCCACGATGCGCCTGCCGATAATGGATGTGAAGACGCGGCGGCAGCATGCCGACCTGCGCGCCGGTAATATCGACATGCGGCGCACGTTACGCGCCAGCTTGCGCTCCGGCGGGGCGACCATTCCGCTCCGCTTCAAATCCCGCGTTACGCGCCGTCCGCCGCTTGTCATCCTCTGCGATATTTCCGGATCGATGACCCAATACAGCCGGATGCTGCTGCATTTCATGCATGCCCTCACCAATGACCGCGATCGTGTCCATACATTTGTATTTGGTACCCGGCTCACCAATATAACAAGATATATGCGCTATCGCGATGTCGATGCCGCACTGGAGGCGGTAAGTGAACAGGTTGAAGACTGGTCGGGCGGAACCCGTATCGGCGCAACCATCAAGGAGTTCAACAAATACTGGTCTCGCCGCGTCCTTGGTCAGGGGGCAGTGACGCTGCTGATTTCGGATGGGCTTGACCGCGATGCCGGTGAAGGACTTGGAGTTGAAATGGAACGATTGCATAAATCCTGCCGCCAGTTGATCTGGTTGAACCCGTTGCTTCGCTATCAGGGGTTCGAGCCACGCTCGAAAGGGGTAAAAGCGATCCTGCCTCATGTCGATCAGTTTCGAACCATCCATAACCTGAATAGCCTCAAAGACTTGTCGGCTATTCTTTCTAGTCCAATGGAAGTCCATATTGACCGCAGGAGTTTTGCAGCATGAGTGACACCTCCGCCCTGCCCGGCGACGATATTTTGGAACAGGCTCTCGCTTGGAAGAAAGACGGCCGCAAGGTTGCCCTGGCAACAGTGATAAAAACCTGGGGGTCCGCCCCGCGCCCCATCGGCAGCCAGCTTGCCATTGACGATCGCGGCAATATGATCGGCTCGGTCAGTGGCGGATGTGTTGAGGGCGCCGTCATTCAGGCGGCCCTCGACCTCATGGAAACCGGGTCAGTCAAAACACTGGAGTTCGGTGTCAGCGACGATCAGGCCTGGGAGGTCGGGCTTGCCTGTGGCGGCAAGATTGATATTTTTCTTGAGAAACTGGATTAGGGCCTGCCCGCATGAAAACGGTAATACTTGATGAACTGCAGCAGGCCCGGCGCGACAAGCGGCAGGTTGTCCTTGCAACAAACCTCACATCAGGAGATCAAAAACTACTCTATCCTTTTGATAATGAAATTGAATCTGATATTTTGATAGCTGCACGAAATGCCCTCCGAAATGATAAGCCCGCGCAGCTTGAGACCGATGAAGGCCCGGTATTTCTGAATATCTTTAACCCTCGCCTCCGCCTGTTCATCGTCGGGGCCGTACATATCGCCCAAAGCCTTGTTCCAATGGCCGCGAGTGCAGACTATGACGTCACTGTCATCGATCCGCGTCAGAGTTTTGGATCGGAATTCCGCTTTCCAAATGTCACCCTTGATAATCGCTGGCCTGATGAGGCGTTTGCCGATCTTAAGCCCGACCGGCGCTCGGCAATCATCACCCTTACCCATGATGCGAAACTTGATGATCCGGCCCTTCAACATGCCCTTAAATCTGACGCCTTCTATCTCGGGGCGCTTGGAAGTGGCCGCACACATGCCAAACGCCGGGAGAGGTTGCTGGAGAACGGGTTTACGGAAGCTGATTTCAGCCGCATCCATGGGCCGATCGGTCTCGATATCGGGGCCAAGTCCCCGGCGGAGATCGCCATCTCGATCATGGCGGAAATGACGTCTGTTCTCCGCCAGAAAGCCCTGCCATGATTTTTGGACGTTTACCCATTGATGAGGCCGAAGGGGCCTTTCTTGCCCATGCCATTGAAAGCGCGCCGGACAAAATCCTGAAAAAAGGCCATATCCTGTCCGCGACGGAAATCGCGGAACTGACTGCCCACGGGGTTGAGACTGTTCTTGCCGCCCGTTTAGAGGCGACGGACATGGCCGAAAATGAGGCGGCCGGCACCATTGCCGTGCCTCTCGCCGGGACAGGCATAAGCCTTAAACCGGCCTTTACTGGTCGCGCCAACCTGATTTCCGAAGCCCATGGTGTTGCACTTGTGAATGAGACTTTACTTAATAAAATCAATCATGTGGATGAAACAATTACAGTCGCGACTGTAAAGAATTTCGAAGTTGTTGAACAAAACCAGATGTTGGCGACCGTCAAGATCATCCCCTTTGCTGCGCCCGCGGAAAGAGTTGCCGAGGTTTTGTCTCTCGCCAATGGCAGTAATGCTCCTCTTATTTCTGTACAGCCCTTCCAGAGGCGCAATATCGCCGTAATCTCGACGGCCCTGCCAAAGACCAAGGAAACAGTGATCGCCAAATCCGAGAAAATTATGGAAGGCAGGCTGCAAGACTGCGGAAACCAGATCGACCACCGACGTACCGTGGATCATCATGAGCGGCCATTGGCCGTTTTGATATCCGAGTTCAAGGCGGCGGGCTGCGACCTCATCCTGATATTCGGCGCCTCGGCCATTACGGACCGCAAGGATGTCATCCCGTTGGCGATTACAATGGCAGGCGGAGAAATTGACCATTTCGGCATGCCGGTGGATCCCGGAAATCTCCTGCTCCTCGCGCATATTGAGGAAACAATCGTTGTCGGTCTTCCGGGCTGCACCCGCTCGCCCAAACTCAATGGTTTCGACTGGGTCTTGCAACGCCTGCTTGCCGGGATACCGGTCACCGCCTCCGATGTCATGGATCTGGGCGCCGGGGGCCTGCTCAAGGAAATCAGCAGTCGTCCGCAACCACGTGGCCGCCCGACCCCGCAAAAGCGGGAGCCGGGACGCAAATCCGTCGCTGTCCTCATTCTGGCGGCGGGACAATCGCGGCGTATGGGACCGCAGAACAAGCTTCTCGCCAAAATAGATGGCAAGCCGCTGCTGGGCCATGCCACCGAGCGGGCGCTGGCCTCGAAAGCCGCCGCTGTGTTTGCCGTGACCGGCCATGAAAAGGAAGAGATTACGGCGATCCTGCAGGAAAAAAATATCACAACTTTCCATAACCCGAACTTTTCTGAAGGTCTGAGCAGCAGCCTTAAAACCGGCTTTGCCGCGCTTGCCGATAAATTTGACGGTATTCTCGTTTGTCTCGGCGACATGCCGCTCGTAAAGTCCGCGCTGTTGGACAAACTGATTGATGCCTTCGATATCGAGGAAGGGCGCGCCATCGTTGTTCCCACTTTTCATGGAAAACAAGGAAATCCGGTCTTGATTGCCAGCAGCTTTGCCCCGGATATTGCGGCCATCTCCGGCGATATTGGCGCAAAATCCATCATTGGCAATAACGAAGCCCTGGTCTTCAACGTCGAGATCGGCGATGAGTCCATCTTTGTCGATGTCGATACCCCTGACGCCCTGTCCGGCCTTCAGCGGAAGTGAGTTGATCCCGTGATTGAGGAGTTATACCAGAAAAACCTTCTGCGGCTGGCCGCGGACGCAACGGGAGACGGCGTGATGGCGGGGCCGGACTCCGAGGAAACACTCGACAATCCGACCTGCGGGGACCGGATTACCGTTCAGGTCAAACTCGACGGTGACAGGATTTTGGCCATCAACCATCAAAACCGTTCCTGTGTGCTCTGTCAGGCCGCCGCCTCCCTGCTTGGAGAAAATGCAGCCGGGCGGAACATTGAGGAAATCCGGCAAACGCGGTCGACCCTTCAGGCGATGCTGAACAAAGAGGATGTAAGTACATCATCCAATTGGGAGAAACTTGATTTTTTCCGGCTTGTCGCCGAGCATAAAAGCCGTCATGTATGTGTTCTGCTTCCTTTTGACGCGCTGATTAATGCGGTGGAAAATAACAATAAGAAGGATTGACATGCGGCGCAAAAATCCAAAAATCGGACCTCTTCCGGATCTGCCCTCTCCTTGCACCGGGGTTTGCAGCATGGATATGCAGAATCTCTATTGTCGAGGGTGTTTTCGCACCCGTCTCGAGATCGGCGGCTGGGCGTTGATGAGCAATGAAGAGAAACTTCAGGTCGTCAAGCAATTGCACATCCGTCGACACGAATCCCCCTCGTAACCTTGTATTGCCATAATTTTGCCGCTTTCAGCCTGCTTAATGGTTAAGTGGATTGTTATATTCGGGTGAATTCTTCGGAGGGGAACGCAAATGTATTTGAAAACCCTGAGTGCTTTGACGGTTACATTTCTGTCTCTGCTGTTCGTTGTCATGGCTCATTTCATGCCCGGCTCAACGATGTTGACAGCGTCCACCGATGATTCTGACCTCAAATGTCTCGCCCAAGCGGTATATTTTGAAGCCCGCGGAGAGCCTTATAGCGGTCAGATAGCCGTCGCCCAGGTTGTTTATAACCGGGTGGTCAAGCGCAACAAATCCTATTGTGATGTCGTCTTTGAAGGCAGCTCACGCAAGCATGCCTGCCAGTTCTCCTTTGCCTGTGATGGAAAGTCTGATACGGCAGTTGAAAAGCAGGCCTGGTTGCAGGCAATGCAAATTGCCCGTCTCGTCAAGGACGGGAACCTGAGAGACCTGTCGGATTCAGCGACCTTCTATCACGCGACTTATGTGTCACCGACCTGGTCAAAAAAATTCGCGCAAACGGCCGCCATCGGTAATCATGTCTTTTACCGAAAAATGTAAGATAGCCGAAAATAAAAAGAACAGCGGCTGAAATGCCGATTTTTTATCAATATTAACAATAACCTGATCTCCATTGCCAACTTCCTACGCCCGCCTCGCCTGACTTGGACATTACTAATCCGTGATGCCAGTCACATACATTAGCGGAATTTTCCAGCAATATGAATAATGCCTATATATCGGATTGATATATTATGAATTGACATAATATAAGGGTCCGATATAAGGCAATTTGCTTTACAGCTTTTTCTACTGCGGTCTGGATTACGTGAATGGACATACGAACCCTATGCCTTGGCATCCTCACGATGGGCGACGCCACCGGATATGAAATCAAGAAAACATTCGAAGAGCGTCTCGGACTAATATTCCATGCTAGTTACGGCTCGATCTATCCGTCGCTAACCAAGCTGACGGATGAGGGACTGGTTTCCTGCCGTGAACTCAGCCAGGAAAAAAGGCCGGACAAAAAAATCTATTCGATTACGTCCACTGGTCGCTACAGGTTTCTTGAGGAAATCACGAAAAAGCCAGCCCCGGACCGGTTCCGCTCTGAATTTCTGGCAACCTTGATGTTTTCGCATTTGTTACCGGCCGCGACAATCGCCCAATTGATCGATGAAAGAATAGCGGACTGCCGCTGCAAGGTCGCGGACTTACAAGCTGACTGTTCCGACGAAAGAACTGACACCGGCCGTTTTATGTGCGGATATGGCCGGACCCTGTATCAGGCGGAAATAGATTATTTAACTGAAAACCGGCATCTGCTGGAGGCGGACGCTTTACTTGGCCGCCGGGCAGCAGAATAGATGCGTCGTAACAGGCAATCAACTGAAGAGGTGTTGCTGTGAACCGTTCCGTTATAATCGCAATCGTTATCGCCGTTGTCGTGACCGGCTGGATTGTCTCCGGTCAGCTTGATAGTTTCACGGATGAGTCCGGCAGCGATGCGAACGCCGCGACGCAAGAGGGTGCCGGGGTATCGACAGAAAATGCCCCTGCCGCGAAAAAACATATCACGAGTGTCCGGGTTCGGTCCTTTACGGCGAAACCGCGCCAGCAGGAAGTCATCGTTCACGGCAAGACAGAAGCATTTCGCGTTGTCGATCTGAAAGCCGAAATCTCCGGAACTGTGGAAAAAGTTCATGTGAATGATGGCGACCGCGTCAAGGCGGGTAACCCCATTGTCAGTTTTGATGTCCGGGACAATCAGGCAAAGCTTCTGGAAGCCGAAGCCCTGATCCGGCAGCGTACGATTGAACAAAAGGCCGCCCAGTCCCTGAATAAAAAAGGGTATAGTTCCGACACCACTCTCGCAAGTGCAAATGCGCAGCTGGACAGCGCCAAGGCCCAGGTCATGGCCATGAAAATCCATCTGCAGGATCTCGTTATTAAGGCTCCCTTCGATGGCTATATCGAGGAGCGGGTGGCAGAGATCGGAGATTATATCAAGGAAGGCAACCCGATTGCGACGATCATCGAAAGTGATCCACTGCTCGTCACCGGGCAAATCTCGGAGCTACAGGTAAATAACATTAAGGTTGGGGGCGAAGGAACAGCCACCCTGGTGACCGGGGAGAAGGTATCGGGCAAGATAAAATTCATCAGCAACAGGGCCGATCCGGCGACACGCACCTTCCGGGTTGAACTGGAAGTCCCGAACAAGGGATACAAGCTACGAAACGGCGTCACCGCCGAAATTGTGTTCAAGTCCAACACGGTAATGGCCCATTTGCTGTCGCCTGCCTTCCTGACATTGAACGACGACGGCGTCCTCGGTCTGCGCGCCGTTGGCAATGACGATATCGTCATTTTTTATCCCATTAGAATTCTCTCAGACACGGTGGCAGGCATTTGGGTGGATGGCCTACCCGAGACTGTAACCCTGATCGTCGTCGGCCAGGACTTCGTCCGCGCCGGAGACCGCGTTAAGGCCGACATATACACAGCCGAGGCAGATAAATGAATGCCCTCATAGATGCCGCGATAAACCGCTCCCGGACGATTATTTCGGCCCTGCTTCTGATCCTCGTTGCCGGTGTTTATGCCTATGTCGATATTGCCAAGGAATCTGATCCGGATATCAATGTTCCGATTATCTATGTGTCTATGACCCATGAGGGTATCTCCCCCGAAGATGGCGAACGCCTGCTGGTGCGCCCGATGGAGCAGGAACTCCGCTCGATTGAGGGGATAAAAGAAATGCGGGCGACGGCCAGCGAAGGCTACGCTGCGGTCACGCTTGAGTTTGACGCGGGGTTCGATTCCGACGAAGCGCTAAAGGATGTTCGCGACAAGGTCGATATTGCCAAGAAGGAACTCCCGCAGGAAACCGATGATCCCGAAGTGAACGAGGTTAATTTTGCACTGTTTCCCGTCCTTGTGGTTACCTTGTCGGGCGATGTACCCTCGCGCACGCTGGTCAAGCTTGCCAAGGACCTTCAGGACCGCGTTGAGGGTCTTCCCGGCGTGCTGGAGGCCGACATCGGCGGTGACCGCGAAGAGGTTCTGGAGGTCATCGTTGATCCGGTAAAGCTCGAAAGCTATCAGATTTCAAATGCCGATCTTGCCAACGCGATTGAATATAACAACAAACTTGTCGCGGCGGGATCCATGGATACCGGCAAGGGGCGTTTTTCCATTAAAGTTCCAGGCCTTTTCAAAACCGCGGCCGATGTTCTCGATATTCCGATAAAGGTCAATAACGACGGGGTGGTAACTCTTCGCGATGTGACCGAAATTCGCCGTACCTTCAAGGATGCTGATAGTTACGCCCGGCTGAACGGAAAACCGGCCATTGCCCTCGAAATCAAGAAGCGTCTTGGCGAAAATATCATCGAGACGATCGAAGAAGTCCAAAAGACGGTTCGCGAGGAACAGGCGCGTTGGCCTGAAGGCGTCGTCGTGACTTTCAGCCAGGATAAGTCCGAAGACATTCGCTCGATGCTGAACGATCTTCAGAATAATATTATCAGTGCCATTATCCTGGTGATGATCGTTGTCATCAGTGCCCTCGGCGTGCGGACCGCGGGGCTTGTCGGGTTGTCGATCCCGGGATCCTTCCTGATCGGCATCCTCTATATGTATCTGTTCGGTCTGACCATCAATATCGTCGTCCTGTTCGGCCTGATTCTCGCGGTTGGCATGCTGGTCGACGGGGCAATTGTAGTGACCGAATTCGCCGACCGGAAAATGGCTGAGGGTGTCCACAAGAAAGAGGCCTACTCGCTCGCAGCAAAACGCATGGCCTGGCCGATCATAGCCTCAACCGCGACCACGCTAGCGGTGTTCATGCCGCTGCTGTTCTGGCCGGGTGTGGTTGGTGAGTTCATGAAGTTCCTGCCCCTCACCCTGATCACGACATTGACGGGCTCGCTCTTGATGGCACTGATTTTCGTGCCGACCTTGGGCTCAGTATTCGGTAAGGCAGGCTCGACCAGCCCGAAGACTCTCGCGGCCCTGAATGCGGCAGAATCCGGGGACATAACCAAGGTCGGCGGCTTAACCGGAAAATATGTCAACATCCTGTCCACCTGTCTGCGCCATCCAGCAAAAATTGTAATTGTGGGTGTCCTCGCGCTCGTTGGCGTGCAGTATTATTATGCCGCCCATGGAAACGGCGTTGAATTCTTCCCCAACGTTGAGCCCGAGATAGCCCTTGCCTATGTTCACGCGCGCGGCAACATGTCGACCGACGAGAAGGATGTTCTGGTCGGCGAGGTCGAGAGAGAAGTTCTCAAACTCAATGACTTTTCATCGATCTATACCCGTACCGGCGGACCGGCCAAGGGCCAGGACGTCTCCGCTGATGTTATCGGCACTATCCAGATGGAATTCAAGGACTGGCAGGACCGGCGCCCGGCCGATGAGGTTTTTGAGGATATCCGGAAACGGACGGCGCATTTAACGGGCATAACTGTGGAAACACGCAAGCCCGATGCGGGTCCGCCCACGGGAAAAGATATCCAGATCCAGCTGTCCTCGCGACAGCCGGATCTGCTCCCCGCCGAGATTGCTAAAATTCGCGAGCATTTGGAAAGCAGTGTTGACGATCTTGTCGATATTGAGGATAGCCGCCCCATCCCGGGAATTGAATGGCAAATCAAGGTGGATCGGGCACAGGCGGGACTGTTCGGGGCCGATATCCTGTCCGTCGGCAAAACCATCCAGTTGGTTACCAATGGCATCAAAGTCGGTGAATACCGGCCCGACGATGCCGATGACGAGCTCGATATCCGCGTTCGTTATCCTGAGGACAAGCGCAGCATTGACCAGCTCGACAATCTTCACGTGCTGACGGGCAACGGCATGGTGCCGCTTTCCAATTTTGTGACCCGCGAGGCGAAGCAGAAAGTCGGGACCGTCAATCGCACCGATGGCCGCCGCGTGATGACGGTGAAGGCGAATGTTGCCGCAGGCGTCCTGGTTGACGAGAAGGTCAAGGAGATCGAAGCCTGGCTAAAAAGCGATGCCAACCTCAATCCGGACGTCTCCTATACTTTTAAGGGCGAGGATGAAGAGCAGAAGAAGGCGCAAGCTTTCCTCGGCAAGGCCTTTGCCGTCGCCCTGTTTATCATGGCGATCATTCTGGTCACCCAGTTCAACAGTTTCTATCATGCCTTCCTGATACTGACTGCCGTTATCATGTCAACAATCGGGGTATTTGTCGGTCTGATCGTGACCGGACAACCCTTCGGGATTGTGATGACAGGGGTCGGAATAATCTCGCTTGCCGGTATCGTTGTGAACAACAATATCGTGTTGATCGATACCTTTGCCCATCTTCGCCGTGAGGGCATGGCGGCTATGGAGGCGATCCTGCGCACCGGCGCCCAGCGTTTGCGCCCGGTCATGCTGACCACCGTGACCACCATTTTCGGGTTGCTGCCGATGACATTGCAGATCAACATCGACTTCGTCAGTCGCGAAGTTGTCACTGGGGCACCGTCATCGCAATGGTGGGTGCAGCTGTCGACCGCTGTTGCCTTCGGTTTGACCTTCGCCACCATTCTCACGCTGATCATGACCCCGGCCCTGCTTATGGTTGGCGCCAACGTCAGCGAAGCGTTGGAGCGTCGTAAAACGCGTAAAGCCGAGGCAAAATCCGCCGCCCATCCGGAACTGGCGGAATAGCTTAGCGGACCCTTTGAAGTGACTCACGATGAGAATACCCGGCAACGCCTTTAATCAGCATCAAAAGATATGACGATATACCATCACGATTTAGGATATATCAGCTTACCGCGTCATTATCCGTATCGCTAACGTCCGGTTTATCCACCCCAGCCATGTCGGCTTTTCGGGCATCTTGCCGCGTCAAACGCCGCTGGCTGATAATCGAGAACGGAATGGTCGCTATATAAATGAGGGCAATAAGTGAAAGAAGCTGCCAGGGGTAGCTCGCAAGCATCGCCGCCATCACGCCGACCAAAAGCAAAACCGGCATAATGAAGCGGCGGGAAATACGCAGGCGTTTCAGTGAATATGTGGGAATACGGCTGGCCATCAAAAACGCAATGAATAATAACCAAGTGGCGTTCAAAATAGGGGATCTGAAAAAGTCGCTGTCCGTAAAGAAATTGACCACCATAAACAGCAGTGAAATTGACGCACCGGCCGGGGCGGCAATCCCGGTAAAATATTTCGACGCCCAGACTGGCTGTTCCTCATCCAGCATCGAGTTAAATCGTGCAAGGCGCAAACCGCAGGAAACGGTAAACACCAAGGCAATAATCCAGCCGACACCGCCCAGTCCGGCATCCAGCGTCCAAAGGAACAGGACTAGCGCCGGGGCAACACCGAAACTCACAAAATCCGAGAGGGAATCAAGCTCCGCCCCGAACTTGGAAGCGCTTTTCAACAGTCGCGCCATTCGCCCATCCAGCCCGTCCAAAACCCCGGCAGCGAGAATGGCAATCACCGCCATCTCCCATTTTTCATCAAGAGCGAAGCGCACCGATGTCAGCCCGGCGCAGAGGGCCAGCGTCGTCAGCATATTCGGGATGAGAGCGTTCAGGGGGAGGACCCGAAGCCTGCTGCGCCGATTGAGGGTCATTAGCGAATCTCCGATGGCATGGCGCTCGTGTTGACACCGTTCAGGTCGGCGATGATTGTCTCTCCGCCCACCATATTCTGACCGACCGCCACAAGTGGCTGAATGCCTTCGGGAAGATAAATATCCGTTCGGCTGCCAAACCGGATCAGGCCAAAACGTTCCCCGGTCCGGACCTGCTGCCCATCGGTCAGGTAGCAGACAATCCGGCGAGCGACGAGCCCGGCGATCTGGACGAAAATGATATCCTGCCCATCATCGCTCCTGAGGTGAACGGCGTGGCGCTCGTTTTCCTCCGATGCCTTGTCGAGGGCGGCATTGAAGAATTTACCGGGTCGATAGACCTGCCGAACAATCGTTCCGCCGAACGGCACCCGATTAACATGGACGTTGAAGACATTGAGAAATATGCTGATCCTGAGGCGCGCATCCGGTCCGAGGCCAAGCTCTTCCGGCGGGACGGCCCGCTCGATAAGCTGGACCCTGCCGTCAGCGGGACTGACAATCAATCCGGCGCGCGTCGGCACAGCGCGGTCAGGATCACGGAAAAAATAGACGCACCAAAGCGTTAGGACGACACCGATCCAGCCGAGCACCGGCCAGGTAAACAGAAACAGCGCCAGTGTAATCGCCGCGAAGATCGCGATAAACCGGTGACCCTCGTGATTGATCGGCACCAATACTAACTTCAACGTATCCATATCATTCTTCTTTCCGGCCCACGGCCTTCTGTCGAAAGTAGCGTATACCGCAGCTAGCCGACAAAAAGTATAAAAAGTTGACCGCGAAGGTCTGGCGATCGAGTGTAACGCTTAATCCAGCACCTGCTCAAGCTTCTCTTGATAGCTGGCAGCTTCCTGCTGACGTGCCCACATTGCGGCGTAGGCGCCGTTCTTCTCCAGAAGATCGTGATGCCGTCCCCGCTCCTGAATACGGCCCCCGTCCAGAACAATAATTTCATCCGCATCAACAATTGTCGACAGCCGATGCGCAATGACCAAGGTTGTCCTATTTCTGGAGACTTCCGCAAGGCTCGCCTGTATTTCCTTTTCCGTATGGGAATCAAGGGCAGACGTTGCCTCGTCAAATAGCAGGATACGCGGCTTTTTCAAGATCGTGCGGGCAATGGCAACCCGCTGTTTTTCACCGCCAGAGAGTTTGAGCCCGCGCTCACCGACCATGGTGTCGAACCCGGCGGGAAGCTTGGCAATAAATTTGTCAATGCTGGCAAGGCGGGCCGCCTCTTCAATTTCCTCCCGGCTTGCGCCCGGACGTCCATAGCCGATATTATATCGAATCGTATCGTTGAACAGGACTGTATCCTGCGGGACGATACCGATGGCCGCGCGTAAAGAGCCTTGGGTCATATCCTCAATTTTCTGTCCATCGATGGTCACATAGCCACTGTCAACATCGTAGAAGCGGAACAATATCCGCGAGATCGTGGATTTACCGGCGCCGGAGGGACCGACAATCGCCGTCTTCTTGCCGGGAGCAACCCGAAAGGACAGATCGTGAAGAATCTGGCGATTTTCCTCATATCCGAAATTAACATGATGGAACTCCACCTCACCGCCCCCCTCCACCAGAGGCCGGGCATGCGGTTGATCGTCTATTTCGCGGGTGACCCGAAGCAGCTCAAACATCTTCTCCATATCAACGAGGCTCTGTTTGATCTCGCGATAGACGAAACCAAGAAAATTAAGCGGCTGTATCAGTAGCATCAGAAACCCGTGTATGGCGACAAAATCACCCACTGTATATTTGCCGTCAACAACCCCTTTTGCCGATAGATATAAAACCGCGATCAGGCCGATGCTGAGGATCACCCCCTGTCCGATATTCAGATAGGCAAGTGTTATATTGCTGCGGACGGCAGCCCGCTCATATCCAGCGAGAGCCTGGTCAAAGCGGCTTGCCTCATGGCCTTCGTTACCAAAATATTTAACCGTTTCGAAGTTCAGCAGGCTGTCAATTGCCTTGGTATTTGCCTCGCTGTCCTTCTCGTTCATGGTCCGGCGAAACTGAAGCCGCCATTCGGTGACCGCCAGCGTGAAATATATATAGCCGATCAGCGTCGTCAGGGTTATCAGGGAAATAATCCAGCTATACTGAACGAGCAAAATCCCGCAAATGAAGAGAATTTTCAGCAATGTCGGGATAATATTGAACAGCATGAACCGGAGCAGGAAATCGATACCCTTGGTACCGCGCTCGATAACCCTGCTCAATCCGCCCGTCTGCCGGTCGAGATGAAATCGCAGGGACAGTTTATGCAGATGGCGAAAAGTATTCAGGGCGACCTGGCGAATGGCATTCTGGCCGACCTTGGCGAAAACTGCATCCCGGAGTTCAGCGAAGGCCTGTGTCAGAACCCGCGCCACACCGAAGGCGACAATCAGCCCGACCGGCAAGACGATGATCGGGTTTACATCGCCGGTCATGTCATCGACGATATATTTCATGATATAAGGGGTGTAGACCGAGGCGACCTCGGCCATGATCAGCAGGATAATCGCAATAAAGACCCGAATCTTAAGATCCTTGCGTCCGGCGACCCAGAGATATTCGGTGAGCGAGCGCACAGTTGCCCAATGGCTCCTGCCGGCCGACTGCGAATTACTATCGTATTTAGTCGTATCCATTATATTTCCGCCAGATGTATGCCGACCTTAACCTAGTTCAACATTCACAATCGTTTTACCGAAAAATGGTTGCCCGCGATGAGATGTGACCGCGGCTACAAATGCAGCGGACACAGCACATTCAGCGGCTCAAATTCCGGTGGGTCAGTTCTGCTCTGGCAAGGTGAATATCTGGCCCGGAAAAATAAGATCCGGATCGCGTATCTGATTCTGGTTAGCCTGGTAGATAACAGTATATTCCATGCCTTCGCCATAAATCCGGCGGGCAATCCGCCAGAGGCTGTTTCCCGGCTGTACAACGGCGCGTAAACTGCCATCCTGCTGTGCCAGCAAAACATCCTGTGCCGGCGTTTTCTGGAACGGAAGCTCGATCCTGGAAATTACTTTGTCATCATCATCCAGCTGATCTATGCGAAGGTTATGGGTTCCCGCCGGGATCGACTCGTCCGGCTGCATTTTCCAGTTCCCGTCTGCATCCATGTCGGCTTTGCCAACCGGGCGGTTATCAACATAAATCTGCACATGCTTGCCCGGCTGTCCCTTGCCGGACAATTCCAGTGTTCCCTTGTTGTCGTAATTCACCGATCCGAGGCTTAAATCCTTTGCTGCCGAGACATCACCCTGTGGTTCCGGAACCTGCAACAGCTTCACAGATCCCGGGATTGTCCCCTCGGCAGTGTCATTTTTGGGCGCCAGCATAGCAATTGCAGGCTCCCGCTGAAGCAGCGGTTTTCTGCAATCAGGAACATTCATGATGACGAGATTGCTGGATTCAAGTTCCTGCCCATCCGGGTTTTTCGCGCGCAAGTTAATCGATTGCGAGCCCGCTCCGAGTGGTTTCTTTGATGTGAATACCCATTCGCCGTTGGAGGATGTCGTAATATCTCCCGCCGCCGTATCGCCGACAAATATTGTCACAACGGAGGCCGGAACCGCCCGGCCCGCGGCCAGCAACTCGCAATTCTGATCGACCCGGACAACATCAAAACTCGGCCGCGCCAGTGCAACTTTCTGCGCCGCCTCATCCGTGCCGTTATCGAGCTTCTTATCGACAATGGTCGGCACAATGCTCCCCTCAGTCGGTGTACCCGGCTTACCTGCCACATTGGTGCCGCTTGCATCCGCTTCGGCACTGTCTCCCGCGTCATTTTCGGAGGAGGTTTTCTCAGTTGTTGTCTGGACGTCCCCGGAAGAGGTTTCATCCCCTGTCATCAACAGCGTATCACCGCGAAGATACAGAAAGACACCAATAACAATGAGTAATAAAATCGCCAGGATACCAAATACGCGCACCAGAGCCTCACAAGTAAAGATCGAAATCGCGCCTATTATGAACCGCGAGGGCAGATCGTGCAATGTTTAGTAAAATGCGGCGTTTCCGTCCGCCTATGGGCTGGATTTCTCGACTTTATTATTGATCGGCTTGATCGATTTAAGATAGCGCGCAATGGCGGTGAGATCTTCATCCGTCAATTTCGACAGGCTATGCTCTATAACCTCTCCCATCGTCCCCTGCACATTATCAAAATCAGGTTTCATGCCATCCTTCATAAAGCTCACAAGGTCGGCTTCGGACCAGTCCCCGATCCCGGTTTCAGGGTCTGGCGTGATATTCGGGACAATCTCACCCTCTCCGCCGCTCGCCGATCCGGCAAGGTACAGAGACATATCAGTGCCACCGAGAAAATTGCGCGGTGTATGACATTCCCCGCAATGGGCAAGAGCCTCCACCAGATACCCGCCGCGCGCAACCGGCGCCGGCGTGTCTGGCGGCGCAGAATATCGCCCTTCGTTAAAGAACATCAGCCGCCATCCCCATTGCAGCCAGCGCCAGGAAAATGGCGCGGAGACATCGTGCTCCTTATTCGGGCTGTTTACCTTGGACACGGACATCAGGTAGGACTTGATGGCAAGCGCATCCTCCGTCGTCATTTTGGTATAGCTGGGATAGGGGAAGGCCGGAAACAACGGATGCCCCTCACGTCCAATGCCATCGTGCAGGGCATTGACGAAGTCCTCGTCGGACCAGCCGCCAATCCCGGTTTCAGCGTCAGACGTGATATTGGGGGTGTAGAAAACACCGAACGGGGTCGGCAGCGCCCGACCTCCGGCAAACGGCTTGCCACCATTCTTGACATCCGTATGACAGCCATAACAGCTGCCCGCCGCGGCCAGATACGCCCCCTTATCCGTCGGCTCGTCTGCATGAGTGGCAAGGCCCCAGGAGCAGAACAGAATGATGCCGAAGGTGAGGAGGAGGTGCAAAGGTAAGTGCCCAGATAAGGACCGCTCTCCCAATTTTCCGCTCCCCCTCACTATCAGTTACTCCTTTGGTTTGCGGAACTGCTTGTGGCAGCCGCCACAGGCGCCACCTGTCATTTTAAGGGCGGCGCCGATTTCAGCCTTGTCCCCTGATTGGACAGCTGCAACCAGTTGATTACTGGCAGCCTGGAGGTCTTCGATATCTTTTTGAAAGTCGGCCTTGTATTTTTCTTCCCATATTTCCGGCTTTGAACGGGAAGCTTCGACACCGGAGCCTTCCGGAAACAGTTTGGGCAAATCGGCGGCAATCGCGGCAACCGTCTGAGCATTTTTGTTAAGCTCGTCGCTATATTCGGCCTCGCCCTTGACCACTTTGGCGATCGCCCCCAAATTCGCGCCCATTTTCTTCATTTCGGCAATGCGATGATCCGCCGCCTCGTTGCCTGTCGTCTCAGAATGCGCACTCGCGATTGTCACCATGGCCAATCCGGCCACCATAATCGCAATAAAGGGCTTCAATAGAATGTGCTTCATCTCGATACCTCTCCCCGTTAAATAAAACATCAAAAGAACTGACCTTGCACAGGTACAATTATTAACCTGATTTCACATTAGTTTTAATGCGGTAAACTCACAACCATTTCCGCGCCACCATAGTCATGCACCTTGTCATGCGCCCGGATTGTAACCTGTTTTACATACATGGGAATTGACGATGTCATCGACCGGGTAAACGGTTGCTCATCTACATGTGGATGCATCAACACACGCGCGCCAAGACTGTTTCCCTGCATATCCAGAACCTCCCACCTGTCCGCGTAATGCTCCCAGCCCTCATCTGCATGGCGGACGGTCACCGTGAAGCGGTAGACATCTGCCTCGACCTTGGTGATATCGACGGCAATCACATCCACTTCCCCGGCGAAAACAGGGCTTGACGTAAACGCCAGCAATCCGCACATAATAAGGACAGAATATTTAATCATATCCCCCCTTTTCCCGAACAGGTAAATTCATGGCTGAAATCTCTTCCCTTTGCGTTTATTGCGGCTCGCGGATGCCCACCGATCCTGCCCATAGGGAAGCCGCCAGGAACCTGGGGCAACAACTGGGCGAAAACCAAATCCGGCTTATCTATGGTGGCGGCCATGTGGGACTAATGGGTATCATAGCCGACGCCACGCTTGACGCTCACGGACAGGTTATCGGGATAATCCCCGGGCATCTATATGATATTGAAGTTAGTCACGAGAAATTGACAGAACTGCATGTTGTCGACAGTATGCATCTACGCAAGGAAAAGATGTTTCAGATGTCCGATGCCTTCGTGATTCTGCCCGGCGGCCTAGGTACCCTTGATGAAACATTTGAGATGTTGACCTGGCGCCAGCTCCGTCTCCATGACAAGCCGATTATCCTTGTAAACCATAAACAGTACTGGCAACCGCTCCTTGACCTGATCAACCATATGATCACCGCGGGATTCGTCGAGAAGGAAGCACTCGGGTTTTTCCGGGTTGTCGAGCGCATGGAAGACATCCTCCCTGCCCTGCTCGCCGCACCGGAAGAGGAAATCCCAGCGGATATCTCCAAATTTTAGGCGGAATCAACTCTTTTTTACCGGATCAGCTTGCGCCATCCGCCGTCAATGCTATTTTGCACCCGCACAACAATAATCAAATTGGTAAAGAAGGATCTCGATATGCCAAAAATTCATGTCAAAAATCCAGTGGTCGAACTGGATGGCGACGAAATGACCCGGATAATCTGGGATTTTATCAAGAAGAAACTTATCCTGCCGTATTTGGATATCGATCTGAAATATTACGATCTCGGAATGGAAGCGCGCGACAAGACGGATGACCAAATCACCGTCGATGCGGCCAATGCCATCAAGGAATTTGGCGTTGGCGTCAAATGCGCGACGATTACGCCGGATGAACAGCGAGTTGAGGAATTCGGCCTCAAGAAGATGTATCGCTCTCCGAATGGTACCATTCGCAATATCCTGGGCGGCACTGTCTTTCGCGAGCCTATCATTTGTGCCAATGTCCCGCGGCTGGTTCCCGGATGGACGGACCCTATTGTCATCGGGCGTCACGCCTTTGGTGATCAATATCGCGCAACCGATATGGTGGTGCCGGGGCCCGGCAAGCTGACCATGAAATTTGAACCGTCAGATGGCGGCGAAGTTCAGGAGTTCGAGGTTTTCGACTTTCCTTCCGGTGGTGTAGCCATGAGCATGTATAATCTGGATGACTCCATTCGCGGTTTTGCCCGTGCCTGCATGAACTATGGCCTCAACCGGAACTGGCCGGTGTACCTTTCCACTAAGAACACTATCCTGAAAGCCTATGACGGCCGCTTCAAGGATTTGTTTGAAGAGGTCTTTCAGGCAGAATTCAAGGCTGAATTCGACAAGCGCGGCCTGACCTACGAGCACAGGCTGATTGACGACATGGTTGCCTGCGCCATGAAATGGTCCGGGAAATACGTCTGGGCCTGCAAGAACTATGACGGCGATGTGCAGTCGGACACTGTGGCGCAAGGGTTCGGCTCGCTTGGCCTGATGACCTCCGTCCTCATGACCCCCGATGGGAATACCGTGGAAGCTGAGGCTGCCCATGGGACGGTGACCCGTCATTACCGGATGCATCAACGCGGTGAGGAAACCTCCACCAATCCGATTGCCTCGATCTTTGCCTGGTCTCGCGGCCTTTTGCATCGCGCCAAGCTCGACAGCAATGAAGACGGCGGCATCA
>NZ_JBDNHC010000038.1:0-3197 GCF_041689005.1 Sneathiella sp.
AACTGCACAATGGCGCGCAATTGCTTACCCTTCGGAGCGCCGATCACGATGAACTCGCTTGGATTGGCTGGGAAGTAGCGGGCGCCGAAGCGCTCGACCGATTTGCGGCGCGTTTTGAAGATGCCGGCGTTGTGGCCGAGCGGGGCGATGCGGCGCTATGCGCCGAACGGGAGGTCGATGATCTCTTGGTGCTGGCTGGGCCGGATGGCGTTCGGCTGGAACTGTTCGTGCGGTCGCGCAGGCCGGATGGCTCCGGCGTGACCCCGATCGAGCTTGCTCATGTTGTCCTAGCCAGCAGCGACCGCGAGACGAGCGTCAAATGGTATTGTGATGTTCTCGGTTTCAATCTCACCGACCAGATCTTCTGGGGAGATGGCATTGAGGCATCTTTTCTCCGGTGCAACCCGCGCCACCACAGCCTCGCACTATCAAACCTTGTCGGAGATATGCGAGGCGGCGAATTGGGCCACTTCATGCTCGAAACAACCTCGCTCGACGAGGTTGGCCGGGCTCATGACGCCGCGCGCCGCGAAAAAGTTCCACTCGCCTTTACGTTCGGGCGGCACTCGAACGACCTCGCCTTTTCCTTCTACGCCTATTCCCCGTCGGGATGGTTGGTCGAGTTTGGCAATGGCGGCCGGTTGATCGATGATTCTGCTGGAAAGCCCGGTCTTTACGATTCCCCAAGCCTGTGGGGCCATGAGCATCAGGCCCCACCGGATGGCGACTCCGCCAAAACACGATACTAACGGAGAAAATATGAGTAGCATGTGGAACGATCTTCAGGGCGCGCCATTCAAGCAGTCCTACTATAAGGTGGGCGGAGTGCCTATCCGGGCGATAGAAGCAGGCGAGGGGCCGCCGCTGATCCTACTCCACGGCACAGGTGGTCATGCCGAGGCCTATGTAAAAAACATCCGGGCCCATGCCGCGCATTTTCACGTCTACGCAATCGATATGATCGGACATGGCTATAGTGGCGCGCCAGACATCGCATATGACATGGAACTCTACGTCCACTTTATGCTTGATCTGCTCAATACTCTTGGTGCCGAGCGCGCCTTTATCTCAGGTGAGTCGCTTGGTGCTTCGGTCGCGGCGTGGTTCACTATCGCTCATCCAGAGCGGGTGGAAAAAATCGTTATGAACACCGGCACCCTGCTGCCGCCGGACGAAGCCGGAGCAGCCGAACTGCGCGAGTTACTCGAACGCAGCCAGCGTGCAGCGGGTGCTCCGACCCGGGAAGCGATACGCCAACGGATGCGCTGGCTGGTCCATGACGAGGCATCCTTGACTGACGAACTCATCGAATCTCGCTTCCGCATTTACAACCAGCCGGGTCGTGCTGCGATCCTTGGCCGTATAACAGAGGCGAGCTTGAGCGCACTCCTCGATCCCGACCTGCAACGTCGCTGGTATAATGCCGAGCTGCTTGGTCGCATTGCACGCCCGGTCTTAGTTCTATGGACCCGTTATAATCCTGGCCAATCCGTGGAACTTGCTGCAGAAAGCGTGCGGCTCATTCCGGATGGCGAACTCGTCGTACTTGAGAATAGTGCTCATTGGCCGCAGTGGGAGGAGCCAGAGGCATTCAACAGGCTACATCTAGAATTTCTTCTTAAATAGCAGGTGGCACCTTGTCGTCAGTCGGTCGCTCATCGCGGCGGAATTCTTCTGGCGTAACCCCGGTCGTCCGCTTGAAGAAGCGGTGGAAATTGGCCGGCGCCGAATATCCAAGCAGGGCAGCGATCGAATGCGCGGGGATCTCGGTGTCCTGCAGATAACGCGTGGCAATTCTGAGCCGTAATTTTTCCAGGATCTGGCTGAAGGACGTACTCTCCATAGCCAAGCTTCGGCGCAGCGAACGCTCACTCATATTGAGCAGGCCTGCGACATGGTCAATTGTGGGAAATTGGCCAGGTTGACCAAGCAAAATGCGTTGCACCTGATAACCGAGCCTTTGCGTATCATAGTCGCCGTGGGCAATGATGTCGCACTGTTGTTCGCAAAGCATGGCAAGCTCTGGATCGGCAAGCGAGATCCGCTCGCGCAACCGCGACGTTGGCAAATGAGCGCCGCAGTCGGACTGGTTATATCGGATCGGGCATTGAAACATCTCTTCGTAGAGATTGTGATAGTCAGGCTTGCTCCACGGCAACCGGAGCTCCTGAAAATCTAAAGAGCCACGTTGCAACAGTGCTCCGATAGGAATCCATGCGGCGAGCATTTCTTCAAGATGGTACCGCGCCGCAAAGTCGTCGAAAGGGAAGATCGGCGCCTCGGTCAAGCGGGTTTCCTCGCCGATAATATGATAGTTGAAACGCACCGTCGGGTTGCTGAGCTGATGATAGCGCGAGACGATCTCAAGCGCGCAGCCCATATTGGCGCTGCTCAAGATTGCGTAACCGACGATTCCATGGTCGGACACCTTAATTCGCCGACCCACCATAAGGCCCAACCCTGGGATCGGCTCGGTCTCGCGTATGGCACTGAGAAGACGGAGGCGATGGCCGACGGTACAGGTCGCGTCTTTTTTTTGAAAATCTGCGGGTGCTGCGCCGATCTTCGCGTACATCCAATCTGTATCGAAGCCGTGTTTGCGTGCTACTTCCATCAATCTGAAAAGATGGACTGCAGGTATTACATGCTTCTCTGCTAAATCAGAAACCGCCTGACTCAATTGTCTGCGCATCATTAATACGCCCTTGCTAAGATATCTCCGCCACAATTTTGTGTATTATTTTATAATGCGTGGTCAATATGTGGCCTTTATTCACATTACTATAGATCGCCATCATTTGTTAATATTAAAGACAGGAATTGCAGGAATTGTAGGAATAACATTGAGCGAGAATTGAGTCCGAGTTTAGCGTAAGCATTAGACCTGTGTACGCCCTCCGTCTTAGGTGCGATTTGAAGTTTTCGCGCAATGAGTTTTGATGGGAGCCCTCGGAGAACCAAGCGAACCACATCTTGTTCCCTAGCGGTAAGTATATCGTTACCAAATCGGTGAAGCGCCGTCTCTATTTGATCATTGAGTATGATATCGCAGTTTTCTACGGAACGCGCGGTCTTTTTTGTTGAGAAAGATTCTCTTTGAATAGATTTGGGAAGGTACATGGTGCGATTCTCCAAGCTCTATGATCAATAATTCGAGCATATGACAAATAGGCCAACCGGAAGTTATCATTATCGGC
>NZ_JBDNHC010000039.1:0-59795 GCF_041689005.1 Sneathiella sp.
TACGCCAGAACCGAAAAACCCGAGGTGCTGTCTTGCGCCACTCAAGCGCGATAGTCTGAGAGGGATCAGTTCTAGCGAAAAACATCAGGGCCCGCGGGTGTCAGATAAAAGCCGCATTTAAAGGCCGGAGACATGACCGCACCCTGAACTGGCATACACCACTGGAATTTGCAAATCGATCCAATAGGGATCACAACAAGAACAGGGCTAACTTATGAATGAGGATAAATTGGGGAGCAGGTCAGTTGCCATCGCCAGTTGGAATAATTCCGGGAAGGATAACGCCGCTTCTGCCGGATCGCGCGCACGAATAATTGACCAAATTTGTTCCACCAATTGCGAACGGTTTTATGGCTAATATCTATGCCGCGTTTATGAAGTACATCTTCAACGTTACGAAGCGAAAGGGGAAAGCGGACATACATCATCACAGCAACGCGGATGATTTCAGGTGATGTTTTGAAATAGCGAAATGGGTTCTAATTTTTCATTCATGGATTTTATGGAATTTCTGAGATACGGTCAAAGATCATTTTTCTTCTGACAGTGCCATGGGAAGCGTAATTTAATGCGGGTAGCGATTTCACAGTCCAATTACATTCCCTGGAAAGGGTATTTTGATATTATTGCCTCTGTGGATCGTTTTATACTTTATGATGACATGCAGTTTACGCGCCGGGACTGGCGCAACCGCAATAAAATCAAAACACCCCAGGGGTTGGTTTGGCTATCCGTACCAGTCTTGACAAAAAGCAAGTATTTCCAGTCGATTAAAGACACTCAAATTGATGGCTCGGCCTGGGCCGCAAAACACTGGAGAACAATTGAAACAAATTACGCGCGGGCGCCAAACTTCGAAATGATGGCTGACATTTTCAGGTCGACCTATGAAGGAGAGATTCCAGAATTCCTTTCTGACCTCAATTCTCAATTAATCCGTAAAATATGCAATTTTTTGAATATTAACACAATCATTGAGAGCTCCGCCGACTATGCATTGGTGGAAGGGAAAAGTGAACGCCTTTTGGATCTTTGCAAGCAGGTGGATGCCGACGCGTATATTTCAGGTCCCTCCGCACAGGGCTATCTTGATACAGCACTTTTTTCTTCGGCAGGCGTTGATGTTGAATGGTTTGATTACTCGGGATATCCGGTTTATAATCAGCTGTGGGGTGATTTTGAACACGGAGTGAGCATTTTGGATTTGATAGCAAATACCGGGTTAAAGTCTCCAAACTATATGAAGAATGTGTGAGTAGATGAAACTGTCTATCGTCGCGACTCTCTATAGGAGCGCCCCGCATATTGGAGAGTTCTACCAGCGGTGTGTCGCCGCAGCGGACGCTCTTTTCGACGGTGATTTTGAAATCATTTTAGTGAATGACGGCTCCCCGGATGATAGTTTATCGCACGCAGTTGCTTTGCATGAAAAAGATAAGCGCGTAAAAGTAGTGGATCTTTCCAGAAACTTTGGCCATCATAAGGCGATGATGGCGGGACTGCATTTTGCCTGTGGCGAATTCGTCTATCTAATTGATGCCGATTTGGAAGAGCAACCCGAATGGTTGAAAATGTTCTACGATACCTTGACGCAGGAGAGTGGTATCGATGCGGTAGATGTCGTTTACGGGGTACAGGATACTCGTAAAGGCGGCTGGTTTGAAAAGGTCAGTGGCGCGGTATTTTTCAAGATATTCAGTTATTTGTCAGAAGCTGATATTCCCGCGAATCTGGTTACGACGCGCCTGATGCGTAAACGATATGTCGATGCACTTCTTTTATACAATGAACGCGAGTTTTTTATCGCGGGCTTATGGGCGATTACTGGATTTAATCAAAAATCGATTAAAGTGAATAAACTCTCGACAAGTGAATCAAATTACAGTTTTGGGAAAAAACTGGCGTTAGCGCTTCATCACGTCATTTGCTTCAGTACGACACCGCTCAAGCTGATATGCCTTTTTGGTCTTTCTATCGCGGGCATTTCCGCAATTTTTGCAGTCTGGGTTGTCTTTCAGTATATTTTTGGAACGTTCGCCGAGGGGTGGCCGTCGATCGTTGTCGCTATTTGCTTTTTCGGCGGGCTGAATCTTTTCGGTATTGGTGTTTTGGGGCTGTATCTTGGAAAGATTTTTTCAGAAGTGAAACAGCGCCCAAATGTTATTTATCGGCAGATATATGGTTGATCAAAAATCTAAAATACTTGGTGATGTTGCGGAATACTATAGTGAGCGGCTTAAAAAGTTCGGGGCAACAGCCAAGGGGGTTGATTGGAATGACCCGAAAGGGCAGTTTTTACGTTTTGAACAATTGGGGAAACTGTGGCTGAACTCTAAATCGCATGCAGACGTCATCTCGATTGCCGATTATGGATGTGGGTACGGGGCATTTCTAGACTATATCCGTGGAAGTTTTCCCAAGGACATCGATTATGAATTTTTAGGACTCGATGTCTCAGCAGACATGATCGAGGCGAGCCGTCAACGCTGGCAGGACGATAATAAATCGCGGTTTCTTGTTGGCAATCAGCCCGACAAGAAGACAGATTTTGCTGTGGCCAGTGGGATATTCAATGTTTCCTTGGGGGCGGACCATGGCGACTGGCTGAACTATATTCTGGAGACATTGAGAACCATGGCTGAGTTTTCGAATAAGGGCTTTGCTTTCAATTGCCTGACTTCCTATTCTGATGAAGACAGGAAGGCAGATCATCTTTTTTACACCGACCCGTGCTTTATTTTTGACTATTGCAAATCCAACTTCTCTCGAAATGTGGCGTTGCTGCATGATTACGATTTGTACGAATTCACAATCTTGGTGCGGCATAAATGACCAAAAAACTGATTATTTTCGGAAATAGCGAAATAGCGGAGTTGGCTAAATACTATTTCGAAAAGGACACGAACTACGAGATTGCGGGCTTTTGTGTGGATCCTGAATTTATTAAGGATAATAGTTTTTGTGATTTACCGATTGTATCTTTTGAGGAAGTGCACTCGATTTTCCCTCCGCAGGGCCATTCTTTTTTTGTCGCCTTGAGCTACACCAAGCTAAATACATTACGGCGTGAAAAATTTGAAGCGGCCAAGGCCCTCGGATATGAACTTGTCAGTTATGTCAGCCCACACGCCACCGTTTTAAATGACGGAAGAATAGGGGAGAATTGTTTCATATTAGAGGACAATACCATTCAGCCCTTTGTCTCTATCGGAGACAACGTCACCCTATGGAGCGGCAACCACATCGGGCATCACTCTACGATTAAAAGTCATTGCTTTATTTCCTCCCATGTCGTCGTTTCCGGGGGGGTTACAATAGAGGAACAATGCTTTTTAGGCGTTAATTCGACCTTACGCGACGGGATCACCCTAGGGGAAAAAAGCGTCATAGGCGCTGGCGCCGTTATTCTCGGAAATGTTGACCCAAACGGCGTATATATTGCCGGAAAAACGGAACGTTCTCGGCTTCCAAGCAGTAAACTGCGCGGTATATGACTGCTTCTGAGTATAGCTGGATAAAGAAAGGACGAATTTTCGTCCCCAAGGGACGTCATCCTAAATTGTTTAGCCACGCGGCGAATCCGCTGGCAATGCCATTGTCCAAGGACGTTTTTCGAATTTACTATTGTGGGCGCGATGCGAAGAAGCGATCGTCCGTCGGTGCCTTTGACTACGATATGAAGACGGGACGAGTGATCGAGGATTATGAAGAGCCCATTTTTTCTACGGGACGTCCGGGCAGCTTTTGTGAAAGCGGCGTGAGCATTGGCAATTGCTATCGTGTCGGAACGAAGACTTACATGTCATTTATGGCTTGGCAGGTCCCGAAAAATGCTCATTGGTATGGCGAGATTGGCCGGTTTATCGTAAATGACGACATGACATTGTCACTAGATCAGGACGAGCCATTTATATCGTGCCAAGCGTTCAATTCGATCAGCCTCTCCTATCCCTGGGTACAACCTGCCGATCAGGGAGGATTCGAAATGTGGTACGGCACGACCGAGACCTGGAACGCTGGAAACAATGAAATGCTTCACGTTCTCCGCCGTGCGATCTCCTCTGATGGACAGGTCTGGGAACAGACCGATGATGTCCTTCCTTTTGCATTAGGATCCGCCCAAGCGTTCTCGCGGCCGGCTATTTTAAAAGGGCAGGACGGCACCCAGAACATGTGGTTTTCGTACCGTTCGGGCTCTGGCACTTCTTACAGAATAGGGCATAGCCGGTTTTCAGATGGAATTTGGTCACAAACTCCTGGGCGTCCCGGAATAGATGTATCGCAAACAGGCTGGGACAGCGAAATGATCGAATACCCCTATGTGTTTGAGTATCAGGACAAAATATTCATGTTATATAATGGAAACGGCTACGGCGAGACAGGTATTGGTTTGGCGGAACTGCAAAGATGAATTCACGAATTGCAACATTATGGGGGAAAGGCTGGCGCTTCATTGTGACAGGAATTTTGTCTAACGTCCTGTTCTACTGCCTTTTCCTTGTATTGCTCTGGTTATCTGTTCCGTATCAGATTGCGCTTACCGTTATATATATATTGGGAATGATTTTTGGATATCTCGTGAATAAATACTGGTCCTGGAAGGATAAAAGTCCTGTTTTCAGATCGGCGGGAGTCTATATTCTGATTTACGGAATTGTCTATGTTTGCCATCTTGGTTTTGTATCCTATCTTGTAAAATTTCAGGCTTTTTCTCCCGCTTTGGCGGCGTTGATTTCATTCGTCTGTTTAACAATTCCACTTTTTATGCTGCTTGACAAACTCGTCTATCGCTCCCCCAAAACCATAACTTAAAGGATTTTGGCTTGGACCACGTTGAGATTTTCAAGGATGAACAACAAGGAGCGCGTCTTCGCGCCGAAGCGGAATTCGGCTGGCGCGAGATGAAGCCTTATTTTGAAAGATTGCAAAACTCAGACACGGTTTTGGAAGTGGGCTGTGGCACCGGGTTTCTACTAGCGCGATTGGCTCAAAAATTTAATGATATTTCATTTACGGGTGTTGAACCTATTGGTTCTGGCTTCATGCAATTTGAAAGTACCTTAAATGCGATTGAGAAACAGTACGCAAATATAACTTTTATTCGTAGGCGCATTGAGGATATCAAAAGCGAAAAAAGATATGACCTAATTTATTCGATTAATGTGTTTGAGCATCTGGAAGACTGGCGTGACGCTATCGACATATGCGTGTCCTTGTTAAATCCGAATGGCCAATTGGTTATTTTATGTCCGAACTACTGGATTCCATATGAATCCCATTTTTCACTCCCTATAATCGGGACTAAATCTCTGACATATAAAATATTTTCTAAAAAAATAGCGCAGATGGAGGAAGGTTTCGGGGCGGAAGGACTTTGGAAATCATTGAATTTTATTACAGCGCCTCAGATACAACATTATTGTGAAACAAAAGGGTATGATCTGAATTTTGATAGGGCGATCATGGCCCGCATGCTTGATCGGTTGGATGACGACCCAGAGTTCAAGAAACGGCAGAGCGGTCTGGCTAGGGTCGCTAGTCTCGCTAATCGGCTTGGCGCGGGATTTTTACTTGGTATTTTACCCGCGCGATGCAGTGCCTATATAAAGGTAACTGTTCAAGAAAAACATTGACAAAATTCAGTCTCGGCGCTGCGAAAAGCTATTGAAAACCGAATGTGTTTGTCGTCTATATATTTGATTGAACCCATTGCAATTGCAATCAGTACAAAACATGATTATTGGAAGTTAGTGTTAATATATTTTTCCAGCGGAAAGAAAAAGCAGATTAAATGCCAGAAATGCTATTTTTAAATAAGGTTTTTGTGAGCGGCCAAGAAGCGGCTTATATGAAACAAGCTATCGAGGGGTCTCAGTCCGGTGGCATGTTGTCCGGCGATGGAAGCTTTACCCGGCGCGTTAACTCCCTTCTTGAGACAAGATTTAACGTAAACCAGGTTCTGCTGACACATTCCTGCACAGGCGCCCTGGAAATGGCGGCTATCCTGGCGGATATACAGCCTGGCGATGAAGTCATTATGCCGTCCTACACCTTCGTTTCGACAGCAAATGCCTTTGTCCTGCGAGGCGGTGTGCCCGTTTTCATTGATGTGAAGCCCCATAGTCTCAATATGGATGAAACCCTTATTGAAGCGGCGATCACGGATAAAACCAAGGCGATCGTCCCCGTCCATTATGCCGGCGCTGCCTGCGAAATGGATACAATTATGGAAATAGCGACGCGGCACGGCCTGTTAGTAATAGAGGACGCGGCACAAGCTATTTTTTCGACCTATAAAGGTCGCTCTCTTGGAACCATTGGGGATCTGGGATGCTTGAGTTTTCATGAAACTAAAAATATTGTCTGTGGCGAAGGTGGCGCCCTCTTTATAAATAACGATGAATTTGCGGCACGCGCTGAAATCATCCGAGAAAAAGGCACAGACAGAAGCGCCTTTCTAAGGGGGGATTCTAACAAATATACCTGGCGAGATGTCGGGTCCAGCTATTTGCCCTCTGATATGTCGGCTGCATTTCTATTAGCCCAACTGGAAAACGGTGAAGAAATAACGAAACGGCGCCGGGATGCCTGGGCGCGATATGATCTGCGATTTCGGGGGTCAAAATTTCTACAATTGCCGTCATATGGCAACGATATTGGTATCAATGGTCATATGTATTTTGGTCTGGTGAACGATGCCTCGAAGCGCAAGGCGTTCATTGACGGCATGCGAAATGGGGGCGTGCAAACTTTAAGTCACTATGTGCCTTTGCATTCGTCCCCGGCAGGATCGCGATATTGTCGCGTCTCAGGATCAATGGGGCATACGGATTCATGTTCTGCCAGACTTGTGAGGTTTCCAATGTATTGCGGTATTGAAAGTAGCGTCGATATGATTGCTGATCTGGCGTTAAAAATACTATCGAAGACGGATGCCTTTGCCTGAACAACAACTTTGAGGTATCGAAATACAATTACCGGATTGCCCTAAACCTGATTCATTTATCTCTCGGAAATGAAGTAGGTAGATATCTTCTGATATGATCATGGATTCGGTTTACGCGCTATAATCCAGTATTTGGTTTCTTTTATCATTTGATATCCTGCGTCCAAGACCAGGTTCTTTTGAAATTGCTCGACAATCGGCGGGACACCGGCGACGTTCCCAATGACGGCCTTATCGAGGGCAATAAAGGGCGCATGAAGATCTCGCAGCGAGGCTAGCACAATATTTCGTGTCTCCTCGCGATGGGCAAAGAAAAAGGGAGCCCTTTGCGTTAGGGCCGGTTGCAACCCTGTTAAGCGCGACATGTTAAGCGACAGCCCGCTCAGCCACTTCAGGCCAGGGTTTTCGCTCACTAAAATTTTTAATTCTTCTGCTTTTTGCACCGTATAGTCACAAAGCGCGTCGGAGGCGGTAATGCCATCCAGGCAAGGTGCCAATCGATCTCCGAGCTTGGCAGAGAAGGTTTCAATAAAATGTTCAGCCTGCAAACGCTTTATCGGGTTCCCGAAAATAAAGGGAATGATCAGCACGGTAAGAATAAAGGACCAAAGGACACGGTCCACTCTCGGCCCCACCATGAGTTTTGGCATGACCAGAAGGGTATATAACAGGAAAGGTATCAGCATATTCGCAATAGAGTAGCGGTTCATGACATAGGGACCGATACCAATAATTATGCCGATGATGACAATACTTTGAAACTCAATAGGTGTTAGTGGGCTTCGATCCTTTATAGAAAGCAGGTATCTTGCGAATAGGACTATTGTATGCAACATAATCCACATAAATGGTGGAAAAAAATATACAGCCAGACCAGCAAAGCCACTTGTCCCACTTTGTATTTTTTGTTCCATAATCTGGGTTAATTCCGCGAAAATCGTACCGAGTGAGCCGTCAAATAATACGAGCATCAGGACAGCACCTGACAGCAGAAAACTCAGCGTAAAAGCAGCTCCCGACGTGATTACGCTCAGCGCTCCCTTCCTTGCACTTTCGATAAAGAACGCAAACCCCATTGCAAGAATGCAATAAAAACTGGTTTCAAAATTATAAAAAACTATCACAGGCGCAATCAGCCCGAAAATCAACGGGCCGCCGTACCCTCTGAGCCCTGCGAGAAGATAGGCAAGAATAATCGTTATCGGAACCATGAGGATACGAATAGGCAACTGATTGGGAGTGTCAAATGTTTCGGCAACTCCGGAAATTCTTCCGGAAAAAACAATCAAGATAAGAAGGGCCGTTGCCCATACCATTCTTTTATTCTTCATCCCGATGCGCTGAAAAATAATGACGACAACCAGGCCTGAGAAAACCAGACTAATGAATTTCAGGAACGTCACCGTCCCGCCCAATGTTTCAAATAGCGGAATATTGCGGGAACTTGTTATGAGTTCGTTGAGTAACACACCATAATTAGAGAATGCCGCGAACTCCAATCCCACAAGCGAGTCCTGATATAGTCCATCCCCGATGACGGCAGACCAGTGTATATCCATACTGAATAAGCGACTCTCATTCAATTGGTACTGGAAACCCAGAGGGAGAATGTAAACTAGTATAACCGCCGAAATAAGGGCAATCGCGATGGTTCTTGTCTTGAACCGGCCTTGTATGGTTTCCTTTATCAAATAAGCGGCCGCGAGTGCCAACAGGTAATCACGTATTTTTAGCTCATATGTAAGTATAACGGCGACCCAAAAGATGATGCCCAACCATGGCCGAAGCCGATCAGGTATTACCGATGAGATTTTCCGTTCTGGATTATTGCGGCGCTGGAACCAGGATGGTGCGAACAGTCCAGCCGTAAGGAAAAAACCAAATATTGAGATGACAAATAAATTATAGAATTTGGACTGTATTCGGGTGTCCGGTAGCGTCAGATAAGCTATCTGCTCGGGAGTAAATATTACAGTTTGAGGAGAGTTCTGAATCCATATAAAGGTGATACCAAGCGTTATTGCCGCAAAAAAAATAATATTGAAAGTATTTTAAGGTCCAGCATCTGGAAAATTCGATCAATGAGATACACTGTATTGTCATTGAAATATGAATAACCTTTTGAAATATCTTTTTTGTATTTAGTCGGTATTTCAATCATCATTATGAAGCGGTTCTTTTAAAAGTAGCTATTTTTTTTGTGTGAAATGACCAGGTTGCGCTTCGAAATAGAGAACTAGACTGCGTTCGGAATTCGAAAATAATTTCTGGATAATATGTAAGGGAAACAAAGCATATTTATTCAGAACAACACCAAGTAAGACTGGAAAATATGTCTTGAACATCACCTGGCGCCGTCCGGAAAGCTTGGTTCGATCCAAGGCAGACAACTTTAGTTTGGAACGTTCACTTCTATTTACCAGGAAATTTGAAATGGGCAGCAGCAAATTCGAAACGGGAAAAGTTAATCCCGCTGCATGTCGTAAGATATATCCGCTACTTTCAGTCAATGCCGTCACACTAGCCCTCGTGTAACGTCGGCAATGCCCCGCAATATCATCCTCAATTCCCCAGTGAGCGGGGGACGACGGAACCAAGGCAATCATGATGCCATTATTTTTCAAGCATTCTGCGGCCGTACGCATATAAGCTGTTTGTGTTTCCTCCTCCAGATGCTCCATGACCATACAGGAAATCACCAGGTCAACTTTCTCGCTCGGAGGCGGCGATAAAACAAAATCAGCATTCGTTGGGGCAAGTCGGTTCTCGGTAATTTCCTGTGAGAAACGTTCTTTTAGGGCTGTAATTGTTTTGCCGTCAAGATCGTATGAATACCCAGACCAACCGCTATCCAGGAGGAGACGCGTGATTTCCCCACTTCCCGGCCCAATTTCAATAAATTTTCCTGAAGGAATTCGGTTCAACCGTTCTTTGAGATACATAAGTTGGAGCAGTGTTCCCGGCGGTAGGACTTTCATCTTCCCTCACTTATGGAAAAGAGGTGAACTGGAATTGCTGTCGTTTGATCAAACGGATCCTCATATAGGTCTATGCTCATCATAATGCCTTTCCGGCCCGCTTAGAGAGATACTCGGAAACAGAAGCGGGCTCCATATAGTTAAATCCTAATACATCTTTTGCTTCGTCGGAAAGATCAGCGCTTTCCATGTTTTTAGGAATGTTAATTTGTTGTTTAAAGTAGGGAATATTGAACAGGTGATTGACGGCACGGCGAGCGGATTTTGTTTTATTATATCCGCCCGCGTGAAACATCATGCAATCAAGGACTATAAAAGAGCCCGCCCTCGCTTCCACCTGGATCGCATTATTTAAAATATATCTTTCGGAGGGGAAAGCTTCGGATTTGTGACTGGCAGGCAAAACAAAAGTCGCCCCATTTTCATACGTAAAATCATCGAGGCAGAAAAGGGCATTTACGGCGAGAGGTTTCGTCGACACAAAATGCTGATAGGGAAGATCTCGATGCCATGCGTCTTGATTATAGGCTTCTTGTGGCGGATTCGTGATGCCATTTTGCTGATTGAGAATAAATTTTCCGGGAATCAGCTTTTTAATCAGTGACAACAATTTTTCATTTAGCGCGAGGTCGAGAAATGGCTTCCCCTGGGTGAGGGGGGACCGGATGGTATGGAACTCATTCGCGTTTCTCAAATTGCTCTCGCCGTATGTCTTTACATAACGGCGATGTATCTGATCAAACTCCTCCGATAGGCTCTGTAGTTCAGCCGCTGTGTAACCTGCATCCAATATGGAATACCCGACATTTACAACCTGTTCGGCGATTTCATTAATAACGGACTTTGTTTTTTTTTGTTGAAGGATGCCGTAGGATTTGGAAGGGATATTATTCACTTTAGAACTTCCTTGAGATAAAAATCTAGCATTTCGACGGAACTTAACAAAGAGTGTGTCATCATTTAAAGTGGGCTTAGCGTTGGCTTGAGTTAAGAGAGGATTTAACTCATCAGGCTGTTGATATTATGCGACAGCCTTGCAGTATTGCAAGCGCCGTGGTCTGGCAGACTAAATCGACCTCGTCACGGTGTGGTGTAAAAATGGCACAAAAGTGCCTCTATTATGTTCTGACGACGGACACTCGGTCCGCTTTTGTTTGGGGTGATGGTATGGTTTTGTCTAGACACGCCGTTAAGATTGAAATCAGTCCATTTCGCGGACAGTATTTCTCCAATTCTCGCGCCGGTTAAAAGCTGAAGCCGTATAGCATTGGCTGCTATTTGATTTGGGTGATTGTTGAGAGCGCTCGTTAGTTTCTTTAAATCATCGTCTGAAAGCCAACGATGTCTTTTCTACTCAAGAAACTTTTCGATCCCTTTGGCGGGATTGTTGCGACGCCATTTTCATTTGATGGAGAGTTCAAACATTTTCGAAATGAGGGATAATGCGCTATTGGCCTGATGAGGTGTAGACTTAAGCGAATTATGTAGTGATTGTATGTCGCCGTATCCAACCTCAAATACCTTGTGGTTTCCAATACAAGGCAGAACAAGTTTATTCAATATGGACCGGTCATTAGCGATATTCTTAGGGCGCTTTTGGGAATTGCGTGAAGCTCTAAGTACTGATCTGCAAGTATCCGAATTGATGGCGACGACCGTATGGCTTTAGATTCTGCTACGGGATCTCCGCCACGAACGACGTCAGACAGATAGCCTTTTGCTAATTCTCTAGCCTGATGGAGCGACATGTGGGGACCGTGCTTGCCCAGAGTTTTGCGCCTTGATCGGCCGGCCGGCCGATTGCGATATTGAACGACGTAACTCTTCACGCCTGACGGTTTCACCGTCACGCGGAACGTGCCCTTTCAGACGGCTCAACTTCTTGATTTTGGCGAGCAAGGACATCGCGAGTGCTGCGGTTCTTTTGTCGTTATTCTATTGCCTGATAGTCTGGATAATAATCTTCTTCGTTTGAATAATATTGAGATTTATGGAGCTGTTTGCGCGCCGCTTATTGCTGCGCCCCTCTCATGACATTTTAAATCGGTCGCTTGACGGTGTGGAACAGCTGAATCTTACATATTTGTATATCCGGCGAAATGCGACTGTGAATTCATCGTATTATCTAAGGTTATGGAGCCAAACTAATGGTTCCAGAATTCGGGCGCAAAGGTGAAAGTAAGCAGTCGCTCCCGAAAATCGCACCACCATTAACAGTTTGAATTCCATATAGGCCAATTTTGGAAAATAGAATGTCCGACTTTTCGCTCGTCTCCGTTGCTCCAGTATATAACCGCGTACCAAAAGTCACTGTCGATTTCTGGTTGATTAAGCTTATGGCCGTTACAGTTGGTGAAACTGCGGCTGATTTTCTCAGTCAAAATCTGGGCCTGGGCCTTTCTGCAACCTCCTGGATTATGAGCGGCCTCCTGATTGCGGCATTAATACTGCAATTCTCACAGAAAAAATATGTACCATCGATTTACTGGCTGGCCGTCGTTTTGATTAGCGTTGTTGGAACCCTGGTAACTGACAATCTGGTGGACAATATGGGAGTAAGCCTGCAAACGACAACAATCGTTTTTTCAATCGCTCTCGCGGCCACATTTGCCGTCTGGTACGCCTTCGAGAAGACCCTTTCTATTCACACCATTTTTACCGGCAGGCGCGAAGGCTTTTACTGGCTGGCAATCCTTTTTACCTTTGCTCTTGGAACCGCCGCTGGCGACCTTGCAGCCGAAGGTCTGGGACTCGGCTACCTTACCGCCGGACTGATGTATGGGGCCGTTATTTTTATCATTACCGCCGCTTATTATATTCTTGGAATGAATGGTATTCTTGCTTTCTGGTTGGCCTATATCCTCACCAGGCCGATGGGGGCATCCTTTGGCGACCTTCTATCGCAATCAAAGGCGGACGGTGGGCTTGGATTTGGAACCGTCATTACCAGCGCCCTGTTTTTGACTGCCATTGTTGTGATAATTAGTTACATGACTGTAACTCATCAGGGCATGGAGAAAAGAGAAGAAAGAACCTAGCCGCACGCCAAAACATCAATTGCAGCTTGCACGGTCTTAATTTTTTGGGCGGAATTGGCTGCAAATGATAGGATAGGAGCGGTAACCGCATTTATTTCAAGGGGCATCGCATAAAAGATGCGCATTTTATTAGTTGAAGATGATCTGAAAAATGCAGAATACGCCCGCAAGGGCTTTCAGGAAAGTGGTCATATGTGTGATCTCCTGGAGAACGGGCATGATGGTCTTTTTCAGGCGACACGGGAAAACTATGATGTGATTGTCGTTGACCGCATGTTGCCGGGGCTGGACGGGCTATCTCTGGTCAAGGCCGCGCGCGCAGCAGGGGTGAAGACGCCTGTTATATTCCTGACATCCGTGGGTGGCGTGGATGACCGTGTTGAAGGTCTTGAGGCCGGAGGTGATGACTATCTGGTAAAGCCCTATTCATTTTCCGAGCTTCTTGCCCGGGTAAATGCGCTCGCGCGGCGCCCTCCCGCGCAGAAGCAGATAACAAATATGCGGGTCCATGACCTGGAAATAGATTGGATTAGCAGGCGGGTAACGAGAGCCGGGGAGGAGCTGGACCTGCAACCGAAGGAATTCAGCCTTTTGGAAGTGCTAATGAGAAACGCGGGTCGAGTTGTCACCCGAACCATGCTGCTGGAGCAGGTATGGGACTTTCATTTTGATCCAAAGACCAGCGTGGTTGAGACACATATCAGCCGCCTGCGAGCCAAAATCGACAAACCTTTTAATGTAACTTTATTGCACACGGTCCGCAGTATCGGATATTCCCTGCATGCCCCTCGGTAGGATAAATTTAAGCACTCCTTTCAGGTTGGCGCTTTCCTTTGTTGTTTTGTCATCGGTTACTTATCTGATCGCTGGTTTCATCGTTTATGATTCCTCAAAAAGGGAAATTGCAAAAATCTATGATCAACGTCTCGCACAAATGTTCAAAGTGCTCTCTAACAATGATGAGCGAGACTTCATAGAGGGTATCAGACAACGCATCTCGGTTGATCGGGGTCATGACACTATTTATCTACTTGCGACGCCGACGGGGAAATCGATTGTCGGCAATATGCCCGTAATCCGCAGCAAGATTGGCTTGTCGGATATATCCGGCGCAGCACTCGGTTATAACAAAGATTATCAGTACCGTGTACTGGAAGGAATTGTAAACGGTAACAGGCTGGTGGTGGGTGTCAGCAACGCCGAAATCGATGAACTCGGTGAAGTATTGTTAAATAGTTTCGGCTGGGCTTTATTCGTTGCGACTGCTCTGGCAGCGTCGGGCGCCATATCAGTCGCTATTCGAGCAAAACGAAGATTAAATATGCTCAACGAGACAATGGAGCAGGTTTCCAGAGGGGACTTGACTGCGAGGATCCCTCTGCTCGGAAAAAATGATGACATTGATTTAATCTCCGCAAAAGTGAATGCAGCCCTTGAGCATCTTTCAGTGGCAGTCGAAGGACTTAGACAAGTCAGCTCTGATATCGCCCATGACCTTAAAACGCCCCTTAATCGCCTGAAAATAATTATTGAGACGGCCCTCGACAAAAGCGAAAAGGGAATAAATGTTGACGTTGAATTAGAGGCAGCTGCTCGCGAGAGTGACCAGATCAATGAAACCTTTTCAGCCTTGCTGCGAATTGCCCAAATTGAATCAGGTGCAAGAAAATCCCGCTTTTCTTCGGTCAATGTTGCGGCAATTTTAGAAAAAACCGCCGATATCTATGTAGATGTCGCAAGTGATGCGGGCATGAAATTACAGTGCATATCAACCCAAACAGAGAAGGCCGAAATATTTGGAGATCGGGAGCTGTTAACCCAATTATTTGCGAACCTGTTCGAGAATGCCATACGACACTGTCCGGTAAATACGCGGATAGAATATTCCATGACCGTTGTTGGAAAGACTGTCGCCGTCCGCATTACGGACGATGGACCCGGCATACCGGAAGCAGAGCAAAAGAAAGTGTTGCGGCGTCTTTACCGGCTTGAGAAAAGCCGCACGACATCCGGTTCTGGCCTCGGGCTTAGCACCGTCAAAGCAATCGCTGATCTTCATGATGCAGAAATGCGTCTTGATGACAACCAGCCGGGCCTGATGATAACCATAAATTTCCCCAAAATAAATCCCGAGGAATAGATTGCATTAACCTAATTGATATTCGCAATTGAACTGCTCTGTTTCGTAGGGAAAATACTTAGCTGAAAAGAAAAAATGGAAACTTACTTCTCGTTGAACATGACATTGTTTCATCTCATTAATGCGTCTGAAACACCGGCCGTCCTCAGTGTTACTGTTGCCAGAGGCTTCGCCATTCTTTCTCCCTGGGTAGCGACGTTTCTTGCGATCTTATTCTGGCTATTCGGGACTTCCTGCCAACGGCGATCTTTGATGATTGCGAGCACTTCTCTAGGCTTGGCACTAATCGTGAATTTATTCTTCGTGACGGTGATGTATGTGCCGCGCCCTTTTGAACTTGGCGTTGGGCAGATACTATTAAATCATGCAGCAACAACCGCATTCCCGAGTAATCATGCAACTTTTTTATGGGCTTTGGGGTTTGGTTTGGTGGCCACTCGTCAGTTGCGCTTTCTCGGATTTGTAATCTCTATACTTGGATTTCTGACGGCCTGGGCTCGAATTTATTTAGGAGTGCATTTTCCGTTAGATATGGCCGCTTCGTTTATAATCTCGGTTCTATCGACAGTTTTCGCCCGAGCCTTGGCGGAAAAACTAGACAGCTTTTTATTTCAGCCTATAGAGCGGATCAACTCTCACTTGTTACGGAATTTCGGAAGTATATTTAAAAGAAATCGCAGCGAGTAATGGGCCTCAAAAATAGACCATATGACAACAGATCTTTATTCAATGTCCCAAGTTGAAGCTTCATAAACGCCTGCAATTGATCATACAAAATTGTATAATCAGTGAAAAACTTCTGCAATGCCCCGTTCCCATATTCATTATGAAGGAGCGCAAAATGTGTTCCCGCAATATAAGGAGCGAGACATGAAAAAACACATGATCATCACAGCCGCGATTATTGCCACCGGGCTTGGTGCCGGAATAAGTAGCTCAGCCCTTGCTGCCAGTGGTTTGAATAATAAGGGCGTTGCCGAAATAAAGGCTCAACAGTCTGCGAAACTAACGATCATTGACGCAATCAAAGTGGCAACGGCGACACAAAAGGGAACGGCATCAGAAGTATCGTTTGATAATGAAAAAGGGCTGCCAGCCTATGAAGTAACGGTCGTTTCCGCCGATGGTTCTGAGCATGAAGTCAAGATTGATGCGATGTCGGGTGACGTTCTTAAAATTGGAGCCGTCAATGACGGAGACGGTGAGGAGCATGAGGGTGACGAAGACCGCGACTAGGTTTTTAATGGAATTATCAAAGCTGTTCTAGTCGATGAACAAAGCCGCCCGGTGAGACTGGAATTCATCGGGCGGTATCGGTCCTGCTGTGTTCACGTATTTTGAAACGAGGGACAATGGCCCCAATTAGTATTTTTTGACATGCCTAGTATTAATTGCCCTTCTTGAATTTTAAGTGATTGTAAGGCAGGTTAAAACTCGTTCTCGAAATAAAACGATATACGATTTGGAGTTTGTGAATGGGGCCTGGCAAGACATTCAGAAAAGCTATATTGGGATATTCCCCTGTTGTATTTCTGCGAATGCACGGTTCAATAGTAATATCGTTTTTGTTGTTTGGATTTGGTTCTTTTTCTGTTTACAAGATATTGACCTCCGTCAATTTTCACGACGTTGTCACGCAACTTCATCAGATTGCATTAGTTAGTATCGCTCTTGCAGTGCTTACCACTTTCTTCGGCTATCTTGCACTTGTGGGCTATGATTGGTCGGCCCTTCGATTCATCGGAAGATCCGCACCGTTACCGGTTCTTATTCTAGGATCTTTTACCGCCTATGCTATGGGTAATACTGTTGGACTGGCTGTTTTTTCGGGTGGCGCGGTTCGCTATCGTTTTTACCGGGGGCTTGGCCTTGATACCTCTGATGTAGCCGTGGTTTCGTCGTTTTGCGCGATGTCCTTCGGTATTGGTGTCACAATTGTTGGTTTTTCCGCTTTAATTTATCACCCTACAGCGCTGAGTTCTTTACTCCCTCTTTCACCAGAAGTGATCCGGGGGGGAAGTTTAGTTTTACTATTTTTGATAATTACCCTTGGACTGTGGAGCTCGATTTCAAAACACTTTTTTATGCTCGGGCGGTATAGAATAGGCCTACCAGAGCCGTTAAATTTGGGTGCGCAGATCCTGTTCTCGCTTGCCGATATCCTGTTCGCTGCAATGACGCTCTACATTCTGCTGCCCGATGCGTTGGCCATTCCATTTACAATTTTTGTTGCTTTGTTTGCCGCGGCATCAGTGGCGGGTGTTTTGAGCCATATTCCCGGCGGTATTGGTGTTTTCGAAGGTGTCATGATTACAGGTCTATCAACGTCGCCTGATTTAATACCGGGCGTGGCCGCCGGACTTTTGGCGTATCGAGTAATTTACTACTTATTTCCTTTTATATTATCTCTGATGATTTTGGCTGGGCTGGAAGCCGTTCAACATAGCCGTTTATTCACTGCAAAATTTCTTTTCGAAGGCGCGGCAGGAAACCTTATCCACACCATGCAACCGGTAATGATCACAGGGTTGTCTGTATTGATATTCATCACTGGCGCAATCCTTATCCTGAACGGGATTCTGCCCGTGCCGAAAGAACTACTCCAAGAATTGCAGCCGATTATCTCAACGTCGTTTTTTGAAGTATCAAATGTCATTGTCGGGGTAACAGGAGGAGTGCTGGTAATTCTAGCGAACGCCTTGCGACGACGAGTCCGAGCCGCTCTATGGCTTACACTGGCATTGCTTCTGGTCGCACTCCTGTCCTTGTTGGTTCAGCGTTTGGATTACGACCTTGCGGCATTTTTGCTTTTGATCATGATACTTATGTGGGTTGCGCGGCATAGTTTTTATCGCAAGTCGAGACTGACGACAAAAACATTTTCGAACCAGTGGCTGGTGTTGATTGGGGGCTTGTTTTTATCTGCCTTCCTATTGTTTCTGTTCGCGCATGGTGATGTGAGCTATCAGCATCAGAATTGGTGGGATTTCGCCTTTGACCACAACACTCCTCGCGCCATGCGGACCTTTGGCGCGGCCGCCATCGGCAGCTTGCTGATCTTGCTGACAATGGCGCTGCGTCCGGCTCAAGGCGCAAGCGGGCAGGCGGATGAGTTGGACTACTCCATTATTAAAGCTGTCATTAATCAACAAGACAATCCGGATGCAAATTTCGTATTTACCGGGGACAAGCAAACTCTACTGTCAGAGAAAAAAGATGCCTTTATCATGTTTGCGAAACGAGGACGTAGTTTTATTTCGCTAGGTGATCCGGTCGGAAATCCGGCGTCCTTTCCTGACTTGATCGATGACTTCGTCGATCTTGCAGACCGTGAGAATTGCCGGGCAGCGTTTTATCAGGCGGGAGCTGTACTTCTTCCGTTATACATCGATATTGGCTTTACAATGAGCAAACTTGGTGAGGAGGCGCTCGTTTCACTTGCGGAATTTGGCCTGGAAGGGCCAAGAAACCGATATTTTCGGCAAACCAGCAACCGCGCCACACGTGAAGGGCTCAGTTTTGAAATTTCCGCGCCCCCCCATGGAGAAAATTTGCTATATAATTTGAAGGTCGTGTCTGATGATTGGTTATCGTCAAAACATGCGCAGGAAAAATCATTTTCCCTTGGCCGTTTCGAACAGACTTACCTTCAGCATTTTGCACTGGCATTAGTTAAGAAAGATGATGAAGTAATTGCGTTTGCCAATATTATGAAATCAAGAGCGGGTGGAAACGTCACCATCGATTTAATGCGTCATATCGCGGCAGCTCCCGCGGCAACAATGGACTATCTATTTATCAGCTTGATGCTCCAGCTAAAGAATGAGGGATATCGTGAGTTTTCACTGGGGATGGCGCCACTGTCGGGCTTGGAACAAACGAGACACAAGCGCCTCTGGGATCATCTTGGCATTGCCCTCTACCATCTGGGAGGGCATTTATACAACTTCGAGGGGTTGCGCGCCTATAAAGACAAGTTCCACCCGATCTGGCAACCTCGCTATATGGCAACTTGGGGCGGTGTAGATCCGCTTTTGATTGCGACCGATGTAAATGCGATTGTGAGCGGGGGTATCATTGGTGCGATGGGTTTTCGTGGGCGTCATCCGCATGAAGAATGAACGGGCAAATCTGAACGCCAATTTCTTTTGGGGGAAGTAATGGACGATACGATTAAGGAGATGGCAATACGCCTGCTCAACACAGGTTATGACGACCTGCCACCTCATGAGCAAAGAGTTTTACGTAGAATTGCGAAACGAATTGCAATCTCGGAAAATATCAACACTCGGTTTAACGATAACCTGACGTTCGGGCAACGTATGGCAGATCGCGTGGCAGCCTTTGGCGGATCATGGTCTTTTATCATCCTGTTTGCCGTCGTTCTTTTAGTGTGGGTATCAATGAACGCATGGTTCCTAGCGCGCGTCGATGCTTTTGATCCCTATCCCTTTATTTTTCTTAACTTGATCCTATCAATGTTGGCCGCAATTCAGGCGCCAATCATTATGATGTCGCAGAACCGGCAAGCCGCCAAGGATCGCGTGGAGGTAAATCATGATTATGAAGTGAACCTGAAGGCAGAACTCGAGATCATGAGCTTACACGAAAAATTTGATGAACTTCAACAGCATCAGCTGGAAGCTATATTACAAAAACAAAACGAGCAATTAGAGGAACTTAGACAACTCTCGCAAAAACTGGATGAGGATAACCGGAAAAAATAACCGCTGCTTGCACCGATTACTTCATCTTTTGCGCCATAATTTCAGCGGGCTCCCTAAGTGGGTGGTCACCGGGGTTGTGTGGCCGAGTAAACGGCCCGCAATCGCTAAACTCATACCGCTTGCGATGCTTTTCAGGGATGCGGTAGTTGTCAATGCTGCAGACGTTATAACTGAACGCCCGAACTTTTTACACCTGAAGCTTCACCCGTATTCCCTTGCCTGGCACCCATGATTGTACAATCGGTTTTTTAGACGCCGAAACTGATTGGGACCCCGCGCATAGGGGTCGCATCTGAAATGCATCTTACGACAATGAATCGCAAACATTACGAAATTGTATATTTTCAGAACAGTTCACGAAATAGGCAGTGGTTATTCTCACCGCATTATTTTTTAGCAGAGAGTTCTAATGCCCCTGTTGTATTTTATTAAGCGGCTAGCCCCGAGCTTTACGCTTTTCATGATCGTGCAATTTATCATTCGCATGATATTCACAATTTGGAAATTTCAAGCCTTGGGGGCATACGACATTCTCAAGTCGCTTTCCTTCGGGTTGGTGTTTGATGTTGCAACATACTCGTTGTTCATTTTGCCGTATGTCTTTTACCTGCTCCTACTGCCCGCCCGATGGTACAACACAAGATTTGACCGCATCGCGACCCATGTTGCATTCATTTTATTCGCGGGCCTTGTTATATTTGACATCGCGTCTGAGTATGCGTTTTGGCAGGAATTCTCTGTCCGGTTCAATTTTATTGCGGTGGACTATCTGGTCTATGCAAGGGAAGTCCTCGGAAATATCTGGGAGTCCTACCCGGTAATTCCAATTTCTCTGGGGATACTTGTCGTCATTGGCGTTGTTTATGTTGTCATGCGCGGAAGGTTAATCCCGAGCAGTTTCGGTTCGGTCAGCTTTTCGTCGAAAATCGGTTTCATCGGAGGTTTTCTTCTGCTCACTTTTATCGGATATCAGGCCTTATCGCTTAGAAATAAAATTATTTCCGATAATACTTACGCAAATGAAATAGCTGCAAACGGGATTTACAGTCTGTTTTCGGCCTTTAAAAACAATGAGCTTTCATACGAGAAATTCTACATTACGTATGAAGATCTGGAAAAAACGCCGTTACCGGCGGTAGAGGTAGCGGAAGTCAGGTCAAATAATCCCCAGCAGCTCAAAAACGTCGTTTTTGTAACGATGGAATCCATGAGCGCGGAATTTATGAAGCGCTATGGCGCAAAAGGCGATTTTACGCCAAATTTAGACTTCCTCGCACTCAACTCTCTTAATTTCAGCAATCTGTACGCAACAGGAACAAGAACGGTGCGTGGCCTGGAAGCATTGACGCTTTCCATACCGCCATCCCCCGGGCGGTCCATTCTCAAGCGCCCAAATAATGAAAACCTCTTTTCACTGGGATATATATTCAAGGACCGCGGGTATCGGACGAAGTTCATTTATGGCGGCTATGGCTACTTCGATAACATGAATTACTTTTATGAGAATAACGGCTTCGACATTGTGGATCGCACGGACCTTGCAGATGATGAGATTACTTTCTCCAACACCTGGGGAGTTGCCGATGAAGATTTGTTCAAAAAGACAATAAAGGAAGCCCGCAAGGATTATGACGAGGGCAAACCCTTCATGTATATGGTTATGACAACGTCAAACCACAGACCTTATACCTTTCCGGAAAATGCTGCCAATATTCCCGTTGAGGGGGGCGGAAGAATTGCTGGTGTCAGATATGCCGACTTTGCAATCGGCCGCTTTCTGGAGGAAGCAAAGAAAGAACCGTGGTTCGAGGACACTGTATTCATTTTCGTTGCCGACCATACAGCTGGCGCGGCAGGGAAATCCTCATTACCCCCCAGTCGGTATCATATTCCGGCGATGTTTTACGCGCCCGCCCTCATTAAACCTCGGGATGTAAGCAAAGTCGCTAGCCAAATTGATCTTCCGGTAACGCTTCTGTCAGTCCTGGGATTCGACTATAAAAGTCTGTTCGCGGGGGGTGATATACTTCAAAGTTCGTTTAAGGAGCGAGCTTTCATCGCAACTTATCAAAAACTCGGAATTTATCAGGATGACCGGGTGACATTTGTCGAGCCGGTAAAGTCATATGGCGTAGAAGATAAACAAGGTACTTTAGAAACCAAGCCTAAGGGGGCATCGGGGTCGTTGCTGTCAGTTGTCACGAATTACGAACGCGCATCCCTATGGAACATAAATCACAAAAAGCTCCCGTCGACGCTGGCAACAGGAGCCCAATTAACGAAGGATCTCCATTAATTCTGGCCCCGTTGGCCAGAAGTGGTACATAATAACCTATGGAGCGAACAAGGAATAGGGGCGTAAAACGCCTCATTGCGGCTTTGGGAAATTCCTGGAGCGGCTTCCGCCTTGCCTTCAAAAGCGAAGAAGCTTTTCGGCAGGAAGTCTATCTTGCAATTTTGCTGGTTCCCGTTGCTTTATTTTCGGGCAAACAGCCTGTGGAAATAGCGCTGCTGTTGTCGGGTCTATTCGCGGTCCTGATAACAGAGATGTTGAATTCCGCGATCGAATGCGCCATCGACCGTATCTCGGAAGACTTTCACGATTTATCCAAGGCGAGCAAGGACATCGCGAGTGCCGCTGTTCTTTTGTCGTTATTCTATTGCCTGATAGTCTGGATAATAATCTTCTTCGTTTGAATAATATTGAGATTTATCCGATAATTTGCGCTTCTCGAACTGTTATGTCTCTTTCATTGCCGTGAATAGAGTTTCCAAAGGATAATAAAATAATGAAAATACTGATTGTTGGCGCAGGCGGGGTTGGCGGTTATTTTGGGGCCGGGCTGATCAAGGCCGCGGCGGACATTACTTTTCTGTTGCGGGAAAAGCGTCATCGTCTCATTCAGGAAAACGGACTCACGGTTGAAACGCCGGAAGGCAACTTCACGATCACGCCAAAATCTGTCACCGCAGACCAGCTCAAACCGGAGTATGACCTGATTATTCTCGCTCCCAAGGCGTTTGATCTTGAGGATTCACTGGCGTCGCTTGAAAAGGCAAGTGCAAATGGCACCTTTCTACCTTTTCTGAACGGCTTCAACCATCTTGAAGTGCTTGATGACAAATTCGGCAAGGCGCGGGTGATGGGCGGTGTGGCCCAGATCGCGGCCATGATTACCGAGACCGGTGCGGTGCGACGAATGACGGATGTCCAGGGCTTGATTGCCGGGCCGCGCAGTCCGGAGCATGAAACGCTGGCGCGAGAATTCGCTGATCTCTGTGAGAAGTCGTCCTTCAATTTTGTCTATAGCGAGACGATCGAGCTCGCCCTTTGGGAAAAATGGGTGTTTCTGGCGACGCTCGCCGGGATGACGACGCTGTGCCTCGGGTCAGTCGGAGATATCGTCGCTACCCCCTATGGCGCAGAGTTGTCGCAGAAGATGTACAGCGAATGCTGTGCTATCGCGGCGGCTAATGGCTTTCCCATTAATGCCACTGTCCAGTCCAAGGCGCTCTCTCTGCTGACCAAGGAGGGCTCCATCTTCACGGCGTCGATGATGCGCGACCTCACCTCCGGCCAGAGGACAGAGCATGAACATGTCCTCGGCGATCTGATCAGGAAGGGAACGGCGACCGATACGGACTGCGATCTGATGAAAATTGCCTACACTCATATGGCCGTGGTCAAGGCACCATAATGTCGGGCGAGACGCCAAAACAGGGGCGCCGATTTGTCGTCTTGCCCGTCAATTCTTAGCTAGGTGACGGGTAAGACATTTGCTATTCTCCCGGAAATGGAAAAAACAATAATAAAAAAGCCGTTTCCGATCTGGGCGCTTATTTCTCTCAGCTCCGCCTATTTCATCGCTGGAACGTCCAGCCTCTCGGTCATTGGCCTGACCTGGCAGATTTCCGCTGGCCTTGATGTGGCGCCGGCGGATATTGCCTTTCTGGTGACTGTTTTCGCGCTGACATTTGCCATTGCCGCCCCGCTGACGCAGGTTGTCTTCAGTCAGGTGGCGCGCATCAAGATCCTCTGCGCGGGGCTTCTGGTTCTGGCGATCGGCCTGGTTTTTGGGGCCGTCTCCACAAGTTATGAAATGCTGTTTCTGTCGCGCGGACTTATGGGTCTGGGAGCTGCGTCGATCAGTCCGATGTGCTCCGCCATCGGCGCGGGCCTTGCACCGCCGGATAAACAGGGACGGGCCATGGGGATTGTTTTCGCCGGACTAACATTTGCTTCCGTCCTTGGCGTGCCGCTGTCGGCCTATCTCGGTACCCTCATTGATTGGCGGATGGTGTTTCTGTTGCTTGCTCTCTGCGCAATTTTATCGATGGCGGCTGTCCTGATACTGGTCCGGGACCGGCAGATTGGGGCGCATATTAGTTTCGGCAACCTGCTAGAGGCCTTTACCGATAAAAGGTCTTCCATGACGATTTTGACGACCTTCCTGCAAATGACGTCGATATTCTGTACCTACGCCCTTATTGCGCCCTTCATGACCCATAAATTCGGGCTTGCTGAACAGTTGATCGCCGTTGTCATGTTGGTCTACGGGGTGAACGGGGTCCTTGGCAATATCATTGCAGGCCGCCTGAGCGACCGTTTCGGATCGACCCGGGTTATCCTGCTAAGCCTGTCCGGCCTTGGTACCGCATTTTTTATTCTCTGGGTCATTGGGGCCTCGCTGCCGCTTGCCTTTGTCGGTATTGCCTGCTGGTCCCTGTTCGGTATGATGTTCCACTCACCGCAACAGCAGAGAATAGCTAATATCGCGCCGGAACGCCGGAGCCTGCTTCTGGCACTCAATGCGGCGGCGCTCTATCTTGGTATTTCGGTGGGGTCATGGATATCCCATTTTGTCTTCGTTCGTTTTGGGTTCGAGATATTGCCGGCTGTGTCACTCTCCGTTCTTGTTTTATGTCTCGTGATCTTTTCGCTGTCGGTATATCCTGGCCGCAAGACAACTTGATCTTCCGGAGATACGAATTGACTGAAAAGGCGGTACGGCAAAGTTTTGTTCGGCAGGCGGATGCCTGTGAGGTGCTCGGTTCACCTTTTACAGCTCGCCTTTGCCGATTGGCGGGGAACCGTTTGCGGGCGGACGGAGCGGTATCCAGGCATATTTTAAGCTGGCCGGGGGATGCATCGGCACAGGGGGATTCTGTGCCGTTGCGGTTGGCGGGAGCCCTGCATGCTCTGGTCTTGCAACAACGGAACTCGCAGCTTGCCGCGCTGTATCCACCGAAAAATGACGATGTCTCCGACGCTGATCTTTGGGCCGCTGTGGTGGAAACCCTTGGCTCAGAGGAAGCCTTTATTCTCGACCGTCTTAAAGGTCCTCCCCAGACCAATGAGGTCCGGCGCGCAGGCGCGACCTTGCCGATGTTCCTTGAAGTGAACCGTCGGACAGGCCTGCCGCTGGTGCTGTCAGAAGTCGGCGCGAGTGCCGGCCTTAACCTGTTTCTTGACCAGTATCATGTTCAGCTCGGGGCGCAAAGTTGGGGTGATGCGGGCTCGCCGGTTCGGCTGGCTCCGAAATGGCGCGGGAAAGCAGTAGCGTCTGTCGCCCTTGATATCCAGTCGCGCGCCGGATGTGATTTACGTCCCGCCGATCCTGGGCTGGAGGCGGACCGGGAACGATTGATATCTTTTCTCTGGCCGGATCAGGTGGAGCGGATCGCGCGCACCCGGGCGGCGCTTCAGATCGCCGCGAAAAGTGACATCAGGGTGGTGAAGGCGGACGCGCTTGACTGGCTTGAGCAGCGTACCGCGACCGCTCAAGCCGGAGTGGCCCACGTCATCTACAGCACCATTGCCTGGCAGTATTTGCCGGAGGCGGCACGGGCGAGAGGAGAGGAAATTATTGCGGCGGCGGGCGCCCGAGCGAGCGATACCGCACCGCTTGCCTGGGCCCGAATGGAGGTTGACGGAAACTCACCCGGGGCGGGCTTGACCCTCACTCTCTGGCCCGGCGGCGAGCAACATCTGGTGGGCCGGGCCGATTTTCATGGCCGTTGGGTCGACTGGTTCGGCTGGCCGTCCTAACCTTGGGCCAGTTTTTCCATCCATGGGCGCAAATCCATTTCAAACGTCCAGGCACTCCGGGGCTGGCAATGCAGATGCCAGTAATTCTCAGCAATATCCGCAGGCTGCAAAATCCCGTCCTTTTCGCGGAGCGCATAGCGTTCCGGAAATTTTTCCGCAATAAACTGCGTGTCGATCGCCCCATCGATAATCGTATGAGCGACATGAATGCCTTTCGGGCCAAGTTCATTGGCCATGCTGCGGGCGAGGGCGCGCAATCCGTGCTTGGCCCCGGCAAAGGCCGAGAAACCGGGCCCGCCGCGAATTGAGGCGGTCGCACCGGTGAAAAGAATGGTACCTTTTTCCCTTGGGATCATGACCTTAGCTGCCTCTCTCCCCATCAGGAATCCGGCAAAACAACTCATCTCCCAGACCTTGCGGTAGACGCGGCTGGTCATCTCGGTGATCGGGAAATTGACATTGCCACCAATATTGAAGACGGCGACACCGATCGGTGCGATATCCTTCTCGATTTTTGCGAACAGCTCGATCATTTGCTCCTCGTCGCGGGCATCGGCAGGAAGGGCGTGGGCTGAGCCGCCGTCCTTCTCGATTTCTGCGGCTAACTGTTGCAGATCGTCGACGTTGCGGGCCCGCCGGACAACGCAGGTCTCGAACCCCTCTTTTGCAAATCGTTTCGCGATAGCGCCGCCCGTGGCATCCCCGGCACCGATGACGAGACAGGATTGATTGCTCATGTATAGATCCTTGAAAGTGATTGCTGCGCCGGGAAAAGCTAGCCCTGCGACTGGATAATGTCAATCATGGCGCTCTGTCGAAAATCAATGGCGCGCCCAGACAAAAAAGAAACAAAATCCTGTGTAGCTATGGGCTTGCCGCTTCTGTTACAACTGTTATCGGGATAGACGAGGGAAAAGGCGAATGGTGCGCTACTCGGCGTTTGAAATATTTAAGCAGGGCCTAACCGGACATCGGAACTGGCCGGCCCTTTGGCGCGATCCGGTGCCAAAGGAACGCTATGATGTCATCATCATCGGCGGCGGCGGGCATGGCCTCGCAACTGCCTATTATCTCGCGAAGGAGCATGGCATTACCAATGTCGCCGTGCTGGAGAAGGGCTGGCTGGGCGGGGGTAATACCGGACGCAACACGACGATTGTCCGCTCAAATTACATGATAGAGGGCAATACGGAATTTTACGAGCATTCCCTCAAGCTCTGGGAGGGTTTGTCGCAGGACCTTAACTATAATGTCATGTTCTCGCAGCGTGGCCAGTATAACACCTTCCATAACCCCGGGCAGCGCGATGTCGCCCGGCGGCGCGCAAATACCTTGCGTCTTAACGGGATAGAGGCGGAATTGATCGACGCAAAGCAGATGGCGGCAGAGGTTCCGGGCCTTGATTATTCCGCGAACGCCCGCTTTCCCATACTGGGAGCGATGTATCAGAAACGTGCCGGAACTGCCCGCCACGACGCGGTTGCCTGGGGCTACGCGCGCGGTGCCGACAGCTTTGGGGTTGATATCATTCAGAACTGCGAGGTTGGGGAATTCATACGGGATCAGGGTCGGATCACCGGTGTCCGCACTAACCGAGGGGATATCCGGGCGGACAAGGTCGGGATGGCGGTCGCCGGGCATACGTCACATGTTGCGGCCAAGGCAGGGTTGACGCTGCCGATCGAGACCCATGTGTTGCAGGCCTTCGTCTCCGAGCCGTTAAAGCCAATATTCGATACGGTCATTTCATTCGGTGCTGCGCATTTCTATATCAGCCAGTCGGACAAGGGTGGCCTTGTCATGGGCGGCGATATCGACGGTTATAATTCCTATGCCCAGCGGGGCGGGATGCCAACCATGGAACATGTTTTTGCCGCAGGCGTTTCCTTCATGCCCTATCTGTCGCGGCTCAAGATTTTGCGCCAATGGGGCGGGGTGATGGACATGACCATGGATGGAAGCCCGATCATCTGTAAGTCGCCTATTGACGGGCTCTATATCAATGGCGGTTGGTGCTATGGCGGCTTCAAGGCGACACCGGCATCGGGCTGGTGCTTCGCCCATACCATCGCCCGGGACGAGCCCCATGAATTCAATGCAAAATTCGGTCTCGACCGCTTTTCCCGCGGTTTTGCCCTTGATGAGCGCGGCGCAGGACCAACCCCTCATGCCCATTAACAGAACCGATATTTCCTTACCCCCGGAGGGCAGCCATGATCCGGATTGACTGCCCGTTCTGCGGCCCCCGCGATGAGACCGAATTCACCTATGGCGGCGATGCAAGCCGCGCCCGCCCGCCGCTCGATGAAACTTCCGAGGAGGTTTGGAATACCTATGTCTTCCTCCGCCCCAACGAGAGAGGGCTGCATGAAGAATACTGGTTTCATCAGCATGGCTGCCGCGCCTGGTTGAAAGTGACACGAGATATGGTCAGCCATGCCATCTCCGAGGTTGTTTTTGCGAGAAAAGATAAGAGCACATGAGCACGACCGGCCAAAAAATGCGCCTGGAAGGGGGCCTGATTGATCGCAATAAGCTGGTAAAATTCCGCTTTGACGGTCGCGAGTATCAAGGTTTTTCGGGGGATACACTGGCCTCGGCCTTGCTGGCGAACGGTCAGCATCTGGTCGGGCGCAGCTTTAAATATCATCGCCCGCGTGGTATATTGGCCGCCGGGGTGGAGGAGCCGAATGCACTGGTCGAGCTCGGCCAGAAAGACCGCCTGACCCCCAATGTACAGGCGACAACGCAGGAGCTTTATGACGGTCTGGTCGCTAAAAGCCAGAACCGCTGGCCGTCGCTTCGCTTTGATGCGATGGCGGTGAATAGCCTGTTCTCGCGATTTCTGTCCGCCGGGTTCTATTACAAGACCTTTATGTGGCCGGCGGGTGCCTGGGAGTTTTACGAGAAATTTATCCGCCGGGCGGCCGGAATGGGCAAGGGAACCCATCTCGCCGATCCGGACAGCTACGAGCATGTCCATGACCACGCGGATATCCTTGTCATTGGCAGCGGCCCCGCGGGACTGAGTGCGGCGCTGACGGCAGCGGAGGCGGGACGCCGGGTAGTGCTGGTCGAGCAGGATTTTACTCTTGGTGGTTCACTCCTTCAGGAGCGGGAGATGATTGCTGGCCGTGAGGGACCGGACTGGCTTGCCGAGGTAGCCGCGAAACTGGCGGCGGCGGAAAATGTCAAAATCCTGACCCGAACCACCGCCTTCGGTTATTATGAGAATAATCTGATCGGCTGTGTTGAACGGGTTCAGGACCATCTGACAACGCCGGACCTCCACCTGCCACGACAGCGATTGCGTCATATTCGGGCACAGAAAGTAATCTTGGCTACGGGGGCGTTGGAGAGGCCTTTTCTATTCAGAAACAATGACTTGCCGGGTATTCTTCTTGCTAACTCAGCGGAAACCTATGTCAACCGGTACGGGGTGCTGCCCGGACAGAAGATGGTGCTATACACCAACGGCGACAGCGCCTACCGCGTCGCGGCCTCCCTACTTGCATCCGGGGTGACGCTCACGGCGATTGTCGATCAACGGATCGATGTTCCCGCCCATAACCACCGGTTCGCCCGGGCGGCAGGTATCGCCCTTTATCCCGGGCATGCGGTGGTGGAGGCTCGTGGGCATCTTCATATTAACCGGTTAGTGATCCATAAGCACGGCAAAGACGCCCGCGCCCGCGACATTCTTCTCGACTGCGATTGCCTGATTCAGTCGGCGGGCTGGACGCCCGTTGTTCATTTGCAAAGCCAGCGTGGGATCAAGCCGGTTTATAATGCGGCACTTGATACCTATCTGCCGGGGAAATGCGCGGATACTGATCATGGGTGCGCCGGGGCCGTCGCCGGCTATGATACCGCCGAAAGTGCAGCTGTTCACGCCCATAAGGTCACGCGATACCTGCTCGGCCAGCTTAAAAAGGCACCCCGCTGTAACCTTCAGCCGGACCTTGCTGACAGAAAAGCCATTTCCTATCTTGCGAAAAGAACGAAAGCAAAATGCTTCGTTGATTTACAGCATGATGTCACGCGAAGTGATATCGAGCAGGGCATGCGCGAGGGGTTCCGCTCGCCTGAGCATGTCAAGCGCTACACGACACAGGGGATGGCCGCTGATCAGGGAAAAACAGGCAATATCAATGCTTTGAAAGTAATGTCCGAAGCGGGATCTCAGGATCATGTCACGCTTGGCACGACAACCTTTCGGCCGCCCTTTACACCCTTGACCATCGGCGCGGTGGCCGGGCGCGCCATCGGCGGCGAGTTGCGCCCGACCCGGTTAAGCCCGTTTCATGAATGCCATATCCGGGCGGGGGCAGAGTTTATCACCGCCGGAGACTGGCTACGCAGCTGGTACTATCCGAAACCCGGGGAGGATGCCACAGCAGCCTATATTCGCGAAGCGAGAGAGGTGCGCGAAACCGCTGGAATGGTCGATGTTTCAAGCCTTGGCAAAATCGACATGCAGGGGCCGGATGTCGCGGAATTTCTCAACCGGATTTATATAAATGGCTGGAAAACGCTTCCCGTCGGCAAGGCACGTTATGGCCTGATGCTGCGCGATGATGGCATGGTCATGGATGATGGCACGACCTGGCGGCTGGATGAAAATCATTACTTCATGACAACGACGACTACGGGAGCCGGCACCGTCATGCGGCATCTGGAATATCTGCTGCAAGTCGACTGGCCGGAGTTGAAGGTGCATGTGACTTCGGTCAGTGATGAATGGGCCGGGGTGGCGATTGCCGGACCCCGAAGCCGGGCGGTGCTGGCCTCCAGTTTTCCGGGGACTGACGTGAGCACGGAGGCCATTCCGCACATGGGTGTGGCAGAGTTCCAGCAGGACGGCCTGCCGGTCCGCATCTGCCGTTTGAGTTTTTCGGGCGAGCTAGCCTATGAGGTTTATACCCGCTCGGGATATGCGGAACTTCTTTGGCAGATCCTGATTGAGGGCGGCAGAACCCACGAGTTGAAGCTTTATGGCTCGGAGGCTCTTGGCGCGCTCCGTATCGAAAAGGGGCATGTAGCGGGGCCAGAACTGGACGGGCGCACCACAGCTGACGATCTTGGCCTTGGCGGCATGCAAAGCACGAAGAAAGCCTATGTGGGCAGCGTACTCAAAAACCGTGAGGGCCTCACCCGCGACGACCGGCGTCAGCTTGTGGGGCTGGCCCCGGTCGACGGATCTATCGCGCTCAAAGCGGGGTATATTCTGTTCGAGGGGGACGGCCGGACGCCGTTCGGTCATGGCATCGGTCATGTCACCTCCGTCACTTATAGCCCCGTACTCGGAAAACATATTGCGCTTGCCTTGCTTGCTGAAGGCCGGGCACGGGAAGGGACGTTGATCCGGGCTGTGGATGATTTAAGTCAAAGCTCCATTGATGTTAAGGTCTGCTCGCCGCATTTTTTCGATCCAAAGGGGGAGCGGCTTCATGCTTGAACGAAAATCTCCCCTCAGCCGCAAACGCGTTTTCGGAAAATTTGGAAATCCATCTCAGGAAATCGGTGTAACGATAAAGGAAATAAAGGATTTCTCCTATCTCGAGATGGCGGTATGGGATCCGGACTCGATGAGCCTTCGATCGAAACTCTCTGAGCTTCTGACGATCCGCGACCTTCCCCGGACGGGAAAATCGCTGCCCCTGAAGGGTGGGGTACTGCTCCGGGTGGGGCCAGACCGTATTGCCTATCTCGGCGAGGACGGTCCGGCGGCAATACTGGAAGCGGCGGTTGCCGTCGAGGAAGGCAGTGTCGTTCTTCTCAGCCATAGCCGTTGCTACCTGCGGCTTGGCGGTCCCAGGGTACGAAACCTGCTGCGACGCGGGCTGCGTATTGATCTGAACGAGGAAAGCTTCGCCGTTGGTGATACCGCTTTCACGGAACTGCACGGACTTGGCGTGCTGTTGATCCGGCGTGAAACCGATCAGTTCGACCTTATTTTCATGCGGACGACGGCGCAGAATGTTTGGCACTGGCTCACCATAACGGCAGCTCAATTCGGCTACGAGGTTTCATGATTTCAGGAAGCCATCGCGGATCAGGCCGACCGTCTGCTGAAAGTCTCCGTCGCCATAGGCAACCGCATCACCCTTCCCCCAAACCGGCGCGGGCCAGGCATGGTCGTTGGGAGATCGGGCGATAACGTGAATATGCAGTTGCGGAACCATATTGCCGAGCGCCGCCACATTGACCTTATGGGCATCAAAAATGTCCGCAATCAGGGTCGAGGCTTGCCTAATTTCTGTCATCAATATCTGGTAATCAGCTTCATCAAGATCATGGAGCTCGACAAGGTTCGGGCGCGCTGGAACCAGAACGATCCAAGGATAGCGTGCATCGTTGATCAGTAGAACGCGCGATAATGTCAGGGGCAGGATATCGAAACTGTCCTTGGCGAGTTGCGGATGAAGCTGGAACATTGCTGATTTTCCTGAAATAATGATGGGCAAATTATAGGGACATAGCGGGTAGGGAGATACTCATGAAAATACAGATGTTTTCCAAAACGTTCTTTGTGGCACTGGCCTCGGCTTTCCTGCTGCTTGCCGCGTCGGCATCGGCCGATCCGACAAAGATTACTTTCCTGCATACGAATGATATTTACCACACCTCCGGGATCAACGGAAATGGTGGATTCGCGGAGCTTGCGACCCTGATGAAAGCGGAACGCGAACGATCTCCCAACATCGTAACGACCTTCGGCGGCGACCTGATTTCGCCCTCAATCATGTCCGGCCTGAGCAAGGGGAAGGAAATGATCGCGCTCGTGAATATGATTGAAACGGATGTTGCGGTGCTTGGGAACCATGAATTTGATTTTGGCCCCGACGTGACAGCGGAGCGGGTATCCGAATCGACCTTTCCCTGGCTCGCAACCAATGTTTTCGACGAGACCGGCGAAGTCGCCGTCGGCGGTAAGTCGACACTGATAATGGATGTTGGCAGCTTCAAGGTCGGGTTTTTCGGCATCCTGACCCCGCAAACCGTCAGTCTATCCGCACCCGGTAAGGATATCGTTTTTGGGAATGTTGTCGAGACCGCCAACAAAGCGGTCAAATCGCTGCAGGATGAGGGCGCGGAAATTATCGTGGCGCTCACCCATATGAATATGTCGGACGATGTTGACCTGACGGCAGAGGTAAAGGGGCTGACTGCCATTCTGGCCGGTCATGATCATGTCCCGGCGACCTTCATGCGCAACGGGGTTGTGGTGATGCAGTCCGGCTCCGACGGGGCCTATTTGGGGGTTCTGGATCTTGATGTTGAATGGATCGAGAGCCGGGGCAAGAAGCGCTTGTCGGTGTTGCCAAGCTGGAAAATGGTGGCAACGCGCGGCGTCACGCAGGATCCGGAAATTGCCGCGACGGTCGCCAAATATGAAGCTGATCTCGATAAGCAGCTTGGTAACGCCATCGGCCGAACAATGGTACAGCTCGATAGTCGCCGGGGGACCGTTCGCACCCGGGAAGCCGTCATTGGTGATCTGATCGCCGATGCGATACGCGAGGATGTCAAGGCTGATATCGGTTTCACAAATGGCGGCGGGATTCGCGGCGACAAGGTTTATGACCCCGGCACCGTGCTGACCCGCAAAGACATCCTGACGGAATTGCCCTTTGGTAATGTCACGGTACTTCTTGAGCTTACCGGCAAGGATGTGAAGGAAATGGTGGAAACAGGTGTTTCCGAAGTGGAAGATGCGGCCGGGCGGTTCGGCCAGTATTCCGGCCTCGCGTTCACCTATGACAAGACGAAACCAGTTGGGGAGCGGGTCGTTGAGATCAAGGTTGGTGGAAAGACTCTCGACTTGGAAAAAACCTATACGGTGGCGACAAATGATTATGTGGCCGGGGGCGGGGATGGCTATGCGGTCCTGAAAGGCAAGAAGCAACTGATCGATGCCTCGGGCGGGACGTTGATGGCCACGACCGTCATGAATTATATCAAGGCGCGCGGCGAAGTGAGCCCGGCAATTGACGGCCGGATCTCGGAAAAATAGCTTTTAACTTTTCACGCCAAAATTTTTTCTATCCGCTTCTTTGCTTTTCATCAAAAGAAGCGGGTAGTATTCTTCGGACAGATTAATCACGGATGACGGGGCTCCTAAGCCGTCACGGTACCTGAAGGACAATAACGGGAGAGATCATGGGTCAGTCAAGCGCCGTTGAAACCGGTAAGGATGAGTTTGGGTTCGTCCACTATGCGGAACGCATGAGACGCGCCGCGGCGGCCAACCCGGAGCTTGAGGTTGTGAAATGCGGGGACGAGGTACGGACCTGGTCGGAATTCCTGCCCCGTATCAACCAGATTGCCAACATGTTGGCGGCGCGGGGGCTCGGCAGGGGGGACATGGTGGCAGTCCTTGCCAAAAGCAGTATCGAGTATCTCGAGGTCTTTCTGGGCGCGCTGGAGGCGGGACTGTGCATTGTCCCACTCTCGGGCATGGCCTCTTCCGACCAGTTGGAGGTGATGATCCGCGATTCTGGCGCCAAGCTTGTTTTCGTCTCGGAGACGACGAAATCCCTGATTGAACCGTTCAAGGGGAATATCGCCGCCGTTCCAGCGGATGGCTATGTCGCCTTTGATTTTAGCGGTCCGGGATGGACTGGGTATGAACTATTCATAGAAGGCGCGTCCACGGATCCGCTCTATGTGGATGTGCAGCCGACAGATGCCTTCAACTTGATCTATAGCTCCGGCACGACCGGGGTGCCAAAGGGGATCGTGCAGAGCCAGAAAATGCGCAGCCAGCATATATTCCGCTTTCTCGGCATGGGAATCACCAAAGACGCAGTTACGCTCGTCTCGACGGCCCTTTACTCCAACACAACGCTGGTTGCCCTGTTGCCAACCCTCGCTCTCGGTGGCCGGATCGTTGTCATGCCGAAGTTCGATGTTGAGGGTTTTCTGATCCTCGCCGAGAAGGAAAAAGTGACCCATGCCATGCTGGTGCCCGTGCAGTATCAGCGCATTCTCGCCCATCCGGAGTTTGACAAATATGATCTCCGTCATTTCGAGGTCAAGTTGTCAACCAGTGCGCCACTGCGCGAGAAGATAAAGCAGGATATCATAACCCGATGGCCTGGCAAGATGATCGAGATTTACGGTCTTACCGAGGGCGGCATCAGCACGTCCCTGTCGGCCACAGAATTCCCCAACAAGCTAGCCTCTGTTGGGCGCGCCGGGGAGGGGGTCGACCTTCGGGTTATCAATGAAAAAGGGGTTGAGCTCAATCAGGGTGAGATCGGCGAAATTGTCGGCCGTTCCGATGCGATGATGACTGGATATCATGGCCGTCAGGATTTGACCGATGACATGATCTGGCACTCGCCGGAGGGCCAGGCCTTCCATAAAAGCGGCGATATGGGTCGCTTCGATGAAGACGGGTTCCTGTTTCTGCTCGATCGTAAGAAGGACATGATTATTTCCGGTGGCTTCAATATTTATGCGGCTGATATCGAGGTCGAACTGGCGCGCCATGAGGCCGTCGCCGATGTTGCCGTGATTGGTATTCCAAGTGATGTATGGGGCGAAACCCCGCTTGCCCTTGTGGTGAGGTCGCCCGGCTCCGGCATCGCGGAAGCGGCCCTGAAAGATTGGGTGAATGCGCGGCTTGGCAAAACCCAGCGGGTGGCCTTCATTGAGTTCCGTGATGCTCTTCCCCGAAATACAATCGGCAAGGTTATGAAACGTGAACTGCGGTTGCCCTACTGGGAAAATGTATAGCCAACATTCGGGTGTCGCCTGTCTCTCAAACTTTATAAGCATCCGTTGATTTACGGAGAGTTAATCTATTTTTGCGATTATCCTTGTTTGGAAATCGGCCAAAGACTTTTCTCCTTTGTGGAGATAGAGTAAAGTGGATGTTGAAATAGACTGAATGAACGGGGACATGGAGCGACCAGAAGCCAATATAAAGCCCGATAAGGCTTTTAAAAAGCGATTGAAGTCCTGGTGGAACGGGGACGAGTCTCCACGGCCCGATGTGGCGTTTGCGAAAAAGATGACGAAAATTGGTGGGTCGGTTGAAAATGACGGTCCGCCAACTGTCAACGGCTGGAGCTTGAGCCGCCAACAGTCGGTTGTCACCCTGTTTGGAGAAGGAATGACCCGTTGCATTCCCGATGATGTCAAATCGCGGATGACGCAGCCGCTCGGTATCAATAAAACGCTGAGTGTCAGCGAACTCGGTAGCGGCCTTGGTGGTTTCGCGCGCTGGGTAGCCTCTGAGTATAATGCTTACGTGACCGGCTATGATGAAGATCCGACGCTTCAGGACGCTGCCATTGAAATGACAACCATGGCGGGACTCAATCGCAAAGTAAATTTCTTTCATGGTGATTTTGAGAATTTCGCCCCGAAAGAACGCTCGGCCAATATCGTGTATGCCGCCGAGGCGCTATTCTGCGTCAAAAACAAGCGGGACTGCTTCACGACGATACGGCGGATGCTGAAACCTCCCGGACAGTTCATGATGTCTGATTACATGCTCGATGGCGTGGCGGCGGACGATCCTGTCCTTGCCGACTGGCAAAAAGCTGAGCCGCTGACCCCTCATTTGCTGGATGTGCAGGAGACCCGGAAGTTGCTCACGGATATTGGCTTCGAGGTCAGCATCGCCGAAAATGTGACCGATACTTACAAGGCAAATGTTCTGAGGGCCTTTTCCGACTATGCCAAACGGACCGGTAACGGAGAAAAAAGCGGACATTTGCATGGCTGGATATTAAAGGAAGGCGAACTCTGGACCCGGCGCATCCAGATGATGGACGAAGGGCATTTGAAAGTCTTTCGTATCTATGCGCGCTCCCGAGTGGAGATATTCTGAAATTCCGGGCCCTCGAATTCCTGCATTTCTTCCTGAAAAGGGAGTTATTCGCCATTGACAGGGAGGGCAGAGGCAATTATGTTCCGGCCTTCAAATTAATTCAGTTGTTAGGATCTGGACAATGAAAGTCTTGAACTCGCTCAAGTCGGCGAAGAAACGCCATCGCGATTGCCGCGTTGTCCGTCGCAAGGGCCGCGTATATGTTATCAACAAAACAAATCCCCGCTTTAAAGCGCGTCAGGGCTGATCCTCCGGGCAAGGCTCCTGTTTCTGTAATGTGAAAAAAACCGTAGAACCCAGGTTCTGGCGGTTTTTTTATTTGCATCAGGCTCGGTTTGCGCCTTATGTCAACGGCATACCTCACAAACCCGACGGGAGCCGTCATGCTTATGCCAAAACCAAACCAGGATGTTCTCGCCAAGCGTGATTATCTGGTCGGTGAGCTTCGTAAAATTCTGCGTGGCCCCGAAGCGGTCATAGATGACGCAGCGGATTTGCGGGCGTTTGAATGTGATGGTCTGAGTGCGTATCGTCAGTTACCGATGATTGCAGTTTTGCCGTCAACGGTTGCCGAAATCTCCGAAGTCCTCAAATTCTGCGCCGCAGAGCAGGTGAATGTCGTGCCGCGCGGGGCCGGGACCTCGCTTTCCGGCGGCGCCCTGCCGCTCGCCGACGGTGTCTTGCTCGGGCTTGGCAAGTTCAACAAAATCCTTGAAATCGATTATGACAATCGCTGCATCGTTGCCCAGCCCGGCGTGACCAACCTCGCCATCACTGATGCGGTGCGGGCGGATGGGTTTTACTACGCGCCGGATCCATCCAGCCAGATTGCCTGCACCATTGGCGGCAACGTCGCGGAAAATTCGGGCGGGGTGCATTGCTTGAAATATGGCCTCACGACCCACAATCTCCTTGGGGTGGAAATGGTAACCATGGAGGGAGAAATCATTCGCCTTGGCGGCAAGCATCTGGACGCGGAGGGATATGACCTGCTCGGGGTGATAACCGGGTCGGAAGGGTTGCTTGGGGTTATTACCGAGGTGACAGTGCGAATCCTGCGCAGCGCAGAGCATATTTCCGCGCAGCTGATCGGCTTTCCCTCCAGTGAACAGGCCGGGGAATGTGTCGGGCAGATTATCGCGGCCGGGATCATTCCTGCTGGCATGGAGATGATGGATCGCTATGCCATTCATGCCGCCGAGGAATTCTGTCATGCGGGCTATCCGCTTGATGTCGCGGCTTTGCTGATTGTCGAGCTTGACGGCCCGTCGGTGGAGATCGAGTATTACTCCGCCGAGATTGAGAAAATTGCGACGAGATGCGGCGCCACTGTTAACCGGCGGAGCCAAAATGACGAGGAACGTCATGCCTTTTGGGCCGGACGCAAAGCAGCGTTTCCGGCGGTTGGCCGCATCTCGCCTGATTATATGTGCATGGACGGGACCATACCGCGCGGCCAACTCCCCCTTGTTCTCGCCCGGATGACAAAATTGTCGAAGCAATATGGCTTGCGCGTCGCTAATGTATTTCATGCGGGCGACGGCAATTTGCATCCGTTGATCCTGTTCGATGCCAATAAACCCGGTGAGCTTGAAGCCTGCGAGGCGTTCGGCGCTGATATCCTCAGGCTCTGTGTCGAGGTCGGCGGTGTGCTGACCGGCGAGCATGGCGTTGGCATCGAAAAGCGGGACCTGATGGGGGAAATGTTCTCGGAAGATGATTTGAAACAGCAGCAGCGATTAAAATGTGCCTTTGATCCCGAAGGGCGGCTTAATCCCGGAAAAGTCTTCCCCATCCTGCATCGTTGCGCCGAACTCGGCAAGATGCATGTACATAACGGAGAGTTACCCTTTCCGAACCTCCCGAGGTTTTAGCATCGATGGATATTGCTAGAATAAGCTCAGACGACCAAATTCAGGAGATTCTCGACTGGGCGCTTGCCGGGGGGCATAGTCTCTCACTACAGGGGAATGGCTCGAAGGCTGGTATCGGCCGGCCCGTGACCGCCGACGCAACTCTGGACCTGTCCGGTCTCACCGGGGTCGAGCTTTACGAGCACGCGGAGCTGGTGATGAAGGCAAAGGCGGGCACCCCGATTTCCGACATAAAAGCGCTGCTTGACGACGGCGGGCAGCGGTTGGCGTTCGATCCGCCGGACTATGGCCCTCTACTGGGGGGCGAAGCCGGGCTAGGGACATTGGGCGGGATTTTTTCCTGTAATCTTTCCGGCCCGTCCCGCATCAAGGCGGGGAGCGCCCGCGACCATCTTCTCGGGGTGAGCGGCTTTACCGGCCGTGGGCAGACGTTCCAGACCGGCAGCCGGGTGATGAAAAATGTGACTGGATATGATCTTTGCAAACTTGTGGCGGGGAGCTACGGAACACTGGTGATCGCCACCAGCCTGACGTTCAAGGTTCTGCCCCGGCCTGAAAAAATCCGCACCCTCTTGCTCTATGGTACCACGCTTGAGGCGGCGGTCCCGATCCTGCGCGATGGGCTGTCGTCGATGCATGATGTCGCCGCCGCGACCTGGCTGCCGAGCAGGATTGCTGCCAAGTCGGCCATCGAATATGTATCGACCCCCGGCGCCTCCGTACTCGCGCTCAAAATCGAGGGGCCGGGCCCCTCCGTTGAATTCCGCTGCGACGCGATCCGGCAGATGCTGGCGGCCTATGGGAAGGTTGAGGAATTACACAGCCATAATTCGGCGGAGTTCTGGCAGTTCGTTGGCAATGTAACAGCTTTTTCCGGGGTGACGACGCCGGTGTGGAAGCTTTCCGTGCCGCCTGCGAATGCTGTTCAGATACTTTCCCGCCTTGAGGCGGAGACAGGAGAAGCTGATTTTTATCTCGACTGGGCAGGGGGTCTGATCTGGCTGCAAATGGCGGAGGATCATACGGATGGCGGCGCGGCGCAAATCCGTGCGGCCCTTGATGGCGCAGGTCATGCAACCCTCATTCGCGGGAGTGTGGAATTGCGCGGGAACATTGAGCCTTTCCATCCTCAACCGCCCGCCATCCGCAAGCTCACCGAACGGATCAAGGACGCGTTTGATCCGGAGAATATTCTCAACCCGGGCCGGATGTATCCATTTTCGACGTCTGAGGGGAAAACGTAACATGAAAACAGAATTTTCCCTGCTGCAGCTTGCCGACCCGAAATTCGCCCAGTCCAATGATATCCTTCGGGCCTGTGTGCATTGCGGGTTCTGCACGGCGACCTGCCCGACATACTTGGAGCTCGGGGATGAGCGTGACAGTCCGCGCGGACGTATCTATCTGATGCAGCAAATGCTGGAAAGCGGAAAACCGGCGCCCGCCTCGACGGTTCTTCATATTGATCGGTGTCTTTCCTGTCTCTCATGCATGACGACCTGCCCGTCGGGTGTGGATTACATGCATCTGGTCGAGCATGGCCGCGAATATATCGAGGAGACCTATGATCGCCCGTTCCTTGATCGGCTGTTGCGGACGACACTTGCAGTGATCCTGCCGCGGCCCGGGTTATTTCGACTGGCCTTGCGCGGGGCGATGCTGGCGCGACCGTTAAGAGGCCTGTTTCGAGGTCGTCTTCGGGCCATGCTAGATATGGCACCGGTTTCCTTGCCGCCGGTATCCAGACTTGAGAAACAGCCAACACATGCGGCAAAGGGAGACCGCAAAAAGCGTGTCGTGCTGATGACCGGCTGCGCCCAGACCGTCCTCGCCCCGGAAATCAACGCGGCAACAATCCGTCTTTTGACCCGTCACGGGGTTGAGGTGATCATCCCGCCGTCGGCGGGCTGTTGCGGGGCGTTGCCGTTGCATATGGGAAAAGAGACCACCGCCCTTGACCTTGCCCGCAATAATATTCTTGCCTGGTCGGAGGAGATGGCAGGTGAGGGGCTGGATGCGATCATTATCAACACGTCGGGCTGTGGTACAACGGTCAAGGACTATGGTGGATTATTCGCGAACTGCGGCGATCAGGCTTTTGCTGAAAAGGCCGCTGCCGTGGCGGCTCTCGCCCTTGATATCAGTGAATTTGCGGGCACGTTGGAGCTTCGTAAAAGTGCGGATATCCAGCCTGGAAAGGTCGCCTATCACTCGGCCTGCTCGCTTCAGCATGGCCAGCAAATAAAGGACGAGCCGAAACAGGTGTTAAAAGCCATGGAGTTCGATGTGGTTGATATACCGGAGCCCCATATCTGTTGCGGCTCGGCAGGAACCTATAACCTGTTGCAGCCGGAACTGGCCGCAAAATTGAAAGACCGTAAAACCGCTAATATCGCCAAGACCGGTGCCGATCTTGTAGCGGCAGGAAATATCGGCTGTATTGCCCAGATTGCCTCCGGCATGAATTTGCCGGTCGTCCATACGGTTGAACTGCTGGACTGGGCGACGGGTGGGCCGAAACCGGCAGCTCTAGGGTAAGCCCGTTGCTCACAAATTCGTGTCCGGTCGCCCCATTACCAATATCGGAAAATTAAACTATATTAAAAATATGAAGAACCGGATGGTGAGCATTGGTGTCCTTTTTTTGTGCCTTTTCTGGGGCAATCCCGGTTATGCGCGTCAGGATGACCCGCGCCTTGACGAGCTGTTTTCTGCTCTCACGGATACCAATGACACTCCCGAAGCCAAAGTCATTGAGGGAAGCATCTGGAAAATCTGGCTGACGTCGGGTAGCGACACAGTTGATTTCATGATGCTTCAGGGCATCAATTATATGAGTGAGGGACGCTTCGACAAAGCCCTCATCCTTTTCTCAACGGTCATCAAGATCGACCCGGAATTTTCGGAGGCCTGGAATAAGCGGGCAACGGTTCTGTTCCTTCTGGGTGATTTTGACAAATCGATTGAGGATATCGGCCATACTCTGGAACTTGAGCCACGGCATTTCGGTGCGCTTGCAGGGCTCGGTCAGATATATGACCTTCAGCATAACCAGAGGAACGCGCTCTTGGCCTATGAGAAGGCAATGGCAATTAACCCGCATCTGCCGGGAGTGAAAATCCGGTTAAAGCAATTGCAGACCGAACGCGACAAGAAGAACATCTAGGGCCGAAACCGCCGCTATAATTCTACTGTTCGCCGACCCAGGCAATCCGCAGGATGTTTGTTGACCCTGGCGTTCCAAACGGGACGCCAGCCGTGATGACAACCCTGTCACCGGGACGGGAAAAGCCTTCGGCAAATGACATCTTGCAGGCCTTGTTGACCATATCGGCAAAATTCTCCGCATCCTTCGTGTGTACGCAATGCAGGCCCCAGACAAGCGCCAGCGTGCGCGCGGTTTTCAGGGCTGGCGTCAGCACCAGCACGGAGGTTTCCCCCCGTTCGCGCGCAGCGCGGAGAGCGGTGGATCCTGATGTCGTATAGGTAACGATTGTCGTGGCGCCGATGGTGTGGGCAACCTGCGAGGCGGCCGCGCTGATGGCATCCGCTGTTGTCGCCTCAAGATGTCCGTGCTTGGCGTCTATAACCTTGCGGTACGCCGGATCCTTTTCAGTGACCTCGGCTATATCACTCATCATTGACACCGCTTCCAGAGGGAAATCACCCGCAGCACTCTCCGCTGACAACATCACTGCGTCGGTACCGTCATAGATGGCGTTGGCAACGTCGGTTACCTCGGCACGGGTCGGGACGGGGGCACTGATCATGCTTTCCAGCATCTGGGTGGCAACGACAACCGGCTTGCCGGCTTCACGGGCGCGGGCGATGATGTATTTCTGGATGGACGGGACCCGCTGGATCGGCATCTCTACACCAAGATCACCGCGGGCGACCATGATGGCGTCAGCGAGAACAATAATCTCGTCCAGTGCCTCGACAGCGGCCGGCTTTTCAATTTTCGCCATAACGGCGGCGCGTCCAGCGACGATTTTCTTGACCTCAGCGATATCCTCCGCTCGTTGGACAAAGGACAGCGCGATCCAGTCAACGCCCATGGATAGGGCAAAATCGAGATCCCGGCGGTCCTTGTCGGTAAGGGGGCTCATCCGGACGACGGCATTCGGGATGTTGACGCCTTTGCGATCCGAGATTTTGCCGCCGACGACAACGGTGCAATTCGCGACTTCGGACCCGGCATCCTTCACCACCAACTTCAGCTTGCCGTCGTCAAGCAGCAATATGCTGCCTGCTTCCAGCGAGTCCAGTACCTGCGGATGCGGGAGGCAGACGCGGCTCGCATCCCCCGGCGTCGTGTCGAGGTCAAGGCGAAAGTCGGCCCCATTTTCCAGGATAACCGGGCCGTTTTCGAAAGTTCCTATGCGGATTTTTGGTCCCTGAAGATCGGCAAGAATACCGATCGGCCGACCGCAGGTAACTTCCAGCTGTCGAATCGTGTCGTAGCGTTCCTGATGGTCTTCGTGGCTGCCGTGGCTGAAATTGAGACGGAAGACGTCAGCCCCCGCACGATACAGAGCCTCTATAATGTCTGGACTGGAACTCGCAGGACCGAGGGTGGCAATTATCTTTGTATTCCGTAAGCGTCGCATAAATTTCTTACTCTCTCGGCTTTTATGTCGTCGATAGTACAAATTCATACTAACGGTTTTATGACATTGTTGTGAGAGTTAATTTTTAAGGGCGGCAAAGCAAGTCGTTCTTACTCCGCGAAATGCCTGTCTGAAGATCAGCGCAATCAGGACATTGTAAAATAGAGTGAAATCAGGATAGTATTTCCCTCCCGCAACTCACTTTCACTGAGGCCATGAATACTATCGATTCCCGGGTTTTTGAGATCCAGCATGAAAACAGCCCGTCGCGGCTGTTGTTCACCGTCGATCATGCCAGCCGGTATATTCCGGATGCTTATGATAATCTCGGTCTTGAGGATCAGGCGGTGCTGTATCGCCATATCGCCTGGGATATCGGTATTGAGGATGTTACCCGGCGGCTTGCCGACAAGTTGCAGGCAACAGCAATTTATGCTCGGTTTTCCCGGTTGTTGCTGGACGCAAACCGCTTTCCCGATGATCCGGCGAGCACGCCCGGCAGCAGTGACGGCGTCGAGATTCCAGCGAACCGCGCCTTGGCGGTGGAAGAGAAAAAGCAGCGCATCGATACCTACTTCCGGCCCTATCATGGCGCCATTCAATCCCTGCTGGACGTGAAATCGGCGGCGCATGATAGTCCGCTTCTGATTTCCATGCATAGTTTCACGCCGGTGATGAACGATTTTGAGCGGCCCTGGCATATTGGCGTGCTGTGGGACAGCGATGCCCGGATTGCCAAACCGCTGCTGGATATCCTGAAACAAAACAGCACACTTACCGTGGGCGATAACGAGCCTTATTCCGCGCGCGATCCCATGGGCTACACCATGTCGGTTCACGGCACGGATCGCCATATTCCCAATGTTGCCATCGAAATTCGTCAGGACTTGATCGATACGCATCAGGGGGCAGAGAAATGGGCGAACATTATGGCGGACGCGGTTGGGCAATTATGTAAGAGGCTGGCCCATAAATCGGGGAGTGGATGAACGGTCCGACGGGTGGTCATCAGGGAAAGAACGGAAATGAGTACAACGGAGCCATCATTCACAATCGGTATTGAGGAGGAATATCTTCTCGTCGATCTCGAAAGCCGCGATCTGGCGATCGAGCCGACGGAGGATATTCTGACCGAATGCGAGCGGCGCCTGCCGGGCCATCTGGTCACGCCGGAGTTCCTGCGCTCCCAGCTTGAAGTCGGGACCTGCATTTGCCGCAATATTACGGAGGCGAGAAACGCGCTTCATGAACTTCGCGGCACGGTTTCGGAGGTGGCACGCGGCCATGGCCTCGGCCTGATGGCGTCCTCAGTTCATCCTTTCGCGGATTGGCACCAGCTCAAGCATACGCCGAAGGAACGCTATGAAGCCATTGCCCGCGATATGCAGGCGACAGTGCGGCGGATGATGATTTGCGGCATGCATGTTCATTGCGCGATTGAGGACAAGGAGTTGCGGATCGATCTAATGAATCAGGCGACTTATTTTTTGCCGCATCTTCTGGCCCTCAGCACCTCTTCGCCGTTCTGGCGCGGGGAGGAGAGCGGCCTTAAATCCTATCGTGTCAGTGTGTTTGATGGCGTTCCGCGCACCGGTCTGCCCGACAAGTTCGAGAGTTACGGCGAATTTGAACGACTGGTAGATACGCTGGTCGAAGCCGGAGCGCTTGAGGATGGATCGAAGCTCTGGTGGGATGTGCGCCCCTCGGCCAAGTTTCCGACACTGGAGATGCGCCTGACCGATGTCTGCCCGTTGGTTGAGGACAGCCTCACCATCGCGGCGCTGTATTCCTGCATCCTGCGAATGCTGTACCGCCTGCGCCGGAATAACCAGCGCTGGAGAATTTACCCGCAGACGTTGGTCGAAGAGAACCGCTGGATTGCCCAACGGTTTGGCGTCGCCGGAAAGCTGATTGATTTCGGCATCCCGGCACCGGTACCGGCCGCCGACCTTATTGAGGAAATTATCAGCCTGACGGAGGAGGATGCGGCCTATCTTGGCTGCGAGAAGGAAGTTCAGCACGCCCGTGAAATCGTGCGACGCGGCACCTCGGCGGATCGGCAACTGGCGCTGTATCACCAGTCGATTGAACGGGGAGACAGTAAAAAGGAAGCGCTGGTAAAAGTTGTTGATCAGGTCTTGAATGAGACAATTTCCGGCATACAGTAATAGGGATACTATTCAAGAAAGGTGGCGACGATGACGGATCAGGAAACACTCGAACTGGAGGCGGCAACCTATCGCCGATTGCGCGATCATTTGCGGACCCGGACCGATGTGCAGAATATCGATCTCATGATCCTTGGCGGTTTTTGTCGTAACTGCCTGTCCGACTGGTACAAGGAGGCGGCCACGGGAAAAGGGATTGCGATGGATAAGGCCCAGGCGCGTGAAATTGTCTATGGAATGCCCTTCGATGAATGGAAAGGCAAATACCAGCGCGAAGCAACGCCAGAACAAAAGGCGGCTTTTGCCGAAAACAACCCCAAATCCTAGACAGGATTTCAGATCATTGGGTAGGCTTAAAAAAATTACGTAAAGTCGTATACGTGCGCGCGACAAAAATGCTAGAAAACCCTCCCGGAGATCATTCCGGCTGATTTGCATGACGAATTCAAGAGAGAGATGAACTATGGCTGAGGTTGGTGGTGTCGCAGCGGATCATTTGCGGTCCTATATTGAAAGAATTGAACGTCTGGAGGAGGAGAAAAAAGGCCTCGCCGATGATATCAAGGAAATCTTTGCTGAAGCCAAGGGAACAGGGTTCGATGTGAAGGCCATGCGCGCGGTTATGCGCCTGCGCAAGATGGACAAGGCCGATTACCAGGAACAGGAATATATGATCGACCTCTATAAACAGGCCCTCGGGATGATTGAGGAAATGGCCCCGGAAGAAGACGAAAAGGAAGCCGCTGCCTTTTAACCTATTGCTTGTACAGGGAAACTCCCTGCAAAGGGAGCGCCCCTGTTACCCTCTGGCAGGAACCCCTACACCCGGCGTTTGGGCACGATTGTCGGGTAGGCAAGGGCAGGATATTTTGTCCCGGCGATAGTTCTTGTATTCGGATCTGCAATAATTAAGTGTAGAAAGCAGATGTCAATAACCTGATGGTTGGTTCATTGCCGAATTTGAGGACATGAAGAAATTTTCAACGGATGCTGCGGGGTTTGCGGCTCTCACCCTGTGCGAGCTCATTGTGCAGCAATGTGTCATCAGTGGCCTGTTTACTCCGGAGAACGCCACGCATTTGCTGAAAATGGCGGCGCGTCGTCATCAGGAGGCGGCGGAAGGAACGGACGATAAAATTGCCCTTAATATGGAGGCGGCGCACTTGCTGTGTACTCTTGGCTCCGGGCTTGAGCCGTTGTTCCGGGAACATCGGGAGCGGGACATCCGGTCGCCCGCATCCAAGCCTGCCAAGCCCTCCCGGCCGAGTTGGGTCGCTTTCCCCAAGTGATGTCTCGTCGCGTATCATTTCTGCTTCAACACACGTTTGGTGCTTTGCGGGTATTTATCCATCAGTGCTGCAGGGCGCACCGGGCGCAACGTAAAATTGCCGCCGCAGTTGGGACAGACGCCCTTGTGGGTATTTTCCATGCAATCAGCGCAAAAAGTACATTCGAACGTGCAGATATAGGCATCGGCTTTCCCATTGGGTAAATCGGTATCACAGGTTTCGCAGTTGGGTCTGAGTTCCAGCATGACACTTCCTCCATATATCTACGAAATATTATTGCTGAAAAGTCACACAACAACAGGCCCAATCTGCTTCAACAGACGGGACCAATTGAGTGTTGTGTTGCTATATGTCTTGCTCTCCCACATTGTCCAAGTTACATAGAAACCAATGAAGCATCAGTATCCAGCAGCAATTTTGCCAATACGACCAGGATAGTATGCTTTGATATCATCATACCATTGAAACTCTACTTCGACCGGAATGTCATATTTCTCTGCAATTTTTGAAATTTCTTGCCATGCGGCGGAAGCGGATTGTCCTTGAATAGAAATTCCTAGACTAGGATAAAATTTATAACCTTCTTGCTCGTACTCGCCAAATTTGGCTGGGATTTGAAGTTTATTAATGAGGTCAAGTCCGGCATAGCCCTTATGCTTCATGTTTCTGATTGTTTCGATCAAAACTGTCGCCCAATACGGCTTTTCTACTATAATATTATTTACTTTTGCGGACCGAATACGAGTGAACGTCAAACTCGGGGTTTTTTCAAATATCAACACGTCATTGTTTGACTTATTCCCACTAATTCTCTCTTCAGCACCTTCGCTCTCAAAGCCGAGTCGCTCCATTTCGTTACGAATTAGGCGATCTATAGTCTGAGCAGGTGTATCTATATCGTGCCATTTCGCGATGTTTTTCAAACTTCTAAGGGCTGGATCATTAATACGAATAACCGGCATCATTGTTATCTCCTTCAGTTAAAGTTAAGTAGGAGATAATATGTAACATAATTCCTATAAAAAGAAAAGAGTATATGTTACATAATTTCTAAGCCTATTCCGCCGCTTGCTTATGGGGCTCGGGGTTGTGGAATTGCTCAAGAAGATGGGTACGTTCGCCCTCATATATTGTGAGAGCTTTCTCCTTGATATGACCATAACCGCGTATTTGCATAGGCAAGGCGGAAATTTCGACCGCGAGAAGGTGATTATCCCGCTTCAGTCCCGCCAGCAATTCAGAAACCGTCTGTTCAAAATCCGTGATCAGCTTGCGTTCATGTTTCCGTTCCGCCTGATAGCCGAAGATATCGAGGGGCGTGCCGCGTAAGGACTTGAATTTGCTTAAAAATCCGAAAGACTTCAGCATATACTGCCCATATTCCTTCTTTTTAAGCTCGCCGGTATCCGGATCCTTTTTCGAGAACAACGGCGGGGCGAGATGGAATTTGAGATGATAGTCTCCGTCCATCATCGTCTCGACCTTGCGCATGAATTTCGGGTCCGTATAGAGCCTGGCCACTTCATATTCGTCCTTGTAGGCAAGAACCTTGAAATAGCTGCGGGCAATGGCCTCTGAGAGTGTCGTCACACCCGGATTGACATCGCTTTCGCGGACGCGGACAGCAGCGATAAGATCGCTATAGCGTTTCGCGTAGCGGGCGTTCTGATATCCGGTCAGGAAGTCCGCCCGTCGGCTGATGATTTCATCGAGGTCAGTGGCCGGTTCCTGAATAGTGACCGGTCCCTTCAGTTCCTCAACTTCCGCCAGAACCCGGTCGGGATCCTGTGCCATGACGCGGCCCCAGGCGAAGGCCTTTTTATTGGCATCGATGGCGACACCGTTCAATTCGATCGCCTTCAGCAGCGCGTCTTCCGTGAGTGGGATCAGACCTTTCTGGAAAGAAAATCCGAGCATAAACAGGTTGGTTGCAATGGAATCACCAAGCAGGGCAGTCGCAATTTCACTGGCGTTGATCAGCGAACAGGCATCCGCCCCAACCGCCTCCCGGATATGATCCAGTGTGTCCTTGACCGGGAAGGGGGCGTCCGGATTGAGAGTAAAATCCATGGTGGGGGAAGGATGTGAATTTATGACGGCGTGAGCGACACCGACATCAAATTTTGCGAGACTGTCGTAGGATCCGGACACGACAAGGTCGCACCCGATCAACAGATCGGCACGGCCCGCAGGGATACGAACGGCGTTAATATCTTCGGGTTTTGGTGCGATATGGATATGACTGCTGACGGCGCCGCCCTTCTGGGCCAGCCCGGCCTGATCGAGCACTGAAATGCCTTTGCCTTCCAGATGCGCGGCCATGGCGAGTAGGGCACCGATGGTGACGACGCCGGTCCCGCCAATGCCGGTGATCAGGATGCGGTAAGGATGTTGCAGGTCAGTGATTGCGGGGAGCGGAATTCCCTCTGCGGGGTTTTCCGCGGCGTGAGGCGCGGCTTTACGAAGATAACCGCCTTCAACCGTGACAAAGCTTGGACAGAAGCCATTGACGCAGGAATAATCCTTGTTACAGGTTGACTGGTTGATCGTCCGCTTGCGGCCAAATTCCGTCTCGATCGGCTCGACCGACAGGCAGTTAGATTTCACTGAGCAATCGCCACAGCCTTCACAGACAAGATCGTTGATAATCACCCGTTTCGCCGGGTCGGGGAATGTTCCCCGCTTGCGGCGGCGGCGCTTTTCGGCGGCACAGGTCTGATCATAGATCAGGATGGTGACGCCTTTGGTCTCGCGAAGCTGTTTCTGGATTTTATCGAGGTCGTCCCGATGATGAATGGTCGTCCCCTTGGGCCAGCGGATATCGCCCGGGTATTTGTCGGGTTCGTCCGTGACGACGCGAATGGTGGTAATCCCTTCGCCCTCAAGCTGTTGGGCAATTTGCCAGGGGGTGAGTTGCTCATCAAGTGGCTGGCCACCGGTCATGGCAACCGCATCATTATAGAGAATTTTATAGGTCATAGTTGCCTTGGCGGCGACGGCCTGACGAATGGCAAGAAGACCGGAGTGATGGTAGGTCCCATCGCCAAGATTAGCGAAAATATGTTTTTCGTCGGTGAAATGCTGCTGGCCAACCCACGGAACCCCTTCGCCGCCCATCTGGGTGAAGGTATCGGTATTACGGTCCATCCAGGTGACCATGAAATGACAGCCAATGCCGGCAACGGCCCGACTTCCCTCCGGCACGACAGTCGAGGTGTTATGCGGACAGCCGGAGCAATAAAATGGCGTGCGGACCAGTTTTGCGGGGGCAGCGTTGAGCTGTCGTTCCTTCTTGTCAAGGAAGGCGAGGCGCTTCTCGATCGATTCCGAGGTGTAGAAACGACGAATACGGGCGGCGATCACCCGGGCGACGAGGGCCGGGGTCATTTCCCCCGTTGACGGCAGAATAAGATTTTTCTCCTCGTCAAACTTCCCAAGAATGCGGGGGCGAACCGTCGTGTCCCAGTTATACAGCTGCTCCTTCATCTGGTTTTCGATCAGGGCGCGCTTTTCTTCGACCACCAGAACTTCCTCAAGGCCTTCGGCAAACTGGCGGATCCCGTCCGGTTCCAGCGGCCACGGCATGCCGACCTTATACACGGTAAGGCCGATTTCGGCGGCAAGGTCATCATCAATCCCGAGGTCCCGCAATGCCTGGCGGACATCGAAATAGGATTTACCGACGGTGACGATGCCGAAACGCCGCTTCGGGCTATCCATGACCACGCGGTCGATATGATTGGCGCGGGCAAAGGCGCGGGCGGCGTAGATCTTGTGCTGGTTGAGACGGATTTCCTGATCGAAGCGGTTATCGTTGCCACGAATATTGAGGCCATCATCGGGAATCTCGATATTGGGGTGAATGAACTGGCCGCGCTCCGGCGAGACATAGACGGAGGCGCCGCCCTCGACGGTTTCCGAAATACATTTAAAGCCCACCCAAAGACCGGAGAAACGCGACATCTCGATCCCGAGCAATCCATAGTCGAGGATTTCCTGCACATTCGCCGGATGCAGGACCGGCATCATCCAGCCGATAAACCCGTGTTCACTCTGATGCGCGACGGAGGAGGAGACAATTCCATGGTCATCCCCCGCAAGCGCCAGAACGCCACCATATTTTGAGGTCCCGGCCATGTTGGCATGGCGAAAGACGTCACCACTCCTGTCAACGCCCGGACCCTTGCCATACCAGAGCCCGAAGACGCCGTCATATTTCGCGCCCTTGAACATGTTGAGTTGCTGGCTGCCCCAGACGGCGGTGGCAGCAAGGTCTTCATTCACGCCCGGTTCAAAATGAATATCATTTTGTTTCAGGAGTTTGGCGGCTTTCCATAAGGACTGGTCGTACCCGCCAAGCGGTGACCCCCGATATCCTGAAATAAATCCAGCGGTATTGAGGCCAGCCGCCCGGTCGCGCTCTTTCTGCATAAGGGGCAAGCGGACGAGCGCCTGAATGCCTGTCAGGAAGACGCGCCCTTCCTTTAATTCATATTTGTCATTCAGAGATACGTTTGCCAATTGCATTGAGCTGCTCCCGTAACGATTAGTTATCTTATGTGTTATATATAATGGTTATAACAGCTAATGCAATAAAGGTCAATAATACTGACATAAATGATAATTAGGAAGGCCGGGGAAGGCCTTTGAAGGGGTTAAAATGACGGTTTTGGTTACGGGTGCGGCGGGTTTTATTGGTATGCATGTGTCAGAGGGTTTATTAGCCAAAGGGGAAAAAGTTGTCGGAATTGATAATCTGAATGATTATTACGATGTCGGGCTAAAACAGGCGCGACTGGAAAGGCTGGGAAAATCAGATGATTTCACCTTCATAAAACTCGACTTGGCGAACTGCGAGGAGTTTTTTTCAAAACTGGGTAAAATTCCGGGGATAACGAAGGTTGTGCATTTGGCTGCCCAGGCCGGGGTGCGCCATAGCCTTACCCATCCTTTCGACTATACAGATGCAAATATTACGGGGTTTCTTGCCATTCTTGAATATTGCCGGAACTTGCCGGGACTGGAGCATCTTGTCTTTGCCAGTTCCAGTTCGGTATATGGGGGCAACAAGACGTTGCCCTATTCAGTTGATCAGGCTGTCGATCACCCGGTCTCACTTTATGCGGCAACCAAGAAGGCCAATGAGCTGATGGCCCATTCCTATGCACATCTTTATGGCATCCCGCTCACCGGGCTTCGGTTTTTCACGGTTTATGGCCCCTGGGGCAGGCCGGACATGGCCTATTGGACCTTTTCGGAAAAAATCCGGAAGGGCGAGGCCATCCCAATTTTTAACCATGGGGACATGAAGCGGGATTTTACCTATATTGATGACATTGTCAGTGGTATCATTGCCGTGCTTGCCAATCCGCCGGTCGCAAAGGCAGAGACGGCACCATACCGCATCTACAATATCGGCAATAATCGGGCAGAGTCCCTGCTCGATTTTGTCGATATCCTTGAACAGGCCCTGGGGCAGCCCGCGATCCGGGATTTGCAGCCGATGCAGGCGGGGGACGTAAAAGAAACCTTCGCCGATATTGACCCGATGCGTCGGGATATGGGATATGAACCGACAACACCGCTCCGGGAGGGTCTGCCGAAATTCGTGGACTGGTTCCTGCAGTATCAGGGCCGTAATGACATAAAACAGGACTGAGGTATAAATGTCGATAGTATTCGATATTAAACAGATACAGGCGATGATTGACAACGGCGTCCCGCATTGCGCGGAAATTGGCGTCCGGGTGCATGAAATGAATGTGGACGGTGCGGTTTTTAGCTTGCCCTATCAGGAACGCTTTGCGGGAAATCCGGTTGATGGTGTGCTCCACGGTGGCATTATCACTACGTTGATCGATACAACAGCAGGTATGTGCATCTATGCTAAGCTGGAGAAATATATGCCCATTGCAACGCTCGATTTGCGCATCGACTACCTGAAACCCGCAACGCCGGGCGAGGAGTTGTTTGCTTTTGCCAATTGCTACCGGCTCACCCGGAGTATCGCTTTCGTCCGCACCATTGCCTATCATACAGAGAGGGAGGATCCGGTTGCCAATAGCGTTGGTACCTTCATGCTGCAATCCAGCCCGACCCCGTCGATCAATCGCTTCTCCGCGGCCAGTAAGGAGACGAAATGACACAGATACTGACGGCAGAGGAATTCGTTGCCACGATTGAGCAGGCCAAGGCAACGGCGGACTGGAACCATATATTCGGCATTATTCCCTATTTTACCTTTCTTGGCTTAAAGCTGGAAATGCGCGGCGAGCAGATGATCTGCGTCTTGCCGGCGGATAAGAAATTCATCGGCAATCCAACGCTTCCTGCGCTCCATGGTGGCGTGGTCGGTGCCTTCATGGAAAGCACCGCGCTTGTTCATCTGCTGAAGACGCAGGAAGTGACACGATTGCCGAAAATCATCAATATCACGATCGAGTATCTGCGCTCTGCCAAGCCGGTTGAAACCTACGCCGAGGCGATCATCACAAAACCCGGCCGACGCATTGCGAATATGCGGATTGAGGCCTGGCAGGGAAATCGGGACAAGCCGGTCGCAGCGGCCCATGCCAATTTTCTTGTTAGTTGATAATTACTGACTAAGTAACGCGTAACGCTGTTCACCTACGGAGTTTGTTATCTATGAATGAAATCGCCCTTGCCAATCTACCCGAATGGGATCTGACGGATTTATATCCGTCGCGAACCTCGCCCGAGCTATCCGAGGATCTGGAGACGGCGGCGCAGAATGCGAAGTCATTCGCAAAATCCTACAAGGGGAAGCTCGCGGAACTGGACGGGCAAGGGCTGTATCTGGCGATTTCCGCCTACGAGGATATCGGCGAAATCGAGGGCCGGATTATGTCCTACGCCTATCTTGTCTATGCCGGGAATATGTCGGATCCTGAAATCGGCAAATTTTTCCAGACCATGCAGGAAAAGATCAGTGCGATTTCGACGGATCTGTTGTTCCTGACGCTGGAGCTTAACAAGCTGGACGAGCCGCGCCTTGCGGAAATGTATCAGGCTTCCAGCCTCAAGAAATACGAACCCTGGATCCGCAATGTGCGGGCCTTGCAGCCGTACCAGCTTTCTGATGATATTGAAAAACTCCTGCATGAAATGGATATTTCCGGGCGCAGCGCCTGGGTCCGTTTGTTTGATGAAACCGTTGCCGGATTGCGGTTCGAGGTTGATGGCGAGGAAATGGCGTCGCAACAGGTCTTACATTTGCTCTCTAATTCTAACGGTGAGCTTCGCAAGAAAGCCGCGAAAAGCCTCGGTAAGGTTTTCGGGCAGAATGTTCGCCTGTTTTCCCTGATCACCAATACCCTGGCAAAGGACAAGGCGATCGAGGATGACTGGCGTGGCGCCAAAAACCCTGCGGATATGCGGCATCTATCCAATCAGGTGGAGCCGGAAGTGGTTGATGCTTTGTCCGATGCCGTGCAGGCGGCCTATCCGCGGCTGTCCCATCGCTATTATAAGTTCAAGGCGAAATGGATGGGGCTGGACAAGCTTGATTACTGGGATCGCAACGCGCCGCTCCCCGATCAGGATGACCGGATTATTCCGTGGAACGAGGCCCGCGACACGGTGCTCGACGCCTATGGACGGTTCTCGCCGGAGCTTTCCGCACTTGGCAAGACATTCTTTGACAAGCCCTGGATCGATGCGGCCATGCGGCCCGGCAAGTCACCGGGGGCATTCGCCCATCCAACAGTGCCAAGCGCTCATCCCTATCTGCTGCTGAATTATCAGGGGAATGTCCGCGATGTCATGACGCTCGCCCATGAACTTGGTCACGGTGTGCATCAGGTTCTGGCGGCGCCGCAGGGCGGGCTGCTTGCCGATACGCCCCTGACCCTCGCGGAAACGGCGAGTGTTTTCGGCGAACAGCTGACGTTCCGCGCCTTGCTTGAAAAGGAAACCGATCCGTCGAAGCGGCGGATCATGCTCGCGGGCAAGGTTGAGGATATGCTCAATACTGTCGTTCGCCAGATCGCTTTTTATGAATTTGAAAAACGCGTACATGAGGCCCGAAAAATCGAGGAACTTTCGCCGGACCAGATTGGCAAGATCTGGATGGATGTGCAGACCGAAAGCCTCGGTCCGGCAATTCGTCTGCATGATGAGTACCAGTATTTCTGGTGCTACATCCCGCATTTCATCCATTCACCCTTTTACGTCTATGCCTATGCCTTCGGCGATTGCCTTGTCAATGCGCTCTATGCGGTCTATCAGGACGCCGCAACGGGGTTTCAGGAGAAATATTTCAATATGCTGAAAGCAGGTGGAACCCTGCGTCACAAGGAATTGCTGGCCCCGTTCAATCTTGATGCCTCTGATCCAGCGTTCTGGTCAAAGGGGCTCAGCGTGATCGAGGGGTTCATTGATGAACTTGAGGCCATCTAAGGGTCAGATTACGTAGAATAAGCAGTTTTTTGGGGTGTCAGGCGACATTCTGTTGCCCCGAAAACAGATTTCGGTATATTGCGGTGCAACCGCACCTTTGATGATATACAAGAAGTAGGGGACCTAGTCATGAGCGAACACGGCAACATGGATATCGAAGCGCATAAGCAATCCTTTGCAGTTTTTACCAGGCTGTTTACGTTTGGAACGTTGGCGGCTGCTGCCATATTGATTTTTTTGGCGATACTTGTGGCCTATTAAAGGATAGAACCGGATATCGTTCCGGTTTTGTCGAAAGCGCGTTGCAGGGCGCCAGCTTTACCCACAACAACACATCATAGAGGGCCGATTATGAAAATCGCTATCCCCAGGGAACGCCGCGAAAACGAAAAACGCGTGGCCGCGTCCCCAGACACGGTAAAGAAATTTGTGGGATTGGGTGCCGAGGTCATTATCGAGACCGGCGCAGGTACTCTGAGTTCCTTTCAGGATCAGGATTATCAGGATGCGGGCGCGAGCATCGCCGCCGATGAAGCAGCCGCCCTGAAAGACGCAGATGTCATTCTCAAAATTCAGCGGCCGCTGACGGATGCCGAAGGCGGGCCGGATGAACTTGCCCTGATGAAATCCGGCGCAACGTTGATCGCTCAGCTGGCGCCACTGCAAAACCGGGAGCAGGTTGCGGCCTATGCCGCCGCCGGGGTCAATGCAGTTGCCATGGAACTGGTGCCGCGGATCAGCCGGGCCCAGTCCATGGACGTCCTGTCGTCGCAGTCTAATCTATCAGGCTACAAGGCCGCTCTTGATGCCGCGTCGGAATATGGCCGCGCCATGCCGATGATGATGACCGCCGCCGGCACCCTTGCACCGGCCAAGGCCTTTATCATGGGCGTTGGCGTTGCCGGACTTCAGGCCATCGCGACGACCCGCCGTCTTGGCGCGATCGTGACGGCGACAGATGTCCGCGCCGCGACCAAAGAACAGGTTGAAAGTCTCGGCGCTAAATTTATCATGGTTGAAACCGATGAAGCCGGTGAAGATGCCGGCGGCTATGCCAAGGAAATGAGTGACGACTACAAAAAGCGTCAGGCAGCACTTGTCTTCGAGCATATCAAGAAGCAGGATATCGTTATTACGACCGCGCTTATTCCCGGCCGGGAAGCCCCGATACTCGTCACCGACGAGATGCTGGCGGTGATGAAGCCGGGCGCGGTCATTGTCGATCTCGCGGTAGAGGCAGGGGGCAATGTAACCCAGTCGAAACCTGGTGAGGTCGTGAAAACAGCGAACGGTGTTACCATCATTGGCCATCGCAATGTGCCAAGCCGTCTTGCCAGCGATGCCTCGTCCCTGTTTGCTAAAAACTTGTTCAATTTCCTGACACCGCAAATCGACAAGGAGACCGGTGCGCTGGCCGTGAATTGGGATGACGAGATTATACAGGGGAGTGCGCTCACCCGGGATGGCAAGATCGTTCATCCGCAATTGATTGAGGGAGGGAACTGATAATGGATATGGTTGATCCAACCGTTTTTCGACTGGCTGTTTTTGTGCTCGCTATCTTTGTCGGCTACTATGTGGTCTGGAGCGTGACGCCCGCCCTGCATACGCCGCTGATGGCGGTGACCAATGCTATCTCCTCCGTCATTATTGTCGGGGCCCTGATCGCGGCGGGCCCGATCGACATGACACTTGCCAAGGTATTCGGATTTGTGGCGATTATTCTCGCCTCGGTCAACATCTTCGGCGGGTTCCTTGTTACGCATCGCATGTTGTCCATGTACAAGAAAAAACTTAAATAGGGGGACCGTCCGTGTCAGCAAATTTTACGGCGCTCGCCTATCTGGTCTCCGCCATTCTGTTTATCCTTGCACTTCGCGGCCTGTCATCACCGGCAAGCTCACGGCGTGGAAATTTCATGGGCATGGCGGGGATGGCCATTGCCATCATCGTCACGATCCTCAGTCCCGACGTCGTTTCCTATGGCTGGATTATCGGCGGGATCGTGATTGGCGGCGGTATCGGTGCCCTGATCGCGCGGCGGATTGCCATGACGGCCATGCCACAGCTTGTGGCGGCCTTTCACAGTCTCGTCGGTCTTGCCGCCGTCCTGGTCGCTGCCGCGGCCTTCTATAACCCGGATGCTTACGGCATTCTGGGTATCGGCGATGAGATCAAAGTTGCAAGCCGCATTGAAATGGCGATTGGGATCGTTATCGGCGCAATTACCTTCTCTGGCTCCATTATTGCGTTTACTAAATTGCAGGGGCTGGTCTCGGGTAATCCTGTTACCTTCGCCGGACAGCATCTGGTTAACCTGGTGATCGGGCTTGGTATTGTCGGGCTGATTATCTGGTTCTGTGTGGATCAGGATCCGCGTATCTTCTGGGCCATGACGGTGCTCGCCTTCCTTATCGGATTCCTGATCATTATTCCCATCGGCGGCGCCGATATGCCGGTCGTGGTGTCGATGCTTAATTCCTATTCTGGCTGGGCGGCGGCCGGTATCGGCTTCACGCTTGAGAATACGGCACTGATCATCGTTGGGGCCCTGGTCGGTTCCTCCGGTGCCATTCTGTCCTATATAATGTGCAAAGCCATGAACCGGTCCTTCTTCAGCGTCATCCTCGGTGGTTTTGGCGGCGATGCCGCCGTCGCTGGCCCTGACAAGGGTGATCGCCCCTACAAGGCTGGCTCTGCCGACGACGCTGCGTTCATCATGAAGAACGCGGGTAAGGTTATTGTTGTGCCGGGCTACGGCCTTGCGGTCGCGCAAGCCCAGCACGCATTGCGGGACATGGTCGATGTTTTGAAGGCAGAGGGGGTGGAGGTTGTCTATGCCATTCACCCGGTTGCCGGTCGGATGCCGGGCCATATGAATGTGTTGCTGGCCGAGGCCAACGTGCCGTACGACGAGGTGTTCGAACTGGAAGAAATTAATTCTGATTTTGCCGGTGCCGACGTGGCGCTTGTGGTCGGGGCGAATGACGTGACCAACCCTGCCGCCCGCGACGATCCGTCGAGCCCGATTTTCGGCATGCCGATCCTTGATGTCGACAAGGCGCGAACGGTCCTGTTTGTAAAACGCTCAATGTCTTCCGGCTACGCTGGTATCGATAATGATCTGTTCTACAAAGACAATACCATGATGCTGTTGGCAGATGCCAAGAAGATGATCGAGGATATTGTTAAGGCGCTGTAAAAATCGATCGACACTATAATTCAAAGCCGCGAGAAGTTCTCGCGGCTTTTTTTAAGCCGTGTCCTTGAAATTCAATTCGGAAGCGTCATCTCACGGACACATACTTCACTTTGGGAGAAAGCGATGCGCTTTCTGGTTATTGTGGTTTCTCTTTTTCTGCTCACGGCCTGCGAGACGACGAGCAGCACACCTGTTGATCCGAACTTGATGTGCTGTACATGGGGTAATCACCAACATCGTTGAACGTAGCGTCTTTCCCAGGATTATGGCGGCCTTGGGGTGATCCGGATTTTCTCTTAATAGAGTCTGTTTTTATAAGACTCCGCCAGTCTCCGGTCGGCCTCATCCGCATCAAGGTTGCCGATCTGGTCTGCGATGATCTTGCCGAGCGATGGGAAACTAGAGCGTTCAACCTGTGTTTCCGGTGCCCAGAGGCGGGATCGGATCAGCGCTTTGGCACAATGCAGGTAGGCGGCCTTGACCGAGATCTTGAGGATTGAGGTCGGGAGCTTTTCGTTTATGGCATGTTCAGCGAGCAGCTCCGGGTCCGTGGTAATCACGGCGTCGCCGTTCACGCGGAGAGTCTCGTTGATCCCGGGGACCATAAATAATAAACCGACGGCCGGATTGTGGATTATGTTGATCATGGTATCAAGGCGGTTGTTTCCGGGTCGATCGGGGAGCAGCAGGGTATGGTCATCAACCACCTTAACAAAGCCGGCGGCATCGCCCCGCGGTGAGGCATCAGCGGTCCCGTCGTCGCCATAAGTCCCCAGCACAAGGAACGGGGAGAGCGCAATGAAGTTGCGACAATGTACATCCAGCCGGTCCAGCTGTTTCTTCTGAACAAGCTCTGTCGGCTCCTTGTAGATATTATAAAGCCCGTCAACGCTTGATATAATGGTGTCCTGCATTGGTTGATCTCCCTGGAGCTCTCGATTAGATATCATAGCAAAAAGGATCGACAACGCTACTCGGATGCGTATTTTGTTGGACAGAATCTTACAAATTTGTATGGAAGAACTGTCGGTTAGTCATTTGCCACCCGAACTTAATGTTTCTATAGTTTTTCGGTGGTAGCTAACTGTCTGGAGATATCTTTTGTTTTACGATCGTTTTACCCGCTTTCTGCATTTTGTCTTTGCGGTTGGTATTGTGGCGCAACTCCTCCTCAGCCAATGGATGTATCATCCGCGTCCGACAAAGCCAGGTGATCTCCTTTATGAGTTTCACGAAAAAATTGGCATTGTCGTGTTCATTATAATAATGGTGCATTGGCTCTGGTCTTTTATTCGCCGGGGCCCGGTTCCCCTTGCCCAGCTTTTTCCTTGGTTCAGCCGTCCGCGTTTGATAGAGCTATGGGACGATATGAACCGCCCCGGGATTGCCGGAGGCAATTTTGTTTAAGTTACGCTGCCATATCGGTTTCGTCCAGCATGGCGTAATAGTTTTTCTCGGCTTCTACAGGCGGGATGTTGCCGATGGGCTCAAGCAGTCTTTTGTTGTTGAA
>NZ_JBDNHC010000040.1:0-8101 GCF_041689005.1 Sneathiella sp.
CGACGAGGTGTTGGAACCTGATGAAAGTCAACGGCGTGAAAACCGGGCTATGGAGGTGCATCGGTTCATTCAATTGCGGGCATCCGAGTTTAATGGGCAAGGAGCTAACAGCATTGACGTATTGGTTATCTGCCAACAAGCCCTAGAGAAACATCTTCATGAATTGGGTTTACCAGACAATGTCGAGGTGGCTCACTTCAACGCGACACGCGGAATTAATCGTTGGGGTGGCGTCCGCTGTTTGATGCTGATCGGGCGCACCTTACCCTCACCTTGGGATGTTGAGGCGTTGACGGAGAACCTGACGGGTTGGGCTGTTGAAAAAGTATCAGCGAAGCAATGGTATCCCCGTCAGTCGGCTGGTATTGATGTTGGCAATGGCGTTGGGCTATCGGTCCAGGCCGAGCAACACCCCGATCCGATAGTGGAGGCCGTTCGCTGGCAGATTTGCGAGGCTGAGCTAATTCAATGCGGGGGCCGTGGCCGTGGGGTCAATCGGTCGGCTAAGACCCCACTGCAACTGGATGTACTGAGTAATGTCTGTTTGCCGATGGGGGTAGACCAGCCTATTCGCTGGAATGACAATGCACCGGGTCGAATTGAGGGGATGGTGGCTATAGGGTTGTTACCTGACGGCCCGGCAGCAGCTGCTATGATTTATCCAGACTTATGGCCGACAGTTAAAACAGCAAAGATGGCAGCCAGTAATGCTCGAGCGAAAAGCCCCAGAGCTAATATTCTCAATCAAAACTCACAAGATCAGCTAAATGGCCTCAGTTCCCTACTGAATATATATAGTAGGGAACTGAGGCCATTTAGCGCCCAACCCACGAACTCATCACTGGTCGATTCAATTGAAGCTCTAATCAAGTTATGGTGGGTAAAGCCTTTGGCCTTCGGAGCTTTATCGAGAATGGTGTTCGCGCAGGCCAGAGTTGAGCGCCCGAACCAACGAGCGTTGAAGTTTAAGTTTCTGTTCGCCCTTCATCTCATCCATGACCCTGAAATCTGGCTCTCTGAGCGCATAGGCTTAGATGTTGAGGTCGAAATAATCACCCCAACCCCTCACTTACGAGCCGAGGTTCTTTGATATTAAACTGTTTTGAATTTTATAAAATTATTTCAAAAATATATATGAGCAGAGGTTTCACCACCACATCAGTACCACAGCCCAAAGTGTAGGCTCACCCCTACGCCCGGTATACCCTCCCCCCTTCGGGTTTTACAGCTTTTCTAATCCGGTTATGCAGCCTTCTGCACACAAGCCAACGTCGATTTTGCACTCCAATCACCTCAACCTGGTGTAATGATCAACTGAGAGTCGTTTCAGAGTCCACTGGCGGGCATTAAGCGATTTACCCCACGGAATGGTTGCTCAAACCTGACATCTCTCCAGCGACCTCTCAGAGGCTCACAGTCTCAATAGGCCCTGCTCTCGCGGGACAGTAAAAACATTCCTAAATAGCGTCTCATAAGAATTGATTTGCATTTTGGGATAGAGTGTCTCACAATGTCTAAGTAATCAAAGGAACAAAAAGGATAAAGCCATGAATATTGGATATGCGAGAACATCAACAGTTGAGCAGGAAGCTGGGTTTGAGGCCCAGTTGAGAGATTTGAAGGCCACTGGCTGCAATAAGGTTTTTAAGGAACAGGTGTCATCTGTGGAGAAACGGGAGCAGTTAGACATTGCCTTAGACTATATCCGCGATGGTGACACGTTGGTTGTCACCAAATTAGATCGCCTTGCACGAAGCACTAGGCATTTGGGTGACATTATGGAGCAACTCACTGATAAAGGTGCCCATCTTAAGATCATGGACCTCGGCATTGATACAAGCACAGCCACGGGCGTGCTGGTCTGCAACGTGATCGGGGCCATCGCCCAGTTTGAACGCATGATGATGCTGGAACGGCAACGTGAGGGCATTGCAAAAGCTAAGTCTGAGGGTAAATACAAAGGCCGTAAGCCAACAGCCAGGGAGAAGACAGATGATGTATTTCGCCTTAAATCTGAGGGGATGTCTGCCACAAATATTGCTAAAGAGTTGAATATTGGCAGGGCCAGTGTCTACCGAATTTTGGATGACTGATTAGCCAAAAAGTTAATTTCATTACGCGAAGAGGTAAACAGCCTCTATCTATCAGAAGGAATACTGCATATGGCCAAGAATAAATTAACTGCTGAAATCATGGACGGCATATACGAAGCTTTTGAGCGCGTTGGCGGCGTTGATTATTTAATAGAGATAGCCAGGAAAGACCCTCCAACCTTTTGCCGCTTACTCGCCAAATTAATTCCACAACAAATAGAGGCCAAAATCAACACAACAAACATTGACCTGGGTGTCGCAATGGCAATTGCAGGTAAGCGGGTTGAACAGTTTCAACTTGAAAGGTCAAATGACAATGATTGACCTTCACCCAGTCCGCAACAATCCAGATTTACCCGATTATTTCAAAGCCCATCTAATCAAACGCATTGACCAACATGGTGGAAGTTATGGTATCGCTTGGAAGCTTATTACCCGCTATCGTGAAGGCCGTTATTGCCTCGCTAAGAAGTCCGGAGGAAGGCTCTGTCTGTTTAATGCAAAGATACCGGGGGAAGGGCCGCGCTCGCGTTGTGGCTTTCACGGGGGCACGGGAAATAGTGGCCCAAAGACAGCGGAAGGTAAGAAGCGGATCGCAGATGCTCAGCGATTAAGATGGGAGCTGTACAGAAAAAAAGATCTGTGATGGCTACATTACCATACTCTGAGTTAGTCTAATTGTTCGGAGACTTTCATCAGATTTGTTATTTTGCGCTCGTCAGGCATTTCATCCTGTTTGACCTGCTGAACTGGGCGACGGTTAATTTCTTTCCTCATGTGACGGAATTGCCGGAGTTGTCAGGGACGGAAACCCTGGTCACGGTTCTTTTGTCTTTGCTTGGTCTTGGGGCTATGCGGACGGCGGAGAAACTTGGGGGGAAGACAAAATAATATAGTGGAGACTGTAAAGGAAGTCGGTTTAATATAAAGAAACAATTCAGATTACGTACGAATTGGCAGTAACCTTCAATTAACCACAATACGGCATCCGACTTAAAGTGTTGATGGTTGAAAATATTTTTGCGAAGAAAACAAATTTAATGTTGATATTTGTTAACTGAAAATCCTTCCAATTTAAATGGCCAGGATAAATTTACGTTATAATATAGTGTCTGGATATTCATCCTCATCAGAATTTTTTTTATGTATGTTTCGATTTCATCGTGACCGATTTTTTGTAAAATTAAGATTGATTGAGAGTGATCAAAATCTTTTTCGATTTGTTCAGTATAGCATGAAAGTTGAAAGGCCCCTTTAGATGCTTGAGAAAAATAATTTTCCAGATTAGAGCTTTTTATCTCACATATATTCATAGCATGTGGTGTTTTGAATATTAAGTCCACAGAACTACTTTCATATGGCACAATATCAATTGAAATCAAAAATTGTGAAATATCCTTCAACATACCTTGATGTGTTTCTTCTGCATGTTCTGTTTTGCGAAGTGACGCCTCAACATCCTTCATATTATCTCCGGATGAGATAAATGATCGGGCATGTATTTTATCAGGCTCCACTTCCGTAAAGTCAGTATCAACAACCGGTATCGAAGTTATCCTATGTATTTCTGTGTCTACCCCTTCACTGATGAACACCACTAAATTGGTTAAGGGATCATTTTTATTCAGGGCATCATTCAGATTAGAATTTGGGCGATCTACCAAGCTAGCAGAAATCACTGCACAGGCAAAATTTGAAAAAGCGTTCAACTTATCTCCTGCCCCCTGTGCCCATATTTGGTTGAGGTTAAAATGTGAAACGATCAAACATAAAGAAGCCTTTGCGAGTGCATTACCAGAGCGGGGAAAAATATTACTACTAATGTTCGGAAGAGATGCGCGGGGCGGAGGCAATAGTTTGTACTCAATGCTATTAGTTACCACCATTGCGAATTTTTGAGAAATACTTTCCTCAATTATGGAGATTCCAAGTCTGTGAGAAACAACATCAATTACGACATATTTCATGGCTTCTGAGTATTTGGATACCAGCCTAAATGACGACAAAAAACTTGTCGATAAAAGGAAATCTCCTTCATAATACCCATCAAGAATTCGTTCGACTTTTTTAACTTTAATAGACAAAAATAGTCTGTCTTCTATTCCTCGCAGTAAAATCCAAAGCCGTGACCCAGCCAGCAAACTAGGAGATACTTTCATTTCTCCGCTAGGAATTATATAGCTACTAGATACCCCTGAATTCCCAAAGGAACTATTTTTTTCAGCATTAATAATCCATACAAAATCACTCATTTGATTTTAGCTCTTTCAATGCTTCATCAAGAGAGGATGGCCATTGTATTCGGTCACCAAGTAGGTCGTGTTGACGAATTTCTTTACCTCGAAGCTTTATCACTTCTGTTTCTTCGATTGTACCTTTGCAAATAAGCAAGTAATAATTAACTTCATTTGATACTTGGCCTCGCCTATGAATGCGATCAAGTGACTGCAGGTAATGAGCCGCTTGGTTAGAATATGATATGTAAACGGCATCAAATGAAGAATGCAGGGTTATCCCTGCTCCTGCAGCTGCAGGGTTTCCTATAAAAAGCATCGTTTTTGAGTCTTCTTGAAACGAACGGACCGCCTCTCTTCTTAAATCAGTACTCACTGAGCCATCTACACGGACAGGATTGTATTTTTTGTATCTATCTTCAATTTCATCAATACTACGTTTATAAAAAGACCAAATGATAACTTTACGGTTTTGACTAATAAGAGTTTCCAACAACTCGTCCAAAGCTTGGTATTTTGCTGGAACTTCAGAAAAAGTAGGATCTACTGCGCTCGGACAAGAGCATATCTGAAGCAACGCAGCTCGTTTCTGAAAATATGTGGCCAACTTTTTTTTGAATGTTTCGTTATTGAGATTTTTCAATTCTAATTCTAATTCAGATCGGGCAGTCTCATATATTAGTTTTTGTTTTCCCATGAGATTGATCTCCATAACATGGAAATTTTTCTCAGGGACGTGGCTAAGAATTTCAGATTTAAGCCTTCGTATAAATAATCCACGGGTATTAGTTAATGATGCTATTTTGTCCCAGTCAGATTGAGGGTCCTTTGACTTTTTAAATCCACCAAATGTAAACCCCAAATCTGCCAGATCAAATTGATTTAATAAATCATGTGCTGTATTCGGTGCCGGAGTGCCGCATAAAACAAAGCATCTTTTACATTTACTTCTTAGGCTAGTTGTATGTTCGGAGCGCAGAGATTCACTATTCTTTAAATAGTACGATTCGTCTACTACTAGAAGAAACCTACGATTGGATGCAGAAGCCATTAACGACACTAGCATTGCTTCAACGCCTTCATAATTGGAAACCAGTACATCAAACTTTTCAAAAGATGTATCGTATTTTTCTTTCCTGGTTCCCTCAGCAATAACAACGTTAAACTTATCTGGAAGAAAATTAGCAATGTCTTTCGGCCATTCGCTAATCATGCTCTTCGGGCAAACTACGATCATACCATCAATATCGCCACTTTCGATCAAGATATCGAATGCAGCTATGGTCATGACTGTTTTGCCGCTACCCTGTTCGTCAAACAAACACAAGCCTAACAGATTGGGAACCGTCATGGCTGCAGAAGCTGGCATCTGAGCTGGATCCAGATAACTCTTCCAAGGCTCAGGAAGCGTATATTCATCACTCCCATCCATTATATTCAAAGCCTTTTTACGAGCCGAATCATGAAGTTTGTATTTATCTAAATGGTAGATTACTTCAGGAGAAATAGAGTTTGTGTCTGGAAGTAGATCACTCACCATATGTAATGAAGTGAGTGGAAATGATATATAACCCTTTCCAGAATTTACCTGGCCACTAATGCGCTTGGCAATCTCTGCCTTGAGCCTCAATAGGCCAACACCAGCTGCATAAACTTGAACCGTGTCATTATGTATTTTAACATCCATGACTTATTAATTTGTCGCTTTCGTCATCTTAATAACCATATCCAATGCTTCTTCAAGATTATCACTCGACGTCTTTGGAATAATTTTTATTTCTTCTGCAGTCAGTTCTTTTAGAAACTTGGTGAAATTATCAATTCTCCCAACAGCTTCGTCTGTACTTTTTACTACCCGGGAATTGTAATCGATGATTGCTTTTGCAGATTTTGCGGCTGATGGATCCAGTTGTGAAAGCGCTGCTTTTGCCTCAGGGAGATTCCAAGCTTTATAGGCGACACGCACTTCTGGGAAGCTTGAAAATTTTCCCTCATACACCCATTTAAAAAATTGTATTTTGAATTCAAAATCTGTTTTTAATGGTTCAAAAAAAGATTTTTGGGCTTCATTGAAAAATTGGTACCGTTTAGCGGCAATTGTTTCTGCGTCTTGCTCTACTAGGCCCAAGCCACCACCACTTTCATCGTCTGGATCTTCAGGTGTTGTCGCAAACATCAAAAATTCACTAATAATTTCGTGAATTCTTAGCGTTTCGCGGATTTTTGATTTTGCCCAACTGAATTTTTTAGAAATTTCTTGTGTTGTTAAGCCATCCTCGTGTGCTTCAACTACCTTAATTGCCTTGACATAATCGGGCCATTCAATTTTTAAGGATGCGGAAAAGTTCTCTTCAACAAGAACATTTTGCTCATCTTCTTCTGTTGCATCTTCAGTTAGAACAAAAGCCTCAACGGCTTCTAAGTCTTGTCTATTCGGGTCGCTTTCTTGCATAGTTTCGAGTGCATACTGTAAAGCAAAAAAACGCCTATTTCCGTCAAGTAGTTTTCCATCGTGAGACAAGGTGAGAGGTTCACGCAATCCGTTCTTAATTATATCGTCTCGTAGTTCTTTGAGCTTCACTTCTGCATCATTTTTCATGAGATCAAAAATCTCATCTTGTGAGAGTTCGCGATCACCAATTTTTGAGATAAGTTTTTTCTTAGCAAGCTCAATTCGTGGATTTTCAACCCACCCCTGTATTGCTGATATTTTCACTTTACCATCCCAAACTACTAATTTTCTGCCGTTGTACAGTCGTTGCTTAATTATGGGCTCAGGTTTTTCTTTAAAAAATAGTGGCTTTGAGGTCATTTTTCACCTGTACGGTTAGAAGATTATTCCGTTACTTTTCAATAGATTTTCCAAATTCACGATGCGCGAAATTAATTCAGACTTATTCATCGCTACATAGCATATTTTTGTGGATGGTTCATTTCGGTAGATTTTTGAAAATTGAGCGTAATGATCGACAAAAGGCTTATTGATATGTCGAGCAAACATGCTCTCTTGTGAAATTTTTTTTTCAAAATACTCTACAATATTTTTAGAAAAAATATTTGATAAGCCAATTTTGACTGCCTCTTGTAATATTGAGACACTCTTGTCGATAGGTTGGTCACGTGCCAAGAATATAGCTAGATCGAGATGTGGTGTTGCTTCTCGAATTTCAGTAAGTAACCGGGGGAAGTTCATTTCCCAATTTTCATGGTATTGAATTCCCCACTGCATCCCTGTGGCAGATTGTCCCATCATTAGTAATGGAGCCTTCGGGCGTCCAGGATAAAAATATGGATTTTTTTGACTGGATGCTTTTTTGAGAGGAACGGTGAAAAAATTCGATGAAATTCGCTTTTCAGGTGACGTTCCGCCAAATTCGATTTTTCCAAGCTCTATCACTTGAGAAATACCATCAGGAACAGAGCAGACTAAAACAAGTTTTGTGAACTCAAGCTCAACTTGTTTTCGGTTATTTTTCCCAATCAAGCTATCTGGGTTCATGTCCAGGCTGGGAACATTCAAAGATTTACAAGCAGCATCTACGGCAAAGAAATACATGAGCGCCGAGGTTCGCTCTAAATGGGCTTTCCCTTCTCTTTTCCTCGAGGACAACCGCTTAAAAGCAAGAGAAACGATCTCTGGGCTAAAAAATTGTGGCATAATTAGTCCAGTCCACACTTGTTGTTTGTAGAAGTCAGGAGAGCTTTCGAATACACGATATTGCTATCACGTGCACGAAGAGGTTTCCCGGACTTTACGAATTCGCCAAAGCTTAA
>NZ_JBDNHC010000041.1:0-5265 GCF_041689005.1 Sneathiella sp.
TCTCAATCCGACGCGGCCACGCTGACTTCTTCCAATATCAACTGGCGCGATGGCGTGCTGACCTACGAGCGCGCCAAGCTGGCAGACCAATATATCGAGGCAGCGACGATGCCGGCACGGATCAGAATTGGCCCCCGATTGAGAGTCCTGCTTGAAAAGCTGCCAAAACAGGGGCCGCTGTTTCCGCATATCAGCCAAATTGGTGCGAATCATCGAGCGAGTGAATTCCGTCGCCGATGCCGTCAGCTGGCCATTGAAGGGATTAGCCTGCACAGTTTTCGGTATAGCTGGGCCGAGAGGGCGAAGGCGGCTGGATACCCGCAGCGCTGGGCGCAAAGCGCACTCGGCCACAACAGTCGTGCCGTCCATGACGCCTATGCTCGCGGAGCGGACATCACTTGCCCGTCGCTTGAGGAATATTCGAGCAAGATCATACCTTTTGACAATACCCAGCAGTGGGCGGCACAGCGCTGACTCGCACAGAAACGTTGCTCGCTGAAACCGCCCAAATATCCGGAGAGGTTCGCGCAGGAGGCGCTCGGGCACAATAGCAAGGCGGTCCATCGCGTCTACGCGAAGCGTGCCCTGGTGACCTTGCCGTCGTAGGAAAAATACGAACAGAACGCATTGTCCGGGAACATCATTCCCATGATCCAGCAAACGGGCGCATCAATCGTGGGGAACAATCTCCGTGCCCGTTAAAAAGGAGAGGCGTTGTACCGCAGCTGGACGGCGAGAGGGGCACACAGCAGATACATCGGGCGCATATGTGAAAAAATCGGCACGCCGGTTACCCCGTTCGACAGCGATGAAGCGTTTCATTATCGGAAGGGTGGGCAATCGTTGGCGGTCACCAGGGAGGAAGCAATTTCACGATACGAAATGATCATGGCATTGGATTTTGAATCGGGTCAGGCCCAGTGATTAGCTCCCGGCTCCCACACCACCCGGCATGCGGGTCACCGCCGCATGCATCCAATCCCCTGAGCGCCACACCGTCGCCGGTCTCTCCAACGCGTATAGCGGTGCTGTTGATGTACCGGAGATTTAGCTAGCGAATTCTCCAATCCCTTAAACTCGCGGATTTGATTGAAATGCGACAGCCCATGGTGAGACTCTTCTGGCTCAACGTTGTTAACACCGCCAATGCCGGAACGGAAAAATACTCCCGAATTAGTTGCTGAACCAGCCCGACAGGCGACGTCGCTATTTGAAGCCATCGCCTATCAGGTTTGGCAAACAGTCCTGGCATGGATAAATCTTTCTGAGAATGCGATTCTGGTCGTAGAAGGTGCCGAGGATTTTGACACCCTGAATGGGAACTCCGCGAACGTAAACCAAGTCAAGAATCTCGCGTCGCCGATCAGCCTCCGCAGTGATTGCGTTTGTGATTCGTTACGAAACTTCTGGATAGTCCGGAGCAGGAATCCGGAACGAAGCATCACATTTTGCCTGATAACAACGGCAAGTTTTTGCGTGGAGGCAGGGGAACCTTTTGGCGCTTCGAATCCGGGCCTTGGAGTATGGAATGATGAATCACGTCGCAATTCTGTACTCCATAGCGAACCCATCAAGCGCTTCATACTTTCGGATGCCTCTGTTTTACGGCGCTTGGCAAAACCGCTACCCCAAGGGGTTCGTGACCTTTCTGATCATCTGCGTCAGCTCTCTCCTGAACAATTTCGCTCCGAATTTATCTGTGCGATCCAATGGCTACAACAACAGCCTGACGTCGAAGTCATTCGGGATATGGTTCAAGCGGCGCTCCACGCCTACGGTGAGACCCAGCATCTTGCCTCCAGTGATAGTGACCGTGCATTGACGCGACTGTTTGAACATATCGCACATGTCGCCTTCCGAGACCGACGTGCCCTGACCCGGGAAGATTTTCGGATTTTGTTCGAAGATTCCACTCGGATAAGCCTTCCGATTTCTCAATTCAATCAAATGCAGGCGGCTCTTGCGTTCCCGCAGTCACCTTCGTCTCTAGCTGCAAACGTAAACTTTTCAGCAACTGAGCAATCTATTCCTGATCTACCGACACCCTGCGCGCCGCGAACCGAGACCGTGGATATATTGGTAGAAAGTTTAAGGGGCCACAACTTTGTTGCGGTCCAGGGGTCGACCGGCAAAGGGAAGAGTACTATCGCAAAACTGGCGGCCAGAAAGCATGGTGGAAACTGGATTTGGATAAGCTTTGCCGGCCGCGATTCTCGGCGGATCATCGACGAACTCAGTCGTCTGGCAGTCAACGTCTCTTCACAAGCGAAAGCCGTTTCGCTTTTGCTGGATGACTTTAACCCAAAGGGTGCGGACATGCCGCTTTCCCTTCAAAAACTTGCGGTCGCTACCCGGCTTACGTTAGCAGCCGGAGGGCGGATAATAGTCACCACGCAGGTAATGCTGGGCGAAGTGTTTCTTCGTCAAAGCAATCTGTCGCCCCAAGTTCTAAAGACTGTGCCGACTTTCGAAGAAGATGAAGTTCGAGAGCTATGTATCCAGGCCAGTTGTCCAAATGATTCTCGCCTTGCCGCGCGGGTCAGTCTTATATCTGTTCAAACAGGGCGGCATCCGCAATTGGTTCACGCCCGAATCAAGGTCGCCAGTCGACATGGTTGGCCAGCATTTGGCGTTAGTGACGTCCTCGAAACTCCGCAAGACATCACCGAAACGCGTCGGCTTACGCGTCAACTTCTCGAGGTCCTTGATGATGGCGAAGTCGAGTTGCTTTTTCGACTAAGTATTGCTTCGGAGCCGTTTAGAAGAGACCAAGCTGTCGCGGTTGCGGAGATTGATCCTGCGATCAGTCGAGCCGGGGACAGGTTTGACGGACTAGTCGGCCCGTGGATTGAATCTGCAGGAGGAAAATATTTTCGGCTAAGCCTGTTATTGAACCGTGCGGCAGACGATAACTGGTCGCCGGAGAAAGTAAGGCTAACGCGAATCGAATATGCAAAAGCGATTCATCGCACGGGCAACCGAACGCTGATCGAGGCCGGAGAAATTCTGTTTCAATCGGTGCTCACTAAGGAAGCGGGTTTGGCAGCGCCAGTGTTGGCAGCGCTGATGTCAGCCCCATTGAAAGCTCGAAATAGGATTGCCCAGGAGCTTCGTTGGTTACTGGTCCTTCCGGATGCGAAATCGGTATTTCCGAACGCCCCTTTTGTGAGTCAATTGTTCAGCACAGTTCGGTTTCGGCTTGCTGCTGCGACGCAACACTCCTCTGCTTTGAAATTGGCAGAAGAAGTCTTCAAGAACGCACAAATTTCCGTATCTCCAAAGGTAGACAAATTCATAATAGTTAGCGCGGCGGGTGATGTAATCCTTGCAATCAAGGTATTGGTCGCCCCACGCCTGCTCCTTGACTGCTGGCTGACCGTCAAATCGTTGGGGTCAGGCGACAAGCAATTGACGAAGATATTCCAATCCATAGAAAAGAAGCACCCAAGAGTTGGGGGAAGGTTTTTTCCAGAGCAATCATACGACAATCTGTTGTTTGCGTTTGTGCTCAGCAGGCGCGGAGACAGCGACTATTTGAGGAGATTTATTGTGGCCGTTGATAGCCTTACACCAGATCAGCGGAAGGATATCATGGCAGCGATCAACGCGAACTTATTTCGCTTGTACGGATTCATTGACGACGTCTGGACCCAAGAGCTCGTCAAAAATCCTCCTGATTGGGATCAGGCTATTACCGTTCTTTCCGAAGCCCGCGACTCAGGCGAAAGGTGGTGCCTGCCCGAACTTTCCATGATTGCTGCGCGTGGTATTGCTGCAGTTTACGACGAGTATCTTCACAAGAAAGATGAGGCGCTCGATGTCCTTTCGGATGTTGCCAACAAAACAGGAGACGGGCTATTTGTTCGATACCAGCGGGGTATGGTTCGATTCCTACATCAAGAATACGATCTGGCATACCGAGAGTGGCGTTCAACCTTCGAGGAATGGCCTCAAGACAGTGAAGAGGCTGCACTTTATGCGTTTCATGCCTTTTCCAATTGCGGCGCTGCAGCAGGATACCTGGAGCGATGGAACGATGCGCAGTTTGCATTTAAACGGGGCAGAGAACTAGCACAGAAATTGAACCGACGGCTCGATGCCCTCAAATTCGGAATTGATTCGGCTTATGTCAGATGGCGAGGAGGTGACCGACAAGGAGGTTTGGCGGAATTAGCAGGCTGTTATCGGGAAATGGAGAGAATTGGTCGAAGCAACAAGTCGCTGGAATTTCATACCACATGGAAAGTCATGGAGCATGTGGGATCATGGTTCAAGTCCGATGCTGGGGCTCCGGGTGATTCGGAAGTCGTAGAATTGCGCCCTGGATTTTGTTCAGAAGCTAAAGATTGGGAAAAACACGAACTTCTAAAAAACACACCACGTGCGCCAGTTTTGCTAGCTTGGATCTGTTTGGCCGAAGCGGAATTGTACGCGCATCTTGGTCGCGCAGCATTTCAGACCATCGTAGGTAGAAATGATCTCAAAGAATTTCCGAAAATCCGGCCGATTCTCGATCTATTGCGTGCGCAGCGTGCAATCGCCGATCTTGATCTCGTAAATGTCCCAATATTCGCCGAATCCAGTTACTTGGGCTTTTCGAGAATCGACGCACGTAATCTGACACCAGAGTCAATTCTCCAAAAGGCGGAACCAATTGAGAAGAACCAGGCCCGGCCTGAAGGCGTCGCAAGCTACGTTGAAGAAGCGCTGCTTTGTGCCTTGTTGATAGCTTCCGCTGAAGACATTCCATGGGACCACGTATCCAAGGGATGGAGAAAAACTGCCTCACGGATGCGATACCCTGATGTCCTATTGAACGCAGTTGGAACAATTGAGATGGTTTGCGACGAGGCCCCGATGAATATCTACAGCAAATTTGCCAAGAGTGGCGTTCCACGTTTCACCCAAATCATCGCCGGGCTTCAACTGGTTGTACATCCAAATACTACTCCTGCTTTGTGCTATGTAGGTCTTAGCGCGCTCGTGACAGACGCCGGTTTCAGGATCAATCTCATGCTGAGCCACGACGCTCTCGCAAAACTTGCGCGGAAGACATGGCTTCTTCGGATTTCAAATCCATTCGAACTGTGTTCGCCCCGGCTCACGTTGGCGGCCATAAAAGCCGCGTGTGAATCGCAACTCGTTGGATTGGCCTTGGCCGCAAACATACTTCTTGCGGCTGGAGACGCAGTAAACGTTCGCAAAGCTGGTAACACAATGGCTGAACTTCGAAAAATGGCCGTGAATTTGTGAAACCTTGATCAA
>NZ_JBDNHC010000042.1:0-6996 GCF_041689005.1 Sneathiella sp.
CCCAAAAATTGTCGTAAGCTTCATAGAGAAAATAGATTCGGTTCAGGCCTTTGACCCAGCCAATGGTTACTTTTACATCGATGTCTTTGCGGTCGATGTTGGTGCCCATACCGTCTTCGGTATCGTTCAAAAGATCAGTACCATAGACGTAGTTTTTTGGAACTATAGCCCAATCGCTTTTGTCTCCATCGATCCGCGGCATTTGATTTCTGGGAAATTGAAAAATTTGGAATATTTTCCCGTCTCTCGCCGTATTGTAGGTTGGTGTGGACTGACCGTTTGCTATTGAGATATTTCCAACCAAAAGGCAAAGAAAAATCAACCAAGCAATGTTACTTTCCCGGAAATTCATGGTGTTTTTGTTTTTCATAATCTATAGATATGATTTGCATTTTTATGCGGGTAAATTTCTAAGCACTTGCTACCACTATTCTTTTTTTTAAGCTTTTCTTAAAGTCTGACCAAGTCCCGGAGAAAGCAAATTCCTAGCAGTAACAACGCCCGTCCCCATTTTCTCCGTTGTCAAATGACTGCGATGTCGGCGGCACAAGGGGCGTACTGACTGTACGCAAGCTCAAGTGCACCGGTGCACGAGTCAATTCGGAAACATTCGACACGGTCAGCGTCCTGGCTCGCTACAAGCAAATACTTGCCACTCGGGTCGAGGGTGAGGTTCCGAGCATTCGAGTTAGCCGCTAGCACGCATCGGCTTGAAAAAGTCAGCTTACCATCGTCAAGTCCCACGGTGAACACTGCTATGCTCTGGTGGACCCGGCAGATGTAGTAGTAGTGCGATCCGTCGGCAGACAAGCAGCCTTCGGCTCCCCAGAAATCAGCCTTGCCGAGGTTTTCCGGGTTGCCGCGCGCCTCGAAGCCTTCCGGGTAGCAGAACACAGTCTGCACCGGCATTAGTCCCTTTTCATCGTCAACTGCGCATACGATGGCGGTGCCGTCAAGCTCGCAATTCACGTACGCCACCTTTAGCAACGGGTGGAAGTTTATGCCGCGCGGTCCGCTCCCAGGGGCTAGCTTCACGTCACCTTGCGGCGCCAGTGTCCCAGTCTTTATATCTAGGACGTACTGGTGAACCTTATCTGAGCCTAAATCCATCGCGTACACCAAGTTTGTTCGGGGATCGCCATGAATACCGTGGGGATGAGACTGTGTCTGACGAAGGGGGACCGGTCCGGAACCTGTGTAATCTGGCCGCGCTGTAACCTCGCCGATCATTCCGGTATCGGGGTCGAACGGTAGCACCGAGATGCCACCCTCCCAATACCTTGTTACGAACAAGAAACGCCCAGTCCGGTCAAATGTTGCACACGTATTGCCTCGGCCTCCAGTCGACTGGGTGCATACCTTCCCGAGTCCACCATCGGGCTGGATTTTGTACGACGTCACAAATCCGACACTGGCGTGTACCCCGGTGTGGTGAGAAAGTTCGTGTGTAGCAACAAGAAATCGTCGGTTGGGGTGAATCTCCAGCCAGGTCGGTGAATCTTGCTTCGTCACCTTGCCTGTTGGGACAAGCGAGCCATCGGAACTGTCAAACGCAAAGGTGAGGATGCCTTCTCCGGGTTGCTTTGAGCCGACCCAGCCAAGCTCCCCTAGTTTAAATCCTGTATAACTCCCAACGAAAGCGTAATGCTTTGACGCCTCGTCTTGTGCAAACAGCTCGTTCATGTTTTAATTGTTTTAAAGTTTACTAAATTATAATTGGATTTCATAGTATCCGGCCTAGTGTGTTATTAGGAAATCTAAGTATCTCTTTGATTTCGTCAAGAGTTTTTTATTTTGTCGCAAAGCGGAATCAGCATCTGATTGCAAAGGTTTTCCGGAGAGCAACGACGTTGCTCTCCACCGGCGGACTGTGTGACTGGATGAACGCTGGAAAAACAAATCAGCGCACAAAGTCATGCAGTAAATCGGGTACGAAAAACGTGTCCCGCGTGGCATCGGTTGCATCGGCGGACGGCGTCTCGTTGGGAAAGCTATCAGCTTTGCCTCAGCAACCAACGGACAGCATTATGCTTCAACTTGCGGTACATCGGGTTCCAATGCGCTGTCAGAAGATGACCCGGTTCCAAATAACAGACTCGGCCTTTCCCATATTCGTAGGCCCAAACTGCGGGAACAGTTGTACCCTGGTCTTTACCCTCATAGGTATAGTGGAAACCATCCTCATTCACGGACTCCATCAAAATGTGCGCTGGATCCTTGTCGTACACCATGTAATGCTGCTCGTCAGTGACAACGAAGTCGGTAATTCCCTCCATGATCGGATGATCTGATCTTTTCACCCTAACCTTGAAGGGTCGGATTTCCGGATGTCCAGCATAGACGGCGCCAAGGACGTCACGAAAGTCGGCATTGCTGCTCCCCACGTCCGTAACGTTATGGAAGAACAGTGCCGAACCGCCGTTCTGCACGAAATCACGGACGGCCTTGCCCTGGTGCGGTTGCATCCATGTCATCATTTTGCCCGATGTGGGCTCCAGAGGCGGCTCACTGACGACAGGGATGTCTTTTCCACTGACTTCTACCGTTTCCCTTTCTCCACCGAGGGGTCCAAAGCCGTTGGGAAAGATGCGGCCGTCGCGATGGACGATGAGCATCCGGTAACCTTGCAGCGTCTCAGCGTTAAGAGATGTGTAGTCGTCAGTCATCTTGACTGATATACCCATGTCCTTAACGATGTCGCGAGTCAGCGCCGTGCGGATGTACTCGGAGTTGTGATAGTGGTCACCCATCAGAGCAAACACCATGGCTTTCTCTGGGGCTTTCTCTTGGGCAAAAGCCAAGGGGGAGGCTAGTACTCCAGTTGTTAGTCCTGTCATCGTCCAGATGGCTGATCGCCTCGTGATAACCTTTTTTGGTAAAGATGGTATTGGTTTCATACGGAATTTTGATCTAAAGTTTACTAAATTATAATGTGTTGTTACGAAATCTAAGTATCTCTTTGATTTCGTCAAGAGTTTTTTATTTTGTCGCAAAGCGGAATCAGCATCTGATTGCAAAGGTTTACCGGAGAGAAACGTCGTTACTTCTTCTCCACCGGCGGACTGTGTGACGGGATTAACGCTGGAAAAACAAATCGGCGCACAAAGTCATGCAGTAAATCGGGTACGAAAAACGTGTCCCGCGTGGCATCCGTTGCATCGGCCGTCGTCACGACCAAAAGATCCAACTCGGGATACACGCCGATAAATTGCCCGCGGTGTCCATAAGCAAAGTAGCCTTGCACGTTTTGATTGCCCTGTGCGGTCTTCACAATGTCCGAGCGTTTTCGGACCCAGTTCAGGTATCCGTAACCTTTCTCTCGATCGAACTCCACTCGACGTTCCGTGGCCGCTCGTACCCACCCGGGCGGCAGTAATTGTTTGTCTTCCCAGCGCCCCTCCCGCAGCAATAAGTAGCCGAGGCGCGCCATATCTCTGGTCGTCATATGGAGGCCGTTGCCCCCTTCGGGAACTCCGTGAGGGCCCTTTGTCCATTCGGTAACGTGAATACCCAGTGGGCCAAATAGATACTCTTGTGCCAAGGCAGGGACGTCAGAAGCAGCCCCCGCCACCCCTTGTTTGGCTAGCCTGTCCAGAATGGCCGTTAGCAGGTTCGGCGCATAGTTGCTGTACTCAAAGGCCGTGCCGGGAGGCGATTGTGGCTCCTCTTTAAGGAGTAGGCTTACGTCCGCAAAGTTTCGCACGCCCGAGCGGTGGGTCAGCACGTCTTCCAGAGTCAATGCCGCGAGCTTTGGGTGAACTGAGTATTCGGGCAACAAATCAGCCACGCGATGGTGCACGCCTTCAATCCACCCCTGCTGCACGGCAATACCCAACAGCGTCGCGACAAACGTTTTGGTAACGGAATAAACATGGTTGGGAGTCTCGGCAGTTTGACCGTGGAAGTAAGACTCGGACACAATGTACCCGTGCCGAATCACGAGCAAGCTGTAGCCGCTAGGAAAAAGACGCGGATAGATTTGTTCCGCTTCCTTCAACGCTGCGCTGTCCATGTCTACGGCTTCAGGCTTGGCTTCGGACCAAGCGATCGTGGGCCATGGACTCGGAGCCTGTTGCATTTGAGTCTGCGAAGTACCTCGACTAACACAAGCCAACGTCAACAGGACACACAGGCCAACATAGCAACCCAGACGCCTTGTATGATTGGAAAAACCCAAAAGACTAGCCTGGCAGCTATGACCTTTCTGCTGCATATCCTCACTTCTACTTTCTAGTATCATTCTCATCCCGTTTTCTATTATGTACATGATTATTACTCCGATTTACTTGTCATCTGTCTGCTGCGTGAGCCATCTTACCGAGTTGCGAATCAGCCGCTGCATCATTGGGTGTCCCAGCGCCTCTGGCGTGTGTCCGGGCGCGAGATAGACAAATCGTCCCTTTCCTATCTCCCGCCACCAGCCAGCCGGGGCGGATTTGTTTGCGTCCGAAATATTTCGCATCAGCAAGTGCTCGCGATCCCCATAGTATTTACTCATGTGCTGCCCGTCGAAGGTCCTGAAGTCCTCAACGCCGGCCGTAATAGGGTGATCTTTGTTCTCGATCCGGATCATAAACTCTTCCGGAGCCGGATGGCCGCCGTAGTCTCCTCCGAAAATCTTGTAGTAGGGTCCGTCTGGTGGGTAGAGTCCGTGCGAGTTATGCAACGCCAGAAACCCACCACCGTTATTCACGAAGTCCGAGACGGCCTGCTGCTGCTCTTCGGTCATCCAAATCACCTGTGAGTCGCGCTCGTATCCGTTCGGCCAAATCATACCGTCCTTGAAGAAGATCAGCAGATCGAAGTCCTTCAGGGTCTCGGCGGTCAGCACCTCAGGGTTTTCGATGTAGACGACTGGGATGTTCTCAAGTGCCAGCGCGCCCATCAGCCCATTACGGATGTGGACCGGCGAGTGATAGCGGTCTCCGATTAACGCCAGAGCACGCGGCTGATGGGTCGACATGTAGACCTCGGAGGTGTTCTGGGTCTGGGCGGAGAGCACGGTCGCTAGGCTGAACGCCATAGCGAAAAGAATGAAAAAACGAGTCATTACTCTACTCCTTTTCGGTAAAAATGGTATTGGTTTCATACGAATTTTAGGTTTAAAGTTTACTAAATTATAATTGAATTTTGGATTGGTTTTTAAAATAAATCTCATTTAGTGAGTTTTTTTTACTAAAGGGATCGCTATTTTATTTTTGAAATTAACTCGCTACTGCTGTTGTTTTATTTTTTTTCACCCATACAAAAAGGATAACAAATAATACAATTAATATGGCAGGGAATACGGTCATAGTTTGTAATGTGGCCTGACCAGCAACTAAATCTAATTCGTCTCCAGTCAATCCTGTTGCTGCGGCGGCTGCCTTATCAGAATCAATCCAACCTCCAATAATTGGTTGAAAGATTGAACCAGAGAACATTCCAACTGCACCGATAATTGACAAACCTATAGCACCACTTTTCGGAATTTTATCAGCTATAAATCCGAGCATGTTTGGCCAGAAATAAGCAATTCCTAAAGCATAAATGATTGCTGCAACATAGGCCATACTTCCAGTTTGAGTACTAAATAAAAATATACCGATAGCCGTCAAAACAGCAGATCCTAAAAAGACACCAGTTTGATCGAATTTTTTAACAACATCTCCACCAAAGAATCTAGCAACTGCCATTAATCCTGTTACTAGAGCTAAAATCAACATAGGTTCTGCACCGCTTTTTGCAAGTATCAATCCAACCCATTGTTGAGGTCCAAATTCTGAAATTGCAGTTAATATCATACATACCATCATAAAAATAAACAATGGAGTTGCCACTGCTTTAAAATTACCAGACAACGAAGCCTCCTCTTGAGTTTTTGCTTTAGGCCAAGTCTTTCCGAGGAATAAATAAGCATATATTAGCGTAGGAATCATAATCACCCAAATTTGAGTTTCCCAACTCAACCCACCATCAGTCATGAATTTAGAAATTAAGGCTCCAATTACAATTCCACCTGGAAACCACATATGAAAACGATTCATCATTTTAATTATCATATTTCCTTCATATGCATCTGCAATCATTGGGTTACAAGCCGCTTCAGTACATCCATTTCCGACGCCAATTAATAAGGTAGAAATTAGTAATCCAACATAACTTCCAGAATATATTGTCATAATAATTCCAATTGCGTGCGCAAAAAAAGCAAATTGCATTATTACTTTTCCTCCAACAATGTTGTAGATTAATCCACCAATAACCATAGAAATAGGAAAACCTAAGAACCACATAGAATTGATATATCCTAATTCTTCTGCAGAAAGATTTAATTCCTCTCCTAATTGTGGTAAAATACCTGCTCTTATACTAAATGAGAAGGCATTTGTGATTACTGCAAAACAACTCGCATAAAATAATTTTAGATTTGTAGCATTTGATTCGTTACTTGATGCTCCCATGTGTTTATAATTTATATATAGTTAATTTTAATTGATAGATATATACAAAGGTTCCCGTATCATCGGTTCTATAAATTGATTTTTTTCGCCACAGTTGGGTTTATGCTCTCATTTTTCAAGTTACCATCTGATCATAAACGAGGAGCATGAGCACGTACTATTACCTGATCAGCGGTAGAACTCTTGCCCCTGATCAAGGCCGCGCGCTCCGTAGATCACGGCGGGACTACCTACTTCGAGTGCCCCCAGATCCGATGCTTTTCCGGTGAAGCCATCATTTACGTTTGGAATACCAACTCCTGCATCTACTGCCTTCCCCTTAGGGTTAAGTTTAAAATTAAGATCTACTGCGTGATAAACGGGACCGGGCATATTGCCCAACGGTGTACCTACCGGTGCTTGGATCGGTTTCTGAAGATACTCAAAAACATCATAATCGACTGTTATACCATGCTTTTCAAGACCGCTCGCTTTGCTAAGACTCTTTAATGTCTTAAATTCTTCTTCCTCCCCATTAGGTGATAGCCACCTATATTGATTTTCAGGGCTTTCA
>NZ_JBDNHC010000043.1:0-5343 GCF_041689005.1 Sneathiella sp.
CAAACATTCCATCATCGGCGCCGCCGGGGTTCTGGATGACCAGCCAGGATGAATTCGTATAACGGGCAAGGTACTTCGCATCGACCTTGCCCGCGCGTAACAATTCATGCACCAGCGACAATACAAACAGCCCATCTGTTCCAGGCGTTACGCCGAGCCATTCATCGGCAATCGCCGAATAGCCGGTACGGACGGGATTGATGGATACGAATTTTCCACCGCGGCCCTTGAGCTTGCTTAAACCCTTCTTGATCGGGTTGCTGTCATGATCTTCGGCCACACCGAACATCATGAAATACCGGGTATTCTCCCAATCAGGTTCGCCGAATTCCCAGAAGGCGCTGCCCATCGTGTAGAGCCCGGCCGCGGCGATATTGACGGAACAAAATCCGCCATGTGCTGCGTAGTTTGGTGTACCGAATTGTTGCGCCCACCAGCCGGTAAAGGATTGGCTCTGGTCGCGTCCGGTAAAGAAGGCGAGCTTGCGCGGATCATTGGCGCGTGCTCGCGCCAGCCAGGACGTTGCAACGTCGAGTGCTTCGTCCCACTCGATTTCTTTGAACTGGCCGCTGCCACGCGGGCCGACCCGGCGCAGCGGGTTGGTCAGTCGGGCAGGGGACTTGTACTGCATGATGCCCGCGGAGCCCTTAGCGCACAGCACACCCTTGTTAACGGGATGATTCGGGTTGCCTTCGATATACCGGACCGATCCATCCTTCATATGCACGCGGATGCCGCAGCGACAGGCGCACATGTAGCAGGTCGTATATTGGACGGAGTCGGATATTTCAGGGCTGAGGTCGATGTCGGGGGACGGCGTGCTCAATGGAGTTTCCTATACGGGGCAGACTATTCGGGAATGTTCAGTGTCCGGATGGACCGACCACCATCACCTAACATATTCAATTAATAGAAACTGAGTAAAGCGGTGAAGCTACTAATTGCCAAAGCGGCTCAAAAATCGCCGGTTGTTCGGGCAATTACTGGTTAAGCAGCCCCAGGGCCCGGAAGCTGGTATGGTTGCCCTTGGCTATGATCACGTGATCATGCAGGGCGATTCCGAGTTTTTCACTGACGTCCTGAACCTGCCGCGTCATATCGATGTCCGCACGGGAAGGTGTCGGATCGCCGGATGGATGGTTGTGGAGGAGGCAACCCATTCTATCTATGTATCTGAAAAAAATAAGAAATCTTAAAACCGCAAAGAGGCATGGTGGCTGGAATTGGGAGCGGTTTTACATTCTCCGTCGTGATCATCACGCTCCCTCACTGGTATCCATGCTGAGTCGCTTTGGTGCACGGCAAATAATCATATTCTTCTGATCCCAAGCATCAAGTTCAGCCGCAGGGTAAAGAACGGCCTTGCCGATTTTGACGAAGGTGGGCCCGATCCTCATTGCTCGCCAGTTTCGCAATGTGCCGACTGAGACTCCGCCCCGATAGCGGTCTGAGACTTCCTCGGCAGTCAGATATTTGTTATCTTCCATCGAGATCTCCACGTAACGCATTGCTGGCGACCGCCGTCGCAGTATGCGCCGACCAAGCTTCACCAAATGCGATGTGGATCAGGTTCGGTCAGGCTCACGAACTTTAGATCCCGCTATCGCACTGCTATGAATGGGATCTGATTTCCGAGAAGGGAAGAGCCGAAAAAGCGGTGTAGTGGCTGCGGATATTGTTGGATATGAAACGGACTGATTGACCGCCGCTTGCGAGCACAGCATCGGCGAGACCAAGTATGTGAAAGAGTTCGAGCGTGCGTGGTTGAAGCCCCTTTGCCCGTGATGCCTTAGAAGGCTCGGATGCCTTTTCGACGACACGTGCACCAATGCCTTTGCGAGCCAATTCGATGGCAAGCACAAGGCCTGTTGGCCCCGCTCCAATTATGAGAGCCGATCCGGGAAGTTTGGATTCATGACGAATGGTTTACGGCGAGCCGCCTGAGCATGATGCGGATCATGGCGAGGCGGACGAAGGCGACGGTGGTGCGCGCATAGCGCTCGAAATCCCTGGCGAGACGACGACAGCGACTGATCCAGGCGAAGGTGCGTTCCACGATCCAGCGCTTGGGCAGGACCTCGAAGCCTTTGGCAGCATCGGATCGCATCACGATCTCCAGCTTCCACGCTCCGGTGCGCGAGACGACGAGAGCCATCTTCTCGCCGCGGTGGCCGCCGTCTGCGAAGATGCGTTCGATGAAGGGAAACAGCCGCCTCGCCCGGCGCAGCAGTTCGAAGGCGCCGTCGCGATCCTGGATATCGGCGGGAAGAACGACGACGTTCAGCAAGAGACCCAAGGTGTCGACGAGGATGTGCCGCTTGCGGCCCTTGACCTTCTTGCCCGCGTCGTAGCCTGAAGCATCGAGCGAAGCCCCCCTTTTTGCGCGCCCTTGGCGCTCTGGCTGTCGATGATCGCCGTCGTCGGGCTCGCCTCGCGTCCTGCCTGCTCGCGCACCGCGACATAGAGCGCGTGATGAATGCGCTCCAGCGTGCCGTCCCAGGTCCACAAGTCGAGATAGTCGTACACCGTGCTCTTCGGCGGCAGGTCTTTGGGCAGTGCCTTCCACTGGCATCCGGTCCATAGCACGTAGAAGATCGCGTTCAGCACCTCGCGCACGTTGATCTAACGCTTTCGCCCGCCGTGCCTGGCCGGCGGGATCATCGGCTCGACCAGCGCCCATTCGGCGTCACTCAGATCGCTCGCATAGCGCAGGCCATCTCGGGCGGCCGCACGGCGGTGTTCGGGTGTCCACATCGGGCCCTCCTTCGCGAATCAAGCACCCGCAAGGGAATCACATCCGATTCATCCGACTCAACAACTTCCCGGATCGGCTCTGAGAACCGAATTACGATCTAACATGATGTCTGCATTCCAAAAAATGTGATGGAGGCTCAAAGGCTCCTTGTTACTTTTTACTTCGATTGACTTGGCTCCGCCTTCGAACGGATCGATTGCAGGTCAGCCCCTCGATGAGGACCGCAAGGCCATATTCGAAAGCAGCGTCAGGCAGAGCCTTTCCGACTTCCTCAAATGCGGCGGCGACAAGCGGCGGCATTTGAACTGATTCAGCTTCGGGTTTCCGGTGGCAATCGTCGGTATCGCTCGCCTGCTGTTCAATTGCCGACCCTACGACATAGTGGCCGATCACAAGGAGCGCCTTGGCGGCGTCACCGGGTGAAAACCCCGCCTCGCAAAGCAAGTGTAACTGCGCTTCAATGCTCTCGAACTGTTGGTGGGACGGTCGCGTACCCGCATGGATAAGGGCACCATCGCGATAGGCGAGCAGCGCATGTCGAAAGCTACGCGCGTTCTCCCCGAGGAATGTCGGCCAATCCTCGTCTGGCTTGGGGAGCGCGCGCGCGTGGCCCTCCGCCAACATCGCCTCCGCCAAGGCATCGAGCAAGGCACGCTTGTTCTCGAAATGCCAATAGAGGGCGGGTTGTTGAACGCCGAGACGTTCAGCAAGTTTTCGAGTCGTCAGTCCATCCACACCAACTTCGTTGAGCAGGTCTAAAGCTTCTCGGATCACTGACTCGCGCTGCACCTTCGTCATGGTCTCTCACCTGTTCGCTTAACAATTTATCAACGATAAACTTTATTGTCGAAAACTTATCGCTGATAAAGTATGCTCCAATTGGCAAGAAGCCGAGAGGGTGGCGCCAAGTATTTAATGATGAAAGAGAATAGGACGATGCATACCGTATCGGCGACCATCACGCACGATGCCTTCGGCATCGGACTGCCGTTCAGTGCGCCGGCAATTGCTGCGCGGACAGGTAAGCAGTCGGAGGCCCACGCATTTTCTGGCAAGCACTTGCAACTCTACTGCTGGTCTAAGTCAAACGCTTGTTCGTGTTGCGAAGGCTGCAACGTTTGATGATCGAACTGCGTCATCTCCGCTATGTAGTCGCTGCCGCTGAACAACGGAGCTTTCGTGGTGCTGAGAAGGCGCTCCGCGTCCAAGAATCGTCCATCAGCCGTCGTATTCGCGATCTTGAGGACGAAATCGGCGCAGCCCTTTTTATCCGCTCACATGAGGGCGTGAAGCTCACCTATGCGGGGCAGCGGTTCCTATATCGCGCCCGTATAGCCCTCGATCAGATCGGTCACGCCGTAACGGATGTCGGAGCGATCGGGCGTGCCGAGGACGGCGCTGTGCGCATTGGCATTTTATCTTCGATGGCCTCTGGCTTTCTCGCGGAACTATTCCAAGCCTTCGACGCCGGTCATGCCGGTGTCCGCCTAGAGTTCGCCGATGGTGCGCCGTCGGACCATTTTGCCGCTGTCCGGCAACACAGACTCGATGTTGCTTTCGTCACAGGGGATCCGGCATTGACAGATTTCGACGTGACGCAGCTCTGGACCGAGCGGCTGTTCGTCGCCCTGCCTTCGCATCACAAGCTCGCTGTATTGTCGGAAGTCGATTGGCCCGACCTGCGCGGCCAGCCTCTCGTTTTTGGCGAAGCACGGACGGAATCTGATATCGGCGATTTTCTGGTGAAACGCTTGGTCGAGGCCGGAGATCGACCGATGGTCGAACGGCACAGCGTTGGGCGGGACAGTCTCATGCAGATTGTATCGCTCGGTCGCGGGTTGACGCTGATCAGCGAGGCGGCGACGGCGATGCATTTTCCGGGTGTCGTCTATCGCCCGCTTCTCGGGGAAGAGTTGGCGTTCAGCGCGGTCTGGTCGCCGCGAAACGAAAATCCGGCTCTCAGGCGTATGCTCAGTCTTGCCCGGAAGATGTCCGAGGCGCGTTCTCCATCGGCGCCAATCGGCGCCCCCGTTTTCTCTAAACAAAAATCTACCTGATTACGCACTATCCTCAGCCATTTTGTGGTGATACAAAACGGGAACGAATAGCGGTTTTCCGGGAATTGATCGATGGCGCGAAACAAGGTCCAGTTTCAGAAAGGCCTCAGCGAGGCCCAGTTCGACGATCTTTACGGAACCGAGGAGAAGTGCCGGGCTGTCGTATTCGGTTGGCGCTGGCCCTCGGGTTTCGAATGCCCGACCTGCGGAGGGGCCAGTCACAGCATCATAAAGACCCGCAGGCTCTACCAGTGTACGAGTTGCCGAAGGCAGACTTCGCTCATTGCCGGGACGATCTTCGCCGCAACCAAGGCGTCGCTGCGGACATGGTTCCGGGCGATGTATCATCTCACCCAGAGCAAGGGTGGCATCTCAAGCATCGAGTTGGGGCGCCGCCTTGGCGTGACACAGACCACGGCCTGGAAGATCAAGCACAAACTCATGCAGGTGATGATGGAGCGCGATGCCGGCAAACGTCTGAAGGGAAGGATCGAAATGGACGATGCCTATCTCGGCGGAGCACGCAGCGGC
>NZ_JBDNHC010000044.1:0-14682 GCF_041689005.1 Sneathiella sp.
ACCCTCGAAATCGAGGGTCTTGAGCGGAATCAGCGCCTGATCGTGATACATGCAGATGGCGGCATCATAGGTTTTCCGCGCCGCGTCGTGGAACAGGCTATCGGCGGGAAAGGGCCCGCGAACATCAAGTCCGGCAGCCTGCAACTGCTCAATCGCGGGGGTAATGATGGTGATTTCCTCGTCGCCGATGCTGCCCGCTTCCCCGGCATGAGGATTGAGTCCGGCGACAACGAGGCGTGGGCGGGCAATGCCGAAATGGGCGATCAGGTCGGTATGGGTGGTGCTGGCGACATGATGAAGCAGGGCGATTGTCAGGTGCGACGGCACTTCGCGGATCGGGACATGTACGGTGGCGGGGACAACCTTCAGCGCCGGACAGGCGAGCATCATCACTGACCGGCCCTCCCGCCCGGTGAGCGCCGCCAGATATTCCGTATGACCCGGATGAGTGAAGCCGTCATCGTAAAGCCGCTTTTTATGGATCGGGTTGGTGACGAGGGCGGCGGCGGCACCGCTGAGGCATAGCTCGGTGCCGAGGCGGATGGCCTCGACGGTCTGGGCCGTTTCCGTGGCATTCGGACCCAGCGCCAGCACGGGCAGGGCAGAGGGAAACACGGCCTTTGCCTCCGCTGCATCGGCAATCTCGCGGAGCGGGATATCGAGCTTGATGCGGTCAAGCCGGCTCCGGATGGCGGAAAGGGAGCCAATCAGGAAAAAGGGGGGCAGGGACGCTGCATCGCGGTCGCGCCAGGCCTTGGCCGTGATCTCGATCCCGATCCCGGCGGGATCCCCCATGGTGACCGCAAGCGGCGCCCGGGCGCTCATGCGGGGCGGACCTTCACCGGCGGCTCAACGGATTTCGATTGTCGCGGCATTATGGAGATCCTGCAAATAGCCGCGCGCGCGGTTTTGTGCACGGCGCAGCATGATTTCCCGCCGGATCTGCTCAAAATCGGTACTGCGCGCTTGCGGGTCATCGCGGTCACAGACGACGAACACCCGATAAAGATCGCCGTCATGGTAAGGCTCCGACGCCTCGTTGGGTTTCAGATCCTTCAGTAACTCCTTGACGGCGTCGGGCAGGTCGCCAAGTCGGATCCGGCCGAGCTTGCCACTGTCGGAGTCCCCGATCTCGGTCAGGACATCGGGAACATAATCGCAGCTGTCGATAAAGCCGCTCATGGTTTTAGCCAGTTTTTCCTGGGCCTCCAAGTCGCCGTCGACACCGGGCGGGATCACGAACTGGGTAAGGTCGAGGGTGACATCATTGGGGTTGCTTTCCAGTATTTTCCGCATTCGTTGCACCGAGACGATGAAATAGCCGTCCGCCGTGCGGATGGGATCGGAGATTTCCTTCTCGCGGAGCTGGGGCAGGACCTCGGCGACCTCGGGCGGCACTTCCTCGGCAAGGACCCAGCCGATCGACCCGCCGGTCGTGGCGCTGGTCCCCTGACTGAACTGGGCGGCGGCACGCGCGAAGGAGGCACCGCTGCGCAATTGCCCGACGAGGTTGTTTACCGCGCCCCGCACTTGGTTCTCGTTCGCCCCGGGCGCGGCGCCCAAGTAAATTTCGCTCAGCAGATATTCCGTCTTGCCCTTGTTGGCTTCCAGTCGCTGCTGCACCGCCGCAATTTCTTCCTCGGAAATGGTGATATTCGGCATCATCCGGGCTTCGATGAGCTTGTTCCAGATCAGGTTGGCACGAACCTGGGCCAGCATCGTCGCCGGATCAATATGATTGGTTTCCAAAATCCTGTCGACCTCGCCCGGCGGCATGTTATTTGCCTTTTCGAGAAGACTGAACGACTTGAGGACCTCATCATCGCTAACGGATATATTGAACCGCGCCGCTTCCTGCATTTTCAGGCGGTCGTCGACCAGCCGGTTAAGGGTCTGGGTGGCAAGCTGCTTGCGGGTCTCATCGGTATCGGGAAATCCGGACAGGGCGATGGTCAGGGAAATACGCTGATTCAGGTCATAGCCTGAAATAATCTCGTCATTGACGATGGCAGCAATGCTCTGAACATCCTGCGCCGCCGCTGCTGTCGTCAGGAACGCCAGGGCGTAAGTAGCAAGGGCCACCGATTTGATCATTTTTTGGATACGCATCTCTCTCATCATTTATATGTTCGTCTCGCGTTGCTGGCAAGCTGCGGGGCTGTCATCGCGCCCTATCCATATCATAAACCGGGCTGCCGTCTAATTGAAAGGGAGTAACCGGATTTTGATGCCGAACCGGGTTTCCGGCTCGACATCGCGGTCGCGGGTAAAGGAGCGTTTCGCCTCAAAGGCAAAACCGAAGCATTCGTCCAGATATTCAAGGCCGAACAGGCCGGCAATCGAATTCCCGGTCCCGACGAGATCGCGGCGATAACTGCCATAAGCGTTCCAGTATTTGGCGAGCTTGACCTTGCCTGTGACATAAACTTCTTCGCGTTTGTCCTGGGTGATGCCGTTGGGATCATCGCGCAGATAGACATACCCGAGATCAAACCAATAGTCACTGGTTCCGGCATGCAGGCTGACCTCATTGCGCGCCAGTTTCAGGCGGTCATGACCGAAGCGGGCACGGTTGATGAACTGCAGATACTCGGAGGGGCGGATCTCGAATCGTGTCACATAGTCTGAAAACTGGTCTTCGAGCCCGGTCCCGTCCTGAAATCCGGTATCCCCGCCAATATGGATGCTTTGTCCGACGAGAAGCGTTGAATATCCGCCGGTAGCCTGATAGACGCCAAGGTTCAGCCCGTAATTGATGCGGCCGCCTTCCTCAACTTCGTCGAGTCCGGCATAGCGGTTGGAGCCAAACAGGTTGGTATCATCAAACTCGAAGCTGATACTGTCTTCGTTGGGCGTATCCGTGTCGCCCAGGGCTTCCGCCCAGACCGCCTCGACGATCGGTTCCACGGTTTGGCGAATCGTACCTGACTGGCGGACAAACGGGTATTTCCACTTGACGGAAACAGAAGGAATGACGCGCCCGGAAAAACTGTCCTCATCGGTCTTGCTGGACGGATCATACGGATCGGACAACTGGTCGCGGGTATAATAGACATCGCCGCGCAGAGAGCTGTCAAAAGTCAGGACCTGCCCGTTTGCCGTGGTATAGGGGACGTGCCAGCCGCCCTCCAGCGACACCCGGTTGGTATCCTGACCGTCGTCGCGATAAACCATCAGGGTATCGGCATTGGCGCTGAACCGGGCGCCAAACTCGTTGGGTTCGCCGACATAGGAATAATCGAACCAGGCGGGGACAACCGGCGTCTGGCTTGAGACATCGTCTTCGCGCAAACCCTGAAAGCTATAGGCGCGCAAACTCGAAAAATTCCGGCCGCGCTGGCCATGGAGAAACGCGGTTGAGGTCAGGGTGTCCTCGTCGCTGATATCGTATCGGGTAAGATATGTGTCATTATTAGTGCGAAAAATATCAAACCCCCAATCCCAGGTCGGGTTGATTTTGAACAGCCCGTCGCCGCGGATATGTCCCTGAAATTCCTTTTCGCCGGTTTTCACATTGTTATCGGTGCGTTCGTCGATATAGGTGAGGGAGCTATCGAATTTGAAGGCGCCACTTTTCACCGCCTGCCGGTACTCGCCCGCCAGTTGCACACCCTCCTTTGTCGTGAAGGTCGGGGCGAAGGTCATGTCCTTGTCGTCGGAAATGACGTAGTAATAGGGAATTTTCACGCCCCGACCGAGGGTCGAAGAGTTAAAGATTGTCGGTGCCAGGAATCCGCTTTCACGTTTGACCGACGGGTCGGGATGCGAGAAATAGGGGGTGTAAAAAACGGGCACGCCAAAAAATTCAAGCACAGCATTTTTATAGGTGATGGTCTTGTCGTCGCGGTCGTGGATCACCTCGCCCGCCTTGACCTGCCAGATCGGGGACCGGTCCGGATCTTCCTCACAGGGCTCACAGGTACTGAAAACTGCCTTCGTCATAACGGTGCGGTTCTCGTCGACCTTGATGGCATCATGGGCGGCGAGCCGTGAATTATCAGAGAACAGGATGCGCAAATCGTGGATGGCGCCGGTTTTAAGTTCGTCTTGCAGATCCATTTCATCGGCGAACAGGACATTCCCGTTGGGTTCGAGCAGGACAACATTTCCCTCAGCGCGAACGCTGGCAGCGGAAACGTCATAGATGACCCGGTCTGCCTTCAGGATGCGATCACCCTGAACGATCTCGACATTGCCGCTCGCCTTAACCTGCTCGTTCTCCCGGTCGTAGGTGACATCACGGGCGGTGAGAACGGTATCCTTGGAGACATCGAGTTCGGTTTGCGGCTCTGCCGCCGTTGCCGGGGGCAGATAGATGCAGAGGAACAGCAGGGCGATGAGATAAATCTGTACAGCACGCATCATGGGTTATCCGTCCTCGAGATGGAACATCATGGCAAGGCCAAACAATGTGATGGCAATGGCGGGAATCCAGGCGGCGAGCAGAATTGGCAGGTTCCCGGAAAGGCCGAGCGCATAAATGATATCAGTCATGAAATACAGGATAAATCCGGTCGCAATCCCGCCGATCACAAGAAACGCCGTCCGCCCCTGACGCAGGGACCGCAGACTGAAGGTGGCGGCGACCAGAACCATCGCCAGCATCAGGACCGGCCCGGCCATCAGGCTGTACCAGTGCAGGCGATGGCGCGCCCCGGAAAACCCGGCATGTTCCAGCGTAGCAATGAAGTCAGGCAAGTCCCAGAAAGACAGCGTTCCGGGGGAGGCAAAACTCTCCTGTATCTGCACCACCGTGAGCGAGGTTGGCAGGGTCAACCGGTCGTGGCGCACGGCGGGCATGTTCGGTCCGGTAACGACAACGTTCGCCAGTTCCCAAAACCTAGGATGAAGAATGGCCCGCGCGGCATCGATCCGGCTGGTGAAGACATTCTTGTTGTCATACCTGAAAATAATGACATCGGTCAGGTCAATGCCCTGATTGATCGCGCCGCGCGCATGAATGACCGAGAGGCCATCATCATCGACCTGACGCAGCCACAGGTCGTTCGACGAGAGGGTGAGGAGGCTCGACTGCTTGTCGAAATACTTGGCTTCCATCTGGTCGTAATGGGCCCGCATGGCGGCACTGATAGGATTGATGATCGTCAGGGCAACGATGCCGATGAGAAAGGCAATCGTCAGTGACGGAAACAGGAATTGCCAGACCGAGACGCCGGCGGCACGGATAACCGTGAGCTCGCTCGTTTTCGCCAGCCGGAAAAATGTCAGCATGCCGCCGAACAGGGTAATGAATGGCAGCAGCTTCTGGCCGAGAGTGGGCAGGCGCATCAGGACCATCTGCAGGATGGTGAAAATATCAATCCCCTCCTTATCGCCGGCGCGGCGGAGCAGCTCGATAAAATCGATGAGAAAGACAATTGTCATCAGAACTGCGAAAATGACGCCGACGTTCTTTAAAAACTGTTTGCCAAGATAGAGCGAGAGAGACCCTGGCACCTGCATCAGTTAGGACCTCCGTCGGCAAGCGGCTTGCGCCCGGAAAAACCACCGCTAAACGGTACCCGGCCGCCCGAGGAGAGATAGGCCGCGATAATCGTCGCGACGATGGGCAGGGCATAGAGTGCGGGCGTGATCAGCCCGCTTTCACTGGTCACCCGGAACAGCGCCATGCCGGTGATCAACAGGGCGACACCCGCGGTTGCCGACAGCGCGATCCGCTTGCCGCGGCCACGACGCGTGAATTCGCCGCTCATCACCCCGGCAAGGGCAATGAACACCAGTGCAATGGCATAGAGCGGCAATACCAGCCGCTGGTGCAGCTCCGCGTCCAGCTTCCAGCGGTCACGGCGGATACGCTCGGTGTCTTCGGGGTGGATCAACTCCATGAGATAACGCTGGTTCGGTTCAAGCCAGCGGACATCGCTCTTTTTCTCGAACTGGGCGATATCGAGGGTATATTGATCGAAATAGAGCAGGCTGAGCTTGGCGTCGTCCTTCGACACCTCCTGCAGGTTGCCGGTATACATGACAAAGCGGGGCCCTTCATCGGTCTTGATGAACGCGCCGCGCTCGGCCATATAGGTCACCGGCCGGATCGGGTCGCGTTCGTCATGGACAAGGACGCCGAGCATCTCGCCGTTTGAGCTTTTCTCGCGGATATAGACGGTGACATCGTTCGAGAGCGAGTTGAAGACCCCCTCGCGCAGGACCACGGATGCCAGCGAATCCTGCCAGGCGACGCGCAGTTCGGTCACAGTCCGGATGCCGTAGGGAGCGAAGACAAAGCCAAGGACATAGAGGAAAAAGGTCACCAGCAGAGCCATATAGAGGGCCGGGCGCGCGAGCGCCCATTTGCTCAGGCCCGCCGCCCACATGACGATCAGCTCACTGTCGGAATACAGCTTGTTGAACGCAAACAGGGTGCCGAAGAAAATGCCGAGCAGCAGGGTATATTTCAGGATATCGGGGAGCAGCAGGACAGAGAGATACGCGAAGGTGGTGACAGGTAGACCGTTGATCAGCTTTTCAACAAACTTCAGTGCCTGGGACAGCCAGATCACGCCGGTCAGCGAAAAGGTTATGAAGATCATCGGCACCGCCAATTGCTTCATAAGATAACGGTTAATATGTTTCATAGGCTGGAGTATAGCGAGTGATTTTCATTACGCCAGATGGAACCGTGCAATTTCCCGAAATTCGCCGAAAATTCCCTGAAAGGCGGTGAACTATTTCCGCAATAAATGAGGGCCGGGGCGCGAAAGAAAGGTTTTGCCTGTTGCCAGCCGCCAACGGACGCGCTATGAAAAATACATGGTCGTGATGCGTAAACCATTTTCCAAAAACGAATAATACAGGTAATTTTCATGAAGTTTGCATTTTCTGAAATCTCTCTCCCCAAACGGGGGTCCCTCGCTCTTGCCGTTTTTGCCGATAATGAATTGTCGCCGACCGCGAAGGACGTGGACAAGATAACCAAGGGGGCGATTACGCGTGCCCTGGGATCGAGCCGGTTTAAGGGAAAAATAGGCAACTTCCTCGAAATCCTCGCCCCCGTCGGGCTGGAGGTGTCGCGCATCGTCCTGTTCGGGCTGGGCGAGGTGGAGAAGCTGTCGCAAACCGATCTTGAGACCGTGGGCGGCTCCTTGGTGAAGAAGCTGAACAGCGCCGGCGCCAGAAGCGTCACCGTCATTGTCGATGAGCTCGCCACCGACGATATCAGGACCAGCGATGCCGCCGCCGCCATCGCCATGGGCGCCATGCTCGGCTCCTACCGCTTCCAGAAATACAAGACGGATATCGATGAGACGAGCGAGCCGACACTAGTTCGCATGACCCTGTCCTGCAAGAGCTCTGCGGTCGCGCGGAAAGCCTTCGCCGATATGGAAGCCATCGTCGAGGGTGTCTTCCTGACCCGCGATCTGGTGAGCGAGCCCGCGAATAGCCTCTATCCGGAAAGCTTCGCCGAACGCTGCCTTGAGCTGACAAGTCTCGGCATCGAGGTTGAGGTGCTGGATGAGGCCAAGATGCAGCGGCTCGGCATGGGGGCGCTGCTCGGCGTCGGGCAGGGCTCGACCCGCGATAGTCGCCTCGTCATCATGCAATGGAACGGCGCCACCGGCAAAAAGGCAAGCCGCAAGCCGCTCGCCTTCGTCGGCAAGGGCGTCTGCTTCGATACCGGCGGCATCTCACTCAAGCCCGCCGCCGGGATGGAGCAAATGAAATGGGACATGGGCGGCGCGGGTACCGTGACCGGCCTGATGAAGGCGCTGGCGGGGCGCAAGGCCAAGATCAATGTCGTCGGTGTGATCGGCTGCGTTGAAAACATGCCCGATGGCAACGCCATGCGGCCCGGCGATATCGTCACCTCCATGTCCGGCCAGACGATCGAGGTGCTGAATACGGACGCCGAGGGCCGTCTCGTTCTCGCCGATGCGCTCTGGTACACGCAGGACCGTTTTAAACCCGAGTTCATGGTCAATCTCGCGACCCTGACCGGGGCCATCATCGTCACGCTCGGCCATGAGAATGCCGGCATGTTCGGCAATAATGACGAACTGGCCGAGCGGATTTTCGCCGCCGGCAAGGAGGTCGGCGAGGGAGTCTGGCGCCTGCCGATGTCGGACGCCTACGCCAAGCAGATCAAGTCACCGATTGCCGACTTGCAGAATATCGGCACCGGCGGGCGCGGCGCGGGCTCCATCGTTGCCGCGGAGTTCTTGGCTAAATTTGTCAATGACGTGCCTTGGGTGCATCTCGACATTGCTGGCATGGCCTGGTCCAGCACCGATAAGCCGACGGTCCCGAAGGGCGGCACCGGCTATGGCGTCCGCCTGCTTGACCGTCTCGTCCATGATCACTACGAAGGAAAATAAACGGGCGCGTGACTGACGTCAGCTTCTATCACCTGCAATCGGAACCGCTGGAAAAGGCGCTGCCGCGTCTGCTTGAAAAGGTGCTGGAGCGCGGCTTTCGCGTGGTTATCCGCGGGGTATCGGAGGAGCGGATCGAATTGCTCGATGACGCCCTCTGGACCAGCCTGCCCGCGTCCTTCCTGCCCCATGCCCGCGAGGGGGAGGGGGTGGATCCGGCGGAGCAGCCCATCTTCCTGACCCTCGATGCGGCCCAGAACCCCTCCGCCGCCAACGTCCTCGTCCTCATCGACGACGCCCCCGCCGCCGACCTCACCACCTATGAGCGCTGCCTGTATATGTTCGACGGCAACAACGACACCGTCCTCGCCGCCGCGCGGGCGCGCTGGAAAGGGCTGAAAGATCAGGAGGTTGCGGTCAGCTATTACCAGCAGACGGAAACGGGCTGGCAGAAGAAGGCGTGAGGGTTTTATATGACGGATGCGGACCGGAGCGTTGTGTGGGATGCGAGCTTCCTGCCCTTCGGCGAGGAGGACAGCCTTATCGGCTCCGCCGCCAACGACAACCGCTTTCCGGGTCAGCGACTGGAAGCGGAGACGGGGCTGCATTACAACTATTTCCGTGACTACGACCCGACCACCGGCCGCTACCTGCAAAGCGATCCCATCGGCCTTGCGGGCGGCATCAACACCTACGGCTATGTCAGCGGCAATCCGGTGAATTATACGGATCCAAGGGGATTAAAGACCTACCAGTGTAGAAGGCCTCTTAATGGATTGGGGGGAAGCGGGACTCGCTCTGGTCCAGATGTTCGAGGCAATCCGCTTTACCATCAATACTCTTGTGTTATTGATCGCAATGGAAAAATTACATGCGGCGGACAAGATAGAAGTGGCTCCCCGCTGCGAAGCCCAGGAAAGCCAAGTGATGATAGTTATGAGCCTAAGCAATGTGAAAAAACTCAGGATGACAATCAATGCTTCGAAAAATGTGTAACTGATGAATGGGCGAAACCTAGGCCTAGGTACGGGATACCTTTCGGTACCGATTGTCAGGAATATGATGACAATATACATAAAAAGTGCCGTAAACAGTGCGACCTATAAATTTTCTTAAGTGTTCTTTTGGAAGGAATGCAATTTGATAAAATATGCAAAGTTAGGCTGGACCGTTCTAGCTGTTGTGGTAATGCTGGCGACCTTGTATTTTTTTGATGATCAGCCAAACAGTGATGCTGAAGTAGTTTTGATCTGGGGAATGCTGATACTCTCATTTCCAATTAGCATTTTATGTGCACTGATCATTACACTGGTGTATGACGCAATTTTCACTAGTTTCGGTGACGTTATAGCCAGTTCCATACCCCACATAATAACGATATGGACAATTTATTTTTTGTTTGGCTACTGGCAGTGGTTCTATCTGCTTCCTGCGATCTACAAGAAGGTCAGAAAAATGAATGGTAATAGTTAGGCGCGATAACAAAGCTTAGTTAGCTGTGCCGCTCGGCGAATTCGTGATGGAGCCGGGGCAGGGACACAAGGTCGTCATGTCCCATGACAGTCTCGACGGGAAAATGTCGGCGAATGCGATCCGGTTTGAGGTGCTGGGGCGCTTTCGGCGCAACGGTGGGTATTTCTGGAGTTGCAGCCGAACTGTATGGTCTGAATTACCCTGCGGCCGTCAATCGCGCGAATAATATGTACCAGTCCATCAAGAAAACGACTGAACGGCCTAATCCGACCAAACCGCCGCGTGGATCTAACGTGGAGAACCCGCAGACGCCAAATGGGTCGAATGGTGGTTCTCAAAATGCTACTCCGGCCTCTGGAGAAACTAAACCTCTTATGGGGGAAAATCCTCGTGTTACGAATAAAAGAACAAATACGGATTTGTCGGGCGGCCGGGCGACGGCAAAGAGTATCTTTAGAAACCAGACCAGGGGCCAGAAGGTAACAGAAGATTTGACGCCAAATAATAGCGTTATGCGTCGCGCGGAAGATGGCACTACTATTCGCCTCAATGCTGATGGTTCCACAAGACTTGATTTGCCTGGACGAGGAACACGGCCTAATGGAGAAACTATTCACTTTAAATAAATTAGGAACCCATGTAATGGCTGAAATTAAACTATTAGATAGTCTGACTAAGGGAAAATGGGAGCAGATTGTTGTGTCTGGCGGACGCTTGGAGCGCTCGTCTTCGGGAACTTACTTGCTTTCTGGTTTGTGGATACTCAATGCCCAGAAATGGATTGCGCTATCAGCAATTGAGAGGAACGAAGAAACTTTTTTTCTGGGCCTATTTGAAGAGGACACGTCACCTATTCCGGAAAAATCGAAAATGTTTCATCCATCGAGACAACACCTATCTGAATGCCCAAAAGATTGCCCCCTGACGGATTTAACTATTTCTGGGATCAAGAGCGCGAGCGTTAAGAGTGTCAATATGACAGATGAGTATCTAGAGATTGAATCTCCTCTCGTAATCGAAGCAAATAACGGAAGGCAGTTTGTATTTACTGCAAGTGATGCATTTCCCGAAATGATAGAAATTGAATGTATTATGTAAGAGCAGACGCGGCGTTATTGTCTTTATGCTCAATGGCAGACCAAGTTCGTGATGGAGCCGGGGCAGGGGCACAAGCTTGTTATGTCCAACGACAGTCTCGATGGCGATTTGAGCGCCGATGCGATCCGCTTCGAGGTGATCGATGATCTGCCCTCGGTCTTTGCCGACGCGGTGAAGTTCGTCTCCAATGACGGGGAGGAGGTGAATTACGTTCATCCCGATCATCTGGGCGCGCCGCAGAAGATGACGGATGCGGGCCGGAGCCTTGTCTGGGATGCGAGCTTCCTGCCGTTTGGCGAGGAGGACAGTATCACCGGCTCCGCCGCCAACGACAACCGCTTTCCGGGTCAGCGACTGGAAGCGGAGACGGGCCTGCACTACAACTACTTCCGCGACTATGACCCGACCACCGGCCGCTACCTGCAAAGCGATCCCATCGGCCTCGCGGGCGGCATCAACACCTACGGCTATGTCAGCGGCAACCCGGTGAATTATACGGATCCAACCGGGGAAATCCCGGTGCCTGTCATTCTCGGCTTGGTTGGAGCCGGGACTAATCTGGCGGCCCAGCTCTATATAAACGACGGCAACTGGTCCTGTGTAAACTGGTGGGATGTCGCCTACTGGGGCGCTTTCGGCGCAACGGTGGGTATTTCTGGAGTTGCAGCCGAACTGTATGGTCTGAATTACCCTGCGGCCGTCAATCGCGCGAATAATATGTACCAGTCCATCAAGAAAACGACTGAACGGCCTAATCCGACAAAACCACCGCGTGGATCTAATGCGGAGAATGGTACAAATGGAAAAGACGGTGCTACTGGAAATAAAAGCCCTACCAATCAAACTGAAAAAGCAATTCGATCGCTTCGGAAGCGCCTTGCTGAGCATGAGCAAAAACTATCGGATTTCAAAAGGAACCCCACGGTGAGGCCCGGAATGGAGGGGCAGCCAGAATCTGTTATTAGAGCGGCCCAAGAATCGCGCATCCGACATTTAGAAAAAGAAATACAAACTTTTAAGAATAATATTGATAAGCTGAAAGGAGGATTGTGGAACAGTTATGCAGATAATAAATTTTGATAATCGAGAAATCGCCATCGGATCATTAAGCGATTTCTCCGTCGAGAACATAAGTACTCCATTTGCAATCCTTGTTGCTGCATTTAGCCAGCAAGAACTCGATGAAGTGGTGGGTCTTGCAAAGGATTTAATCGAACTTGGATGTAAGGAATTTTGTTGTGTGGGTGTAGAGGCTGAACGACTTCACGATCAATTGGATCATTTGATCGAAGATTCTGGATCATACGACATAGTGACAACTTGGCACGACAACCTAGTTGAAGGATGCGAATATTTACTTTTCGGAGCTGGCGGGCAACAAATTGCTTTGTTTGGGCTAGTTTCAAAACATCCTGAGATTTTGGAAGCTTTGAAAAAAGCAGCACAGACGGACTGATAGTATTTATTTTATCATATAGACCCAGTGCAATTTTTTCGAATAACACGGCTTTTATGTACGTAGTTGACTTACAATGGAGCTGGGGCAGGGACACAAGATTGTCCTCTCAAACGACAGCCTCGATGGGGATATGTCGGCGGATGCGATCCGGTTCGAGGTGATTGATGACCTGCCCTCGGTCTTTGCGGACAGCGTCAAGTTCGTCTCCAATGACGGGGAGGAGGTGAATTACGTCCATCCCGATCATCTGGGCGCGCCGCAGAAAATGACGGACGCAGACAGGAGCGTTGTGTGGGATGCGAGCTTCCTTCCCTTCGGCGAGGAGGACAGCCTCATCGGCTCCGCCGCCAACGACAACCGCTTTCCGGGCCAGCGCCTCGAGGTGGAGACGGGCCTGCATTACAACTATTTCCGCGACTATGACCCGACCACCGGCCGCTACCTGCAATCCGATCCCATCGGGCTCGCAGGCGGTATCAACACCTACGGCTATGTCAGCGGCAATCCGGTGAATTATACCGATCCGGATGGGCAGTTCGCCCAGGCACTTGTTTTTCCTGCCGTAGGCGTGGGAATAGCGGTGTGTATTTATACAAATTGCACGAAGCCAATATCAGATGCGCTTTCTAAACTCCGCGAAATGTTGAACAATTTACCGAATGAGGAGGTAGAGAAAGCGACACCGGGGCTTGGTCAGTGTAAGATGGAAGATGAGGATACTGGAGAAGAGGATAATTGCGAAAAACTTCTGCGAGTAGATACCGATACATGCAACGGTGTAACTCGTAGCCGTGGTGGCGAAGTGGGGGCAAAATGTCACGCATCGGCGACGGAGCGATATGCGGCATGCTTAAGGGGCAAGCCTATCCCTCCCTTGAATACATATAACAACTAGAGGGAAATAAATAATGTTTGACCATTTAGTTAAGATAGAAGCTGATTCTAAATTGATAATTTACAGGATATATGAAGATGGTAGACAAGAATTGTTTACTTCTATAGAGATTCCTAAAAATGATAACGAAGAGTTTGACAAAGATTTATTTTCGGCAATCGCGAAACGACTCGGTGAAGATATTTTGATCGATTCGCCAAAAGGCCGGGAAGCATTTAAAATTTAATTTTGCTACTAAGGATTTCAAACTTTTTATCTCATAACTTTCACCGCCAACGACAACCGCTTTCCGGGCCAGCGACTGGAGGCGGAGACGGGCCTGCATTACAACTATTTCCGCGACTACGACCCGACCACCGGCCGCTACCTGCAATCCGACCCCATCGGTCTCGCGGGCGGGATCAACACCTACGGCTATGTCAGCGGTAATCCGGTCAATTATACGGATCCGAGGGGTGAATTCATCGTACCAATCCTGATAGGTGTGGCAATTGGCGCTGGTGTTGATTTGGGATTCCAGCTCTATGAGAATGACGGTCAGTGGGAATGCGTTGACTGGGCGAGTGTCGCTATCTCTGGGGGTATTGGTGGCATCGTTCCGCCGGTTTTTAAAGGCTTTAGGTATCTGACGAAAATTGGGAGTTGGATAAAGAAGCCGCCATTTTGGTCATCAACTAAATCTCGCAACGCAGTGGAGAATGCATTTGATCATTATATGAAGGATGGCAAGCAATTCCCGGAGTATCAAAATGCGAGCCAATATGTAAAAGGCGCTCAGAAATTTACCAGAAATCCTCCAAACGGCACATTAACCAAATCACGTCCTAATGGTGATAAACTGTTGTATAACCCTCAATCGAATACGTTTGCGGTAAAAAATTCCTCAGGTGCTCCGAAAACGATGTTTCGGCCTGCAGGTGGAAGTAAATATTGGAATAATCAGTAGGGCCTAATTATGAAATATGCTTGTCCATGTTGTGGTTATTTGACCTTCGACGAAATGCCTGTAGGAACTTTTGAAATATGCCCTGTATGTTATTGGGAGGATGATCTGGTTCAAGGTAAAGATCCGAATTTTGTTGGCGGCGCAAATGAAGTTAGCTTAAATGAGGCGAAAGCTAATTTCTTGAAATTTGGCGCAATCAAAAATGAGTGCCGACGTTATGTTAGGCAGCCTCTTCAAGAGGAAATACCAAAATGACGATGATTGTCGGCGGATGCGATCCGGTTCGAGGTGGTGGATGACCTGCCCTCGGTTTTTGCAGATGCGGTGAAATTTGTCTCTAATGACGGGGAGGCGGTGAATTACGTTCATCCCGATCATCTGGGCGCGCCGAAAGTGATGACGGATGCGGACCGGAGCCTTGTGTGGGACGCGAGCTGACCGAACCCTTCGGCGAGGAGGATAGTATCATCGGCTCCGCCTC
>NZ_JBDNHC010000045.1:0-10028 GCF_041689005.1 Sneathiella sp.
ACCCTTAAAGGGGAGCCCCTGCGCGCGTGAGTATGGCAGCAAAATTCGTATCATTTGGCAACGCGCCATAGGCGCCGGTCCAATGATCGCCCAGACGCGAGGCGCAAAAGGCATCAGCAACCTCGACTGAAGAATGGCGGACAAGCAACGCCCCCTGCCACGCCAGTGCCATCATTTCCGTGATCCGCCGCGCCCGAATTTCGAGGTCACCGGTTTCTGTCGCCTCCGTCTTTAATCGCTCGATCGCCGCATCGAGCAAGCGATTACCGCCCTTTGCCTGTTCGATTTCCGTAAAAAATGCCGGTAGCGCCGCGGGGTCTTTATAAAGGGCACGCAGGACATCGAGGCAGATCACGTTCCCCGAGCCTTCCCAGATGCTGTTAAGCGGCGTTTCACGGTATAAACGCGGCATGATGCTTTCCTCGATATATCCCGGGCCGCCATGACATTCCATGGCTTCATAAACATGACCGGGTGCGCGTTTGCAGATCCAGTATTTTCCAACAGCCGTGCCTATACGCGCGAGCGCCGCTTCCGCCGGGTTGCTCTCACTCTCCCCGATCGCCCGTCCGAGGCGAAGAAACAGCGCAGTTGCCGCCTCGGATTCAATTGCCAGATCAGATAGCACATTGCGCATCAACGGTTGCTGTATAAGCTTTTTCTGGAAAGCCGAGCGATGACTGGTGTGGTGAAGGGCCTGGACCAGCCCCTGACGCATCAATGCCGCCGAGCCGATGGCACAGTAATACCGCGTTCCCTGTACCATATTGATGATGGTGCGAACACCCCGCCCCTCCTCACCCAGCATTATCGCTGACACATTTACAAGTTCCATCTCGCAGGAGGCGTTGGATTTATTCCCAAGCTTGTCCTTCAACCGCTGGATATAAAGGCCGTTGCGCGTCCCGTCCGGACGCCATCTGGGCATCAGGAAACAGCTCAGGCCGTTGTCAGTATAGGCTAAGGTAAGGAAGGCATCTGACATCGGTGCGGAACAGAAGAATTTGTGACCGCTGAGGATATAGGGGGCGCCAGAGCCGCTGGCGCTGCCTTCTGGTTCTGCCGTTGTCGAGTTGGCACGGACATCCGATCCGCCCTGCTTTTCCGTCATGAACATGCCCATGGTGATGCCCGTCTTTTCGGCGGCGGGAATGTCCCGCTTATCATATTTCCGGGTCAACAAACGCGGAATCCATTCATTGGCGATTTCCGGCGTCGCCTTCAGGGCCGGGACAACGGCGTAGGTCATCGCCATCGGGCAGAGAACGCCGCCTTCGACCTGGTTCAACAAATAGGAGAGGGCGCCATGGGCGACATGATTGCCCTCGCGGGGGTTATTCCAGGCGAAGCTCGGCAGATCATTTTCTATCGCCAGCAACATAAGATCATGATAGGCCGGGTGGAAGGTTACCTGATTAATCCGCATCCCATTGCGATCAAATGCTTTCATTTCCGGCGGGTAGCGGTTTGCCTGATTGGCCCATTCCAAGGTTTCCTCCGACCCGGCGGCACGACCGAAATCCGAGACGGCTTTTTTTGCCCAGTCCGCCCCTTCGCGCCGCAATCCTTCCTTCAATGGCATGTCAATCCCATAAAGATCCTGATCGCCGAGGGGGGGCGGCACATTCGTTACCTCATGCGTCGGCAAATGCGATATCGGATTACGGAGGGTCATCGTCAAACTCCTATTTATCTGATAATCTTAAAGTAAGCCAAGGAACGCCTCTTGCAAGATGGAGACGCCTTTATTCCACATAGACGTCGCCACACTTCTTCAGCTTTTCCAGATTACCTCATGACGCATGGTATAGGGCCCAAGTTTGGCGCCGATCTGTTCGCGCATCTTGCTTTCGTTTCCGCCCGTCACTTCTACTGACGCCAAACTGCCATGCACCGCATGATTTTCGACTGAAATTGAAATACTGATGCCGTTCCCACAAAGCGCCGCCATTTCTGAGGTAAACACCTTTACCGCTGCATCCTGGCGGAGGGCAGGTTTGTAGATTTTCCCAACCCCCGTGAGCGGCATGGTAGCTATGATCGTCAGGTCCGCCGGATTTGCGGCCCGCTCCGGAATATGATCGCGGGCAAACTCTTTCAATTCCTCGACCGTCACCTTCGCGTCCGGTTTCAATTGAACGTAGGCAACCGGCATTTCGCCGGCATACGCATCGGGACGGCCAACAGCGGCGGCAAGCTCGACGGCCGGATGTTCATGCAAGGCCTCTTCGATGATGGAGGGGTCGATATTATGACCGCCCCTGATAATCACGTCCTTCGCCCGCCCGGTGAGCCAGATATATCCGTCCTTATCGATCCGGCCAAGATCTCCCGAGATAAGCCAGCCGTCCTTTGTGAAGGCAATCTTGTTATATTCGCTCTGGACATATCCCGGCATGACACAGATCCCCTTCATGACGATTTCACCGATCTCGTCCGTATCCGCAACCCGCTCTATGTTCCTGTCGGCATCCAGATGAACGGATTCAATTTGGACAAATGGCAGCCTTATGCCGACAGAGCCAAATCGCGCTTCGCCATTTTGTGGCTGCATGGTCGTGAAGGAGGTCACTTCGGTCATGCCATAACCTTCAAGCATATTGACACCGGATTTCTTGGTGATGGCTTTCAAGACCTCAACCGGTGCCGCAGACCCACCGGTCAGTCCCACCCTCAGAGTGCTTATATCAGCCTCACCAATCGGTACGTTCAGGAGCGCGGACATCATTGTCGGAACACCGCCAAGAATTGTGACCTTATACTTCTCGACCAAACGCCAGTAATTCCCGATAACCAGCGGATCGCGGAATCCCTGCGGGCTGGCGATAATAAGAGTCGCGCCGTTCAGAATAGGCACTAGCCCAACCACGATTGATCCGCTGATATGAAACAAGGGCAGCCCCGCAAGCAGGATATCATCGGAACTAATGCCCAAACCGAAGCCACTTGAGGCAATCTGGGAAAGCTGCATCCGGTTGGTATGAGGTGCCAGTTTCGGCACACCCGTTGTCCCGCCCGTGTGATAATAGCCGACGGTTTCGTTCAAGTCGCGGTCGGTGCGCCCGGCAATGACACTCGCATCCTGCACTGCCAGCATCGGATCAAGCGGTTTAATCTTCTCGCCGTCACATTCGTCCCCACCGCCTAGCACGAAAACCGCCTTGAGATTTGGCATCCGGTCTATGACATAGACCGCCTTCGCCCATAGTTCAGGGCTTAACGCCTTCCCCGTTGCGAGCAAGATGGTCGCATTGGCCGCCGTCGCAATTCCTAAAATATGTTCCGGTTCCAAAAGCGGATTCACGGCGTTGACGATCCCGACCGCCTCGGCACCGAGCAGGGTGAAGATGGATTGCGGACAGAGGGGCAGCATTTGTGTGACGGTCTCCCCTTCCGCCAGCCCCGCCGACAGAAACAGGTTTGCCATCTGATTTACCCGGCCAAGCATTTGCCGGAAACTGAGGCTGACCCCATTCCCCATCGGATCGCCCGGTGGCAGCGCTATTAATGCTGTTTTATCAGGGAAATTTTCGACTGTGCGACAGAAGGCTTCATAAATATTCTTTTGTGGAATCCATTCATCAACAGGAGTTTCCTCAAATTTTTTGACGTCTGCCAGTCCAGCGAATGGCACATTATAACTTCTATAGCTTTCTAACATTTTCGTCTCCCCGATTGCTTTTTCTCACCGATTTTTATCCGTCGCTCCCTGATCGACATGATGCCAGATTAACGATATCAGACAACCAAAATATTCGGCTGACACGGGAAATGCCCACTCTTGCCGATCCGTGTTGTCTTCCCGCGATTTGGCATGCCCCATTTGTCACCTATTATAGTTTTTGTTGAACCGAACGCATTTCGGTTTATAGGGATTGTAGTCAGCCGACAAAGTGATAGCGGTTGAGATATTTACGAAACTCTATTTAATGAAGATAAGCAGCAATTGTTCAGCCAACTATTGCAGGTATGTTCCCTAGCCACAGGTAAGTAGAAAATTTATATGACGCAGATGACCTTCACAAATTTAAAGGCCCTGACGATAGGTTCGGCAACAATTGATGTGATTGCCTCTGTCGACGAAAAAGATATCGAACGCATGACGATGCACAACGCGACCTCTTCCTTTCTGTTGCTTGAAGAAGGACGGAAAATTGACGTTAGTTCCATCAAATCCTCGGTGGGAGGGGGCGCGACGAACTCCGCGGTTGCCTTGTCCCGGCTTGGCCTTGCCACAACCTGCCTCATCCGCACCGGCGCGGACATGGAAGGTGAGAAAATAGTCACTGAACTCACCCGCGAGAATATTGATACCGGGTGGGTCATCAAGGACGCGGCCCGACCCACTGGACAGACAATCATGATCGTGTCCCACGTCCGCAATCCAACGATCTTCACCAATCGCGGAGCGAATACAGCATTCCGTAACAGCGAAATTACCCCTGAAATATTTGAAGGACGCAACCTTGTCTATATCGCAAGCCTGTCGGGGAACTCGGCCGGATGCCTGACACAGATAACCCGCCTTGCCAAAAATGCCGGCGCGTTCGTCGCTACAAATCCCGGGATCCGGCAGCTCACATACTGGTCTGGAGATATCGTTGAGGCCCTTGCCAATGTCGACCTGCTTTCCATGAATGCGGTAGAAGCAGAACAACTGGCATTGACGCTCCTGCCAAAAAGGCAGCCGCTTCAAAACGGAGATACGGACATTGATGGTCCCGTCCTTTTCAGCAAAGGCCTTGGCGGAAGAAGCCTTGAAAGCGTTATAACGGAAGTTTGCAAGCTGGGCCCAAAGGTAGTTTTGGTGACGAATGGCGCGGAGGGTGCCTATGCGGGTTCCGCCGACGGCATTCATTTTCATCCCGCGGGCAAGGCCGAAGTTGGCAATACTGCAGGCGCAGGAGACGCCTTCGCCACCACATTTTCGGCCTATGCGTCCATCAATACGGATTTGCTCACCTGCCTGAAAGCGGCGACTGCAAACGCTCTTTCGGTAATTGCCGCCCCCGATACACATTCCGGTCTGCTCAGCGAAACGAAACTAAATGCGATGATGACTCGTTAATAGAATACATATCTGTGGTACAATCAGGGCAACTCCCTCAATATCACAATCATTTTCGAGATAGGAACGGGCAATGTTTAAATATTTGATTTCAACCTTGGCAACAATCGTTTTGATGGCGACTGTGCTCTCTCCCGCACTTGCGGCCAACATGAATGTTGGCGAAGTGACGCGACTTCAGAATGCCGCTACCGTGACCCGCCAGGGGCAGGATACCCCCCTGAAGCTTGGCTCGGCTATTCATGAAGATGACAGGATTAACACCGGAACAGACACCCGTATCGAGATAACCTTCATTGATGACACCAAGCTAACCATTGGAGAATCCAGCCAGCTCGCGGTGGAAAAATATCTTTTTAATCCGGACAAGGGCATCGGAACCGCGATCCTCGATGCCGTCAAGGGCCCTTTCCGCTTCATCACCGGGCAAATTGGCAAAATGGCCAACAAGAATGTCGAAGTGCGTACTCTGGTCGGCACCATCGGCATCCGCGGGACAGATTTCTGGGGCGGACCCTCACTCGATATTTACGGTGTCTTGTTGCTTGACGGCGCGATCTCGGTCAAGAATTCTCAAGGTGGCCGTGTCTTGAATACCCGCGGCACCGGCGTAAATCTCCTCAGTGATAACGAGGCGCCCGGTGAGGTCACGGCATGGAGCGACGCCCGCATCAATGCGGCCGTGGCATCGGTCACCTTTAACTAACACATAGAGCAACCTGTAATTATATTGAATTTACTGAGTGAAATCCGGATACTCATTTTGGTGCATTAAAATATTTGTCCTTCAACTGAAGAACATCTGACGGATTTTCATTCTCATCAACTTCAGGCGTCTGGCCTTGATACGCCTGCGCGCAAAAGTCTTAGAAAGTACCCTCAATTTCAGTCGTTATTTTGCCTGAAAAACGAATCTTCACCGTCATGGGATCATAATTCCAGATATATTCCCATTCCGCAAGATCGCTAGTTAAAGTTCTCCCTGACGGGGAACAGGTTGGGAGACTAACTGGCCGGGGTCATCATTCCCTGATTTCCCACGGCCAGTGAGCATCTTGAGAAGGATCTTCACTGACCCCCCATTCCACTTGGTCCGCTGTTTTGGTTTATCCCAACGGTGACGTCTTACTCGATCCAGTTTCGAAATTATTGAACTTCTTGAATACTCACTGTTCAACTATGCAGCTTTTTCCCCTTGCTTGCGTTTGTCGAACTGCAGGGATAATTCCTCCGCTTCCTTATCGCTCAACAGGCTTTTGGCAAGATCGAACACATCCTCTTCTTCTTCTTTCATGTGATGCTCAAGGTCGTGTTTTAACTTTTCGAACTTCTGTATCCATGCTGAGCCGCTCATATCTGCTTCAGTAAGTTCTGTGATCAAATCATCGGCTTCCTTATGTTCAGAAATGCTGTGGCGCGTTTGCTCCTGGCCTTCAGGCCGCTTTATCAAAGCTGCATAAAAGGTTTGCTCCTCAGCGTTGGCATGGCTTACGGCTTCAGTTTTGAATTGTTTAAATAACTGTTGGCGCTCTGAGGAATCCCCTGAGGTTTCCATCAGCTGTTTGGCGAGTTTTTTCTGGGTGTCGTGATCCTGGATTAGGCGGTCGTAGATATTCATATGATTGATCCTTAGTTAGTTTTATCACTGACAAACCACCCACAACTCAAAGGGTTCCCTGTGTGCAAGACAATATGTTTGTAGTTTTAGGACTAGAAGAAATGGGTCATTTTTTACCCCGTCTTCCATCTTTAAAAAATGGGTATTAATGTAATAAAGAAGGGAAAGGCGTCGCCAACGGGTTTAACTTGGCGGGATGCTCTCGGTGAGAGCATTCTTTGCATGGGAAGATCGTATATACCGTAGCAAATACACTTCGATTTTTCTATGCCCAAGCGAAATATCGTTTCCTGCTTTTCTCTCTTGGAATTATGCTTTAATCAGATTTTGCTGTATTTTCTTCATTCGCGGTAACGGTAAGTGCAAATCCGTGCAGGCGCCAATAAAGGTCGCGCACCTCTTTCATCGCGATGAGCAGGTCGCTGGGGGATATCGGGTTCCTGTCCTTTGTTTTTATGAAGCCTTCCCCAAAAATAAGATGGCCATGTTCACATAGTCTTGCTTGCGCATCCTCCACCCATTCATAACTGAGCAATTTTTTTTCAACTTTATCCGGCAGATCCAAATATTCATTTTCTAATGAAGTGGGCGAGCGGTTTATTAATCCTGTCACTGCATCTTTGGTCTGTCTCCAGCCGTCTTTAAGAATATCAAAGGAAATGAAGGCGGCGGCAGCGGCGTCGGCCCACCAAAAGCCCATCCCAATCCCCAGAATGCCAGCAATCGCCGCCACCGCAGTCATCCAGTCGGCCTTGTTCATCTCACCGTCTGTGATAAGGATTTTATCGTTCAGTGTTTTGGCGTACTTTACTTTCGCACGCCCCAACAAAATGGGTGGAAATGTGCCCCAAAGCAATGCGAGGATCATCCACCAGCCCAGCCAGATATCCTGTCCAAAGAATTCTTTCATGCCTATTGTTGCATGTTCTTGCTCAACGAGTTTAATCAGGGCATCGATCAGCAAATATGATCCCATTAATAACAGCGCCAATGCTGCGCATAAAAACAAAATGGAAATGACTCTATGAAATCCATAAGGATAATGTTCGGTTGGCTTTCGCCAGCAAATGTGGTTTCCTATCAGGAAACATATTGGCGGTATAAGTCCCAGACAATCTTCTATCCAGGCTGTTTTCATAGCCTGAGACGACCCCATGACTATGTACATCAAAACAATTACGCTGATTAGATAGACAATCGATACATATTCGAGAATGCGAGCCTTGCGTAAGGCTTTGATTTGCATATTGCTGAATTCATAATGTGGAGCCAGGTTCATCGCTTTACTCTCGGTACATTTTCTGTATATCGGACTGACGCGCTTTTAGAAATTTTTCCAATACGGTAATAAAACGATTTTCACCTTTTGGCACAGCCATCACATGGCGGTCTTTTTTATCGTCGCCGGTTATCAGATAAGAGCGCGTAAAGCCGATTTCTTTTTTACGGGGGTTGTCTTCCGTTAGACCGCCAATAACCAAATCAATTTCATAATTTTTTAGGTTTTCTGTGGCCTGAGATTCAGATAAAAATCTCCATTGCGGCTTTGCATTGAGGCTTTGTGCAAAACCCGAGACGATCTCAACCTCAATACCCTGGGGCTTAGAACCGTCTTGATAGGCCCATGGTTTGTGTCTAATAATCCCTACACGCAAAATTTGACTGCTTTGGACAGTTTCCAAGGTACCTTGCGCATCCTTGGGGTATTCATCGCAACCTGCTAAAATCATGAAGCAGACAAGTAAAGCAAACCTAACCATGACCTTCGTCCTTAGGCTTAAAAGACTCTATTGTTTGTAGTACGCCCAGGTCCTCGACATTCTCATTTTTCGGAATAACGCTGAGTTGCCCATCCGTTTCCATCAAGACAAGGCGGGCCTGCGAAGGATCGGAAAGGCCGCTGTAGCGCATGGCGGCCAAGATTTCGACTTTGGTAATCCGTTCCTTATGCATGATTTTCTCGTAAAAATCTCCATCATGAAAAAGGATGGATGGCTGGGCTTTGACAAGTTTTTGGAACCATTTAGAGCGGACTTCTGCCCATGCAATAACGTATTGGACGAAAACAATGATAGTTAAAGCCGTCATGCCTTCTGTGATTGTAACCTCATCAGAGGTAATTGTGGTGGCCAGAGTTGATCCTATGGTGAAGGTCATAATGAAATCGAACGCATTCATTTTTGTGAGCGTTCTCTTTCCCGCAACCCTGAGCAGCACAATAAGGCCCACAAAGCATACGGCCCCGGTAATTGCAATATTAAGAATGGATTGCCAGCTTTCAAACCACATTATACTTCACCATTGGAAACTTTTCTTTTTCCTCTTGAACGCTCTCAGGCGTTAGCCGCCTTACTTCATATAATTTTTCGTCATCAAATGCGCTGCGATAAAATTGTTGAATTTTTTTGCTGGGGTCTCCCTGAAACTGTTCCTTGTACCAGCGTGTCGCTCTTAGGCGGGCCGCCCCTGCTTCCTTTGCTTCCACAAGCAAGGGCTCTTTATATTTGTATTCCTTCCAGTGGGGGTCATCCGGATGCGCAATAGGAGATAATTTCCAAATACTCATATTGATTTTCCTTTTTTCGGCTCTCGATTGCGGGCGGATGACCATTTTCGTGGATCGCCCAGTTGATGATTTTGATGGTGTGCTGGGCGCGACTTCTGGAATTCTTTATGCCAACTTCGGAAATTGTCTTTTAGTTCCATAAACCGAGACAACTGATACCGCTTGGCGGTAATCACCTTTCGATCCCGAGGAAGCCACTGGTCGCTAATTTTGGCTTTGCTGGTGAACTCACTCTACCTCGCAGAACGCGACCTCGCGGCACATTTCGGCGATCAGCATCGGCCGCTATCGCCGCCGGGTCGGAATGCTGATCCCGAAGGCGGGCCGTGGTTCCAAAGGGTCAGCGGCGCTTGACACACTCCACGGGGAAATCCAGTGCCGAGTAAGCAGAAGAATTCGTTTGATCTCATGGAGGCGGGTTTGGACCCTTATAAATATAACGAAGCAACAGGGGCAATGGTAAGATTTATTTTGTATAATTCTTGAACCAAATATCGATAATGAGCCACAATGAACACAGTTGAAGAATGTCGTTAACAGGCTGAATGGCCGACCAAGAAAACTGCTTGCATTCAAAACGCCGGAGTATTTAATGCGAGAACACTTGGCCGCTTTGGTTGCTTAACTGAATAGCCCCTTATGTATTTGAACTTTGCTATTCTAATCCCGATCCAGTGCATTGCTGTGTACCGGATCGGGAAGGTGTACGCCGTTAGCCCCTTGTGGTTTGACCACGTAATCTAGACTGGCGACCTTTCTCATTCTTCAAACTCGAA
>NZ_JBDNHC010000046.1:0-11059 GCF_041689005.1 Sneathiella sp.
GCCGTCATCGTCGGCATCGAATTCCTGGCCAACATGGGCAAGGCTATCCCATTGGGATGAATATTGAGTATGCAAAGTGACCACATCATCGCAGATGACATCGATCATATTGGGGTCATCCTGGGAAAGATTGTAGTTCATGTTCGGCCGATTTCTGGAGCGATAGGTCGGCGCCAATTCCGGCGGAAAGCGCCGGGGATTGAGTAAATTTCCGCCCGGAAGATCCAATGGTAGGCTAAGACAAAATTTTTCGCCGGCCTTTACCTCCGCCACCGCTGCCCGTATTTTCTCCGGCGTGATCAGATTTAATCTGCCAATTTGGTCATCCTCGCCAAAATCTCCCCAATTAGAGCCCTCTGGCCGCTTCACCCATCTGGACATTTTATCCTCCTTGTTGTTTTTTATTAAGATTACCCTGATGCGGGAATCGTGCAAGATATTCCTATCCATCACCATGAATTGACCTGACAGGCACAAACTGCTAGCTCTTTAGAAATAAAATCAGCAGGCCAATGACGAATGAAAAAAGAAACTGCTATTGCCATAAAAACCCTTGCGGCCCTTTCCACGGTCTATATTGCCAGTAACTTCTACCGCTCCTCAATTTCGGTGATTGCCCCCGACGTTATGGATGAAATCGGGCTGACCCATGAGCAGCTCGGGGTGGTTGGCGGTATCTTCTTTATTGGCTTTGCCGTTTTTCAGATTCCTGTGGGAATTTTCCTTGATCGCTACGGTCCCAGAAAGACAATCTGCTGTCTGATGCTGATGACTGTTGTCAGCTCGTTCGGATTCGCAGTCGCCACCAGTTTTTCCGAGCTCACTGTTAGCCGGTTCTTTATCGGGGTTGGCTGCTCGCCGGTGATGATGGGATCCCTTGTAATTATCTCACGCTGGCTATCCACGGAACGGTTCGCCCTCTACGCGTCCCTGATTGTTGGAATGGGCGGCCTTGGCAATATTATTTCCACGACCCCCACGGCATTGCTTGCCAGCGTGGCAGGATGGCGTGTAATTTTCTGGGTTTCAGGCGGGCTCACCGCCCTGGCGCTCGTCATCGCGTTTCTTTCCCTCAAGGATGCGCCTGAAGGGCATGCCTTTCACAGCCGAAAAATCGAGAATATGCGCGATTCGCTTGGCAGCATCGGCCGGATCATCAGTGATCGCGAGTTTCAGTATGTGTTCGCCATTAATCTGGTGATCTATGGCACCATCATGACGATTGCGGCCCTATGGGGAGCCAATTTCCTCCGGGATATCTACGGACTTGATGTAACAGATCGCGGCAATGTTCTTTTTGCGATGATGCTGGCCATGATCTGCAGCAGCCTTGTATATGGATATCTTGACAGCATATTCGCGAGTCGAAAGCGTCTTATTATGTGCGCGGCAACGACAACCATCCTGATTCTCGGCATTCTTGCCGCCCTTCCGGTTATAGAAGTCTGGCAAATTTCAGCCCTTCTTATTCTTCTTTGCTTTGTCGGGAATTACGGCGTCGTCATTATGGCCCACGGGCGATCGATTTTCCCGGAGGAACTTCTTGGGCGGGGGATTGCGACGTTAAACACAGCCGTTTTCCTCGGCGTTTTCCTTCTGCAAGGCATGGGCGGCCTCATCATTGGGCATTTTCACGATGAGACCGGTGCGGCGCCCCTTATCGCCTACAAGGTTCTGTTCCTGAGTATTGCCGCGGTATTGATCTTGGCTGTCCTGATCTACAGCCGGTCGAGAGATTCCAAATCGCCTAAAATTCCAGTGCCACCGTCCACCGCACCCAAGCTATAGAACCTCTCGATGCCCCGAAAGAACGCTTCACGGATTTCTTAATCTCGGAAATTGCTGCCCTTGCGTTCGAGGATACGCAAAAGGCCCGGCCATTCCAGGCTCAGCTTGGATTCCAAAGGGGTGAATTGGGAGGCGGCATGTTCGCAAACTTCCTTCGACGGAAGAATTAGTTCAGAATCTCCGCTCAATGCCTTGACTTGCGCCTCGCAGGATTTCTCAAGATAGAAAACGCGGCGAAAGGCCTCAGAAATCGTTCCACCTACGGTCAGCAGCCCATGATTGCGCAAAATCATCGCAATGCTGTCTCCCAGGTCGCGGACAAGCCGTTCACGTTCGTCCAGATCAAGGGCAACCCCTTCATATCCATGATAGGCGAGACGTCCGTAAAACATCATCGAATGTTGGCTGATCGGGAGCAGTCCCTGCTTCTGGGCGGCCACCGCCATCCCGGCAGAGGTATGGGTATGCAGCACACAGGCGACATCATGACAGGCACCATGAACGGCACTATGGATCGTATAGCCGGCAGGATTGAACTTGAAAGGCGTATCGTCCAGAACATTGCCGTCGATATCAACCTTGATAAGGCTCGAGGCCGTGATTTCATCGAAAAACAGGCCATAAGGGTTAATCAGAAACTGATTTTCCGTGCCGGGAACACGGGCAGAAATATGGGTGAAAATCAGATCAGACATACCGTAATGAGCAACAAGCTGATAACAGGCCGCGAGATTAACCCGCTCTTCCCATTCTTCGTCGCTGACCTTACCTTTAAGGCTCGGTATCATTTTTGTAATTTGGTCTACACCCATTTCCTATTCCTTTTTATTAGTTCGCGTAGGTTTTCAGCATATTCCGGGCAATGACAAGTTGCTGAATTTGAGTTGTTCCTTCATACAGGCGTAACAATCGCACGTCCCGGTAAAACCGTTCGATCTTATATTCCGACATATAACCTGCCCCGCCATGTATCTGGACGGCGCGGTCCGCGATGCGGCCGGCAGCTTCCGTTGTGAACATCTTACAGCATGCCGCCAACATTGATATATCTTCTTCCTTATCATATTTTCGCGCGGCATCCAATGTCATTGCGGTTCCTGCAAACAGCTCCGTCTGACTGTCCGCGAGCAAAGCCTGCACCAACTGGAACTCACCGATTGCGGTCCCGAATTGTTTACGTTCAACAGCGTATGCCAAGGCCTCCGCCAGCATTCTTTCCGCAATGCCTGTCGAAACCGAACTCAAATGCAGCCGTCCACGGTCCAACACTTTCATTGCGGTGTAAAAACCCTGGCCCTCACGTCCACCCAGCAATGCAGATGCCGGTACCCGCGCGTCCTCAAATATTACGTCGCTGGTTTTGGTCCCGCGCTGGCCCATTTTGTCGTCGGCTTTTGAAATTGTAATACCCGGCGTTTTTGGATCGACAAGAAATGCCGAAATTCCGGAGGCACCCTTTTTCGCCGGGTCGGTCCGTGCCATCACCGTGAGCATTCCAGCTCGCAACGCATTTGTAATATAACGTTTGGTTCCGTTAAGGACGTAGTCGTCACCATCCTTGATGGCAACTGTTCGTAAAGACGCAGCATCGGATCCCGCCTCAGGCTCCGTCAGGCAAAACGAAGAAATAATTTCACCGGACGCCAGACGCGGTAGATACTGCTGCTTCTGCGCCTCTGTCCCCGTCATCACCAAACCCTGACTTCCGATGCCAACAGTGGTCCCTATAACCGAGCGGAAGGCCAGCGATGCCTTGCAAAGTTCATGAACAATTTCGCATTCCTGGGACATATTGAGGCCAAGTCCACCGAACTCTTCCGGGATCGACAAGCCAAACAGGCCAAGCTCCCGCATCTCCTCGATGATCGCTTCCGGGACATCATTGGTTTCTTCGACTACGTCCTCCGCAGGTATCAATTTTTCTTTTACAAATCGAGTGACCGCATCTTTCATCAGTGCAAATGTTTCAACGTCCAAAGCCATGCAATATCCTTTTCTTTCTTTTGTATTATTATTGACGCGTTCGAAGGTCAGACGAGCCCGCACATGACTTCAATGCTTCTTGCAAGACCAACGAGCCGGGGACCACCTTCTTCACGTAACGTTTCCTCTCGTACCAGATAGGACGAACCGCCGCAATTATAAGCGACAATATCACCATTGGAGTTATCGCGGGCGGCCGCGCCAACGGCGTGAAAGCTTGACTGCCAGTCTCCCATCGACAAGCAATATCCGAAATCGGAAAAATCCTTCTGCGCGCCCTCAAATCCTGCTTTCAGCTTCGGCCAGTCATCAATGTATTTATTTCGAATGTGATCGAGAAGAAAATTCCGCTCACTGTCCGGCAATTTGCATAAGAATGCCCGGCCCACCGCTGTCGTGGCAATTGGCAGATAGGAGCCGGTTTCCAGTCTCAATGTGCTTTCATCCGCCCCGCGAACGGTTTCAACATACATCATGTTCAGCCGAACCCGTGTTGCCAGCGCGACGCCAAGCCCCACCCGCTTTGCCAAGTCCTGCATAAGAGGTCGTGACAGCAAGCGAAGTTTATTGTTGGCAAGAAAAGTATATCCAAGCGAGAGAACCGCCGGAGACGGTTCGTACTTCCCATGGACTTCACGGTGAATCAGATAGCCCAGCGTCACCAACGTCGTCGTCAGCCGTGAAACAGTGGACCGCGGTAAGTTGGTCCTTTTGGAGAGTTCGTTGTTACCCACCGGGCCTTCCCCCGGGCGAAAGGCCTGTAGTATGTCCAGCCCGCGCGCCAGCGACGTAACAAAGTGCCGATTATCCTCCGGCGTTGAAACGCGCCCCATGAAAGTATTTTCATTCAGCATTTTCTATCCGACGCAAAAAAGTTGTTTTTCCCACAAAAAACTTGCAGAAATCTATTCCACTATGCAGAGTACAGTTCTAAGAGAAAACAAAAAAATAAACATAGCAGGTTTCCAGGGAGGAAATAATGGCTTTTACTTTACGACTCTGCGCAGTTGCAACCGCAGCCGCGCTCACGCTTTCCGGCGTCGCATCGGCGGATGAGGTAAAACTTCCAAGCACCATCGCATGGAGCGCTTATAACACCGGTACGACCGGTTATAATCAGGCTGTCGCTATCGGCAAGGCCATGAAAGACAAGTACGGTGTTGATATCCGGGTAATCCCCGGCAAGAATGATATTTCCCGCATGGGCCCGTTGCGGACGGATAAAGTCCAGTTTATTGCCAATGGCGCCGGGACGTTTTACGCTGCGGAAGGCGTGTTTAACTTTGCGGCTCCCGGCTGGGGCCCACAGAATGTCCAGATGTTAATGTCCGCTACATCTGATGCCAATCTAAGTGTCGCTGTCGCCGGTGATATCGGCGTCAAAACAATTGCCGACCTTAAGGGAAAGCGTGTCGGCAATGTTCGTGGCTCCCCTGCCCTGAACGTCGGGACGGAAGCAATACTCGCATTCGGCAATCTCACTCCGGCTGACGTTGAAATTGTCGAATTTGGTGGTTATGGCGCTATGTGGAAAGGGTTGGAGGCCGGTCAAATCGATGCTGCATTTGGCTCGACGGTAACAGGTCCGGCAAAAAAGATCGAAGCTTCGCCGCGCGGTATTTTCTGGCCGCCAACGCCCGCCGCAGACAAGGAAGGCTGGGCCCGACTGCAGGCTGTTGCCCCTTACTTCGTTCCGCATGTGGCAACACTTGGCACCGGCAATATATCTAAAACCAGCCCGCAAGACGGCGCTGCCTACCCCTACCCAATCCTGATCACACGATCAGACCAAGATCCGAATCTGGTTTATTCCATGGTCAAGGCCGTGCATTCGCAATATGACAGCTATAAAGACTCACTTCCTGCAATGTCGGGCTGGTCACTTGAAAACCAGACATTTGAGTGGGCCATCCCTTATCATGCTGCTGCCGTTAAATACTGGAAGGAAATCGGTGTCTGGACGGATGAAATGGAGGCTCACAACAATAAAATGCTCGAACGTCAGAACACTTTGATTGCCGCCTGGGAAACCATGAAGGACAAGAACCTGGAGGGTGAAGAGTTTACTAAAGATTGGATGAAAACCAGGGCCGCCGCACTTGAGGCTGCCGGTATGAACCCATACTTTAAATGAGCGACGAAAAAATAGATGAGAATGGAGCGGTGGCGGTTCCTGTATTAACCCGCCATCGCAACCTTTCCACTGGCTGGCGAGCAATTGTCATAACCGCGACTGTCATAGTCGTGTTCCTCGCCGCGAACCAGTTGTTTAATCTGGGGTTCTTTGTTAGTTATACATGGCTTGACAATGAATATCAGTATGCGCTGTTTGGCTTGCTGGTTCCCATCGTATTCCTGATTTTTCCGGCCACAGGCAATGCGCCGCTCAACAGGGTTCCCTGGTACGATATTATTTTCGCCGCCACCACTTTCGGTCTTTTGGTTTTCTTTTTTATGAATGCTGAAAAGATCATCGACAATGGATGGGAAATGGGGGCGCCGGAACATATTGTCGTCCTCGGCTCTGTGCTCTGGTTGTTGGTTCTTGAGGGAACGCGGCGGGCGGGCGGCACAGCCTTGTTCGTCATCGTCTTCATCATTTCGCTTTACCCGCTGTATGCCGATATAATGCCAGGCCCGATATCCGGCTTGAGCAGCTCGTTTTCCGACACGATCTCCTATCATACCCTGAGCGCCGAGAGTATGCTCGGCATTCCAATGCAGGCCCTCGCCAACCTCGTAATTGGCTTCCTGATTTTCGGGGTTGCCTTGACACAGACCGGCGGCGGGAAATTTTTTATCGATCTGGCGTTTGCCTTGCTCGGCCATGTTCGCGGTGGCCCGGCGAAAGTCGCTATTTTTTCCTCCGGTCTCATGGGATCGATGAGTGGTAGCGTCATTTCAAACGTTATTACGACGGGTGTTTTGACCATCCCGGCCATGCGCAAGACCGGCTTTCGCGCGTCTTACGCCGCGGGCGTTGAAGCCTGTGCCTCCACGGGCGGTGTTCTCATGCCGCCGATTATGGGCTCAACAGCCTTTATCATGGCTGTCTTCTTGAACGTTCCCTACATTACGATTGCGGTCGCAGCGATCATTCCATCGATCCTATATTATCTGGCCCTGTTCATCCAGATTGATGCGTATGCGGCCCGTAATAATATGCCCGGTCTGCCGCGGGATAAGCTTCCCAAGTTGGGGGAGACATTCCGTCAGGGCTGGCATTTCATTGCCGTCTTTATTTTGTTGATTGTGATGCTCGTATATCTCAAGCAGGAGGTGTTGGCGCCGTTCTATGCCACGGCTTTGCTCATCGTCATAAACCAGATTTTCTCCAAATCGCGCTGGAATCTTAAGGATTTTATCGAATTTATTATGGCAACCGGCAAGCTGCTTGCGGAAATTGCCGCCATTTTGGTCGGTGTCGGCCTCATCGTCGGCGCGCTGTCCATAACCGGAATGGCCGGAACTCTTGTCAACGACCTGATTTTCCTGGCCGGCGGCGATATCCTGGTTCTGCTCATCATGGGCGCGATAACCAGCTTTATAATGGGCATTGGGATGACGGTTACCGCCGCTTATATATTTCTGGCAATCGTACTGGCACCTGCCTTGATACAGGGGGGACTGGACCCGCTTTCCGTCCATTTATTCATCCTTTATTGGGGAATGGTTTCCTTTATCACACCGCCAGTAGCGCTTGGCGCTTTTGCTGCGGCTTCGATAGCCGGGGCGAACCCGATGAAAACCGGATTTGAAGCCATGCGGCTTGGATCAATCATCTACTTTGTTCCGTTTTTCTTTGTCCTCGATCCGGCGTTCATTCTGCATGGTGATATAAGCAAGACGGCGGTTCTGTTCGTGAATGCCGTTGGCGGGGTAATCCTGATTGCCAGCGCATTGCAGGGATATTTGATGGGTGTCGGTAATTTACATCGCAGCAAAATATTTGGTTGGCCCATTCGCGCCCTGATGCTTTTTGGTGGGCTCGCTCTTGCCACACCCGGCGGAAGCAACCTTATTCCCGTGAGTAATCTGGAACTTGCCTTGATTGCCCTGATTACGGCGGGATCGGCAGCGGCGCTTGCCTTTATCTTTGAACGCCGGGCACGTCGGGAAATTTCGCTTTTGTAAATATACTGTCTGATAAGGCGTAAATATCGTCTGGAAAGAATTAGCGCCGGCCCGATTCTTCGGGGCGGCGCTTTTTTTAAGTGGAACTCCACATAGTTCTTCTTGCCGCCGGATAGCTGGCCGCTCTATGGTCGTCTCAGTTTTTTTCATTAAACGGATACCAAGTTATGAGACGCGGCCTTGCTATCGTTCTTTTCCTGATTGTTATGCTTTTTGTTGTGGCAATCGTTGTGGTCTACACATCCATCGGATCAGTCATTACAACAACAATTGAGGAATATGGTTCGGCTGTCACCGGGACCAAGGTAACCCTGCAGGAGGCGAATTTCTCCCCAGTCTCTGGCGACGCGACACTTGTGAGGCTGTCAGTTAACAACCCGCCTGATTATTCCGACAACAACGCGTTCTATGCCGCCAGCATTGACATGCAGATCGATCCAAAAACCGTTGGGGATGAGGTTCTTGTAATCAAGAGACTTAAAATAGATGCTCCCGAAATTTTCTATGAAATACGGCCAGACGGCGATAACCTAAGGGTGCTGCGGGCAAATATCAAAGCGGCGATAGAAAACCCACATTTAAATATCCGGGCCAAAAGTGGTATGTTTGTTAAAAAATTCATCGTGAATGATTTCTACTTAACCAATGGTGTTGTGATCGTGCAATCGGACGATCTTACCGGTAAGAAAGCAACAGCGCTCCTTGAACCCATCCATCTTGAGGATCTGGGGAAAGACGAAAATGGCCTGACCCCGGCGGGGCTTGTGGATAAAATATACCGGCCCATACTTAAGGGAGCGACCCTTTCGGCCCTTTCAACGGATTTGAACCTCTCAGACCAGGCACAGAATATATTAAGGGCAGCGGGGGATGAAACTGAAGAGGTGCTGGACCGAATAAAGAAACTTTTTGGCGCAGACTAGCCCTCATTTTGATTATTGCAGTAACGAATAAAGTTGCTGCCTTTTATCTGACCGGGCATAAATAGGATCATGGCAATGCTCGTTAGGACGAAAGCGTGACTGAGAACCTACCCTCCAGGGAAGAAGGTCTATATCGAAGCGACAACCGTCGCCAGGAACTCATGGCGGCGGCGGCACATCTGTTTAATCAGCGCGGGTATGATGCGACGTCCATGAGAGACATTGCTCGTGAAGCCGGTATGCTTGCCGGGTCGATGTACTATCATTTCTCTTCCAAGGATGATCTAATCGTTGCCACCTACGAAGAGGGTAAACGTCTGATCAGCAATGCATTGATCACCGCCGTCGATGGTGTCGTTGATCCCTGGGACCGATTGACGCGTGCCGCGGTCGCCCATATGGAAACGCTGTTCGGGGGTAATAATTTTTCCATTTTACTCTGTGCCGATATATCGAGAACGGCTCCGACACTCCGCAGCCGCCTCATTGAAATCCGGGACAGTTATGACAAGCTGTTCATGGACCTTATTGAGGACCTTCCCCTTTCCGAGGATATTGATAAAGGATTACTGCGGTTAAACCTACTCGGATCATTGAACTGGTCAAGCAGCTGGTACCGTCCCGGTGGTCAAACACCTGCGCAGATCGGTGCTTTTTTTGTTAGGGTTATGAAAGACGGTCTTGGCTGAATTTGGTCCGGCCAAATATTTTTAACATTTAAATTTTGTACATTCTTTTATTTACATAATTTACTTATGAAATGTAGTTGCGTTGATCCAGCAATAATTGTATGGATAGAAAAAATGACGTTGAAAACCAGGTCTGGTAAAATCGACCGAAACGTACATATGATGTTATGAGAGAAATCTTCGTCGCGGCAGTAAATTCAGGCGAATGAAGTTTGTTTGCGGCGGCAAAAGCAGATTAAGTAAGTCCATAACCGGCATCCTGCTTTTCGGAAAATTATAAATGCAAAATGCGAGTAAGTAAGTTGAACGAACTGAACATAAAGGCGGGTCCAACCTCCGAACAGAGACGAGAGATTTCCTCTGTGGTAATACGTTTTGCGGGTGACTCAGGCGATGGTATCCAGATTACCGGCAGCCGGTTTACCGACACAACGGCGCTAGCTGGAAATGACCTTGCCACCTTTCCCGATTTTCCGGCAGAAATCCGGGCGCCTATCGGAACAACTTTCGGCGTATCCGCGTTTCAGATTAACTTCGGTGGCCGCAAAATTGAGACGCACGGCGATGACCCCGATGTGTTGGTTGCTCTCAACCCCGCTGCATTGATGGTCAATATCGCACGCCTTAAAAATGGAGGTACGGTCATCGTGGACGGAGGGACCTTCACGGACCGCAATTTAAAAAAGGCGGGATATGCCAGTAACCCGCTTGAGGATAAATCTCTCGACGCCTATGCGGTTGTTAATATTGATATTACCAAGCTGGTGTTGGAATCGGTCAAGGATTTTGGCCTCTCGCAGAAAGAAGGTCTGCGCTGCAAGAACTTCTGGGTTCTCGGGTTGGTTTATTGGCTATATGATCGCGATCGCAGTTCGACGGTTGACTGGCTGAAGAAGAAATTTGCCAAACGTCCGGACATCGCGGATGCGAATATAGCCGCCCTCAATGCCGGGCATGTCTATGGTGAGGTGTCGGAACTCGGCGCCCGGGTTCAGCTTTACTCTGTCCCGCCCGCCCATATGCCCAAGGGCCTCTACCGGACTGTTACTGGCGGTGAGGCGCTCGCCTGGGGTCTGGTTGCAGGGGCTGGTCTTGCCGATTTGAATATATTTTTCGGCTCCTATCCCATTACTCCGGCGTCGCCCGTCCTGCATACTCTGGCGAAAATGAAGCAATTCGGGGTGAAGACATTTCAGGCGGAGGATGAAATCGCGGCGGTCTGCTCGGCGATCGGGGCCTCCTATGCGGGAGCGCTCGGGATAACCTCCTCATCCGGGCCCGGCATCGCCCTGAAAGGTGAGGCCATTGGTCTCGCCATTGCAACGGAATTACCGCTGATTATCGTCAATTCCCAGCGGGCGGGCCCGTCCACCGGCTTGCCGACAAAAACAGAACAATCGGACCTCTATCAGGCCGTTTATGGCAGGAATGGCGATGCGCCTCTTGTCGTGCTGGCCGCGCATGGCCCGTCAGATTGCTTCGATGTTTCCATCGAGGCGTGCCGACTGGCCTCAAAATACATGACCCCTGTAATGTTGCTGA